>JAKVBK010000045.1 GCA_022447275.1 Oceanicola sp. | reverse complement strand
ATATGGAAGCCGTGCTCGGCCCCATGCTTATCAAGCATACTGCGCCATTGGTCTATGTCATCGCCCTCGGTGTTGCTCGGGGCGGGCTGTACCTGCTTCTGCGCCATAACTCGTCCGTTTCGTCTGGGGTCGTTGTCCAGAGACTGCCTCAAGGCATATATGACCGGTAGTCCCGGTTCACTATGACCTTGTTCTCAGAAAAATGGGGCGAAAATAAGCAAATCCGCCGTTTCCGCGAAAAAAACTTTGCGCGGCGTTCACGCAAGCGATGATCCCGCCGCAAAGGAATGGCCCGTCCAACCTTGACCTTTGGCCCTGTGCCTTCACTTTGAAGCCAAACGAGAGCCAGGTAAGACGGCGGGCCTTTGGGCTGCCGCACGCAAGATACGATCCGACAGGAGATCCCAATGACCCAGCCCGCCCCGTTCGCTTCCATTGATGATGTGCAGTCGGTGCTGGCGGAGCAGAACTACGTCTGCAACCGCGCGCTTGCCACGGTTGTCTTCCTGTCGCTGCGTCTCGGCAAACCGCTGTTTCTGGAAGGGGAGCCGGGCACCGGCAAAACGGAGATTGCCAAGGCGATCGCTGCCGCGCTGGGCCGTCGCTTGATCCGGTTGCAATGCTATGAGGGGCTGGACGCGTCCTCTGCGGTGTATGAGTGGAACTTTGCGGAGCAGATGATTGCGATCCGTACAGCCGAGGCGGCAGGCGACACAGACCGATCCGCTCTGAAAAGTGAACTGTTTTCAGATGATTACCTCATTGCGCGCCCTCTTTTGGAGGCGATGCAAAGCCAGCCCGGCGGCGCGCCTGTCCTGCTGATCGATGAGCTTGACCGCACCGATGAGCCCTTTGAAGCCTTCCTGCTGGAGGCCCTGTCGGATTATCAGGTGACGATCCCCGAACTGGGCACCGTCAAGGCGCCAGAGCCCCCCATCGTGATCCTGACCTCGAACCGAACCCGCGAGGTGCATGACGCACTCAAGCGACGCTGCTTGTACCATTGGGTGGACTATCCCGGCTTTGCCCGCGAGATTGAGATTTTGCAGGCCCGCGCGCCGGAAGCGGCCGATGCGCTGTCGCGCGAGGTGGTGGCCTTTGTGCAGCAATTGCGCACGGAGGACCTGTTCAAGAAACCGGGCGTTGCCGAAACGATCGACTGGGCCAAATGCCTGCTGGCACTTGATGTGATGGAGCTTTCGCCGCAGGTGATCGCGGACACGGTGGGTGCCATTCTGAAATACCAAGATGACATCCAGAAACTGCAGGGGACCGAAGCCAAACGGATCCTTGACGAGGTGAAATCCTCCCTTGAGCCTGCGTAACCGCTTTCGTGCACCGCACGCGCAATGGGCAGCTTTGGGGGGAAACATGTCACGTAAAGACCTGAGACCATGACGGAATACGCTCAGCTTGATCTGCCGGACGATCCGAAGCTCGTGCAGAATATTACGTGGTTTGCGCGCGCGCTGCGCAAGGCGGGGCTGCCCGTCGGGCCCGGGCGGGTGATCGATGCGATCCGGGCGGTTCAGGCGGCCGGTTTCAGCGGTCGGGCCGATTTCTACTGGACGCTGCATGCCTGTTTTGTGTCCCGCCCAGAGCACAGGGCGGTGTTTGCCCATGTGTTTCGCCTCTACTGGCGCGACCCGCGCTACCTCGAGCACATGATGTCGATGCTGACGCCCACGGTGCGCGGCGTACAGGAGGAGCGGGCGGCGCAGGCTGGCGAAAAACGCGCGGCAGAGGCCCTTTTGGACGGGGTGGAAGGCGATGCGCCTGAGCAGCCGGAACAGGAAGAAGACAGCACCGAGATCGAAGTGGATGCCTCGCGCACGATGTCCGGTGAAGAAAAGCTGCGCACGCTTGATTTCGAACAGATGAGCACGGCAGAAATCGCAGAGGCCAAGCGCATGATTGCCCGGCTGACGCTGCCGGTGCAGCCGATCCAGTCCCGCCGCATGCAGCGCAATCCCCGTGGCCACCGCCCGGATTGGCAGGCGACGGTGCGCAATTCGCTGCGTCACGGCGGCGAAGTGATCGACTTTGCCCGCAAAAAGAACCGGATCCGCTGGCCCAATCTGGTGACGCTTTGCGACATCTCTGGCTCCATGTCGACCTATTCCCGGCTTGTCCTGCATTTCCTGCACGCGGTGTCGAACGCCAAGGGGCAGGGCTGGGCGCGGGTGCATGCGTTCACGTTTGGGACCCGGCTGACCAACATCACCCGCCACATGGGCGCGCGCGATGTGGATGCCGCATTGGCAGCGGCGGGGGCCGAGGCGCAGGATTGGGAGGGCGGGACCCGGATTGGGGCCTGCTTGCACGATTTCAACCGGGACTGGTCGCGTCGGGTGCTGGGGCAGGGGGCTGTCGTGCTGCTGATCACAGATGGGCTTGATCGCGATGATGCCGATGCGCTGGCTTTTGAAATGCAGCGTTTGCACCTCTCTTCTCGCCAGTTGATCTGGCTGAATCCCCTGCTGCGGTGGGATGGATTCATGCCCAAAGCGCAGGGTATCCGGGCCATGCTGCCCCATGTGGACAGTTTCCGCGCCGGTCACTCGGTGGCTTCGCTCGAAGCGCTGGGGATGGCCCTGTCGCGCCCGGATGATCAGGGCGAAAAACAGCGGCTCATGCGCTTGATGGACGACTGAAGCGGCACGATCCAGAAGCAAGCTGAGCCGCGTCTCATATCCCTCTGGGACATTCGGCGCGGCCCTGTTCGGCCCCGGTGACGGGGCCGAACCAAGATATCTTTCGTGCCTGTATTATTCGGCTGCGCGCAGAGGCTTGCTGGGCATGGGGCTCTGCGGGTCTGGGTTATCCCCATCGTCGCTGCCAGTAACCTCGTCAGACACGATCTGAGCCACGTTTGATGGCGCCTCGGGCGTTGTCTCAACCGCATCGTCAGGCACGGTCTTGGCCGCCTCTTCGGCTGCGTCTGCATCGGTTGCATCTTGCGATGCTTCCGCTGTCTGGGCAGGCGCTGCTTTTTCCGATGTCGCAGTGTCAGCCAATAGGATTTCGCCTGCTTCCGGGGCCAGCGCCGCAGCGCCAGCGGGCATCACGCGGGCCGATGGTGCATCCAGCAGCGTGTCCCACTGCAGTTCGGGCTGGCGCACGCGGCGCGCCTGCCGCTGCAGGGCCCAGTCCCGTGCGGCCTTGCTGGAGCGGCCAAAGGACAGGGCCGCCAAGGCACGTGCGATCCACAGCACATAGGTGGTGGCCCAGACCCGCAGCGCCAGCATCGAGGGCGTGAAGACCAGCGTGAGCACAGTCGCAATGCCCAATCCGAACACCACGGCCGTGGCCAGCTGTTTCCACCAAAGGGCGGTGGGGCTGTCGACGGAATAGCCACCGTCAAAGAAGTTCAGCGACAAGCCGAACATCATCGGCGCAAGCCCTGCCATCGTGGTGATCGTCGTCAAAAGCACAGGCCGGATACGGGCCTCTGCGGTGCGGATGATCGCCTCGATCCGGGGCATGTAGCGGCTGTATTCCTGATAGGTATCGATCAACACAATGTTGTTGTTCACCACGATCCCCGCCAAGGCCACAATGCCGGTGCCTGTCATGATGATCGAGAAGGTCTGATCCATCACAAGCATCCCGATCAGCACGCCGGTGGTGGACAACACCACCGCCAGAAGCACCAGAAGGGCGTTGTAGAAGCTGTTGAACTGAGCCAGCAGGATCACGAACATCAGGCCCAAAGCGGCCCCGAAGGCAGAGCCGAGGAAGGCCTGGCTTTCAGCCTGTTCTTCCTGATCGCCGGTCCATTCCCAATCGATGCCTGCGGGCAGGGGCCGTTCGTTTTCCAACCACTCGGTGAGGGTGGCGATCCGCTCATTGGCATTGATCGGCACCAGATTGGCGGTGCCATCGATGACCGCTTGCGCGGCAAGGCCCGGATCATCTGCCGATTGCACCACATAGCTGACGCCCGTGCTGTCGGTGAAGCTGCCGGAAACGGTTTCTCCGGCGTCCAGCGCACGCACGATGGCCACGGTTTCGTCATCAAGGACAACCTTGGACAGACCGTCGCTGACATTTGCCTTGACCTCGAAGATCCGCTGCCCGCCAAACCGGTCAATCTGGGCCAGTTTGCGCACGGGCTCGCGGGTGACGAAATTCGACAGGGGCACAAGGCCGTCCGGCGTCCGCACTTTCAGCGTGTCCAGCGTGGACAGCACCCGGTATTCATCGGGCAAGCGCACGCGGATGTCGATTTCCTCGTCGGATGTGTCGACGCGCATTGTATCGAGCAGGATGCCGCGGGTGACCAACTGCACCATGCCGCCAACGGTCGCCACATCGGCCCCGTAACGACCAGCGGCTTCCACGTCCACGTTGATCTCCCAGTCGATGCCGGGCAGGGGCAGGGTGTCTTCGAGTTCGATCAGGCCGGGCGTGGCGGCGAACTTCTCGTTCACAATCGCCACGGAGTCCTTGAGCGCGTCGAAATCATCCCCCGACAGGCGCAGGTGCACAGGTTTGCCTGAGGCTGGGCCGCGCGACAGGTTGAACACTTCGGTCCGGATGCCGGGAATAACCGAGAGGTTCTCTTCAAGGCGTGCCAGCACGACATCACCGTCATAGCGCGGGTCTACCTCGGTAACGTCAAAGGGCAGGTTAAAGAATGTCAGATCGCCAAATCCGATCGGGATCTGGATGGTTTCTGTGACCCGCGGACGCTGGTCCCATGGCACCAGTTCGATCTGAACCTGACCGATTGTGTCCCGCGGACCAGATGCGCCGCCGGTATTGGCGTTGAGGCCGCCCGCGCCGGCGAAGGCAAACGCACTGTCGACCCCGTCGGTGGCCAAGATGACATCCTCCACCTCGCGCACGAGGGCGTCTTTCTCATCGAGCGAGAGGTTGCCGCGGGCCTGAACATAGATGATTGCCTGCTCGGGCTCGGATTCCACAAAGAATTCGACGCCTTTGTTGTTTTCGCCGAAATAGGCAAAGACCGCCATCACAAAGGCAATCACACCGGCGACCGAAACGATCGGCATGATTGGGTTGCCGGCGATGAACTTGATGAACCGTCCAAACAGGGTGCGGCGGTGGCCGGCGCGGATACGCTTTGCCCGGCGTTGCGGACGGATGGACCCATAGGCCATCGACATGACCATGGCCGACACGAGGAAAAGACCCATGCCGATCATCGGCGAGCCGCCAAACAGCGTGTCAGGGTTCAGGGTGCCCAAAGATCCTTTGAACAATCCGTAGATCGCTGCCGGTACGAGGGCAGCCCGGATCAGCCAGGGAAACGCCTTGAGGGCTTCTGTGCCATGTTCGAACACCCGCACGAGGCGGCCGGAAACACCGCCCATGACGGGCAGGTAGATCAATGCCACCACCAGCGAAGCGGACAGAACGAAGATCAGCGTCACCGGCAGCATGCCCATGAACTGTCCCGGCACGCCGGGCCAGAACAGCATCGGAAGGAACGCGCAAAGGGTCGTCGCCGTAGAGGAGACAATGGGCCAGAACATACGCTTTGCGGCCTCGACATAGGCGCGCATGGGGCCTTCACCCTCATCCATTTTCTTGTCGGCGTATTCCACCACAACGATGGCTCCGTCGACCAGCATACCCACGGCAAGGATCAGGCCAAACATCACGATGTTCGAGACAGAGATGCCCATCACCGCCAAAAACGCAAAGCACAGCAGGAAGGATGTGGGGATGGCAAAGCCCACCAGCAGGGCGGGGCGCAGGCCGAGGCTGGCAAGCACAACGATCATCACAAGGCAGATCGCGGTCAGAACTGAGCCTTCCAGCTGGCCCACCATGGAGGACACAATGAACGACTGGTCATTGGAGGCGCCAACGATGATCGCTTCGCGCAGCTCTGGTGGCCAGTTCTGCTTTTCCTCCTCAACCACCTGGCGCACCAGCGCGGCGGTATCGATCAGGTTATAGCCTTTGCGCTTTGACACCTGCAGGGCTGCGGTCGGCTCGCCGTTGAAACGCGCAGTGCCTTCCCGGTCTTCAAAGGTCAGGTTGATCTCTGCGAGGTCACCCAGCGTGATCACCCGATCCCCGTTGCGCTTCACGGGCAGGTCATAGATGTCGCGCGTATCGTCAAAGCTGGACGGGATCTTAACCGCGAAAGAGCCCTGGCTGCTGTCGATCTGGCCTGCGGCAATCAATTGGTTGTTGTTGACCACCACGTTGATCAGTTCAGCCGCCGTAACATTGTAGCTTTCCAGCCGCAGCGGATCGATGGTGACTTCGACCATCTCGTCGCGGTTGCCGGCCAGCGTGACTTCCAGCACAGGCTCCAGCCCTTCGAGGCGATCCTGAAGCTGATTGGCCACCTGCATGAGCGTGCGCTCTGGCAGATTGCCGGTCAGGTTTACGATGATGATCGGGAACTCGGAGAAGTTGAATTCGCCGACGGTGTAGCTGTCGGCGCCTGCGGGGAATTTCGCCTCTGCCTTGTCCATCGCGGCGCGAATGTCGGCGAGCGTGGCGTCCTTGTCCCAGCCAAACTCGAACTCCAGCACGACGCTGGCGTAGCCCTCGGCGGCTGTGCCCCGCATCTTTTTCAGCCCGTCGAGATCGCTCATCTCCGTCTCGATGACTTTCACGAGAAGGGTTTCGCTGTCTTCGGCAGAAATGCCCTGGAAGGGCACCGAAATGAAGGCGGCGGGGATCTCAATATCAGGCTCGCCTTCTTTCGGCAGGCCCATATAGGCTGCGCCCCCGATCACGAGTGACATCGCGATGAAGGCCAGCACCATGCGGGCGTGATCTGCAGCCCAGTCGACGATACCGGTCATTGCGACAGCTCCCCGTAGGTGGGTGCCACGGGCGTGCCTTCGCCCACATATTCCTGACCCACGGTGATCAGGGCGACCTCTTCAGGCAGGCCGCCAACATACACGCCATCCACAGTGTCCCGCAAAACGGTGACCGGCATGAAATGTGCCACTGGTCCGCCCTCTTGCTCCAGCACAGTGCGCACCCCGATATTGCCCTCGTTGTCCAGCGTCAGCGAGGATTGGGGCACCAGATGGGCTTGCTGGCCATCACCGGCGATCCCGATCTCGATGGTCTGGCCGTCCCGGATCGCAAGATCTGGGTTGGGAACTGTGATTTCGGTGCGGAACGTCCGGGTGTTCTCATCGGCCGAGCGGCTCAGGAAGGTGACAGTCCCGACGACTTGCTGACCGTTGATCAACTCTGCGCCCGCCATCGCACCAACGGCGATCTTGTCCACATTTGCCTCAGGCACAAAGCCCACCAGGCGGATCGGGTCCAGCGCGATAACTGTGCCGCACAGGCTGCCCGGCTGCATCAGGCTGCCCAATTCGGCGGTGTCGCTTTCCAGCATCCCCGAGAAGGGCGCCTTGATGTCGAGCCGTTCGATATCTTTCTCAACGAGGGCCACGGCGGCTTCTGCCGATGAAATGCTTGCCTGCGCGGCTTCAAGCCCCGCTTGGGCCGCGGCCACGCCGGATTTTGCAGCTGTCAGGGCCGCCTCCGCAGAGGAGACAGCGGCCTTTGTTGCCGCAACGCGCGTTTCCGTGGCAAAGCCGTCCTGCACCAGTTCGCGGGCGGCGTTGTCATTGATGCGCGCCTCTTCCAGACGGGCTTCGGCCTCAGCGACGCGGGCGGCCGCTTCTGGCAGGGCAGCTTCGGCAGAGGGCAGGGAGGCGCGCGCCTGTGCCAAGCGAGCCAGCGCCTCGGCCCGCTGGGCAGAGCGTGTGCCTTCCTCAAGGCGGCACAGCAGCTGGCCTTGGGTCACGGCCGTGCCTTTGGGTAACGGCGCTGAGACCACGAGGCCGCCGGTCTCGGCACGCACATCAATTTTGCGATCCGCCTCCGTGCGTCCACGCAGCAATACGCCATCCTCGATTGCCTCGGACTGCAACACCACCGCGCGCACCGAAACGGCGGTCCGCTCCGGCGCTTCCTCAGGGATGGCCACAACTTCTTGGGCCTGTGCAGGGGGCGTTTCGTCCGTGCTCTCTGGCGCGGATGGCGCCGAGAGGCCGGCGGAAAATTCAATGATCCGGTCCCGTTCGAAAATGAGGCCGTAAAGCGCCGCTACCACCAGCAGGGCGGTGACGATCGGAAGAATGCGCATCGTGTGTACCTGTCTTTATCTGCTGCCCATATCACGAAAGTTGTCTGGGCCCCACGGATCACTTGTAGATTTTACGCTGAACTGTCCAGTTCAGATTACTTTTTTTTGGCTGTTTTTCGCAAGATGCGCGGTTTTCTACGTGATTTGCGGGCTCGTTTATCGCCAATCTGTTACAGGCTTTCCGCTGCGTCGCTGTGAACTGGCATGAATTGGGTGCCGCGTGCAGGCCCATCGCAGGGGTTGGCACCGGCGCGGAAATCCGGTTTACAGGCGCGGCCCAGCCCTTCACCAACCGCAGGTGCCCTATGAGCAATAATGAAAGCTTCATCGAAGAAGTGACCGAGGAAGTCCGCCGCGACAGGCTGTATGCGCTGATGCGCCGCTATGGCTGGATCGCCGTGGTGTCTGTTGTCGCGCTGGTGGGGGGCACGGCCTATAACGAATATCGCAAGTCTCAGGATGCAGCTACGGCACAGGCCCTCGGCGATGCGATCCTGCAAGCCGCACAAATCCCCGATCCGGAGGGCCGGCACGACTCGCTGGCGCAGGTCGAAGCGCTGACCGAAGGAACGGCACTTGCGCCGGTGGCCCTGCTGGATGCCTCGGCCCAGTTTGAAGCGGGCGATATTTCGGGGGCGATCGCCACGCTTGAACCCCTGACCACCGATCCTGATCTGCCCTTGATCTATCGCGATATCGCGGCGTTTCGCCTTGTATCGCAAGGCGCTGACGCCATCCCAGCGGATATTCGCGCCGATTTGATCGACAGGATTTCCGCCCCCGGCGCGCCTTTGCGTCTGCTGGGCCTCGAACAGTCTGCCCTGTTTGAGCTGGAGCAAGGCAACGTGGATGCGGCCGTGGAAATCTTGCAGGGACTCGTGCAGGAAGAAGGTCTGACGGAGGCGATGTTGCAACGCAGTGCACAGCTTCTTGCAGTGCTGGGAGCAGACGCCTCTTCCGCAATCGCGCAATAAGCCCTAGAACAGGCACAGGCGGCGTGTGTCATTGCCATGAAACTGGCAGGCAACGGGCCGCTTTGCAGCCCCCCGGGGGGCGCAAAAGAACAAAGGGCGGTACGAGGAGCAGGACGTGAAAGCATCTGCCATCTGGATCACTGGGCTGATGGTCACACTGACCATCGCTGGGTGCAGCCGACAGGAAGAAATTCTGGCCGGCGAACGATTTGGAACGCGTGTCCCCCTCTCGGAAGCCTTTCCGGCCGATGCAGGCGCGCTGACGGAAGAAGAGGTGTTGGCAGCCTCGCAGGAAACGGTCGAGGCGCCAGATCCGCTTTTGTCGCTGCGCCGCGAGGCCTCTGAGGATGTTTCCGTTCCGATTTCTCTGCCGGCGGCCACCAACCGCTCGAGCTGGACGCACCGGGGCGGCGATGCCAGCCATTATGCAGGCCATTTGCAGCTCGGCGCCGCGCCTGCGCGCGTCTGGAGCACCAGAATTGGCAACGGCAATTCCCGCAAGTATCGGATTTCGTCTGACCCGGTGATTGCCGGCGACCGGGTGTTTGCGCTTGATTCCCAAGCCGGGGTGACGGCGATGTCCCTAGCCGGTGACGTGCTGTGGCGTGCCGACCTGACGCCTGCCTCGGATCGCAATTCCGATGCGTCGGGCGGTGGTTTGGCCTATGGCGACGGCGCCCTTTATGTGACCACCGGTTTTGGCCGTTTGACCGCGCTGGACGCCGCTGACGGATCTGTACGATGGGAGCAGCGCTTTGATGCGCCGATCACGGGCGCACCGACCGTAAACGGTGATCTTGTCTACGTCACCGCGCGTGACAACACGATCGCCGCGGTGCGCACGGCCAATGGCCGCTTGGCTTGGAGCGTCAATGGCGCGCCCTCCAACAGCACAATGATTACCGGGGCAGGGCCTGCCGCGCAGGGCGATACTGTTGTGTTCCCCTCCGGTGTCTCTGAATTGATTGCCGCGCGCCCCGAGGGCGTGCGGGTTTGGGCCGCCTCCCTTGCGGGGCAGCGGCGCGGCTTTGCCTATGCGGGCATCAGCGACATCACCGGCGACCCGGTGATCCGCAATGGCGCGGTCTATGCTGCCACCCAATCTGGGCGGTTTGCCAAGCTGGATCAGGCAACTGGCGAACGTATCTGGACCGCCACTGATGGCGCATATTCACCGGGCCTACCCGTTGGCGGGTCCGTTTTTATCGTGTCTGACCAAGGCCAGCTTGTCCGTCTGGACGATGCCACTGGCGAGGTGATCTGGACGGTTGATCTGCCTTATTATCGCAGGAGCTCTGTCCGCAGACTGAAATCTGTGACGTCGCATTTCGGGCCCATTCTGGCTGGCGGGCAATTGGTCGTTGGCTCTGATGATGGCAGCTTGCGCTTCTTCTCGCCCGAGGATGGCAGCCTGCGCTATGAAACCAAATTGCCCGGCGGTGCGGCCAGTATGCCTGCCGTTGTCAATGGCACCCTTTACATTCTGTCTGGCAACGGGCAGATGCACGCCTTTCGCTGAGCCCCGCGCCGCCGGCCATTCAGGTCGCGCGCCCGGGCCCTGACAGGATCACGCCCGATGAGCTTCACACTCGCCATCGTGGGCCGGCCCAATGTGGGCAAGTCCACCTTGTTCAACCGCCTTGTTGGCAAACGCCTCGCGCTGGTCGATGACCAACCCGGCGTGACCCGCGATTTGCGCGAAGGGCAGGCGCGCCTTGGTGATCTGCGTTTCACGATCATCGATACGGCAGGGCTTGAAGAAGCCACCGATGACAGTTTGCAAGGCCGCATGCGCCGCCTGACGGAGCGCGCCGTAGATATGGCAGATGCCTGCCTCTTCATGGTCGATGCCCGCACCGGGATTACCCCTACCGATGAGGTGTTCGCCGATATCCTGCGCCGCCGCTCGGCTCATGTGATCCTCGCAGCCAATAAAGCCGAAGGACGCGCTGGCGAAGCAGGTATGATGGAGGCCTATGGGCTGGGCCTCGGCGACGTCATTGGCCTGTCTGCCGAACATGGCGAGGGGATGGGCGAACTGGCCGTTGTCCTGTCGCCGCTGATCGAGGCCGCCGAAGCGCAGGCGGCAGAAACTGCACCCGTCACGGATGTCGATGTCGACGAAGAATTCGACGGCGAGGAAGACGGCGATACCGTCTCAGCGGCAGCCCTCATTACACCCGACAAGCCTCTGCAGGTTGCTGTCGTTGGCCGCCCCAATGCGGGCAAATCCACCCTGATCAACAAGATCCTCGGCGAAGACCGCCTGCTGACAGGCCCCGAGGCGGGCATCACCCGCGACGCGATCTCACTGCAGATCGATTGGGCGGGCACCCCGGTCAAGATCTTCGACACGGCCGGTATGCGCAAGAAAGCCCGCGTTCAGGAGAAGCTGGAAAAGCTCTCGGTGTCGGACGGGCTGCGCGCCGTAAAGTTCGCCGAAGTCGTTGTCGTGCTGCTGGATGCGGCCATCCCCTTTGAGCAACAGGACCTCCGGATTGCGGACCTGGCGGAGCGGGAAGGCCGGGCCGTTGTGGTGGCCGTCAACAAATGGGATCTCGAGGATGAAAAGCAGGCAAAGCTGGCGGGGCTGAAAGAGGCGTTCGAGCGCCTTTTGCCTCAGTTGCGCGGCGCGCCTCTCATCACGGTTTCCGCGAAAACCGGGCGCGGGCTGGACAGGCTTCATGCGGCCATCCTGCGCGCCCATGACGTGTGGAACCGCCGGGTGACCACCGCCAAGCTGAACCAGTGGCTCACCGGTATGTTGGAGGCCCACCCGCCCCCCGCACCGGGCGGGCGCCGCATCAAGCTGCGTTACATGACCCAGGCCAAAACCCGCCCGCCGGGCTTCGTTGCCATGTGTTCGCACCCTGACAAGCTGTCGGATGCCTATAAGCGTTACCTGGTGAATGGTCTGCGCGAGGATTTCGATATGCCGGGCACCCCGATCCGCTTTACCTTCCGGTCACAGGCGGACAAGAACCCGTATAAGAACCGCAAGAAATCCACCCCGTCGCGCTTGCGCAAGCACCTCGGCAAAAAGCCCCATGGCAGCTGATAGGGCTGCGGCATGGCAGGGCTGCTGCCGGGCAGACCTGCCGCGCCGGGCTGGATAACCCCCACCAACAGCCAGAGCACCGGCAGGATGAGCGCACGCAACATAGCCGTTTTTTGTGACGGCACCTGGAACAATCGGGATCGTACCGAGAACGACACCTCTGTGGCGCGCCTCGAAGAAGTGGTGCAAGAGGCGCAAGGGCAGCAGGGACGTGCGGAACAGCGCACATGGTACCAGGCAGGCGTCGGGGCCAATGACGGGCTCAAAGGGATCTGGAAACTGCTCGACAAGTTTCGCGGGGGCGCTCTGGGCCGCGGTCTCACGGCTGATATCCGTGAATGCTATCAGTTCTTGGTCGACACGTACCGCCCCGGCGACAAGCTCTTCATCTTTGGCTTCTCAAGGGGGGCCTACACCGCCCGCTCGCTGGCGGGGCTGATCCGATCTGCCGGGATCGTAAGCCACTCAGACGATATCGACGCCGCGATGGCGTGGTATCGCAACCGGGCGGCCATCACGCACCCGTCCAGCCCGCAAAGTCACATGTTCAGGGCCCGGGTCGCGCCGCTCTATTATACCAGCGCAGAGGAACGGGAGTGGCGCTGCGCCAATGGAATGGCGCCGGGCACTGCGCTCGGCATCGACTATCTCGGGGTGTTTGACACGGTTGGCGCCCATGGCGTGCCCGGTGTTTTGGGACAGTTCCGCGCCGTTTCCGGCGGCCATGGGTTTCACGATCACCAGTTGTCACGCTCGGTCTATGCCGGGCGACATGCGGTGGCAATTGATGAAACCCGCATTCTCTACAGCCCGACTTTGTGGGCAAATCTGGCCCACCTGAACACGCTCAAGGGCCCAAGCGCTTCGGGCGCAAACCCATACCAGCAACTCTGGTTCCCCGGTGCCCACGGCAAACTGGGCGGCTCTGGCGCGGAACGGGCCCTCAGCAATGCCGTTCTGGCGTGGATCGTGGAGGGCGCCATTGAAGCCGGCCTGCCCATCGATCTGCCAGAGAGCCTCCAGCCTGAGCCGGACGCCCATCTCGGGCCATTGCACAACACATCCAAAGGTTTTGATCCAACGGGCCTCCTGCGCTGGGTCCGCAACGGGCCGGCCATTGGCGCAATCGATGATCTGCACGAGACGACCTTGGCCCGCATCAAGGACCGCCCGGATTACCGGCCTGGTGCCCTGCGCAAGCTGCTTCTGGATGGCCAAAGCCTCAGAGAGATCCAAGACAGAGCGCCAACGCACCGCCCCTGATCCCGCAAAACCAGCGGCCTCGATCATCTTGGCAAAAATACTCCGGGGGCGCGCACGCCTGTGCGCGGGGGCAGCGCCCCCTTCATGACGCCACAAAAAAAGCCTGCCCTGCGGGATGCGCAGGACAGGCCCGTTTCAAATCCGCCAGAGCGGCCGCGCCGGCCTAGGCAAGCGCCCCAGTGGCATCGATCTTGCCCATGCCCCCCAGATAGGGATGCAAGGCCTCTGGCAACAGGACAGAGCCATCGCTCTGCTGTCCGTTTTCCAAAACGGCGATCAAGCAGCGCCCAACGGCCAAGCCCGACCCGTTCAGCGTGTGCACGAATTCTGGCTTGCCACCTTCGGCGGGGCGGAAGCGCGCGTTCATGCGGCGCGCCTGATAATCCCCGCAGACCGAGCAGGACGAGATCTCGCGGTAGCTGTTCTGCCCGGGCAGCCAAACCTCGATATCATGGGTGCGCCGGGCCCCCGCGCCCATGTCCCCGGCGCACAGCACCACAGTGCGATAGGCGAGACCAAGCTTTTCGAGGATGGCCTGGGCACATTCCGTCATCCGGTCGAGTTCCGCACGGCTGTGATCGGGATGGGTCACAGACACCATTTCGACCTTCTCAAACTGGTGCTGGCGCAACATGCCGGCCGTATCGCGCCCCGCGCTTCCCGCCTCCGAGCGGAAACACAGGGAATGGGCGGTCATCCGGCGGGGCAACGCGGCCGCCTCCAAGATATCGCCCGCCACCGTATTGGTAAGCGTGACTTCAGATGTGGGGATCAACCACCAGCCATCGCGGGTCTGATAGCTGTCTTCGGCGAACTTGGGCAATTGCCCGGTGCCAATCATGCTTTCTTCGCGCACCAGCACTGGCGTGTTCGTTTCCTCAAGCCCGTGGACGTTGATATGGGTGTCGAGCATGAACTGGGCGAGCGCGCGGTGCAGCCGCGCGACCGCTCCGCGCAACACCACGAAGCGCGCGCCTGACAATTTCGCGGCGGTCTCGAAATCCATGCCCGGTTTAACGGCGGCAAGCTCGTAATGCTCCTTGGGGGCAAAGTCGAAACGGGTAGGCGTGCCCCAGCGATGGATTTCGACATTGTCCTCTTCGTCCTTGCCATCGGGCACGTCGTCATGGGGCCGGTTGGGCAGACCCATCAACAATTCGTGCAGATGCGCATCCTCAGCTGCGGCCTCGTCCTTCAGACGGGCGACTTCTGCCTTCTTCTCGGTCACCAAGGCGCGCAGCCGCTCAAATTCGGCCTCATCCCCTTGGGCCTTTGCCGCACCAACACTTTTGGAGGCCTTGTTCTGCTCGGCCTGTGCGGTTTCCGCTGCCGTGATCCGGGCCCGCCGCGCGGCGTCGATCTCGAGGATCCGGGATGAAACGCCGACATAGCCCTGGTCGCGGCGCATAAGCGCGGCTTCAAAAGCTTCGGGTGCTTCGCGGATCAAGCGAATATCGTGCATCTGTCTGCATCCTTGGATCAGGGTTGAAAAAGTGCGGCCCTTATGGCGCAGCAACGCGCGGACGTGAAGGGGCAGAATGCGCAAGACCGCAACTGTGGCTTATGGGGCAAGGGCGGCCACAAGGCTCGGGTCGACCGGGGCGGCAAAGGCAAAGCCATCGGTGCGGGCCGATAGGGTGCCCGCCACGCTCCAGCCCTCGGGGCCCTTTTGCAAGACGGGTGCCCCAGAGGCCCCGGCGCGCACTTCGCAGCGCAGGGATAAAAGCCCGGGCATGCCGGTGCGCGGGCAATTTTCCACCAGCGACAGAACCTCGCCCTTGGGCGTTGGGTAGCCCGCGATTGTCAGCAGCCGGGCCGGGCGCTCCTCCGACAGGGGCAGGGGACGGATGCCGCGCAGCGGCCGCTCCAACCGGATCAGGGCCACGTCAGAGGCCACGTCGGCGGCGGTGATCTTCCGTTTGCCCGGGCTTGCATTGTATTCGGGATGGATCGCAAGCGCCTTGCCGCGGGCGCTATCGGCCACCTGCCCGCGATTCCAGCCAGCGCCAAAGATCAGGTGTTCCGGCTTGGCGGGGGTGCCTGAGCGGGGCAAATGCACGCAATGGGCCGCGGTCAGCACCAGATCGGGGGCAATCAGCGCGCCCGAGCAGGTGGAATAGACCCGGTATCCCGTAATGTTGACGCGCCCCACAGCCGTCCAGTCATTGCGCTGGGCATCCCGAACAACGACCGGGCGCGGCTCTGCCAGCGGCATCACCACATCTTCCGCCTGCGCAGATTGTGCAGCGCACAACCCTGAACCAGCAGTAAGCGCAAGTAATACAAGGCGAAAAGACATGCGCCGCGCAACGGCAAGGAGGGTCATGTAAGCATTCTCCGGCGGGGTCAGCCCGTATAATCGGGCGTTATGGCAAGGTTAAAGGCAACAGCGCGCGGCGCTGTGCCGGGTTACAAGTAGAGCGGGCCAGCGCGCCAAAGGGGGCCCGGTGACGTGGGATAATGGTCGCAACCACGGGCGGGCTGCAAGTGTCTGTTCAAGACATACGTGTGCCGCCTTGCGCTTGGGGGTTCGCGCACATAGGTTGCGCGCCAAGTTGGTGGGGGTTTGCAGGCGCTGCCGGTGCCTCCCTCGCCCGATTCGAAGCCGTTCAAGAACACGAGGTGCCCGATGGACGCTGGTGGTGCATTTGCCCAATTTCTCCCCCTGATCCTGATCTTCCTGATCATGTATTTCCTGCTGATCCGCCCGCAGCAGCAAAAGCTGAAGCAGCATAAGGCGATGGTCGACGCGCTGCGCCGCAATGATCAGGTGATCACGCAAGGCGGCCTCATCGGGAAGGTGACCAAGGTCAAGGATGATGACGAGGTTGAAGTGGAGCTTGCCGATGGCGTCCGTGTGCGCGTTGTGCGCTCCACGATCGCATCGGTGATTTCCAAGACGGAACCGGCCGAGAGCTGATCCTACCTGTCTGGTGCGAAGGGGGGCTTCCTCCTTCGGCGCCAATCTTTGTTGCGCAAGGGGCGGGAGCCACCTTGTGCCCCGGCCGAGGCGAGGGCTGATCCCATGCTGCAAATCCCGTTCATGAACCGGGTCTTGATATGTCTGACCGTGTTGGTCGGCTTGGCATTCGCGATGCCAAACCTGTTCTATTCCAAAGTTGAAACCCATGTGGATGCGGTCCGGACGATCGAAGCCACAGGATCGACACCCGAGTTGGAAGCGCAGCGCGCGGTTTGGCCGGATATCCTGCCCGCCACCCTTGTGAACCTTGGCCTTGACCTGCGCGGCGGGGCTTCGCTGCTCGCAGAGGTGCAGGTTGAAGATGTCTATGTGCAGCGCATGGATGCGATTTGGCCCGATGTGCGCGATGCCCTGCGCGCCGTGCGCGGCGAGATCGGCGGCATTCGCCGCGTGACAGAGGGCCCGGGCGATGTTTTGCAGGTGCGCATCGAGAACGAAGACGGCATGCCTGCCGCGCTCGAGGCTGTCCGGGCTCTGGCCCGCCCCGTCGCCTCGCTCGCAGGGGCGGGGGCCACGGATCTGGAAGTGTCAGCCGATGGTCCGATTCTGACGGTGCAGCTTTCCGATGCGGAAAAGGCTGCCACCGATGATCGCACCGTGCAGCAGGCGCTTGAGATCATTCGCCGCCGTGTTGATGCGGCGGGCACCCGCGAGCCGTCGATCCAGCGTCAGGGCGCCACCCGCATCCTTGTGCAGGTGCCCGGCCTCGGCTCGGCACAGGAACTCAAGGAACTGATCGGCAAGACAGCGCTGCTGTCCTTCCATCCTGTTGTCTCCATCACATCTGACCCGGATGCCAATCCCGGGCCCGGCAACATCATCCTGCCCGATGTGGAAAACGAAGACACATACTACGTGCTGGAACGGGTTCCGGTGGTCACGGGGGAAGACCTGACCGACAGCCAGCCTGACTTTGATCAAAACGGGCAGCCGGCCGTCTCTTTCCGGTTCAACCCGTCAGGCGCACGCGCCTTTGGCAATTACACGCAGGAAAACGTCGGGGCGCCATTTGCGATTGTGCTGGACGGCGAAGTTATCAGCGCCCCGCGCATCAATGAGCCGATCCTCGGTGGTTCTGGCATCATCACAGGCAATTTCGACATCGAGGAAAGCACCCAGCTTGCGGTGCAACTGCGGGCCGGCTCGCTGCCGGCAGAGCTTGTGTTCCTGCAAGAGCGTACGATCGGCCCGGAGTTGGGCCAGGACAGCATCGAAGCGGGCACGATCGCCTGTATCGTGGCGTTTGCGCTGGTGCTGGTGTTTATGGCGCTGAGCTACGGCCTGTTCGGTCTGTTCGCCAATGTGGCGCTGATCATCAACATCGGATTGATCTTCGGCCTGCTGTCGATCGTCGGGGCGACGCTCACATTGCCCGGCATCGCCGGCATCGTTTTGACGATCGGCATGGCGGTGGACGCCAATGTGCTCGTCTTTGAGCGGATCCGCGAAGAGTTGAAAACCGCCAAGGGGCCAAGCCGGGCAATTGAGCTGGGCTATGAGAAAGCCCTGTCGGCGATCATCGACGCCAATATCACCACTTTCATCACAGCGGTGATCCTGTTCGCGCTGGGCTCTGGCCCGGTGCGCGGGTTCTCCATCACGCTGGGCCTCGGCATCCTGACATCTGTCTTTACCGCCATCTTCGTGACGCGCCTGCTGGTCGTCATTTGGTTTGAGCGCCGCCGCCCCAAGACGATCGAGGTCTGACCCATGCGTTTGAAACTTGTTCCCGACCAGACATCCTACGATTTCTTCCGGTACTGGAAGGTCACCTTCGGCGCCTCGATCCTGGCGATGATCCTGTCGCTGGCGCTGTTCTTTGTGCAGGGCCTCAACCTGGGGATCGACTTCCTGGGCGGCACCACGATCCGGACGGAAAGCAGCACGCCCGTGGATGTGGGCGCCTACCGCGCGGCGATCGCGCCGCTTGGGCTGGGCGATGTGGCGATCACGGAAGTGTTCGATCCCACTTTCGGACCCGAGCAGAACGTGGCCTCGATCAAGATCCAGGCCCAGAAGGGCGAAGAATCCGTCAGTCCCGAGGTGATTGCCGCAGTGGGCGAGGCGCTTTTGGCCGCTGATCCCAACATGGTTTTGCCGTTTCCCAGCGTGGAAAGCGTCGGGCCGGAGGTATCGGCGGAACTGGTGACATCTGCGCTGACGGCGGTGGGCCTCGCGATCCTTGCCGTGCTGGCCTATATCTGGGCCCGCTTCGAATGGCAGTTCTCGCTGGGGGCGGTCGCGGCGCTGGTCCATGACGTGGTCTTGACCATCGGCATTTTCAGCTTGCTGCAAATCCAGTTTGACCTGTCGATCATCGCGGCTCTTCTGACAATCGTGGGCTATTCGCTTAACGATACGGTGGTCGTGTTTGACCGGGTGCGGGAAAACCTGCGCAAGTACAAAAAGCCCCCTCTGAAAGAAGTGCTCAGCATTTCGATCAACGAGACCCTGAGCCGGACAGTGATGACATCTGTCACAACGCTTCTCGCGCTGGTATCGCTCTATGTGCTGGGCGGCGATGTGATCCGCGGCTTTGTCTTTGCGATGATCTGGGGCGTGATTGTCGGGACCTATTCCTCCGTTTTCGTGGCCTCGGCCATCCTGCTGTATCTCGGTGTTGCGCGCGATACCGGCAGCACGGGGGCCAATGGCAAGGGTGGGCCTGCGGGCACGCAATTCGCCAATATTGACGCCTGATCGGATCGGGCCCGCTGGCACAGAGGCGGGCCTTCTATCATGACGGCCATCCTGTCTGATCTCGCGGCTCTGCCGGGCCTGTGGGTGCTTTGCGCCGCGATGCTGGTGGCCGGGCTGGTGCGGGGCTTTACCGGGTTCGGCACGGCAATGATCTTTGTGCCCGTTGCCGGCCGCTACCTTGCGCCGGAACAGGTGATTGCCGTGATGGCCCTGACCGGGCTCGCATCCGCGGGAGCGCTGGTGCCGCGCGCCTGGCGCGAGGGGGAGCGCGCCGAAGTCGGCAGACTGGCCTTTGCGGCGTGCCTGACGGTGCCTGTGGGGATGGCATTGATACCGCTCGTGCCGAACCTCGCCATCCGGTGGATCGCGATTTCCATCGCAGCGATCACCTTGATCGCCCTTGTCGCCGGGTGGCGGTATCAGCACGCGCCCGGGCCACAGGGGCTCCTCGGGATCGGGGCTGGGGCTGGGCTGATGGGCGGGTTGGCCGGATTGACAGGCCCACTGGTGATCCTGTTCTACCTTGCGGGAACGGCTCCATCGCGGACCGTGCGGGCAAACACCATCCTTTTTCTTGCGGCCTTGGATGTCGTGCTGGTGGCAAACCTCGCTGTGCGCGGAGAGACCACTGCACCCATTCTAGTGCTGGCAGCTTGCCTTGGTGTGCCGTATCTTCTGGCCACAGCACTCGGGCAGGCCGCGTTCCGGCCCGGGCGCGAAGGCTTGTACCGGAATGTGGCCTATGCGGTGATCGGGGTGGCCATCCTGACGGGTCTGCCGCTATGGGGCAGCTAGGAGACAGACGCTGATGCAGTTGAATGAGATGCAGTATGCAGGCGGTTTGCAGCCTGTTGAGGGCTATGGGCCCGGGTTTTTCCGCATCGCCGGCGGGCGCAGGGAAGGCCCCTTGTTGACCCATGCCTCCGGGCCCGTGCCGTGGCGCGGTCTTGAGGATGTGGCACCTCTGCTTGCGCTCGCGGGTGAGATCGATGTGATCCTTTTTGGGATGGGGGCCGAGATCGCCCATATCCCGACAGGGCTGCGTGACCAGCTTGAGGCGGCCGGCATGGGCTGCGAGATCATGTCGAGCGCCTCTGCCTGCCGCTCCTACAACATTCTGCTGGGCGAGGGGCGGCGGATCGCCCTCGCAGCGCTACCGGTTTGAAGATGCGGTGGGTGAGGGGCGGCGCTCAGCCCTGCGACAGCGCGGGCCCCTTGCGGGCTTTTCCGCTGGTGGCTGGGCTGATATCCCGGCAGGCATGATGCGTGTCAGCGATCTTGCAATTGTCCGGGGTGGGGTGCCCTTGCTGGCCGGGCTGAGCTTCGCGGTGGAGCCGGGCAGCGCGTTGATCCTGCGTGGGCCCAACGGCATCGGTAAAACAACCCTGTTGCGCACCCTGGCCGGGCTTCAACCGCCTGCGGCGGGCCAGATCGAAGTACCCGAAGACAGTGTCGCCTATGCGTCCCATGCAGACGGGATCAAGGGACAGTTGAGCGTTGTCGAAAACCTGAATTTCTGGGCCCGTGTCTATGGCATGGCGGATGTGACCGATGCGGTGCTGGAGCGCTTCGCCTTGCAGGACTTGCGCGCCCGCGCGGCGGCCACGCTGTCTGCCGGGCAGAAACGCCGTCTTGGACTGGCGCGGCTGGCGGTGATCGGACGAAAGATCCTGCTTCTGGACGAACCGACAGTGTCCCTGGACACGGCTTCGGTGGGTCGGTTTGCGAGCTTTCTGCAAGATCACTTGGATGCTGGCGGCAGTGCGGTGATCGCCACCCATATCGATCTCGGGTTTACGGCAACGGTGCTGGAATTGGCCCCCTACAAGCTGGACGCGCCCGCTTTGACCGCCTCGGATTTCGATGAGGCCTTCCTGTGATCGCGCTGCTGCGGCGAGACTTGGCGCTGGCGGTGCGCGCGGGTGGCGGCTTTGGGCTGGCTTTGGTCTTTTTTCTGATCGTGGTGACTTTGGTCCCCTTCGCCGTGGGGCCGGGGCAGGTGCAACTGGCAGCGATTGCGCCGGGTATTTTGTGGCTCGGGGCCCTCTTGGCCTGCCTGCTCTCGCTCGACCGCATCCTGGCGCTAGACTACGAGGACGGCGCTTTGGAACTGATCGCAACAGCGCCCCTGCCGCTGGAAGCCGTTGCCGCGGTCAAGGCGCTGGCCCACTGGCTGACAACGGGCCTGCCGCTTGTGCTTGTGGCGCCTGTTCTGGGTATTCTGCTCAACCTGCCCGGGCCAGGGTATCTGTGGGTGGTGGTCAGCCTGGCGATAGGCACGCCGGCTCTTTCGGCCATTGGCACCTTTGGCGCAGCGCTGACGGTGGGGCTAAAGCGGGGCGGCTTGTTGCTGTCTTTGATCGTGCTGCCGCTCTATGTGCCCACGTTGATTTTTGGAGCAGAGGTGGCCCGGCGTGGCGCCCTAGGCCAACCCCTCGAAACCCCGCTGATGCTTTTGGCGGGCATCACACTTGCGTCAGTGGCCCTGTTGCCTTTTGCCTCAGCCGCTGCACTTCGCGTGAACCTTCGCTAAATAATCCTGTAAGGTCCCGGAAGGAGGAACCGAAATGTCCGATCACAGCCTGAGGCCAGTCAGCTCCCTTTGGGAGTTCGCCAACCCGGTTCGGTTCATGGCACTTTCAGGAAAAATTTTGCCTTTTGTCTGGGTGGCTTGCGTTGCCTGTCTGGGGGTGGGTCTGGTTTGGGGCTTTTTCTTCACGCCTGATGATTACCGACAGGGCTCAACGGTGAAGATCATCTATTTGCACGTGCCGTCAGCGCTGATGGCGATCAATGCGTGGTTCATGATGCTGGTGGCCTCCCTGATCTGGCTCATCCGCCGCCATCATGTCTCGGCGCTTGCGGCGCGGGCGGCAGCGCCTGTGGGCGCGACAATGACTGTCATCGCCCTGTTCACGGGCGCGGTCTGGGGCCAGCCCATGTGGGGCACATGGTGGGAATGGGATCCGCGGCTGACCTCATTTCTGGTGCTGTTTCTGTTTTATCTGGGCTATCTCGCACTTTGGGCCGCCATAGAAGACGCCGATACCGCGGCAGATCTCACCTCGGTGCTGTGCATCGTGGGGTCAGTTTTCGCGGTTTTGTCCCGTTATGCGGTGGTGTTCTGGAACCAGGGCCTGCACCAAGGCGCCACGTTTTCGATGGACAAGGAGGAGAACATTTCAAACGTGTTCTGGTATCCGGCGGTGCTATCGATGCTGGGTTTTGGGCTGCTGTTTGTGGCTCTTGTCCTCGTGGGCACCCGAACTGAAATCCGGTTGCGGCGCACCCGCGCCCTGATGGCAAGGGCTTCGGCCGAATGATACCCGCTTCTTCGCGCTGTGCTGCGTGCTATCCCTCGCCCAAACAAAGAGCCCTGAATGATGCTGCCTGATCTTGGAAAATACGCCTTCGAAGTCACCCTCGCCTACGGCGTTTCGCTGGCCCTCATGGCGGCGCTTGTGATATTTGTTTTGCGCAGAGCGTCCCGGGCCAAGGCAGAGCTGTCAGAGCTCGAGGCAACCCTGCGCAACCGCGTGGAGCGCTGAGCAGATGGCAAAACGCGTTTCTCCGCTGGTCTTTGCCCCACCTGTGATCTTCGTGGCGCTGGCCGTTCTGTTTTACACCGGCATGGGCCGGGACGGGCAGAATACGCTGCCCTCCACGCGGGAGGGCAACCCCGCACCCGCGCTCGAGGTCACGGCGCTGGGTGACAAGCCGCCTCTGACCGATGAGATGCTGCGCGAGGGCGGCGTGAAGCTGGTGAATTTCTGGGCTTCTTGGTGTGCGCCCTGCCGGGTGGAGCATCCGCGGCTGGTGGAACTGGCTGAGGATGGCGTCGCGATCTTTGGTGTGAACTACAAGGATGATGCGCAAAAGGGCCTCGGCTTCCTTGAAGAGCTGGGTGATCCCTACACGGCAATCGGCGCGGATACAGAAGGGCGCGTGGCGCTGGAATGGGGCGTCTACGGCGTGCCAGAGACCTATGTGATCGATGGGGACGGCACTGTGGTGCTGCGTTTTGCCGGGCCGATTACGACAGATGCATTTGAAAGCCGCATTTTGCCGGCAATCGAGCAGGCCAAAAGCGGCATCGATTAATCAAAACTCCACCTGATTTATGGCGGAAAACGCGCTTGATCTCGATGTCTGGCTAACCGAGCTGCGGATGTGGCGAGTTCATGAATTTGCCTTCAATATTGTGTCTAAATGTATTTTTAACAGCTCCTTCAAGGCTCTGCCTCATACCTGTGTGTGGGTGTGAATAGAGTGTGAGGGCGCGGCGTATGCCGGGCTAATGGCGTATGGTTCCATTTCCGGTAACGTTATCTGATGGTCTGAACTACATTTGGGACTTTCAGAACAAGGGCGGCATCAACCGTGGCTCAAACGCGGTGTTTGATGGCGCCTTTCTCAACCTTGATCTTCCCAATGTGACGCAAGCTCAGGAAAGCCTTGGTGGGCGCATGTTCACCTTGTCGGGTGATAGCCGCTACTTTCAAGACATTGCGCTCAGCCGGTCTGTCTATGTGCCGGACAATGCGGGTTGGGTCCGGTTTGTGGATACGGCCACCAATACTGGCGATACCGCGAAGTTCTACAACTTCCGGATCTATTCGGATTTCGGGGCGGATGTGCGCACCCAGATTGCGGCCAGCGGCGATGGCAACCTGACACTTGGCCTGAACGATGACTGGGCGCTCATCAATGGCACGGACGCGTCCTCGGTCGGGGTT
>JAKVBK010000044.1 GCA_022447275.1 Oceanicola sp. | reverse complement strand
GCTCTTCGATCGTCGCGCATGAATACTGGCGACAAAGTGCCTCAAGGCGCAGTTAAAACCCTTCGACAGACGCGCCAAGGGGCAGATGTCGGTGCAGAAGTCACTGGAGTCGAGGTGCCAACCCATCGAGGGCGCAACTCAGAACGCGCGCAGAAACGGCTGTGCCCACTCGATGCGACACACCATGAAAGCACTGAAATTATGTTTCTTTCTGCGCGGCCAGTAGCCACTCGCAAGCTGGAAACATTGGGATTCGACACAGGCCAGAACCGTCTTTCTTCTTCACCGAAACATACGCATTTCCGATATAAAAAGTCAGATTTGACTCTTCTGACTAAAACGATAAGTCTTTGCCACATGCTGAAACCCAACAGGGTGAAGCCCTGGGCTTGAGAGGACGGAAATCATGAAGAAAACAACAATCGCGACCTGCGCCGCGGCCCTTTGCGCTGCAACGGGCGCTTATGCAGGCGGCCATGCAAGCAAAGAAGCCGTGCTGGAGAACTATGCAAACATTGCAGCCGCCAACTACGAAGATAGCCTCAGTACTGCGCGCACGATGGCCGCGGCCGTTGACGCTCTGATCGCTGAGCCTTCTGCGGAGGCACTGGAAGCGGCGAAAAACGCATGGCTGGCTGCCCGTGTGCCCTACCAGCAAACCGAGGTGTTCCGCTTCGGCAACGCAATCGTCGATGACTGGGAAGGCAAGGTAAATGCGTGGCCGCTCGACGAAGGCCTGATCGACTATGTGGACGCGTCCTATGGGGGCCCAACGGATGAGAACGCTGCCGCAGCCCTGAACGTGATCGCGAATGCGAGCTTCACGCTGTCCGGCGAAGAGGTTGACGCCTCCACGATCACGCCGGCCCTGCTGGAAGACACTCTGCAGGAAGCAGACGGTGTTGAAGCGAACGTGGCCACCGGCTACCACGCGATCGAGTTTCTGCTGTGGGGTCAGGACCTGAACGGCACTGGCGCCGGATCCGGCATGCGCCCATGGACGGATTACGCACAGGGCGACGATTGCACAAATGGCAACTGTGACCGCCGCGCTGAGTATCTGAAGGCAGCGACAGACCTGCTGATCTCCGACCTGGAATGGATCGTTGGCCAGTGGCAAGCCGATGGCGATGCGCGCAGCGCAGTCATGGCCGATGCTGACGCGGGTATCGCGGCGATGCTGACAGGCATGGGCTCGCTGTCCTACGGTGAAACCGCAGGTGAACGTATGCGCCTCGGCGTCATGCTGAACGACCCTGAGGAAGAGCATTCCTGCTTCGCCGATAACACCCACAATGACCATTTCTACAATGGCGTGGGCATCCAGTCGGTTTACCTGGGCGATTACACCCGCGTGAACGGTGAAGTGGTCTCTGGCCCGTCCCTGTCCGATCTGGTTGCTGCTGACAACGCAGAGCTGGACGCAGAGATGAAGAGCAAGCTGAGCGCCGCCGTTGCTGCGCTGGGCCGCATCAAGACCGCCGCCGAGTCGGGCTTCACCTATGACATGATGCTCGAGCGCGGCAATGCCGACGGCGAGGCGCTGATCATGGGCGGCGTAAACGGCCTTGTGGACCAGACCCGTTCGATCGAGCGCGTCATTGCTGCACTGGGTGTCGACGGGATTGAAATCGAAGGCTCTGACAGCCTCGACAACCCCGACGCTGTCTTCCAGTAAAACAGTCAGGCGCGGCACAGTGTTGCCGCGCCTTTCGCTTTCTCTTTGGCAACCAGAGTTCATGATGATCCGCTTAGCCAACGTTGTGCTGCTTTCGATGGCGCCCTCGCTAGCCCTGGCCGATACCCTGTTAGACCTCCACCTGAACACCGTTCCCAGAACGGAGGCTGAGGCCGCACGCATTGCCGCTGTTACCGCATTAACGACCGATTTCAGCGCTCCCCAGAAATTTGAAAAGAAATCCGCAGGCGCCGCCACCGTACGCGTGAGCCGCACTGTGAGCGCATTTTCTCAAGCTTCCGCGAATATCAGCTTCGAAGATCAACTGACCTTCAAGGTCGGCAATGGCATGTTCAAGAAGCTTTGGGTGTCTTCGCCCGCGTCTACACTGGCCAGCGACGGTCTGGGGCCGTTGTTCAACGCACGGTCGTGCCAGCGCTGCCACCTGAAAGATGGTCGCGGCCATCCGCCAGAAGGGCCGGACGACAACGCAATTTCGATGTTGCTGCGTGTCTCGATCCCCGGCGACACTTCAGATGCCATCGCAGAGATCGAAGGCTATCTCGCCACGCTGCCCGAGCCGACATATGGCGAACAGTTGCAAGACCACAGTGTTGCAGGGCAACCGGCGGAATACCGGCTGGAGGTCAACTACGCAGAGATCGAGGTCCCCCTGTCTGGCGGCGAGGTCGCATACCTGCGCCAGCCCAGTTACACGACCGCCGATCTGGGCTATGGCCCGCTGCACCCTGACGCGATGCTCAGCCCGCGCGTCGCCCCACAGATGATTGGCTTAGGTCTGCTCGAAGCGATCCCGGCTGCGGACATACTTGCTCTCGCCGATCCGGATGACACGGACGGGGACGGAATTTCCGGCCGTCCAAACATCGTATGGTCAGTGGAGTATGATCGTCCGATGCTGGGACGCTTCGGTCTCAAGGCCGGGGCTCCAACGATGCGACATCAAACAGCTGTTGCTTTTGCCGGCGACATCGGAATTTCCAGCCCTCTGTTTCAGGCCGCTTGGGGAGAGTGCACAGAAGCGCAGGTGTCGTGCCGCCAGGCCTCACATGGGGATGGGGACGACCGCGTTTTCGAGATCGATGACCAAGGCCTCGACCTTGTGACATTCTACGGTCAGAATTTGGGTGTGCCCGAGCGCAGGGACGTTGGCGCACCTGACGTGTTGCGCGGCAAGGAACTGTTTTACACAACCGGATGCACCTCATGTCACCAGCCATCGTTTGTCACCCACCGGCTTGTTGATCAGCCAGAGCAGAGTTTTCAGCTGATCTGGCCCTACACCGACATGCTGTTACACGACATGGGCCCCGGCCTGGCAGACAACCGCCCCGAGGCGCGGGCCAATGGCCAAGAATGGCGCACGCCGCCCCTGTGGGGGATCGGTCTGACCGAACAGGTGTCCGGACATACTTACTTCCTGCATGATGGTCGTGCACGTTCGCTGCTTGAGGCTGTGCTGTGGCATGGCGGTGAAGCCCAATCCCAACGCGACGCAGTGGTGAATATGGCACCGGAAGATCGCGCCGCCCTGATGACTTTCCTGGAGAGCCTCTGAAATGCGTTACGTTCTGGCACTTATCTGTTCGATGCTTGTGGCGCCTGCCAGCGCCGAAACGCCAAGTGTTCGCAGTATTATCGATAGCCATGTGCTGCCCGGTTACAGTGCACTTGCACAGACAACAGCGCAGTTGGCGGATGCCGCAGCCCAAGATTGCACGCCCACAAATGCAAAACTCGTTGACGCCTACCATGACGCCTTCGACGCCTGGATCGGGGTCAGCCACCTGCGCTTTGGACCATCTGAAGAAGATGACCGCGCCTTCGCGCTGGCCTTTTGGCCTGATCCACGCGGTTCAACGCCCAAAACCTTGGCGGGGCTGATCCGCAGTGAAGATCCGGTTGTCTCCAATCCAGCAGATTTTGCCACCGTTTCCGTTGCCGCGCGTGGCTTTTACGCCCTCGAGTTTTTGCTGTTTGACAGCCGCTTCACGTCGGACGCCTCGCCCTATCACTGCGCTTTGGTACAGGCAGTGAGTGCCGACATCGCAGAGAACTCGGCGGCGATCTTGGCAGACTGGGAAGCAGGCTTTGCGGACCTGATGGCACAGGCCAATAATGACACCTACCGCACCCAGCGCGAAGCGGCTCAACAGTTGTTCACAGCCCTGACGACCGGGCTCGAATTCACAGCCAACATGCGTGTCGGGCGTCCCCTAGGCACATTTGATCGCCCCCGCCCGAACCGGGCAGAAGCCCGCCGATCTGAGAGATCATTGCGCAATGTTGTCTTGTCTTTGACGGCCACCCGCGATCTGGCAATGCGCCTGTCAGATGACAACGCAGTCGTCGCGGCCGATTTTGACCGAGCGCTCGAGCGCGCAGAAGGCATCGATGATCCGATCTTTGCATCTGTTGCGGACCCGGCCGGCCGTTTCCGGGTGGAGGCCCTGCAAAATAGCGTGATCACCGCCTATAGAACGCTTCTGGAGGACATCGGGCCAGACCTGGGAATAACGGCCGGCTTTAACTCTTTGGATGGCGATTAATGCAGAGCCGTCGCAGCGTTCTTGCCGGGCTTTTGGCCCTAGGTGCCGCGCCGCGCGCAGGCTGGGCAGATGTGGGCAACCCCACCTTTGTATCGGCTGCACGCACGCCTGACGGGTCTTTCAAGCTCTATGGGCTGACGCAGGCGGGCCAGATTGCCTTTGAATGCCCCTTGCCTGCGCGAGGACACGCGGCCGCCGCCCACCCGCTGCGCGCAGAAGCCGTTGCCTTCGCCCGCCGTCCGGGCACCTTTGCCCTTGTTCTTGACTGCCGCAGCGGCGCTGTCCGGGCCCAACTTGAAAGCCCAATGGGACGCCATTTTTACGGACATGGCGCATTTTCCAGAGACGGCGCGCTGCTATTCACCACAGAGAACGACTTCAACGCGGGCCAGGGCGTTGTCGGCGTCTGGGATGTTGCCAGAAACTATCAACGGATTGGGGAGTTTTCCTCCGGGGGCGTCGGGCCGCATGACATCAAGCTGATGCCAGATGGCGAAACCCTTGTTGTCGCCAATGGGGGGATTGAAACCCACCCCGACACGGGGCGCACCAAACTGAACCTGCCCACCATGCGCTCATCGCTGAGCTATCTCAGCCTTGAGGGCGCGTTGCGCAGCAACATGATCTTGCCAGAAGCCCATCAGCGGAATTCAATCCGCCACCTTGCAGTGTCTGCATCCGGAACAGTGGCGTTTGCCATGCAATGGCAGGGGGATCTTGCCCGCGACCTGCCACTTCTGGGCCTGCATGAGCGCGCGACAGACGCCCCGCGATTGCTTGCGCCCGCCTCCGTGCGGACAATGGCAGGCT
Organism: Oceanicola sp.; assembly: GCA_022447275.1. GTDB lineage: Bacteria > Pseudomonadota > Alphaproteobacteria > Rhodobacterales > Rhodobacteraceae > JAKVBK01. The sequence continues at coordinate 18,825 of JAKVBK010000044.1, read as the reverse complement.
ATCTTGGCAGCATTGCGATTTCGCCGTCTGGCAAGGATGTCGCCGTAACCAGTCCGCGGGTTGGCGCGGCTATGGTCTTCTCAGAAAACGGCGCGGTTACGCGTGTGGAAGAAAACGATGTGTGCGGGATCGCAAGCCTTGGTGCGGGTTTCGTCATGACTGCTGGCACAGGTGTCGTGATGCCACCATCGGGCAAACGGGTTGGCCATGCCGTAAGTTGGGACAATCACCTGATCCGGATTGCGGGCTAGGGCGCCTGATCCGACGCGCCGGATTGGCGCTCGCATCAGGTCACTTTGCATGGGGCGTTTTAGCCTCCCCTTGCGCGCCTCGAACAAGACAGCCCGCGTTCGGCGATTGGCGCCCTTGGGCCTTCCCTATGCCAATCGGGCGCTGCTCAAAAACACAGCCGCCTCATAGGACTTGAGCGACAAACGGGCGGCTGCATAGGAGGCCAAACCGGGTTTCGTTCCCAGTTCGGGAAAGAGATCCAGAAGCTCGGCACGGCTGTCTTCGTCAATGCCTCTCAGGCTGTAATCGCCCGGCTGAAAGCTCTCTGACCACAGACCGTCGCCCCGCACCACCTCATGCTGTTCAAACATGAAATGGATATAGCTCGTTGCGATCGGCTGCGTTTGACTTACCCCAGGCAAATCGGTCAAAAATTTTGCCGCGATGAGAATTTCGGGCTCGCCAAACATCATATCTGCCATGGCATCAACCAATAGAACTCTGTGGTTGGGGCTCACCATCATGTCGCGGTTGGGCGTATCTTTTCCCAACGCGTCTTTGCAAATCAGGATCGGGTTGAGTTTCTGATTGCGTCGCAGGTCTGCTGTCCCAAGGCTGCGCTGTCCGCTCCAGACAATCCTTTGCATCCCGTTATCTCGCGTCTGCACGGCATCGCCGGGCCTCAAATCTTCAACACGCGTCAAACCTTTGGGCGTATCAACCCAAGTACCCGGAGTGAAACACACAATGATATCCTCGATGTCTGTGAAGTTGATGGTTGCTGTCTGCCCCCCATTCGCCAGCTGCATCTGGCCGTTGAAGCCAGGATTGCCGTTGAATTCAGGGTTTTGGGCAAGGCTGGTGATCGACCAACCCTGAGCCAGCAGAGGGCTAACATTCAGCGTATCATAGTCATCACCCGTAGAACTTCCGTTAACAGACGTGCTGTTAATACCCGAATTGCCCAGTTGATTGATGATGAAGGTGTCGCGGTCAGCATCACCGGTCAGGGTGTCGTTATCCCCCCCACCATAGATGGTATCGTTGCCGTCGCCGCCGCTGACATTATCGGTGCCTGGCCCAGCATCTATGATGTCATCGCCAGTCCCGCCGGAGATATTGTCGCTCCCCGCCCCGCCTTCGATCCTGTCATCGCCGGCACCGCCTGTCAGGTTGTCGCTCTCATCATTGCCGTAGATGTCATCATTGCCGAGGCCGCCATTGATCGTGTCACTGCCGTCGCCGCCATAGATTGCATCATCCCCTGCCCCGGCGGTGATCAAATCTGATCCGCCGTAGCCCATGATCACTTCGGCCAAGCCATCGCCGCCATCAATCATGTTGCCCTGCGCATCGCTTTGGCCGGGTGTCACCAGCGTATCGCTACCGCTGGTGCCATCGACTGGAGACGTCGTGATGGAAAGGGTATTGGAGGAGATCACACCGGTGTCGTCCACCATGGTGTAGCTGAGCGCGTCTATGGCATCGGAGGTGATATCCGCACCATCCAAACTCAAAACGCCATTGCCCTGATAGGTAGCCGAAGTCCCTGATCCCAGTTGGTACACTTGGCCCACAACGGCAGCCTGCCCGTCAATCTGGGTGACCGTCAGCGTGGTGCCGGGCGGAATGGGGACATAATCCAGCAGATTTATGTTTGTCTCGCCCCGAGCCGTCACCAAGACATCGCTGTTCAAGACGGCCACTGGCGTCACGATTGCAATCACGGTGCCATCCGTGGCGCCTGCAGCATCCACGACAGCATACGTCATGACCTTGTCAAAGTCAGATACACTGCCCGAGCCTTCGATGCGCAGTTGCCCGCCTTGCAGAAGCGTGACGATTTCACCGTCACCCAAGGTGATGCTGTCCCCGATGGACACGGCCTGCTCATTCAAATGTGTAATTGTAAGATCGACGCCTGTGTCATTGGCGAGCGGGTCAAAAACGACGGTCTGCCCCTGAGCGACAACCACGCGGTCCGCTGTGGTCAAAACCGTGCTTGGATCCTTCCCAGAGTCAATTGAATCCATTGTGTTTTCCGGACCCACATCCAAGCGGAAAACGATATCGAGAAAGTCTCGGTCCCCGCCATTGAGCAGATCCTCAAAACGCATATCGAGTTTGAGGGTGCCGTCTTCGATCTGCAAATCCCAGATCGTATGATCGGTGTTATCACCATTCAGCGCGAAGGAATTGCCCGCCTCTGCCGTAGAATGCCACGTTCGACTTGAGTATTTCGCCCAGACCATCGTCTCTGCGCCCGTATCGGAAACATGGAAAAGGCTGATCGGGGCCGTGTCATCAAGAGACGCTATTTCACCCGAGGCATTCCTCAGGACGTAATTGGTGCCGCCATCAACAAGAAGGCCGAGATAATCATTGCCAGCCGAATGCGGAGCGAGGAAGAAACCAAGCCGGTCGGTCTCGGAAAATATGGTCTCATAGGTTGACTCACCCCGGATAAGATATCCGCCAGAGTCGGATGCGGAGCTATTTCCGAATATGACCGTTACGTCATAAAACGCGCCCTGATCATTGATTTTGTACATTCCAAAGGCGTTTTTGAAACCGGCTGTTTCGTTCAGGAATGTGATGCTTCCGGCATAGGTTGTGCTGATGTTCAACACGCTGAAATCAATAATCATCTCAGTCCCCTTTCCGTTAGGAACGAGCTCATCCAGACCAAACCAACCTGAGGAACGCACTCTGGCTTAAGGTCTCTGCTCAGCAGACCTTCAAAGCACACAAACGGTTTCAGCCATCTTTCCATGGCCTCCCCGTGCCCAACGTTCATCGCCCGCCAAATGGAGCATCTGGCAGCCAAACAATCATGGCCGCGCAAGTATACTCCTGTGCGCAAGTGCGCCCCGCACCTATCCTTCGGCATAGGCACTGTTCAAGCTTTAGAAAAATTAGCCCCGAACTCGCCATATTGGCGATGTTTCCAAGCTGTCATGTTCTCATGAACCAAGCCGACTAGAGCAACCTGTGAGTCTCGTGCTTGGGTTATTTCGAATGAAATTTCTGAGATGCCATGCATTTTGGCCGCGCAAATGGGCAGCCTCTTGGCACCACTTCACTTCTTTGTCTCAGCTTAATTCGCGCCGTTTGATACTGTTATCCACAAGGCCCGAATGCCTAAAGATTAGGGAACGAACAGAGCGGCGCTGACAATGCTGTTTTTCGGAACCGCGCTTCTATCAAACTTGCTCGGCATGCATCAGCAGTGGATACCAGCCTTATGCCGAAGCTTCAGAACTCTGGTATCCACAGCACGTTTTCAAAGACGCCTTGTGCGCAGTTAGCCTTCGTAGGGCAGCGAAGAATGGTGCAACACAATCCGTGGCGTGTTGTCTGCATCCAGCTTATAGCCAAAGCTTTTGTCGACTTTCGTGACCTGACCGTTCTTATCTGTCAGGATCACCCACCCCATCCACATCGCCACATCGCCTTGAATGAAATGTGCCGCAGTCTCGGTTCGGCACGCCCGCCATCCTTTGATGCCGAAGCCGCCATCTTTGGGATAGTCCGGATCATGGCCAACGAAATAGGACAGCGCCCCTTTCTTCGTCGTGCGAAACGTGGTTTCTCCGCCGCTCAGCGTTGGTTTGAACAGCACGGGGCCAAAGCTATAGCCATAGGCTGCATCGAGGACATCATTCGCGACCTGCCGCGCATCCTCGATCCCGTTTGCTTCATAAGCTGCTGAGATGGCGATCAAACCGTCGCCCCAGGCCTTGAGGGCGGCTGCCAGATGGGACTCTTCTACAGGCATGTCTTTCCTACTCCATGACGCGTGTCGGTTGCGTGCGCATTTCGATCAAACCGCGAAATTAGTGCAGTGCGGACCGGTCTAAGCCACTGGATAATCCGGACGATAGCGCGGTTCAAGAGCCACCAAACGCGGGCCTGCAGGGCAAGCGGAAAGCCGGGCACGGGCGCTGGCCGCGCCCACAGGGACTACCAGCCGCTGAAACGCCGCCATGTCATCAAAGGCGCTGTGCGCTCGGTCGGCACCACATTGTAGCGATCAAACTGGGCCGCGGTGGCACAGGCATGATTGGGCAGAATACGCAGCCGCGTGCCCAAAGGCAGTTCGGGCAGATCAGCCACACTGCCCGAGCGCCGCGCAATGATCCCGTGCTCCTGATTTGCAGTGATGACAATCAGGTCAGACAAAGGCCTGCCATCCGCGTCGCAGACAATGCCGTAGCCCTGATCAATCGCTTGATTTGCCGTGCCGCGATCGCGTGACATGGCCATCCAACCGGCGTCTGTGATGATCCAGCCCTTTTCCTTCTGATGGCCGATCACCGTGGTCAGAACTGACAGTGCAATATCGTCAATTTCGCAGACGCCAATGCCCGCCTGAAACAAGTCAAAGAAGGTATAGACGCCTGCACGGACTTCCGTGACACCGTCGAGATTTTCGATCGCATGGGCCGTTGGCGACGATCCGATACTGACCACGGGACAGGGCAGCCCCGCATCGCGCAACATCTGCGCCGCCAAGACAGCGGCCTTGCGCTCCTGTTCGGCGCAGTCTGCATGCGCAGAACGGCCAGAGACCTCGTAGCTTTCGCCCGCATGGGTCAGCACGCCGCGCAGTTCAGCGGCGCCATCGTTCAGAATACGGCCGATTGTCACCAGCGCAGGATCATCGGGCGCAAGGCCACTGCGATGGCCGTCGCAATCCAGTTCGATCAAGGCGGGGATCGCTTGCCCCAGGCGCTGAGACGCCTCCACAACGGCTTCTGCCTGCGCGGGGCTGTCGAGCAAAACAGCCAGATCGCAACCCGCGCCTCGAATGCGCGCAACCCGCGCCAGCTTTTGGGGCGTGATGCCAACAGCATAGATGATATCGCGCACACCAGCCTGCGCCAAAGCCTCGGCCTCTGTCAGCGTCGAGACGGTGGCAGGCCCCGTCCCATCGGTCAGAAGACGCTTTGCAACATCAACAGATTTAGCCGTCTTTAGGTGTGGGCGCAGGGTGCAACCCTTCGATCCAACATGGTCCGCAAGCCGCGCAATGTTCCGCATCATCCGGGCTTCATCCAGGATCAGAGCGGGCGTTTCGAGCGCCTCAAATTCTGCGATTTGATCTGGCATGGGTAAACTCGTTCAATCTGCTTCGGCCCTATAGAAATACCGCACTCTGCCGGCAAAAGACATTGGGCTTGGCCGAGCGGTTGGCAACGTCAAACCAAAATGGGGATGCCCTGCTCTGAGCCTATGCGCCAACACCGGCACAATCTTCAAACCGATGCCGCATCTTGTTCAGCCACGGATCGGCTTTCCACCAACAAAAGCGCGGCGCTGATGAAAAAGCACACGGCCCCAACAAGGGTCCAGACAATGGAATGGGTGACCATGGTGGCCACAGCACCTGACTGCGGAACAAATGCATAAACCGCCGAGATCATGAACGCCACGCAGCCCGCAAAACTCACCATGACGGACCACCAGGAAACATCATTCGGACGCCACGACCAATAGCCATGGGACGTTTCCGCCACGGCGAGATACCCAGAACTGAGAAACAGGATAGACCCGAACACATCCGGCCCCCAGATCAACAGCTCATCGCGCAGCCAATTGCCGGAGGGATGGAGCGTCATGAACGTGCTCAGATTGAAAAGCAACGTCCCGAGAAACTGCAAAAAGCTGCTCAGCCAACCGATATCGTGGGGCCGCCAACCAATCATATCCAAACGTTGTCCGGCGTTTGGCTCTACCGGGGTTGCACGCGGATTGGCTGACTGGAAAAGCTGTGTATAGGCCGCCGTTGTAAAGAAAATTGACCCGATAAAGAAACCAGTATTGATCTGCGTTTCGGACAGGCCAAAGCCATCTGCAAGACCGGGGTAGAGGCCCAAAGCAGAACAGATCGCAAAAAACGCGGAACCGATCAGAAAGCCCGAGCCGATCCAGACATTCAGGCGCGCTGGATGCCAATGGGCCGCAGCAACCACGGGATGCAGCAGAGACAGCCCGCGCCTGTGCGGGCGCGACCGCCAGATATGGCGTTGCCCATGCAGCAAGTAGTGCCGTTCCGTGACAAACGGGCCGGGCCCTGCTTCGGAAACGACATCTGCTTTGAGGTCACCGCCTGTCATCGATGGTGGAAGCCCAGACCGCGATCCGCCTCAAGCGAGCAGGATGTCGGATGTGCCGAGAGGTGCGCAATCGCTTTTCGGATGTCGCGCATCAAGAGATCCGCCAAATCACGGCTTACGCCCTGGCGCACCAGAATGCGCTGGATCACCGTTGTCTCGCAATCTGCGGGCAGGGTGTAGGCCGGAACCTGCCAGCCATAGACGCGCAAACGATCTGCGAGGTCAAACAGGTTAAACCCCGGGTCCATGCCGTCTTTCAAGGTCCAACACAGAGCCGGGATGCCTTCGGCGGGGTTGCCATCAAACTTGACCTCGAAAAGCCCAAGTGATGCGATTTCCGAAGCGAGGGCTTGGGCAGTCTTGTAGCAGGCCCCGTGAATGCTTGCGTAACCTTCATGCCCCAAGCGCAGAAAGTTGAAATACTGGCAGGCAATCTGCCCCCCGGGCCGGGAAAAGTTGAGCGCAATGTCCCGCATATTCCCGCCAAGGTAATTGACCCAGAAAACCAGATCGTCTGGCAAATCCTCCGGTGAGCGCCACAGGATCCAGCCCACGCCAAGGGGGGCCAGTCCGAACTTATGCCCTGAGGCATTGATCGACTTCACGCGGGGCAACCTGAAATCCCACTCAAGCTCTTTGGCGCAAAACGGCGCGAGAAATGCGCCGGATGCACCATCCACATGAATGGGAATGCTCAACCCCGTTTTGGCTTCCAATTCATCCAGCGCATCGCTCACCTCTTTGACAGGCTCATATTGGCCCGTGAAGGTGACCCCGAGCGTCGGCACAACACCGATCGTGTTTTCATCGCAAAGGGCGACGACCTCTTCCGGGGTCATCATCAACTTGCCGTCTTTCATTGGAATTTCGCGGTGCTCGATATCCCAGTAGCGCGTGAACTTGTGCCAGCAAATCTGCACCGGGCCCGTGATCAAGTTGGGCTTATCAATCGATTTTCCCGCTGCTTTGCGCTGCGCTTCCCAACGCCGCTTGAGCGCCAGCCCCCCCAGCATGGCCGCTTCGCTGGAGCCAGTTGTCGAACAACCGGTGCCCTCAGCGCCACCGGGCGCATGCCAAAGATCGGCCAGCATATGCACGCAACGCTGCTCAATCTCTGCGGTTTGGGGGTACTCATCCTTGTCCACCATATTCTTGTCGATGCAATCATCCATCAACTGGTGGATTTCGGGCTCTTCATAGGTTTGGCAGAAGGTGGCCAGGTTCTGACGGGCGTTGCCATCGAGCATCAGCTCGTCGCGGATGGCCGAATAAACATGCCTTGGGTCATGCACTTTGAGCGGGAAGCCCCGAGCCGAGAGCACCTCCGAGAGATCCCGGGTGCCGTATAGAGGCGCCACCTGGGGGTCCTCCATAAGAGACTTCCTGTCGTCGTCCATGAGCGCCTCGCTAATTTACCTGCATAATCTTGGCTAAAGGGAGTTATGCCCTCGCGCAACACAGTTGACCAAAAACAAACGAAAGCGCGGCAGCGTATCGCGGGCCGGGCAGCAGATACGCGGCCCAAAGGTAATCCAACGTCACTTTAATTTCGAGAAATCAGCGGTTGACGGTATTCAGAGCAGCCTTCCCGACACGGGCCTGAGCTTAAATGCAGGGCCATAGTTCGGCGATGTCGCCAACAGCCAAACACAAGACAACACATCAAGGAACAGCGCACTGCCAAGGTAAGAATGAGCAGGCAACCCGGCTTTCTTGACAAACTCCGGCAGGTCCTCTTCCGTGGTGTTCAGTAATCGGGTGGAACTTGAAATGAATAACAACGGACTTGCCAAAATGACCATGACTGGCGCCTCACGTATCGGCTGCAACCTTCGCGCTGGCCTCGCGAAAACCCTCATGTACGCCACAGGCATCGCGCTGAGCGCTGTGCTGTTTGTGACGGACGCTTTGGCTGAGCAAGAGTTTGTGTCGGTCACAGCGGCCTATCGCGAAAGGATCGCGTTGCCGCCAGACGCCATTCTTGAGGTAGAGCTTCTGGACGTGTCGCGCGCGGATGCTCCTTCAACGGTGCTGTCCTACATGCGGTTCAAACAGGATCGCGTCCCTTTTGACCTCCAACTTTCATATGATCCCAATCTAATCGAAGAAAATTACTCTTATGTGGTCGCGGCACGCATCCTGTCAGAGGGAGCCGTGCTGTTCCGCACCACGTCCGCCTACCCGGTGCTGACCCGCGGCGCCGGCGACGCGGTCGACCTTGTTTTGCAAATGACCGCCGAGCCAAAGAAACCGCAGCCGTCTGGGATCGCTGGAGTTACGTGGGAAGCTTTCGAAATCGGCGGACGCATGTTCGTTGGCGATACGCCCCCCACATTGATGTTTATGGAAGATGGCGCTTTCAGCCTGTTTGCAGGCTGCAACCAATATACCGGCAAGGCCGAACTGGGTGACGGCACCGTAGCTTTCCCGGAAGCCATGCGCGGCACCCGGCGCGCCTGTGTCGAGCCAATCCAAAACCTGGAAAACGACGTATTGGAAGCGATCGCGGCCAGCACCCAATATACGCAAAGTGGCGACAACCTCGCATTGCAGCGTGAAAACGGTGTCGTGACCCTGCGGTTCCAGAAGCAGCAGTAGAGACGGCTCTGCAGCACATGCTTGCGACACACATAAGCCTGCCGGTGTCACACCGGCAGGCTTAAACTTTCCAATATGCTGGCTGAAACGCCCTGCCTTCTAACGGTTGGGGGCACCGGCGCGCCCGCACCTCGACCTTTTCAATATTCAATTATCGACGCAAAACCTCCGCGACCCGCCAAATCACACTGCTGAGTGGTCAACGTGTTTGACGCAATTGAGCGCAGACATGCGCAACAAAGGCATACGTTCTTGCAATAAGGCGAGCATACGCCCTAGAATACTCGCATGGCGGGTGGTGGCGTTTCTTGAACAAAAGCCTGAATGATATCATCGATATTTCTGTCGTCCTCGACAGCAACCTGACCGCAGATGAGGTTTGGACCACCTCTCTCGCGGTCACTCAAACGATGGGTTTCACGGCTTTGAACGTGGTGTCCTTTGCGCAAGACAATCTCCGCATAGACTGGTTCCGCAGTTCCATGAAAACCGCATGGCTGGAGGATTACATTGCCCAAGACTTCATGAGCATTGACCCGCTTTTACTGGGAAGTACGCGGGGCAAAAGTGGCATGCGCATGACCAACGGGCGGGTTCGGGGAATCTCTGATCCGTCCGATCAGTCAGGCGACTATGCCGATCAGATTGTCGACTGGGGCTACGACGTGGTGGATTATCATTCGTTTCGTGACAATGCGTTAGGCCAGTTTCGGGGCGTCACTCTTGGACGACAACAAGGGGAGCCGATGCCGGATGAAAGCCAGCGATTGCTGTGCGCCATCTTGGCCACTGCGAATGTGGCCCCGGCCACACGCGACTCTCCAGGAGCAACACCCTTAATGCGGCACGGCCTGACCGTGCGCGAACGCGACGTGTTGCGTTATTTGGCGTCCGGGTTGCGCAACGATGAAATTGCATGGCGCCTTAAGATCGCCGAAGTCACCGTGCGCGCCCACATGACCTCGGCCCGGCGCAAAATGGGCGCCGCCACACGCGAAGAAACATTGGCGAAGGCGATCCGCAGCGGACAACTTGGCCTCTGAACCTATCGAAATCGATAGGTTGCGCAGACTGTCCCATACTTCAGATAAATGAGCTGCTGGGGGCGCACTTCTAGAGCGCACAAAGTTTATGAGGGACGGATTTTAGCGGTTTGGCGCGCGCTCTCGCTGCAACAGCGGCGAATGCCACCCTGCCCCCAGCAACCAAGCTTGCGTCAGCGCCTACTTGCGTGCGCAACTTGCATGACATTGGTCAAGCATGTGCCGGACAAGGCAATCCAGCAGCCAAAGACTTAACTATAGCTGCTGGAACGTCTGTGGGGTCACTCGAGTGGCACGACGTGATACATTTGCTGACCACTGTCGAGCATACCGGTGACCGTGCCGACAAACTCTTGATCAATGTATGGCGCATATTTACCGCTCGCCGCTGTCAGAGCACCAACATACTCAAATTGCGGCGTTATTTCACCAAAGAATATGGCCAGATCCCCATCTGGATCCATCATGCTGCAGACGCCAACGCCACCGAAGGGTGCCCCATCCGTTGTCAGGGCAATCGCGTTTGAACACTCCGCAGTCACCAGTGTTGGGAAACCTTCGGGAGCGTTAGACCAATCCCACAGATCCGTTGACGACGAGATCATGATGGAGCCCGAGGCACCTTCAATCACTTGCATGGCAGACGGCGCATTCGCAATGCCGACCATGTCCCACAATTGCGCATGCCCGTCCGCGAGTGCTGGACTGGACGACATGACCGACAGTACGGCCAGAGCTTTCATCGTTTTGTTCATAGTCTTACTCCCTTTGCTTGGTTTTCAGTTTGATTGCTTTGTTAATTGTTCAGCGCCGTCAGTCCCCCCAGACACCGTGAAATTCGTAGGCGACCGCGGGCGCGTCCCCCACGACCCAAGCGTCATGGCCCGGTTCGATCGCGTAGGCGTCCCCGGCGGAATAGGTGACTTCGGTGCCATCGTCGTGTTTGCACGTGATCGTCCCTTCGACGATGACGCCCACGTGTTTGGCTTGGCAGCTCTCGGTGCCAACGACTGGCTTTATGTCAGACGACCATTTCCAGCCCGGCTGCACCGTGAGACGCATCAACCGGTTTCCAAGGACATTGACGGTTTCCACCAACGCATTTGGCGGCGTTGCGATTTCATCAGCATCAGCGCTGAAATTTTTAACTTCGATAGATGCCATTTTCAGTTCTCCGTTGGGTTTCCATAGAATTCTTATTGTTCTTCTCTTTTGGGGATGGCCTTTCAGAAGGAATGCGGCCCGAAGGATTACAGTTTGTTTTCTCTACATCAGGGCGGTCTTTTCATTGCGTACATGGCGTTGGACCAAACGCTTCTGGCGCTGCAGTGAGGGCGCAGGCCGAATGGTTTTCCTCTCAGCAGATGCCCAGACCTGAGGAAAGATCGCTGCTATCTCGGTGATTGCGGCAGGTGACAGGGCCTTCTTGGTTTCCGTTCCCAAGTACAGGCTTTCAGATTGGGCACCTTCGGCGAGAACCAGTTCATGCTCATCGAAGAGCAAGTGGAAATACTCCACTTCTTCAACGTCATGGGCGATGAAGACCCCCGGCATATCGGTGAGCTTGATCGCTGCCACCAGTACATCGCTCTCGCCAAACATCCGCTTTGCGATTTTCGAAGAAACAATCACGCGATGCTGTCGGGAAACGAGCAAATCGCGTTTGGGCAAGTGCTGTCCAAGCGCGTGGGCCGTTATGCGGATTGGCACCAAGTTTGGATTGCTCTTGAGCTCTGCGCCACCGATGCGACGCCGCCCGATCCAGCGAATAGGTTGCGGGCCATTGTCCACAGTGTCGACGAGGTCACCAACATTCAGATCCTCGATGTTTGCGCAGCCCAAAGGGGTGGCAATCATCGTGCCGCGGGTAAAGCAAGGGATCACACCCTGCTCAAAGGCCACAATGCCGACCGTCTCGTTCCTATGATCCAGTTCGTTATTTGCTGACTGCTCTTCTTCGAGAAACACGCCCACGTCGCTGTTCGATTGGCTGTCAATCACGACGATCGCAGTTTCTCCTCCTTCGAGTGTCTGGGTTTCGGCAAGAACGATGCTGTTTGTGAACGTCGCGCCGAGACCAAGGATATCCACGTTTTCGTCAACGCCAGTATGTGTGTTCGCAGTGCCTGACGTGCCATCGCCCCCGGCGTCGATCGCGATCCAACCAATGGTTTCTGCGGGATGTTCACCAGACTTCTGGTCCTGCTCCTGAAGCGTGAGATCAAACCCAGTTGCCGTTATGTTGCTTGGGTCACTGTCAATCGTGTCAGCGCCATTCATTGACATCACAGACGTCAAGACCACCGGCGGCGCGCTGAATGCGGCTGCAAAGGATGCCGTTGTTCCCGTGTTGTGCGTGGTGCTTGATACAGAGCTTGTGCCCGCCTCAATCGTCCGACCATCGGGCAAGGTGTGAACGCCCTCTTCAATGGCAAGCCAGTTGATTGTTTCGACGGTCGGGTGGTCCCCATCTAAATAATCCCACTCCTCCATGATGAACGTGAAGGACGTCGTTTTCCCCTCTGAATCCAGACTTTGCGAAATCACACGCAGCACAAATGGATCAGGGCCAATGCCAGTAGCGCTGAGGGCAAAGACAGGTGAGTCCAAAGGGGCCGTCAAGGTGACTGTTATCTGCGTATTCTCTGTTGGAGAATTCGCCGAAATGCTTCCCGCTTCACCTATCGCCATCAGCTATCCCCGCAGACACGTTGCCGCTTCACGACATCTAAGCGCCCCCAGCAATGACGATTGTGCAGCGGCGGTGTGCCGCTCCTGCCCAGAGCCTTTGGAGCCTGCGATGTCGGAAATCTACGCTCCAAGCAATCGGCTACAAATTCAAACGCTCGTAGGCATAAGTGCGGAAGTTATTGGTATAGGGTACTATTTCCGGCTGCATGAGCTCGACTCACCGTGCAGCTTTTGAACTGCGGGCACAGTAGATGTGCAATGCAGGCATTGTTTGCAGCTCAAACCTTTGAGGCGAGGACAAGTGTGTATACGATTGCCTCGCGATACCGGGAATAATACTTGGGATCTTTCGCAAGTGAAAAAGGGCTAGGCCCTTTCTTCTTCTTGGGGTCCAAAGCGCAGTGTCAAAGCAGTGTCATTGCACCATCAGTTTCGGTTACGAACACCCGTTCCCGTCAAATTTCACAAGTTCACGTCATGTAAATTTTGTGAAAACTCGCATTCACAACAGAACCCGGTTTCATTTGCAGCACGGCATTACCTCGCACTACGGATAGCTCCAACTTGGAGGATTCACCATGCGAAACGGCCATACCCACCTATTTGTTCCAGGCCCGACGAACGTGCCTGACTCTGTCCGCCGCGCCATGAATGTTGCGATGCAAGACATGCGCGCACCGGATTTCGGTGACCTGACACTGGGTTTGTTCGAAGGCATGAAGTCTGTGCTACGCACTGAAACCGGTGAGGTCATGTTCTTTCCCGGCTCCGGCACAGGCGCATGGGAAGCCGCGATTAGCAATACGCTTAACCCAGGCGACAAAGTTCTGATGGCGCGCAACGGCCAGTTTTCCTCCCTGTGGGTGGAAATGGCCCTGCGGCTTGGCTTGGAGGTGGAGGTTGTCGATGTGCCATGGGGTGCTGGCATGCCTGTCACCGAGTTTTCCCGCCTTTTGGGCCAGGACAAGCACGATGAGATCAAGGCTGTTTTCGTAACGCATAACGAGACAGCCACGGGTGTCGCGTCTGACGTGGCCGCCGTGCGGCACGCATTGGATGAGAACTTTCACGATGCTTTGCTATTCGTAGACGGCGTGTCCTCCGTCGGCTCGCTCGAGTTCAACATGGACGCGTGGGAAGTGGATCTGGTGGTCACAGGCAGCCAGAAGGGGCTGATGCTGCCCGCTGGGCTGGGCATTCTTGGCGTCAGCGAAAAGGCCCTTGAAGCCGCAAAGACCTCGAAGATGCGCCGGGCCTATTTTGAGTTCAGCGACATGCTCAAAATGAACGCGGACGGGTACTTTCCCTACACCCCACCGACGCAGCTGTTTCACGGGTTGCGGCAGTCTCTCGACCTTCTGAACGCCGAAGGTCTGGACAATGTCATTGCACGCCATCACCGCCTTGCAGAAGGCATCCGGCGCGGCGTGGCGGCATGGGGCCTGTCTTTGGTCGCAGAGCACCACACGCTCTACTCCGACACAGTCTCCGCAATTCGGGTACCACGCGACATTGACGCCCGCGATGTGCTGCGCATTGCCTATGAAGACTTCAACACATCCTTCGGAAGTGGGCTTGGCCCGCTGGCCGGTAAGGTGTTCCGCATCGGCCATCTTGGGGATCTGAACGAAGCCATGTGCCTGACGGCTTTGAGCGTTGCTGAGATGGCGCTGTTCCGCGCGGGCGTATCCTTGCAACTCGGTTCCGGCGTTGGTGCCGCGCAAGCCTGGTACGCGCAACAGGATCAAATGCGCCCGATGCTGCGGGTTGCCGCCGAGTGATCGGCACAAACTCAACTGATTTCACCAAACACCAGGAACGTAGAGATGTCACACACCTTGCACCCTTTGCGCCAACAGCGCCTCCAACGTTCTGAGCTGGCCGTTCCAGCCTCAAACGCAACGATGATAGACAAAGCTGCCCAAAGTGGTGCGGATTTTGTTTTTCTAGATCTGGAAGACGCCGTTGCACCGCCCGAAAAAGAGCAGGCGCGTAAAAACGCTGTTCAGGCGCTCAACGATATCGACTGGGCGGCCATGGGCAAGACGGTTTCAGTCCGGATCAACGGGCTCGATACCCATTACATGTACCGCGATGTGGTCGACATCATGGAACAAGCTGGCGACCGGGTGCACACGTTGCTCGTGCCCAAGGTTGGTGTTCCGGCAGACCTCTACATGGTGGAGGCAATGGTCAACCAGATCGAGCAAGGGCGTGGGCTTCAAACCCGCGTCGGTCTCGAAGCGCTGATTGAAACCGCGCTTGGCATGGCGAATGTCGAAGCCATTGCACAGTTTGGAGGGCGGCTGGAGGCGCTCCACTTTGGAGTGGCAGACTATGCCGCAAGCATGCGCGCCCGCACCGTAAACATCGGCGGCTTGAACCCGGACTATCCGGGCGATCAGTGGCACGCTTCCATTACACGGATGGTCATTACCTGCCGCGCCTATGGATTGCGCGCGATCGACGGGCCTTTCGGCGATTTCAGCGATCCCGATGGCTACATCGCAGCAGCCCGCCGTGCAGCAGCGCTTGGGTGCGAGGGCAAATGGGCGATCCATCCCAGCCAGATCGATATGGCCAATGATGTGTTCAGCCCCCCGGAGGCGGAAGTCGCCAAGGCCAAGCGTATTATCGACGAACTCAAGCAGGCCGAGGCCGCTGGCAAGGGCGCCGCAAGCCTCGATGGCAAGATGATTGATGCAGCCAGCGAAAAGATGGCGCGCAATTTGATCGAAGCAGCCAATGCCATTGCAACCAAAACAGTCGCTGCAGAGTAGCGGTCTGAACAGGAGAAAAAGCCATGGATATCCACGAGCATCAGGCAAAAGAAATTCTGGCGAATTTTGGCGTTCCTGTGCCACAAGGCGGGATCGCATTTACCCCAGAGCAGGCCGTCTTTCGGCTGCGCGAACTCGGATCAGAGCGGTGCGTTGTCAAAGCGCAAGTGCATTCCGGTGGGCGCGGAGAGGCCGGGGGCGTCAAAGTTTGTAATGGCGAGGCGGAGGTTCGGGAATTTGCATCCTCGCTGTTCGGAACCAAGCTGGTTACCAAGCAGACGGATGCGCAAGGCAAACGCGTTGACCGGATCTGGGTCGAAGAAGCCTCTCAAATAGAGCGCGAGCTTTACTTGGGCTTTGTTCTGGATCGCAAGTCAGAGCGGATCATGATCGTGGCATCTGGCCATGGCGGCATGGAGATCGAAGACCTCGCCGAAGAAGACCCGGAGAGTCTGATCCGGATGGTGCTCGATCCCGCAGTGGGGCTGGCAGAATACCAAGCCCGGGAACTGGCCTTCAAGCTGGGGCTTGAAGGTGCCCAGATCAGCCAGATGGTGGCCGTTCTCAAAGCGTGCTACCGGGCCTATCGCGACATGGACGCGATGATGGTTGAGATCAATCCACTGGTTGTCTGCGCAGATGGATCGCTTGTCGCGCTCGATGCGAAGATGTCATTTGACACGAACGCTCTGTTCCGCCGGCCTGAGGTCGCCAATCTGCGCGATCCTGGGCAGGAAGATCCCCGCGAGAGCTTCGCGGCAGATCACGGCCTCGCCTATGTTGGCCTCGATGGAGACATCGGTTGCATCATCAATGGTGCAGGCCTCGCCATGGCATCAATGGATATGATCCAATTGGCAGGTGGAGAGCCCGCGAACTTTCTCGATATCGGCGGCGGCGCAAGCCCCGAACGTGTCTGCCAGGCGTTCCGCACCGTGCTATCTGACCCGAATGTCAGCGTCATCCTCGTCAACATATTTGCCGGGATCAACCGATGCGACTGGATCGCGAACGGCGTGATCAAAGCCTTTGAAGAAATTCGCATCCAGCTTCCCGTTGTTGTCCGGCTGTCGGGCACAAACGTCGAAGCGGGGCGCCGGCTCATCCGCGAAAGCGGGTTGCCCATTATCAGCGCCGACACGCTTGAGGAAGCCGCCAAAGCAGCCGTTCAGGCAAGACAGCAACCGATTGCAGCAGAATAGGGAGACGCAGACATGGCTATTCTTATCGATGACACAACACGCGTCCTTGTGCAGGGCCTGTCAGGCCGCATTGGCCAGTTTCATACGCAAGAGATGATCGAGTATGGAACGACTGTTGTCGCCGGTGTCACCCCCGGCAAGGGCGGCACAACAGCCTTGAACCGGCCAATCTTCAACACAGTGCGCGAAGCGGTCGAAGAAACCGGCGCCGAAGCAAGCCTGTTGTTCGTGCCACCCGCTGCAGCAGCAGACGCAATGATGGAGGCCGCCGATGCGGGCATTAAAACAGCCGTCTGCGTAACCGATGGCATTCCTGCGCAGGACATGATGCGCGTCAAGCGGTTCCTGCGGCGCTTTCCGCGCGACCGCAAAATGCGTCTGATCGGTCCGAATTGCGCTGGGATCATAAGCCCGGGCAAGGGCTTCATGGGGATTATGCCACCGCATATCTACACCCAGGGACGCGTTGGTATCGTTGGACGGTCGGGCACGCTCGGCTATGAGGCCGCGTCACAAATGCAGGCCTTGGGCATTGGGGTTTCCTCGTCGATTGGCATCGGCGGTGACCCGATCAACGGCTCCTCGTTCAAGGACGTTCTCGAGTTGTTTGAGCAGGACCCAGACACCGAAGCCGTCATGATGATCGGCGAGATTGGCGGGCCACAGGAGGCCGAAGCCGCCGCTTATATTCGCGATCACATGACAAAGCCCGTTGCGGCCTATATCGCGGGACTTGCCGCCCCCAAGGGCCGCCAGATGGGCCATGCCGGTGCCATCATATCAGCCTTCGGAGAAAGCGCGCAGGAGAAGGTCGCCTTGCTCAGCGCTTGCGGCATTGAGGTGGCCCCGAACCCGTCTTCCATGGGGGCAACGGTTGCACGCGTTCTGTCGCCAACCCGCGATGCGGCCTAAGAACGCCGCCTAGGAGCCTTTGAAACCCCGGTCCAGCCTCCTGAGAGGCTGAGCCGCGCCGGCTCAACCAGTCCACTGTTCCGTTTAAAAAACTGAGGACACAGTTTAGCCGACAATCAACCAAAGCCGTAAGCGATGGTCTCGAAGGTGCCGCAGGTCGCTGAGGGTGCAAGGCACGTTTTGCTTCGATGCAGTTCAGTTCTTTCGGTCAACTCACCGCAACAAACCTATCGCAGCCGCTGGGAGCAGTGCCACGAATAGAGCGTCGGCCACTTCACGGGACTAAAATACAAAACGCAGAGAGGAACGCCGCCACGATTTTTGAAGATCTATCGGCAGTATAGAATGGGGTAAACACCCCACCAACGGGTTGGTCAGCATCTAACACCGGGGGTATCGACGTCGACAAATCGCTTTCCACCTTTTGGCAGGGTTCGGGAGAAACGACGCGAGGCTCTCCATGGGGAGACGGAAACTATTTCCGTAGCCTTGGCCAAGGCCGCGACCTTCGGCGAAGGACGTCAAATTTTCTGAGCGGTTTCTAACTTTGAAAGACCTACGAAATTTCGTTCTTTAATGCCGCAAGCGACGCGTTCGATCTTGGTGACTGCAAGTGGCTCGTTTTCTTGGATGGCTTGAACTTTGGTGGGTCACCAATCGGATCGGTTGCAAATCAGTCTTGGGTTTCATCCAGCGTACTGTTCACAGCGGCTGCCTCTGCACACGCAACTAGGCTTCACGCTGTTTGCGCATCAAGCGATGCACTTCTAGATGAAGTTAGCATGAGCTTGAATGCAACCGCGGTTCTAGTTCCAGCTAGCATCCCATTACTTGCGGCTGACCGAGAGGCCAACGGCATCCGTGTAACAATCCGGCGGGACTGGGAGCAGCAGTCCTGTTCAGCTTTGCGCAGAGCCACTATGTCGCCACATCTATAAGTTGATCGCACCGCTGAATGGCGTCATTATCCTGCCTGCGTATTCTATTCGTGAACAACGCTTTCATTTGGTGGCCTGTCTGCACTCAGGTTGAAGGATTTAAAATGAGAATCAAAACGTGCGTTTCAGTTTGGATCGCTCTTCTTCTTGGTGCAATTGCTGCCGTGTCTGGTTCCGGCACAATCGCGCAGGAAAGATCAATACCTCTGGCTCAGGGCCCAGTCGTGCTTGAGGTATCTGGGAGCACACTTGCAAGCGCGCCCGATCAGGCTTTTGCTTTCGATATTGCAGGGTTGGAGAGCCTAGGGACA
>JAKVBK010000043.1 GCA_022447275.1 Oceanicola sp. | reverse complement strand
AGCAACATATTGTTGCATTTGTCCCGGGGGACAGTGCCAGCGCGCCCCAATTGTAGAAAAGTCAATCACGGACAAGTGGACAAGAGCATGGACGTAAACGCCAAACCCACCGAAGACATCCACGTGCGCGAAGTGTTCGGCATCGATACCGACATGGTGGTCAAGGGCTTTGCGGAGGTGTCCGACCGGGTGCCCGAGCGCGATGACACCTACAAATTTGACCCAGACACCACACTGGCCATTTTGGCAGGGTTTTCCCACAACCGCCGTGTCATGGTTCAGGGCTACCACGGGACCGGCAAGTCGACCCATATTGAACAGGTTGCAAGCCGTCTCAATTGGCCCTGTGTGCGCGTCAACCTCGACAGCCATATCAGCCGGATCGATCTTATCGGCAAGGACGCAATCAAACTGCGCGACGGCGTGCAAGTGACCGAATTCCAGGAAGGCATCCTGCCTTGGGCGCTGCGCAATCCCACAGCCATCGTATTCGACGAATACGATGCCGGCCGCGCCGACGTGATGTTTGTTATCCAGCGCGTGCTGGAGGTTGACGGCAAACTCACCCTGCTCGATCAGAACGAAGTGATCACACCCAACCCACACTTCCGCCTGTTCGCCACCTCGAACACAGTAGGCCTTGGGGATACGACCGGCCTCTATCACGGCACGCAGCAAATCAACCAAGGCCAGATGGACCGCTGGAGCCTCGTTGCCACGCTCAACTACCTTTCCCATGATGCGGAAACCGCGATCGTTCTGAGCAAGGCTCCGCAATATAACACCGCAGAAGGCCGTAAGACGATCGGACACATGGTGACCGTCGCCGAACTGTCCCGCACCGCCTTCATGAATGGCGACCTCTCCACGGTCATGAGCCCGCGCACGGTGATTGCATGGGCGCAAAATGCGCAGATTTTCCGCGATGTGGGGTATGCGTTCCGCCTGACCTTCCTCAACAAATGTGATGAGCTCGAGCGTCAAACCGTGGCGGAATTCTATCAGCGCTGCTTCAATGAGGAACTTCCGGAAAGCGCCGTCGCACAGGCCACCTGACCCGGGAAAGCTCACATAGACTTCGACTCAGGGCGCAGTGGAAACTGCGCCCTTTTACATTGGCACCTCAAAGATCGTGGCAATGGGGCAGATATCGCGCAAAGGCCGGCAAGGTCGCGGCCAGGCCATAGTTCGGCTTTGCCTCAGAGCGCATTGGGCCAGCGCCACATCACAGGTTCAAAAGTTTTCAAACTGCAAGATTGATTAGCGCCAAATTGCTCGTAAAGTATACTTTATGGGCAGTTTAAAAACATTAGCGCTTGCAACGGCTCTCGCGGCCCTGACATGCGGGCCGTCGATGGCGGACGGGTTCCCCATCTCCGTGGGCCAACGCGCATCGGCCTTCGCCCTCTGCACCGGCGCCTACACCGCAGTGGCCGAGCACAGCGCAATGTTTGACAGTGAAGCCACTGAATTGGCCGCAAAAAGACGCGCGGACTTTGCGCAACTGCTCGATGCTGTGCACCCGCACGCCCTCGCCTATGGCCTGCGCAAAGTCGACATTACCGCAACCCGCGTTCAGGCCCGGGCCGATATGCGCACGCTGCTGTCAGCCGCCAAATTCAGCCAAGAACATGAGCGCGCCGCGCCGGCACAAGCGGCCATCGAGGCACGGCTCGCCCATTGCGACCGGCTGCTTCTTGGGGTGTAGGCCGCGCGACCACGACTTCCCCACCCATCCTAAGATGACTTCGCATGTTTTTTCGCATTGCCCCTATGGAAATCCGGTGCGCGTCCTAGGATAACGGGGGCGAAAGGAATGCGTTCATGAGCCAGCCTGACAACCCGTCCGAACCGTTCAAGAAAGCGCTGGCTGAGGCCACGCGCGTTTTGGCCGACGATGCCGAACTCGGCGTGGTCTATTCCGTAGATCCCCCCGGGCTGTCAAACGACCAGTTGCGCCTGCCCCAGGTATCGCGCCGCATGTCCAAACAGGAGGTGCTTTTGGCGCGCGGCACGGCCGACGCTTATGCCATGCGGCACCGCTATCATGATGCCGGCACCCATGCCCGCTATGAACCCCAAGGGCAGATGGCCCGTGACCTCTATGAGGCCATGGAAACCGCCCGCTGCGAAGCCGTTGGGGCCCGCGCCATGCCAGGCACAGCCGGCAATATCGACGCGAAAATCCTCAACGAAGCAGAGCGGCGCGGCTACAACCAGATCACCAACGCTTCCGAAGCCCCTCTCGCCGTCGCAGCCGGCTACTTGATCCGAAACCTCGCCACGGGGCGAGACCTTCCTGAAGGCGCCCAGAACGTCCTCGACTTGTGGCGCGAGCATCTGGAGGGCTCCGCAGCCGATACCTTGGACGGGCTCGAGACCTGCCTGGAAGATCAAACCGCCTTCGCGCGGTTTGCCCGGCAGGTGATTGATGATTTGGGCTATGGCGATCAGCTGGGCGACGATCCCGACGCCAGCGAAGACGACGAAAACGAGCAGCAGGCCGAGGAAGACGCGGAAGACACCTCCGATGACGGCCAGCAGGATGAAGATGCGGCCGAGGACGAAGACAGCACCGCCGAGCAGGAACAGGACAGCACCCAGGATCAGACTGAGGCCACTGTCACGCTTGACGACATGGCCGATACCGAAATGGGCGAAGAAGCCGAGATGCCAGAGGGCGAAAGCCCACTGGACCCGCCGCCCCCCGCACCCGTATCCGATGCAGATCCCAATTATGAGGTCTACACAAACGCGTATGATGAAGAGATCCGCGCCGAAGATCTTGCCGAACCGGCCGAGTTGGAGCGGCTGCGCGCCTATCTTGATCAACAGCTTGAGCCTCTGAAAGGCGCCGTGTCACGCCTCGCAAACAAGCTCCAGCGCCGCCTGCAAGCCCAGCAAAACCGCAGCTGGGAGTTTGACCGCGAAGAGGGCATCCTCGACGCCGGCCGTTTGGCCCGCGTGGTGGCAAACCCAACCACCCCTCTCTCCTTCAAGATTGAGAAAGATACCGAGTTCCGCGATACCGTCGTGACCTTGCTGCTCGACAACTCCGGCTCCATGCGGGGCCGCCCGATTTCAATCGCCGCGATTTGCGCCGACGTGCTGGCCCGGACCCTCGAGCGCTGCCAGGTGAAGGTGGAGATCCTCGGTTTCACGACCCGCGCCTGGAAAGGCGGGCTCAGCCGCGAGGATTGGCTGGCCGCCGGTCGCCAGCACCAGCCCGGCCGCCTCAATGACCTGCGCCACATCATCTACAAAGGCGCCGATGCCCCATGGCGCCGCGTGCGCCCAAACCTTGGCCTGATGATGAAAGAAGGGCTTTTGAAAGAAAACATCGACGGCGAAGCCCTCGAATGGGCTCACCGCCGGATCACAGCGCGCCACGAGGCACGCAAGATCCTGATGGTGATCTCCGATGGCGCTCCGGTTGATGACAGCACCCTCTCGGTCAATCCGGCCAACTATCTGGAAAAACACCTCCGCGATGTGATTGCCATGGTGGAGAAACGCAAACAGGTTGAGCTTTTGGCCATCGGCATCGGGCATGACGTGACCCGCTACTATGAACGGGCGGTCACCATTACGGATGTTGAACAACTGGCCGGGGCCATGACAGAGCAGCTTGCTTCGCTCTTCGATGCTGACCCGCGCGCGCGGGCCCGCGTCATGGGGCTCAAGCGGGCCAGTTGACCGGACACACGCCATCAGAACTCTTTGTCTGTAAAATACTCCGGGGTGGGCGGCCCGCAGGGCCGTCAGGGGCAGAGCCCCCTGCACGCCAGCCCCTTTTTGATCTGATCGATATTGCGCGCCGATGACGACCGCCTGATGAGGACTGCAGCTCATGTTCCAAACCTACACGGAAACCGCCCGCCCCGAGCAGGCCATCCCCCGCCTGTCCGCATTGCGTGCCAAGCTTGCCGCGCAAAAGCTCGATGGGTTTCTCATTCCGCGGGCGGACCGTTTCATGGGGGAATATGTTGCCCCTTGCGATGAACGCCTCGCCTGGCTGACAGGCTTCACCGGATCTGCCGGGTTTTGCGCCGTCCTCGCACAGCAGGCCGGTATATTCGTCGATGGCCGCTACACGGTGCAGGTGCGCGCGCAAGTCGATACCGATCTCTTCACGCCCCTGCCCTGGCCGGCCACACGCGTGGGCCACTGGCTGGCGCAGACAGCACCGAAAGGGGGCCGCATCGGCTTTGATCCCTGGCTGCACAGCGCATCCGAGCTGGAAAAGCTGACCGCCGACAGCGCCTCTGCCGACTTGGAATTCGTCGCGGTGGACAACCTCATAGATGCGATCTGGCCCGATCAGCCCGCCCCGCCCTGCGCTCCAATCCTGCCCCATCCGCTCGAATTTTCCGGCCAATCCGCCCAAGACAAGATCACTCATCTGTCTCAGGCTTTGAAGGCAGACGCAGCCCTCATCACTCAGCCCGACAGCATCGCCTGGCTGCTCAACGTGCGCGGCAGCGACATACCCCGCAACCCGGTGCCACACGCGATGGCCATCCTGCACCGCTCGGCCGAGGTAGACCTGTTCTGCGATCCCGCAAAGATCACCGAAGACACCCGCGCGCATCTGCCCAACTGTGTCACCCTGCACGGCGAGGATGGGTTGCACACTGCCCTTGCTGCGTTTTCCGGTCAGCTCCAGATTGACCCTGCCACGGGCCCCGTGGCGCTGGAACGGTCTTTGGGGGCAAACGCCAGCGTGCACCACGCCGAAGACCCATGCCTGATGCCCAAAGCGCGCAAGAACCCTGCCGAACTTGAGGGCATGCGCGCTGCCCATGCCCGTGACGCGGTGGCAATGGTCCGCTTTCTTGCCTGGCTGGATGCCCAAACGCCTGGCCCCAACCTCACTGAGATCGACATTGCCAAGGCACTCGAAGGATTTCGGCGGGAAGACAACGCCCTGCGCGACATCTCCTTTGATAGCATTGTAGGCTCCGGCCCCCATGGCGCCGTCGTCCATTACCGGGTGACGGAACAGACAAACCGCAGCCTGAGCGCCGGAGAACTGCTGCTGGTCGACAGCGGCGGTCAGTATCTTGATGGCACCACCGACATTACCCGCACGATCCCCATTGGGGCCCCAGACCAGATCGGACACCTGGAGAAGGACTGCTACACCCGGGTTCTGCAGGGCGTGATTGCGATCTCACGGGCGCGCTGGCCGGAAGGCCTCGCGGGCCGGGATCTGGATCCTCTGGCCCGCTTTCCTCTGTGGACAGCTGGCCGTGACTACGATCACGGCACGGGCCACGGGGTGGGTGCGTTCCTGTCTGTTCATGAGGGGCCACAAAGGATTTCACGCGTCTCCCACGTGGCCCTTGAAAGCGGCATGATCCTGTCAAACGAGCCCGGCTACTACAAGGAAGGCGCTTTCGGCATCCGCCTTGAGAACCTGATCGTTGTCACACCAGCGCCAGAGATCGACGGTCAGGATGCCCGCACCATGCTGAGTTTTGAAACCCTCACCTGGGTGCCTTTTGACCGCCGCATGATTCTGAAATCTGCGCTAAGCCCCGATGAGATCGCCTGGATTGATGCCTATCACGCAGAGGTAGCGCAACGCATCGGGCCCCGCCTGGAAGGCACACCAGCGCAGTGGCTTGCAGCGGCCACCGCGCCGCTTTAGTCAGCCGCGCTGAGCCGCGCGCCGCGACGGCAACCACGCTGTGACATAGACCTGTCATATCCGGAGCGCTATAACTGTCCGATACAAAGAACGATTGCACCGTAGGGGGACGCGCAGAGATGGCTGAGCATATTAAGATCCGCAAAGCGGCGGGAACATGGGTTGTGCGCGCTGGCGGTGCTGTTCTGGGGGAAAGCAAGGCAGCGATGGCCCTTGCCGAAGGGGACTATCCCGATGTCATCTATTTTCCCCGCGCCGACATCGCGATGGCTTTCCTCGACCCGTCCGACACCAAAACAACCTGCCCCCACAAGGGCGAGGCCAGCTATTACAGCATTCAGGCAAAAAGTGGCCCCCTGCCAGACTCGGTCTGGAGCTATGAGGCCCCAATCGATGCTGTCGCGGATATTGCCAGCCTGCTGGCTTTCGACACGTCCCGGGTGACGGTCGAACAGGTCTGAACCAGCACATCGCCCCGCATCTGGTGATCAGGAATGTTCTTCAGCAGCAGTTGCGGCAAGGGAGCGGTTATAGGCCCGCAAGGCATCTACGTGGAACACCGCCCCCATGAGCTGCCCCTCCTGCCCGCCCGGCGCCGGGGGGGCAAGCACGGGGATGAAGGCTTCGCCGCTCTTGTCAAACATCGGCATGGCCGTTTCCAGCGTCGCATCCGGTTGCAGGAAAAGACCCTGCGCGATCAAGGCTTCGCACTGCTCTGCACTGGCCGCGCGCGGGCTGTCCATGGCCCGCATGATCACTGCTGCAGAGTGTAGAGACAGAAGATAGGCCTGCGGCCCCGCAGCAACGTGGATGTTGCGCCGTTCCAACTGCGTCAGGAAATAGGATCGGTCCACCATGCGGCTTGCCAGCGCTGTCGACATGGACACCGCCACCATCACGGCAAGGCCTGTCTGCCAGTCGCCGGTCAGCTCAAACACAATCAGCGTCGTCGAGATCGGTGCGCCCAGCACAGCCGCGGCGACGCCCCCCATGCCCGCCAAGGCGTAAAGGCCCACCGTGCCTGACACCTCGGGGAACAGCTGTGTCGCCACAAGCCCGAAAGACAATCCGGTCAGCGCGCCAATCATAAGCGACGGCGAAAACACCCCGCCCCCCATGCGCCCAGCCACCGTGATGGCAACCGCAGCCGCCTTCACCACGCAGTAAACAAAGGCTGCCGTAAACCCGAGATCAGCCGTGAGTGCGCGCGCCGTCGTCTCATAGCCCACGCCGATCACATGGGGGAACCATATCGCCAGCGCGCCGACCAACAAGCCAGCCACGGCCGGGCGTGCCCAACCAGGCAAGCCGGTGCGCGCCTGCAGATTATTGGCGACGTCATCGGCAAAAAACAAACCCCGCATGAACAACACGGCAACCAGACCGCAAACAAGACCCAGCAGCAGGAAGGCGGGCAATTCCACATAGAACTGCAACGCCCCCTCCTCAGCGAGGCGGAACTCTGTCACATCCCCAAAGCCAACCCGGCTGATCACCGTGCCTGCAACGCTCGCAATCACGATCGGGGCAAAGGCATGCACGGCGAAATGGCGCAACACCACCTCCAGCGCAAAGAGCGCGCCGGCAATCGGCGCGTTGAACGAGGCAGACACTGCAGCAGCAACGGCACACCCCAGAAGATCGCGCCCGGTGATACCATCGGCCTTGATCCGGTCACTGACCCATGTGGCGACAACCCCCGAAAGATGCACCACAGGGCCCTCTCGCCCCGTTGAGCCCCCGGTAGACAGCGTGATCAGCGAGGCAAACGCGGATGCAATGCCCTCGCGTTTTTCAACGCGTCCATCCCGCAGCGCCGCGCCTTCGATTACATCCGCGACGGAGCGCACGCGCCCATCCTTGGTGAAGAAGTGCAAAATAATACCGACGGCCAGCCCCCCAACGCAGGGCGTCAGCAGCAGGAACCACCACGGCAGTGTCTCGGCAAAGCTATGGAGCAGCTTGACGTCTTCGTTGCCATAAACGGCCTGTTGCAGCTCGGCGATGCAAAACCGAAAGCCAAGCGTCACCAGCCCAGCCGCAATTCCTACCGCCAGAGCAATAAACCAGAAACGTATTTGGCCCGGCCCTTGATGGCGCACCAAGGACCACCCGCGTTCAAAGCTTCTGCGGGTTTCGCGCAGTTGGTTCGAAAACGTGCTCTGCCCGTCTTGCATCTGGCTTTTCGCTCGGTTTTCACGCCGTTTTAACGGCTTAAGGCTTTAACAGTTGCGCCCCATCTCCTAGGCTCGCGCCGGGTGATGGAACACGGGAGGTGTCCAAGTGCCGATTGCAATCACACTTGAAGAATTATCCACACTGTTAGGCGATCGGCTGAGCCGCTCCAAGTCCGATCTGGCCGAACATGGCCGATCAGAGAGCTACTTTTCAGCGCGCCCCCCAGATGCTGTTGCCTATCCGCGCACAACCGAGGAGGTTTCGGCGATCTTGCGGATCTGCAATAGAAACGGCTGCCCGGTTGTGGGATGGGGGGCTGGCACGTCTGTCGAAGGCAACGCATTGGCAGTGAAGGGAGGCGTATGCGTCGATTTTCGCCTCATGAACGCAGTACTTCAGATCAATGCCGAAGACATGGATGTGGTTGTTCAGCCTGGCCTGACCCGTGAGGAGTTGAACATCGCGCTGCGGGATACGGGGCTGTTTTTTCCTGTCGATCCCGGCGCAAATGCCTCCATCGGTGGCATGACGAGCACGCGCGCGTCGGGCACCACGGCCGTGCGCTATGGCACAATGCGCGAGCAGGTGCTTGCGCTGAAGGTTGTACTTGCGGATGGAAAGGTGATCGAAACGGGCACGCGGGCCCGCAAATCAGCCGCTGGCTATGACCTCACGCACCTCTTTGTTGGATCAGAAGGCACGCTTGGGCTGATCACTGAGATCACTCTGCGCTTGCATGGCCAGCCGGAAAAGATCGTTGCAGCCGTATGCGCCTTTCCACAAATGGATGCGGCCGTTGAGGCCGTACAGGCCACGATCCAGATGGGCCTGCCAATGGCCCGGATCGAGTTCCTTGATGCCGACACCGTTGCGGCCTGCAATGCCTATTCGGGCACGGGATTCCCAGAAATGCCGCACCTGATGGTGGAGTTTCACGGCACAGAAGACGGTGTCGTACATGATGTGCAACGGTTTGGGGAAATCGTTGAAGACATGGGCGGCGCCGGGTTCGAATGGGCCAGCCAGACAGAAGAGCGCAACGCCCTGTGGACGATGCGGCACAATGCCTATTTCGCCATTCTCGCCAGTCGAAAAGGTGCAACCGCCGTGGTCACCGACATCTGCGTGCCGATTTCACGCCTGGCCCAGGCTGTCGAGGAAACCCGGGCAGACATCGCAGACAGCCCCATCGCCGGACCCATTCTGGGCCATGTGGGAGACGGGAACTTTCACGCAATTCTGCTGGTGGATGAGGAAAACCCTGCCGAATTGGCGCAGGCCAAAGACCTGGCCAAACGCATGGCAGACCGCGCCTTGCTCCATGGCGGAACGATCACCGGCGAACACGGCATCGGGATGGGCAAGCTTGACCTGATGGCCTCTGAACACGGGCTGGCATGGTCTGTGATGGCACAGATCAAGCGTTCTATGGATCCGCAAAACATCTTGAATCCCGGCAAGGTGGTGCGCTTGGCAGAGCATAACTGAGCGCCCGCCCCAGGGGCTTCGTTTGCCCGATGCCCCTGATCAGGCGCGCTCCCATGTCTGCATGACATCGCCAGCAATCGCGATGCTGTCCTGAAGGGCAAAGCGGGGTCCCTCCGACAGGCGCCCCAACCCCAAGGGGCCCAGAGAGGTCCGGCCCTCGGCGCCGATAGCGACTCCCCCGGTAAAGAGCACAAGCCTGTCGGCGAGATGTTCCTGCAGCAGGGCCGATGCCACCAGCCCCCCGCCCTCGCAGAAAACACGGGTCAGACCCGCGGCACCTAAGGCCTGCAAGGCCGCAGAGAGCTGCACGCGCGCGCCGTTGGCGGTTGGCACCTCCATGCAGCGCGCGCCCGTCTCGCGCCATGCGGCGATGCGTTCTGCGGGCGCATCAGGGCCGTGTACAAGCCACACAGGCACCTCACGCGCACTGCGCGCCAGTTGGCTGTCAAGCGGAAGGGCCAGCCGGGAGGCCACCACAACGCGCACAGGCTGATGGGCAACGCCAAGTCCGCGGACCGTCAGCGAGGGATCATCGTCGCGCGCCGTACCTGCCCCAACAAGCACCGCATCATGGCAGGCGCGCAAGGCATGCACATGGCGCCGTGCCTGTGGGCCAGTGATCCATTGGCTATCGCCGCTGGCTGTTGCAATGCGCCCATCCAGGCTTGTGGCCAGTTTCAAGGTCACGGTCGGACGCCCGTTTTGTAGCCGCGACAGAAAGCCTGCGTGATCCCGGGCCGCCTGCGCGCGGCACACATCTTCGGTGACTGCGATGCCAGCTGCACGCAACATGGCAAAGCCACCACCATCGACGCGCGGATCCGGATCACCAAGGGCACAGACAACGCGGCCGACACCGGCCTCGATGAGGGCTTTTGCGCAAGGGGGCGTCTTGCCCGTATGTGCGCAGGGCTCCAATGTCACATAAACCGTGGCGCCTCGCGCCGCGTCCCCTGCCTGGGCCAAAGCCTGAGGCTCTGCATGCGGGCGGCCCCCGGGCGCTGTCCATCCGCGCCCAACAATCCGATTGCCCTGTACGATCACGCAGCCCACAGCCGGGTTGGGCCAGACGTTCCCCTGCCCGCGCCGGCCGAGCGCCAGCGCAAGCTCCATGTAGCGTTTGTCTACATCAGACGGAGAAAGAGACGGCGACATCCCAGCTGGTTCATTCCTCTGAAGAGGATGGGGGACGCAGTTCGCTCACGAAGCTTTCGAAATCATCGATGGCCTGGAAGTTCTTGTAAACGCTTGCAAATCGCACATAGGCGACGGTGTCGATCCGCGCCAAGCTTTCCATCACAATCTCGCCGATGATGTTGGACTTGAGGTCTGTTTCACCCATGCTTTCAAGCCGGCGCACAATGCCAGAAATCATCTGGTCGACCCGCTCGGGATCAACCGGGCGCTTTTGCAAAGCAATGCGGATCGAACGTTCGAGCTTGTCACGATCGAAATCCTCGCGGCGTCCATTTGACTTGATCACGATCAAGTCACGCAATTGGACCCTTTCATAGGTGGTGAACCGGCCACCACATGCAGGACAAAACCTGCGTCGACGAATGGCGACATGATCCTCGGCGGGTCGCGAGTCTTTGACCTGCGTATCTACGTTTCCACAGAACGGGCAGCGCATCCGCTCCTCCCAATATTTGGGTCGGGGTGGGTCAGCCGGGTATGGCTGGGCCTCTACCCCATCCTATCCACAGTCACTATAGGGAGGCCTCTACAGTTTGGGTAGAGGCGAAATCTGCATACAGCCCTTAGTTCTGATCAAGCGATGCAGATACGCCGCAGGGGCCCAAAAACACCGATGTTTAGCAGGATGTGTCTGACGGCAGGCTGAGAATGATTTCTCGCGTGTGGGGCGCATCGCGGTGTTCGACAAGGTATATACCCTGCCACCGTCCCAGTAGCATACGCCCCTCAGAGACAGGCACCTGCAACGACACGGGCAGCAGCGCCGCTTTGATATGGCCCGGCATGTCGTCTGGCCCCTCATAGGTGTGCGTCAGATAGGACATTTCCGGTTGATCCGAGCGGGGCACAAGACGCCCGAGATAGGCCAAAAGATCCGTCTGCACCTCAGGGTCTGCATTCTCCTGGATCAACAGAGATGCAGAACTGTGCCGTACGAATAGGGTGAGCACCCCATCCGAACGGACAGATTGTACGGCTTCGGCAACCTGCCGCGTGATCTCATGAAAGCCGGGGCCGTGCGTCCTGATTTGCAACGCGCGGTGCATGATCACCTGCCGAACTGCGTGTGTTTACTGGCGCAGGGCGCAGGTGCCCGCCGCCGTTTGCAGCCCTTCATTGGTGATCGTGAAGGTCATGTCACCGGCCAGCTTGAACACTTTCATCGCTGGCGGTTCATAGTGGCACTCAAGCGGCGACAGCTCTGCTGCCACAGCGGCGTCCGCATCAATTGTGCAGACAGACTCTGCCACGCTGACGACGAATGACGCCATGTTGGAGCCACCACAATCATAGGTATTTGCGCCCGCCAGTGCGGGGGCCATGAACACAGCCATTGCCAGAGCGGCAGTTGCGCGCCGCAGACGAGGTGCAGGTTTGATATCAGCCATTGTGCAATCCGTTTCCCTATCGCGGCCCAAAGCCGCTTTGCAGCTTTTTAGCGACAGAATGCGCCAGAATTATGGCCAAGCTACGCTTTGCCGCCGTCCAGCACAGACAAAGGATCGACGTCAGGATCGGTCTCGTAGGCGAGGGCCTTGGTCGTCTTTGCACCCATGGCCTTGATCTTCTCGGCCTTAGCAAGGGCGTTGCCGCGCCCGGTGCTGAGTTGGCCCACGGCCTCCTCGTGGGCCTTGCTGGCCTGCTCAAGCGCGCGACCGACCTTCGCCATATTGTCAGTAAACCCCGACAGTTTGTCATAGAGGCGACCGGCCTCTTGGGCGATCAGCTCCGCATTGCGGTTGCGCGTATCAACGAGCCAAACATGAGAGATCGTGCGCAGGGCCATCATCAGGGTCGTAGGCGTGGCGATGGTGACATTCTTCTCAAGCGCATAAGTTGTGAGATCTTTGGCGTGGCGCAACGCGTCCGACAGCGCGCCCTCAATCGGGACAAACATCACAACGTAGTCGGGCATACTGCCATCGATCGTCTCGTAGGCTTTGGCTGAGAGTTGATCGATATGCCGGCGCAGCGACACCACATGGCCGTCCATCTCTCGGGCCTGAACTTCCGCGTCTTCTGACGCCAGCGCGCGCTCATAGGAGACGAGGCTGACCTTGCTGTCGATCACAAGGAGCCTGTCCTCCGGCAAGCGCACGATCACATCTGGCCGGGCGCGCTTGCCACTCTCGGTCTCGGCACTGACTTGCGTTTCGTAATGCACACCCTTCTCGAGCCCCGAACTTTCCAACAGCCGTTCGAGGACCATTTCGCCCCAAGCGCCCTGTTTCTGGCTGTCACCGCGCAGGGCCTTTGTCAGGGATTGGGCATCTTGCGACAATTGCTGAGATCGCTGCGTGAGAAGCCCGATCTCCTGCTTGAGCAGGCTGCGCTCTTCATCTGCCTTCTTGTGCACGCCGCGCAGTTCCGTCTCAAACCGGCCAATATGATCCTTGAGGGGAGAGAGCAGCGCCGTCAGCTGGGCATTGCTCATCTTGGAGAGCCTGTCGCCTTGAGCCTGCACACTGGCCTCTGCCATCTGCTTGAAGCGCTCTTCCATGGCCGCATTCATGTCCGACACGCGCTTGAGCGTCTCTGCATTGTGCTTTTGGGATTGCGACAGCTCAGTCTGCAAAGCGGCAATCCGCTCCCCCATCTGCGTGGCCTTTACCTCGGCATCCGCGCGCGCGTCCCGCTGCCCCACAAGATCACGCTCGAGCCGTTCCTGTGCTCTGTTGGCGTGCTCGATCTCGTTGTTGAGGACAGCCAGGCGGCGGGCGCTGTCTTCCGCGTCCCGATGTGCATCCTGCAACTGAGCGCGGGATTGCGATTGCTCTTGTTCCAGTTTCGCATGGATCTGTGCGGCTTGCGAAACATCCCGCTCGAGATCTTCTATGCGCCGTGCAGCCGCATCCTGCGCATCCTTGGCTTGATCGAGACGCCGCCGGGCCTCCGAGCGGCCGGAAAAGGCATGCAGAGCCAGCAGAAGGAGGATGACACACACGCCCAACAAAAGGGCGGCTGCTTCAGGTAAAACTTCGGGATTGATCATGCGCCAATGGTGCGGGAAGCCCCACCAATTGTCAATTCACACTGGCCAAACGCAACATGTTGGGGGTCTATATGCGATCAAACAGTCTGCCGCCTCGCCCGCAGGCACGGCAGCCAAATCACCCAAACAGCCCGATACCTTGCTGGTCGATCATCTGCTTGGCCTTCAGGATCACCGCTTCCTCAGCTGCCTCGCGAGACCGGATCATATCGGCCCGGATCAAGGTGTGGGACAATGTCTGCCCATCCTGTTCCAACTCGATCTTGCCGCAGAGGCGAAACTCAGAGCCCTCCGCCATTGGCGTAGGGGTAATGCGAAACCCCTTGTATTCGATGGCTTCAGGCTCAGACGCAGCGCCGCCTGCCCCGCCGCCAAATAATTTCTTGAAAAAGGACATGGATCCCGGCCTCCCTCCTGTGGTCCCCAAGGTGGTAGCCTAGGTCAACGCGGGCGGCAATGGCGCAAGCTGGCAGTGGCACGCATGAAAAAGGCGCCCTAAAAGGCGCCTCTCCATACCTTGCTCCGCTCGGGCCGTGACTTACTGGTCAAGGAAGCTGCGTAGCTTGCGCGAACGCGAGGGATGCTTGAGCTTGCGCAGAGCCTTGGCCTCGATCTGACGGATCCGTTCACGGGTCACAGAGAACTGCTGGCCCACTTCTTCCAAGGTGTGATCGGTGTTCATGCCGATCCCGAAGCGCATACGCAGCACACGCTCCTCCCGCGGGGTGAGTGAGGCCAGTACGCGGGTGGTGGTTTCCTTGAGATTCTCTTGGATCGCAGAATCCAAGGGAAGAACCGCGTTCTTGTCCTCGATGAAATCGCCCAGTTGACTGTCTTCTTCGTCGCCAATGGGCGTTTCCAGAGAGATCGGCTCCTTGGCGATTTTCATCACCTTGCGAACCTTTTCCAGCGGCATCTGCAGCTTCTCTGCCAGTTCTTCCGGCGTCGGCTCCCGGCCGATTTCATGCAGCATCTGGCGGCCGGTCCGCACCAGCTTGTTGATCGTTTCGATCATATGCACCGGGATCCGGATCGTGCGGGCCTGATCCGCGATGGAGCGGGTGATGGCCTGCCGGATCCACCAGGTGGCATAGGTGGAGAACTTGTAGCCCCGACGATATTCAAATTTGTCGACGGCCTTCATCAAGCCGATGTTGCCTTCCTGGATCAGATCAAGGAACTGCAAGCCACGGTTTGTATATTTCTTGGCGATCGAGATGACGAGGCGCAGGTTTGCTTCGACCATTTCTTTCTTGGCCTGACGCGCTTCCTTTTCACCCTTTTGAACCTGCTGCACAATGCGCCGGAATTCCGGGATATCGACGCCCACATACTGGCCGACCTGGGCCATTTCGACCCGCAGTTCCGCCACCTTCTCCGAGGAGCGTTCAAAGAGCGCTGTCCAGCCACGGCCCGACTTGGCGCGCATCCGGTCCATCCACGTCGGATCAAGCTCGTAATCGCGGTATTCTTCGATGAATTCCCGGCGGTTGATGCGTGCCTGATCAGCCAGTTTCACCATATTGCTGTCGATCGACATGATACGGCGGTTGATCCCGTAAAGCTGATCGATCAGCGCTTCGATCCGGTTGTTGTGCAGGTGGAGTTCGTTCACCAACTCAACAATCTCGGAACGCAGTTTCTGATAGCGGGCTTCATCCGAAGCTGAGAAGGAGCCATCTTCATTCAGCGTTGCTGACATGCGCTCGTCCTGCATATCCGCCAGCTCGGTGTAGTCGCGTGCAATGTTGTCGAGGATTTCCAGCACACGGGGCTTGAGGGCCGCTTCCATGGCCGCAAGGCTCATGTTGGCCTGCTCATCCTCATCATCCTCATCGTCGCTCGCAATGGGATTGCCGTCTGCATCCAGCTCTTGTGTGGGCTGGGCGTTCTTGTTGTCGGCCGGTGCAGCAGCTGCTGCAACATTGGCCACAACCGGCTCGTCATCATCTTCTTCGCCATCGACACCACGGCCAAATGTGGTTTCGAGGTCGATCACGTCGCGCAGCAAAATGTCTTCCGACAGAAGTTCGTCGCGCCAGATCGTGATTGCCTGGAAGGTGAGTGGGCTTTCGCAGAGCCCGGCGATCATCGTATTGCGGCCGGCCTCGATGCGCTTTGCAATCGCGATCTCACCTTCACGCGACAGCAGCTCGACGCTGCCCATTTCCCGCAGATACATCCGAACCGGATCATCGGTGCGATCAAGCTTTTCAGTTTCTGTCGTGGCAACCGCCACTTCCCGGGAGGTCGAGGTTTCGACAACAGCGGTCGAGCCCTTCTTTTCGGCGTCTTCTTCCTCGGCCTCTTCTTCCTCAGTGACCTGAATGCCCATTTCCGACAGCATCGACATCACGTCTTCGATCTGGTCCGAGGATGCCTGATCGGGCGGCAAGACCTCGTTGAGCTGGTCGTAGGTGATGTAGCCACGCTCACGCGCGTCAGCGATCATCCGTTTGACGGCCGCCTGGCTCATGTCGAGCGAGATGTCGGCGTCAGCGTTGTCCGTCTTGCGATCGTCCGTGTCTTTGGCAGCCATTCAGTGCTCCATTGCTAGCGTCGCGAAAAGGGCGATTCGCGGTATGTGCTGGATTCGAATCAATAACGCGAATCACGAGAGTTTCCACCCCGGTTAACCTTCTTTGCGTTAAGGTTTTCCTAGTCAGGGTTTATATTTGTCCGATTTAGCAAACTGGATCTGATCAAAAAGCCTGTCCATTGCGGCCCGTTCGTCCCGATCCAGACGCACCCCGTTGGGTGCAATGTCGAATTCTGCCTTGTCTCCATCCTGGCTACTATGCGCCTTATGCTGTGCTTCAGCCGCTTGGCCAAGCCGCCAGGTCACCCACTCATCTGCTTCACCCGACAGGGCTTCTGTTGCATCCGCAACCTCTTGGGCAACCCCTCGCGACGCTGACAATTTCGCCACTTCCTCTGCCACACAGAGGCGCGCGATTTCACTGTTCGAAGGGTTCATGACCGGCGGTGCTGTGGCTACATGAGGGCGCGCCAGAAGGCTTTCAAGGGCCCCGGCGCCCAATCGCGCAGAAAGTTCCGCCCGCAGGGCTTCTGGGTCTTGTGTGCGACTGTCGAGAAGAGCGGCTGCGATGGCCGCATGGCCTGGTCCGATGAAATCAATTTCTTCCAGTGCAGCGGCATGTTCGTCGATCTGGGTCGGGTGATAGAGGCAACTCGCAAGGATCACGGCTTCGCGCAACTCATCGGTTGATTGCCCTGCCCCAGCAGCCAAGGCGCTGGCGCGTGCGGCTGCGGTCGCCGCGCGCGATACGGGCTGGCCCTTGCCGCGCCAAGGGGTGCTCCGGGCATCGGCAAAGCCCCTTTGCGGCTTATTCTTGCCAAACAGGGTATCCCGCCGGGCGCGCAGCGCATCGTTATAATGCCCCTTCAGGGACGCATCCTGGATCTTGGCCACGGCAAACCGCAGATCCCGATCCAGCGCCGCGCGCCGTTCCGGGCTGTCGAGGTTACGCCCCTCCAATTCCCGCTGCCAAAGCATCTCTACCAAAGGTGTGGCTTTATCGAGCAACGCCGACATCGCTGCAGCCCCGCCAGATTTCAGCAGATCATCAGGGTCCTGGCCCTGGGGCAGAACGCAGAACCGCAAAGAGCGTCCGGGCTCCAACATCGGCAGCGCCAGATCGATCAGCCGCATTGCGGCGCGCAGGCCAGCCTTGTCGCCATCCAGCGCGATGATGGGTTCATCCGCCATGCGCCACATCAGGCGCAACTGGTCTTCGGTGATCGCAGTGCCGAGGGGGGCGACGGTGCATGCAAACCCTGCCTCAGACAGGGCAATGACATCCATGTAGCCCTCAGCCACGATCAGCGGACCGTCCTTGCCCGCCGCAGAGCGTGCAGGCCCATGGTTATAAAGACTGCGGCCCTTATCGAACAAAAGCGTATCGGGCGAGTTTATGTACTTTGCTGTGTCGCCCGGATCCATGGCCCTGCCACCGAAGGCAATGCAGCGCCCCTGCGCATCCCGGATCGGATACATGATCCGGTTGCGGAAGGTATCATAGGGTTTGCCCCCCTTGCTGGAGGGGCGCGCCAATCCGCATTCAAGGATCAGGTCTTCCGCCACGCCCTGATCGCGCAAATGATCCCAAAGGCCTTGCCAGCCATCCTTGGCAAAGCCGATATCCCATCGCTCGAGCGCCGGCCCGGTCAGCGCGCGGCCCGCCAGATAATCACGCGCAGCCGCCCCTGCCCCACCAGCCAGGTTCAGGCGGAAATGGCGCACCGCCGTTTCCATCACGTCCGTCAGTTCGGCCCGCCTGTCCCGCTTTTCTTTGGCCCTGGGGTCTTGGGCCGGCATTTCGAGGCCAGACATCGTTGCCAGCGTTTGGACCGCCTCCATGAATGACATGTTGTCAGTGTCGCGCAGAAAGGAGATCGCATCCCCCTTTTCGTGGCAGCCGAAGCAATAGTAATAGCCCTTGCGGTCATCCACGTGGAAAGAGGCGGTTTTTTCCTGATGAAATGGGCAAGGCGCCCACATGTCGCCCTTGGACGGGTTGGATTTCCGCGTATCCCACACGACTTTGCGCCCGACGACCTCGCTCAGGGAGGTGCGGTTGCGCAGTTCGTCCAAGAATCCCGGGGGCAGCGACATATCCCAGAAGTGCCACAGCCGCGCCCGCGTGCCAAGCGCCCCAATGGCGCATGGTTTACCGACCGATCCTTTTCAGGTGACTGAAAGCCGGGGCCACGCGCGCCCCCGCACCATCAGTTCGGGCGCGCTGCCCGGGCCGCGACACCGTCCATCGCGTGGCGGATTTCTTCCGCCGCGTGCTTTGCCATGGAACGAAACACCATGATCCGCCAGCTTCCATCCTCAAGATGGCCGAGGATGCAGGCCATATGGCCCAACTGGCACCGTGCCACATGGCCCGGCCCAAGGCGCTGCGGACGCAGGTCAACCGCCACCAGCCGGGCCAGCACATCAGCACTGTCGGCCCCGGAAAGCCGCATCACCGCCCAGGCATCCGTCTGTGGTGTCGCCACACCGGCCGCCAAGACGGCCCCTGAGGGCGCCGCCCCAAGCAGAAACGCCTGCTGCGGACCTGTCCAGCAGGTGCTCACATCGCCGTCTTCATAAAGTTCACCAGGGTCCGGAAAGGGCAGCCCCGTTTGATCGACAAGCGCAGCAGACAGCGCAGAGCCGCCGCCCGTCCCGGCAGAGAGTGACCAGATCGAATCGATCTGCTCTTCGCGCAGACGCACTGTGCCAACGGTGACATCAAGGTCGCCAAGCGGCGATTGGGGGACCAGCTTAACCACGGGCGCGTTCTCCTTCAGGATCAAGGAAGACAGGTGCGCAGATCTCTACCTCAGTGGTCACCTTGCGCAGGTGGTCCACCATCCGGACACGCTCGCCAATCCTGTCGGGGCCGCTGCGCAGGAAGCCTAATCCGATCATGCAGCCAAGGCTGGGCGAATAGCCCACCGAGGTCACATAGCCCTGATCATTGACGCGTATGGGCTTGTCGCCCTGGGTGAAGAGGTGGGCGCCAGCCAACAATTGACCGTCTTTGGCCACGGGTTTCAGACCGATCAGCCGTTCACGGTCATCTCTGAGAAGCCCTTCCCGGCGCGAGGCCGCAAAGCCAATACAATCTTTCTTCTTTGACACCATGCCTTCCATGCCCACATCGAACGCGGTGACGCGACCGTGGATTTCGGAATGGGTGATAAAGCCCTTCTCAATGCGCAGCACATTGAGCGCTTCCATGCCGTAAGCCCCTCCGCCGAAGGCCCCTGCCTGCGCGATGAGCAGCCGAAACAGGCTGGCACCGTAGCGGGCGGGCACAGCGATCTCAAAGCCCATCTCACCAGAGAAGCTGATCCGGAAAAGACGCCCTGCAACGCCGCCAACGGTCACGTCCATCCAGCCCATGAAAGGCAGCGTGGCGTCATCGATGGCGTCGTCGACGAGGGTCTCCAGCATGGCGCGCGCCATGGGGCCCGCAACGGCAAACTGGGCCCACTGCTCTGTGGCAGAGATCAGGTGCACATCCCAGTCTGGCACCAGACACTGGGCAACGAATTCCAGATGAGACATGACGGGCCCTGCTGCGGCTGTCGTGGTCGTCATCATGTAATGGCCGTCCCCGAGGCACGCGGTCGTGCCGTCGTCCATCACATGGCCATCTTCGCGCAGCATCAGGCCGTAACGCGCCTTGCCCGGCTTCAAGGTCGAGAATTTGTTGGCATAGACAAGATCCAGGAAACGGGCGGCATCAGCCCCCTGAATATCGATCTTTCCAAGGGTCGACACATCGGTCACCCCAACGGTTTCCCGCACCATCTTTACTTCGCGGTCACAGCTGTCCCGCCAGTGGGTTTCTCCGGACCGCGGGAAATAGCTTGGGCGGAACCACAAGCCCGCCTCAATCATCGGCGCGCCCATCGCTCGGCTGTCAGGATCAGAGGTGGTCAATCTGCGCGGCGCAAATCCTGCGCCCCGCGCCCCTGCCCCTATCGCGCCCAGCGCAACGGGCACATAGGGCGGCCGGAACGTGGTGGTGCCGGTCTCCGGGATCGAACGCCCGGTTGCCTCGGCCAGAACGGCCAGCGCATTCAAGTTGGAGTTTTTGCCCTGATCCGGAGCCATGCCCTGAGTGGTGTAGCGTTTCATATGCTCGACCGAGGCGTAGTTTTCCGCTGCGGCCAGCTTGACGTCTTTGACGGTGACATCGTTTTGGAAATCCAACCACGCGCGCCCCTGGCCGGGAACATGCCAGAGCGGCGTCGGCACCTCTGCGCCGTTCTCCGCTGCGGGCAGCGCCAATGACAGCGGTGTCAGCCCGACCATATCCAACACGTCCGATGCGGCCCGCAGTCCGTCTTGCAGGCAACCAGCCGTGCTGTAGACCCCTCGGCACGCCCCGGCAGGCACCATGCCCGGCACCGCCCCTTCTGCGGGCACAAAGGCCTGAACGCCCTCATCCCACACGGGACGGTGGTTCATGTGGCAAGTCAGATGCACAGAGGGTGTCCACCCTCCAGCCACCGCGAGCGCATCCACCTCGAGCTTGCGCGCGCCAACCGTTATGCTGCGCAAGGCCTTGCGACCACGCGTGCCCGTGACCCGCGCGCCAGAAATCACTTCCGTATCCTCAAGCGCAGGCGCATCACTGCGTGTGTCCACCAGATATGGCACCTCCACGCCCGCGGCCTTCAGATCGCGCGCTGTGCGATGCGCATCGGGCCCCGTGCCAAACACAGCCACCCGGCTGCCCGGCGCGACGCCATAGCGATGTAGATAGCCCCGCGTCGCTGCAGACAGAAGGATCCCGGGCCTGTCGTTGTTCTCAAAGGCAATCGGGCGCTCGAGGGCACCAGCGGCCAGCACTGTGGCGCGTGCAGTGATGCGCCAGAAACACTCCATCGGCAGGGCCTCATCCGGCGAAAAGACATGCCGGCCAACGCGCTCCAACGCGCCGTATACGCCCGTGTCATAGGCGCCTGTCACGGTGGTGCGGGTCATAATCCGCACATTGGGCATCGCGGCCAATCGTTCTGACATATCCGCGGCCCACAGGTGGCCCGCCGTGCCATCCACCTCTTCGTTTTCGTGCAGAAGACGGCCGCCCAGCATCGTGTCTTCTTCGCACAGGATGACGTCGGCCCCGGCCTCAGCCGCAGCCCATGCGGCAATCAAACCAGTGGGGCCCGAGCCGATCACCAACACATCACAATGGGCAAAGGCTTTTTCGTGGGGGGTCAGATCATGGGCCATGGGCAGTTTGCCAAGCCCTGCGGCCCGCCGGATGAAAGGCTCATAGAGCTTTTCCCAAAAGCCCCGCGGCCACATGAATGTCTTGTAGTAAAAGCCTGCACTCAGGAATGGGGAAACAAAGTCATTCACGGCCAGGAAATCGGCCTCAATGCTGGGCCAGGCATTCTGCGAGCGGGTCTTCAGCCCGGCCATAAGCTCGACCTGCGTTGCACGCAGATTGGGCATGGCCGCGTCACCCGTGCCCACCGTGATCAGCGCGTTCGGCTCCTCCGAGCCCAGCGCCATGACACCGCGCGGCCGGTGATACTTGAATGACCGGGCGACCAGCTTGATGTCTTTGGCCAACAGGGCCGAGGCAACTGTGTCGCCCCCAAACCCAGTCAGGCGTCGGTGATTGAACGAAAATCCAACTTTGCGGTTGCGGTCAATGCCATGACCAAGCCCTGGAATTCTCATGTCGCGGCCTCCCGCGCGCTGCGCACCGAGATGATCTCATGCGTGCGGGTGTCCCGGGTTACCACGAGCCAAGCGCCACAGCCCCCGGTATGTTGCCAAAGCTCTTGGGACACACCCGCAGGATTTTCCCGCAGATGCAGATAGTCTTGCCACGCCTCGGACCATTCCGTGCCTTCGGGGCGGTCGAGGGCAACATCCGCCCCCCGGATCGAGAACTCTCGCAGATCACGCGGGCCGCAAAAGGGACAGTTGATAAGCATGTGGTTTGTCCTCAGTGCAGATTGTGCTGGCTGCCTGTCGCTTCCTCATCCATCAGGCCATGCCCGGTGGAGAAGCGATCGAGGCGGTAGCGCGTGGCATTCTCATGGTAGGTGTCCGTGGCGAGCAAATGGGCGAACACATCGCCAGAGCCAGGCACCGCCTTGAAGCCCCCGTAACACCAGCCGCAGTTCAGGTAGAGACCCTCGATATGGGTGCGGTCAATAATCGGAGAGCCATCCGCTGACATATCCATGATCCCGCCCCAACTGCGCAGCAGACGTGCTTTTCCAATCATTGGCATAAGGGTCATGCCGGCTTCGATCACATGCTCGGCCATGGGCAGATTGCCCCGCTGCGCATAAGACGGATAGAAATCAAGATCGCCCCCGAAGACCAGACCGCCCTTGTCTGACTGGCTGATGTAGAAATGGCCCATGCCGTAGGTGATTACCGTGTCGATACAGGGTTTGAGGCCCTCTGTGACAAAGGCCTGAAGCACATGGCTTTCGATTGGCAGGCGCATACCTGCCATCGCCGCCACCTGGCTCGAGCGGCCGGCAACCACGACGCCCACCTTGCGTGCCTTGATCGCGCCGCGGGTGGTTTGCACGCCGGTGACCTTGCCGTTTTCGACGTCGATACCGGTGACTTCACAGTTCTGGATCAGATCAACACCGCGCTTGTCGGCACCTCTCGCATAGCCCCAGGCCACCGCATCATGGCGCGCGGTGCCACCGCGCGGGTGATACAAGCCGCCATAGATCGGAAAGCGGGTCTGGTCATAGTCGAGATAGGGCAGCATGTCCCGCAACTGGTCGGTGTCGAGCAGGATCGCGTCATCTCCCTGATTTATAATCGCATTGCCACGGCGGGCATATGCATCGCGCTGACCATCTGAATGGAACAGGTTGATGATGCCACGCTGGGAATGCATGACGTTGTAGTTCAACTCGTCTTCGAGGCCTTCCCACAGCTTGAGCGAATGGGAATAGAACTCCGAATTGCCGGGCAGGCCGTAATTGGCGCGCACAATGGTGGTATTGCGGCCGATATTGCCGCCACCGAGATAGCCCTTTTCAAGAACGGCAATATTTGTCAGCCCATGTTTGGCCGCCAAGTAGTAGGCCGTGGCCAAGCCGTGCCCGCCCCCGCCGATGATAATGATATCATAGGCAGACTTCGGCTCGGGCGACCGCCAGGCAGGCCGCCACCCTTTGTTGCCCGTCAGGCCCTGCTTGAGAATTTCCAGTGCTGAATAGCGCATCAACCGACTCCCTGTCCGGCGTACTGCATCAGGTTGGCGCGTACTGTGCAAGCGCATCTGCGCCAAACATCTGTGATGTGACGACATGGGGGCGTCAAAGGCGGTCTGCGCATGACTTTTGGGCAGGTCGAGGCTTGCGGTGCGCCCACCGGATTTCCCCGGCGGGACGCGCCAAAGCAGGAGGCTTAGCCTTTTCGGGCGCGCATCGCCCCCAAGGCGCCTACGCCGCCCAGAAGGATGAGCACGGAGGCAGGCAATGGCACCGGCGTTGTACGCAGGTCAAACGATACATTCCCGACAGCCGGAGAGCCGCTTTCCGCAAACCAGAAGCGGCATCTGCAGAAGCGCTAGGATCAAGTCAATCTTTGATAGTTCCGAACCGGGCCGGAGCTTTAACCGGGGCGTGCGTCGTGGCGCTCTTCCTTGGTCAAGACGCGGATCTCTGCGATGGGCGTCCCATCTTCCTGCATCAGAGGGCTGTGCTTAGATCGCCCCGAGATCTTGGCCGCGATCAAACGGCTGAGCACCCCGTAGCCGGCAACCGAAAAGCCCACATCCTTGCGCGGGGCTTCGCTGCGGGGCCGCGCGG
This sequence comes from Oceanicola sp., assembly GCA_022447275.1. Classification (GTDB taxonomy): domain Bacteria; phylum Pseudomonadota; class Alphaproteobacteria; order Rhodobacterales; family Rhodobacteraceae; genus JAKVBK01. The sequence continues at coordinate 169 of JAKVBK010000043.1, read as the reverse complement.
TTGTGGTGAAAACATGGGCACGCGGCGCCCCAAACGCGGCATCTACCTGCTTTGACGCCTCCGCCGGGATGATCACGCCCACGAACCCCAGTTTCAGGTTCGCGAGCGTGTTGAACATCGGCGTATCACAGCACCGCGCATACCACCGAAAAAGACCCTTGGGGCTTAA
>JAKVBK010000042.1 GCA_022447275.1 Oceanicola sp. | reverse complement strand
CAAGGTGCCCGCGACTGGAGATTTCGCCCCGATCCTGATCCGCAAGGGCGCGCTTGGGAACAGCCGAGACCTGCGCGTCAGCCCCCAGCACCGCATGCTGCTGCAAGGCTGGCAGGCAGAGATGCTCTTTGGCGAAGAGGAAGTGCTGGCGACAGCCAAGTCATTGGTGAATGACCACTCCATCCTTCGGGATGAGGGCGGCGAGGTGGAATACTTCCACATCCTCTTTGATACCCATGAGATCATCTATGCCGAGGGCGCACCCTCTGAGAGCTTCCATCCCGGCGAGCAGGGCTGGAAAGCCTTGGATCAAGCCACGCGGGATGAACTCCTTACGCTCTTCCCTGAGCTTGCGGATGGCATCTTTCAGGACTACGGCGCATCAGCCCGTACGAGCCTCAAGCACAACGAAGGAGAGCTGATAGGTGCGTATATGGTTGGAAGTTAAAGCGCTTCTTCGGCGCTCTCGAAGATTTCTTCGAGACCTTCCGGCTCAATTTTGGTTTAAGTTTTTGCGCCACCACCAAGACTGCGACGTAAACCGCTCCACCGCTTCATGGGTGGAGCGTTTCATTTTCAACATTTGCCGCACAGGCTGGCGTTTGGGACGGCCCCTTTCCTAATAGGACTTTAGGAGCGTTGGATTTGGGCTGGCGTGCAGGCTGGTTTGCCAAGCTGATTGGCTTTGCCGCCTAGCTGGCTGACAGGGCGGCGACGATCGCCGCGAAATCAGCGGGTTTCAGGCTTGCCCCGCCGACAAGGGCGCCGTCTACCTCTGGTACGGCAAAGACGGTGGCCGCGTTTTCAGCATTCACGGAGCCGCCATAGAGAAGCGGCACATCAGCCGTCTTGACGCCGTCGATCAGCGCGAGGCGCGCGCGCATGTCCGCATGAACCTCTGCGATCTGTTCGGAGGTGGGCACGAGCCCGGTGCCAATCGCCCAGACCGGTTCATAGGCCACCACAAGCGGCGCATCCGTTGCCGGGATTGAAGAGGCCAGTTGGATGCGGACCACTTCCAGCGTGAGCCCCGCCTGGCGTTCTTCAAACGTCTCCCCCACGCAGACGATCGGTGTGAGGCCGGCGCGCTGTGCAGCTTGTGCTTTTGCAAGCACCAATGCGCTTGTCTCACCGTGGTCGGTGCGCCTCTCCGAGTGGCCGAGGATGACATAGGTGGCACCGGCGTCGCGCAGCATTTCTGCGGCGATGTCCCCGGTATGGGCGCCTTTTTCTGCGACATGGCAATCCTGCCCACCAATAGCCAGCTGTGTGCCGCGTGCCGCATCCGCGGCCCGGGAGATCATAGGGGCGGGTGGGCAGATCAGCACCTCTGGCCCGTCTTCCACGGCGAGGCCTGCGATCTCTGCGATCTGAGGCAGGTTGATCACCGTGCCGTTCATCTTCCAATTGCCAGCTGCCAATTTGCGCGCCATCTCAAATCCCTTTTTGTCTTTCATCGGACAGGTGAGGGGTGACAAGTGCGGCGGGCCGGGTCAAGCGGCGGTATGGCCTATGCAGGGTTTAAGACGCATTTTTTGAGTATTTTTGCCAAGATGATCTTGGACGAGATGTCTTAGTTAACTTGTGCGCGGTCTGCGTCTGTGCTCGGTGGCTTTCTGCAATCGCAGGCGCAGGCCCCCTTGAGACGGTGTTTGGCGGGATGGTGCTTAAATGGAGCGCAGCGCTGCACGCAGAGGGATCAGCCTTGCTTTTGCTCGGCTGCAAGTGCGTCCACGTCTTTGAACTTGATCGATTCTCCGCAGCCGCAGGCATCTTCCACATTGGGGTTGCGGAATTTGAAGCTGGCTTCGAGCAGGGAGACTTCGTAGTCGATTTCAGTGCCGAAGAGAAACATCTGTGCCATCGGGGCGATCATCACGCGGGCGCCATCTTGTTCGACGACCTCGTCCATCGGATCGATCTCGTCGACATATTCCATGGTGTATTCCATGCCTGCGCAGCCACCCTTCTTGATGCCAATCCGCAGGCCTTGCTTGGCGTCCTTCGTCATCAACTTGACGATTTGGGCGCTCGCCTTGGGCGTAATGGTGACGGCTTGTTTGCCGGGAATGCCAAACATGGAAGGGCTCCTGCATGATGCTATTGAGCAAGATAGGCGCTCGGAAGCATGATCTCAAGATGACGTGATGGCGTGCTTGGGTGAGACGGGGCCGCGCTGGGCACGGCAATGAGCGGTAACGAGAAAGGGCCGCGTTGTGGCGGCCCGGGCTCGGAGACATATCGTTTACATGAAGCCCAATTCAAGGCGGGCTTCGTCGGACATCATGTCCATCCCCCAGGGAGGATCCCAAGTGATTTCAACGTCCACTTGCTTGACCCCAGGCAGTGGCTCGATCGCATCCGCCAGCCAGCCGGGCATTTCACCGGCGACGGGGCAGCCAGGGGCGGTGAGCGTCATGAGCACTTTCACTGCGTTTTCGTCATCGACGGAAATCGTATAAACGAGGCCCAGATCGTAGATGTTGACGGGGATTTCAGGGTCAAACACGGACCGGCAAGCTTCGACGATGCTGTCGAACAAGGGGTGATCCGTGGTCGACGGCTTGATCAGCGGTGCGCCGTCGATTTCTGGGTTGGATGTCTGGGTATCCGAGGGCATGAAAACCTCTTACAATTTCTATCATAAATAGAGGTGTGGCAGGCCGAGGTAAAGCCCCAGCTTTTCGGGTGTGGCGTTGATGCGGGCCTGCGTCACACGGGGGCACAGGGGCTGTGCATCTAGCCGCAAGCAGGATCAGGCTTTGCGTTTCAATCTGGCGGCGCGTCCGCCCCTGCGTTTTTTGTGCAGGGCTTCGCGGGCGGGCAGGCTTTCCATGATCTCGCGGCGATCCTCATGGGACATGCGCGACCACTGCGTGATCTCGTCGATGGAGCGCAGGCACCCGGTACACAGGCGGGTTTCTGGGTGCACGACACAGATCTTGATGCAGGGGCTTTCAATCTCGTCGCGTCGCCAAACCTTTTCCGTCATTTGCTCGATACTTTCCCTCGTCACGGCGTGGTTCTGCGCCACGCGTTTTGTTCTCTTGAGCTTTGGCACTGCAGCGAAGCCAGCGTGCAGCCCATCCTGTGCTTCAGCCTCGCCCGGCCCGTAGATGACCAAGCCGATCAAGCGCCCCCTGCAAGATGACGCCCGCAGCCACATGGTCAATCACTTCTGCACGGCGTTTCCTGCTTGTATCCGCCTCGAGAAGGGCTTTTTCCGCCATCACGGTCGATAATCTCTCATCCCAGAAGGAAATCGGCAGCTCGATGAGCTGGGTGAGATTGCGGGCAAAGGCCCGCGTGGATTGGCAGCGCGGGCCTTCGGAGCCGTCCATATTGCGGGGCAGCCCCAGCACGAGGCCAGCGATCTGCCGCTCTGCAAGGATTTGCTGTAACGCCGCGCCATCTGCGCTGAATTTCTTGCGCCGGATTGTTGTGAGCGGCGTGGCGACCTGTGCCAGACCGTCCGAGACGGCAACGCCGATCGTCTTGGTGCCGAAATCCAGCCCGGCAATGGCGCGCAGGGGCGGCACGGCCTGCGAAAACTCTTCGAGGGTTTCGTAGATCATTGCTGTACCCCCGCCACGCCCGCAGCGCGGGCGGCTTCGCGGATCGGGGCGATGCTGTCGGGATCCGTGAACAGGCGCTGGGCCTCAAGCCAGATGGTTGCGGCCTGTTCGACCCGTCCGAGCACGCCAAGCGCACGGATCAATTGCGCCCATTCAGCAGGCCCGCCCCCTTCTTCGGCCAGACGGGTGCTCAGGCCCGCGACCATGTTTTCGATCATTGCCATGCGGTCATCGGCATCCATCTCGCTGGCGGCCTCGATATCGGCGGCGGAGGGCCCGCGTGTGCCCGCGTCGATGGGCGGGAGTTCGTAGGCGATCCCCGCAGCCGTGGCGACCTCTTCGATCTGAGAACGGATCGGGGGCACCCATGGATCTTCGGGCTGACTTTCCTCCAGCAACGGGCGCCAGATTGCGAATGCCAGATCCGGACGGCCTGTCTGGGTGTACATCAACCCCATGTAGAAACGTGCCACCGGGTTGCGGGGATCAGCCTGCAGTGTGCGTTGCAGCGCAGCTTCTGCCTCGGGCGAGACATAGCCCTGCGTGGCCAAGATCAGCAGATCGGCCTCATTGGCCCAATCCTCTGCCGTAGGTGTGGCGCCGGGCAATCGGTTGAGGCGGCCCTGTGCCTGCGCTGCGGCCAGCAAATCACCGGTGCGCGGCGCAAACTGGACCATCAATTCCAGACCGCGCGGATCGTCTGGATTGGCCTCCAGTGCGGCCTGCAGCTTGCCGTACAAATCTGCAAATTCGGGATCGAGGGTTGGCTTTGGCTCTGGCGGCAATTGGGACATGAACGCCTCAAAGCCGGGGCGGTTGGCTGCGGCTTCTGCTGCAAGCTCCAGCCGGTGCGCAAGGGGCAGATCGGGGTAGCCGGGCGCGCCAAGCCGGGCGTAGCCGAGCAGAGCGCCGCCAATGACTGTTGTGCCAATCGCAGCTGCGAGGATCAGCGTCGCTGTGCGGGGCGCGCTGCGCGGGGCTTCGGCCCGGGCCTTGTCCGCATCCAGCAGTCGACGTGCGATCTCGGTGCGCAAGCGCTCGGCCTCTTCAGGGGCCACCGTGCCGCGCGCCACATCGCGGGCAACGGCTTCCAACTGATCGCGGTAGACCGACATCTGGGGGTCGTCTGCCATGGATTGCTCCTGAGCCACAGCGCTGTCTTGCGGCGCACCCGCACGCATCGCTGTCAGGACAAGCGTCGCGGTTACGACAAGTGCCATTCCCGCGGCAACAACCCAAAACATGCAAATCTCCTTATATGTCCCTCCCTAGGTAAGCTGCATGGGCACTGCGGGAAAGGGGCCAACGCATCCTCGGGGCAACTCGCCGCGTCCGGAATGCATCACCTGTCGCAGTTAGGACGAAATGTGCCGCTGTGCGACCTGTGCCAGATTGGCTTTGGCCTCAAAACCGCGATATTATATGGTCACCATCACGTTTTTGTGCCCTTGCTCCGCGACCGACGACCGTGCCTTGACGCCAGCCAAGAGGAAGACGCCCATGCGACGCTATTCTGCCTTTGCCATCGCCCGGGAAGCTGCCCGCCATCATCAGGGCTGGGAGCGCGCCTGGCGCAGCCCTGAGCCGCGCAAGAAATACGATGCCATCATCGTTGGGGCCGGCGGGCACGGGCTGGCAACAGCCTATTACCTGGGAAAGAACCACGGTCTGAAAAACGTGGCCGTGATCGAGAAAGGTTGGCTGGGTGGGGGCAATACGGGCCGCAACACCACGATCATCCGCTCGAACTACCTGCAGGATCCCTCTGCGGCGATCTATGAGAAGGCCCGCTCGCTCTATGAGACGATGAGCCAGGACCTCAACTATAATGTGATGTTCAGCCCGCGCGGCGTCATCATGCTGGCCCAAACCCACCATGAGGTGCGCGGCTACCAGCGCACGGCCCATGCCAACCAGCATCAGGGCGTGAGCACGCGCTTTATCTCTCCGGAGGAAGTCAAGAAACTGGTGCCCATCATCAATCTGGACGGGCCACGCTACCCCGTTCTGGGCGGTCTGTGGCAGGCGCGTGGCGGCACTGCGCGCCACGATGCGGTCGCCTGGGGCTATGCGCGGGCATGTTCCGATATGGGCATGGACATCATCCAGAAATGCGAAGTCACGGGGGTGCGCTCTTCCAATGGGCAGGTCATGGGTGTCGAAACCACCAAGGGCCCGATTGATTGTGACAAGTTGGGGATCGTGGTTGCGGGCCATTCTGGCGTGCTGGCAGATATGGCCGGTTTCCGGCTTCCGATCGAGTCTGTGGCGCTGCAGGCGCTTGTGTCCGAACCAATCAAGCCTTGCATGGATGTGGTTGTGATGGCCAACACTGTGCATGGCTACATGAGCCAGTCCGACAAGGGCGAGATGGTCATCGGCGGGGGCGCCGACGGCTATAACAACTATACCCAGCGGGGCAGTTTCCATCACATCGAGGAAACCGTGCGCGCACTGATCGAAACTTTCCCGATGATCAGCCGATTGAAGATGTTGCGCCAATGGGGCGGCATTGTCGACATGACGGGTGACCGCTCGCCGATCATCTCGAAGACGCCCCTGGGCAATTGCTTTGTGAATTGCGGATGGGGCACCGGGGGCTTCAAGGCCATCCCGGGCTCCGGCTGGGCCATGGCAGAGCTGATGGCCAAGGGCGAAAGCCCGCTGGCAGCGGAATTCACCATGAACCGGTTCAAGGCAGGCCGCTTTATCGACGAAAGCGTGGCCGCCGGGGTGGCCCACTGATGCACCGGCGCGTGCTCACCCTGTCTGCGGTGTGCACATTGCTTGCAGCGGGTCCGCTGCAGGCCGCATTTCATTGCTTCTACGAAGACAGCAATCTGGGCTACATCCTCGAGCCTGAGCAGGGCCTCGTCACCGTATGGGGAGGGATCGTGCCCCAGCCGCTGAACGTGATCGAAACCAGCGCGGGGGAGGGCGTGATCATGCGGGCCCTGACACGGACGGTCATCGGGGCGGCGCAGGCGGAGACTGATTTTCTGCCGATGATCGTGACAGAGCGCTTTACGCTATCGGGAGACAATACCGTTCTGCTCGAGGTTGAGGCCCACTGGCAAAAGCAGGACGGCACAGATTTTCCGGCCTGGTTTGCACCCACCGATTTCGCGTCAGAGCCCTTTGTGCCGGGCCTGTGGCAAATGGTTTGCGAGATGAGTGTGGCGGAGGCGTCGCAATGACCTTGAAGCACTGCGCTCGCGCAATAGGTTTGGCCCAAAGCAATTTGGGAGCCCAGGCATGCCTTCTGACGCCACCATCACCTCTGCCCCGACAACGTCGCGCACCCTGCGCCTTGGCGGTTTCGTCGCGGGTGTCTTACTGTCGCTTGCTGCCGGTGGTCTCATCTCCGTGGCGTTCACGGGCACTGGCCTGTCCAGTGGGCCAACCCCGCCCGAGCAAGTCTACTTCCCGTAACACCGCGTCTGCACATCGTGCATACCCGGCCGTTTTTGCGCCTGCGATCCCGTTTGGGGCCGCGGGCCTTTTTCGTTTGAAACCACCCCGCGTTGGAGCCCGCTGATGCTTCTTTTGACATGTCCCTATTGTGGCGTTGAAGCCGATGAAACCGAACTCAGCCCTGGCGGCGAGGCCCATCTGAAGCGATTTGGCCCGGGCGCCTCGGATGAGGATTTTGAGGCCTATCTGTTCCTGCGGGACAATCCCAAGGGGGTGCATCTGGAACGGTGGCGCCACGCAAATGGCTGCGGCAAGTGGTTTTTGGCCGCGCGCTGCACCTCCACCCTGGAGGTGTTTGGCACCTATCCGGCGCAGACCACCCGACCGCCCGAGGACGTGCTTGAAGCGATCCGCGCCAAGCGCCCCGGTTGGGAGATGCCCGCATGAGCTTTCGTTTGCGTGAGGGCGGTCGTCTGATTGACCGCAGCAAAGTGCTGCGCTTTGCGTTCAACGGAGCTTCCAAGAAGGGCTTTGCGGGGGACACTCTGGCATCCGCGCTGCTGGGGGCTAACCAGATGCTCATGGGCCGCAGCTTCAAGTATCACCGCCCGCGCGGTGTTGTGGCCTCCGGTGCGGAAGAGCCCAACGCGTTGATGAACCTCGGAAAAGGAGCCTTTTTCGAGCCAAATCAGAGGGCTACCACAACCGAGCTCTATGAGGGCCTCGAGGCGGGCAGCCAGAACCATTGGCCCTCGCTGGAAACCGATATCGGTGCCTTGAACGGATATGTGTCCCGTTTTTTGCCGGCCGGCTTCTACTACAAGACATTCATGGCGCCGCGGCACGCTTGGAAATACCTGTTTGAGCCGTTCATCCGCCAGTCCGCAGGCCTTGGAAAGGCGCCCGAGGAAGGCGACGGGGACCGTTACGAACATTTCTACATGTTCACCGACGTGTTGGTTGTGGGCGGCGGGATCGCTGGCCTGCAAGCCGCGCTGTCTGCTGCGCGCACCGGCGTGCGGGTGCTGCTCTTGGAGCAGACCGCAGACTGGGGCGGCCGGGCCGTTGTCGATGGCACCGTGATTGATGGCATGCCAGCCGATGCGTGGGTGCAGGCCACCCTGGCAACGCTGTCCGAAATGGAGAACGTCACGATCCGCGCCCGCTGCATGGGCGCAGGCATTTACGATCATGGCTATGTGTTGGGATATGAACGGGTTGCGGATCACACGCCACAGGCAGGCGCACCGCGTCATCGTTTGTGGAAGATCCGGGCCCGACAAGTCGTGACGGCCACAGGGGCGATCGAACGCCCGCTGAGTTTTGCCGGCAATGATATCCCCGGTGTCATGCTGGCCTCGGCCGTGCGCGATTACGTGGTCAATTTCGCTGTGGCACCGGGCAAGCGCACGGTCGTTGTGACGAACAATGATGATGCCTATCGCACGGCGCTGGCGCTTGTCGCGCAGGGGCTGTCTGTGCCCTTGATCGTTGATGCCCGCCCACGGGGCGGCGGGGCGCTGGCCGAACAGGCCGCGCGGGCTGGAATTGCGATCCGGAAGGGCGGCGCGATTGCCGGTGTGCTTGGGGGCAAGCGCGTAACGGGTGTGAAGGTTTGCGCCATGAACGGCACGGACGTAACCGAAGTCGCCTGCGATGCTGTGGCGATGTCGGGGGGCTGGTCGCCGGTTGTCCATCTCTGGAGCCATTGCGGCGGAAAACTTTTGTGGTCCGAGGCTGAAGCGCATTTTTATCCAGATCCTGCCTTGCCGCCGACAAATCACACAGGCGCCGGCTTTGTGCGGGCCGCTGGTATTTCAAACGGTGCCATGGCCACGTCGGCCTGTCTGGCGGATGCGCAGTCCCAGGGTGCTGCTGCGGGCCTTGCGGCTGGCGGCAACGCCGTCTCAGATGCGCCCGCCGCGGCCGAAGATCTGCCGGCCGAGCCTCTTCAGCCGGTTTGGCTGATGCCCGAAGGAGCCCCGATCGCAATGCGCGAAAAGGCGTGGCTCGACTTCCAGAACGATGTGAAGGTCTCGGATGTGCAACTGGCGGCACAGGAGGGCTTTGAGAGTGTCGAGCACACCAAGCGCTATACCACGCTCGGCATGGCAACAGATCAGGGTAAGCTGAGTAATATTAACGGTTTGGCAATTCTTTCTAAAGCGCTGAATGAAGAGATCCCTCAGGTGGGCACCACCACGTTCCGCCCGCCTTACACGCCGATCTCCATGGCGGCGATCGCAGGCGAAGCGCGGGGCGACACGTTCCAGCCTCTGCGCCAAACGCCGATGCACGCATGGCATGATGCCAACGGTGCCTATTGGGAGCCTGTCGGCCACTGGCGGCGCCCCTATTGCTATCAGCGCGGCCGTGAAACCGTTGAGCAGGCCGTGTCCCGCGAGGTGCGAAACACCCGCGAGGCGCTCGGCCTGCTGGATGCCTCCACCCTCGGCAAGCTTTTGGTCAAAGGGCCGGATGCAGGCAAATTCCTCGATATGCTTTACACCAACATGATGTCGTCCTTGAAACCGGGGCGGTGTCGCTACGGTTTGATGTGCTCTGAGAATGGCTTTCTCAGCGATGACGGTGTCGTGGCGCGGATCGATGAAGAGACGTTCCTGTGCCACACCACATCCGGCGGGGCCGATCGAATCCACGCCTGGATGGAAGACTGGCTGCAATGCGAATGGTGGGATTGGAACGTATATGTTGCCAACCTGACCGAGCAATACGCCCAGGTCGCGGTTGTGGGCCCCAATGCGCGCACGCTGCTGGAGCGGCTGGGTGGCATGGATGTCAGCAAGGACGCCTTGCCCTTTATGGCGTGGTCTGATGGCACATTGGGCGGCTTTGAGGCGCGGGTGTTCCGGATCTCCTTCTCTGGCGAGTTAAGCTATGAGATCGCGGTGCCAGCCTCGCAGGGGGCCGCGTTCTGGGAGACGTTGCACCGGTTGGGCGCAGACCTTGGGGCCATGCCCTATGGCACAGAAGCGCTGCACATCATGCGGGCCGAGAAGGGCTTCATCATGATCGGGGATGAAACCGACGGTACGGTCATCCCGCAGGACCTTGGTTTGAACTGGGCGATCTCCAAGAAAAAGACCGATTATCTGGGCAAACGGGCACAGGCGCGCAGCGACATGGTGCGCGATGACCGGTGGCGGCTTGTGGGGCTGGAGACGCTGGATGGGGCTGTGCTGCCCGATGGCGCCTACGCCGTGGCTGAGGGCAACAATGCACTGGGCCAGCGCCGCATGATTGGCCGGGTCACGTCTACCTACCATTCGCCAACCCTTGGACGCGGCATCGCCATGGGGCTTGTCGAACATGGGCCCGAACGCATGGGCGAGGTGCTGGAATTCCCCGGCACTGATGGCCGCGTGTTCAAAGCCAAGATCGTGGATCCAGTGTTCTACGACCGCGAAGGAGAGAAGCAGGATGTCTGATATCGCAACCGCCCTCGGGGGCGCGCGTTCGCAGGGCAGCAGCAGCGTCTCTGAGGCGCCGATGCAGGGCATGATCACTCTGCGGGGAAACCTCGCTGATCCGGCACTGGTGGCCGCAGTGACCGGGCTGACCGGGGCGGCCATGCCCAGCACCCGACAGATCACACAGGGTGAAGGCGGGTCCTTGGGCTGGATGTCGCCGGACGAGCTGTTGATCCTTGTGCCTCATCAAGGCGTCACCGATGCTGTGCGTGATCTGAGCGCCACGCTCAAGGATCAGCACGCGCTGGTGTGCAATGTCTCTGATGCGCGCGCTGTGTTTACGCTGAGCGGGCCAACGGCGCGGGAGGTGCTGGCCAAGCTGTGTCCGGTGGACCTTGCGCCGGGCCAGTTTGAGGCGGGTGAATTGCGTCGGACGCGCGTGGCGCAGGTGGCGGCTGCCTTCTGGGTCGACGCGCAGGGCGATTTTACACTCATCTGTTTCCGCTCTGTTGCGCAATACGTGTTCAACTTGCTCACAGAAGCGGCGCTGCCTGGCGGTGAAGTGGGCGTTTTCGCCTGAATTTGGCTTGTTTAAGTGCTGCGACAAAGAATTCTCTTGGGGGAACGCAAAGCCGTGCTAGCTTTCCTGCTACACACCAACAGGAGACGCAACATGAAGATCAAAGCAGGACTAATCGCGGTCGCGCTGACTGTGCTGCCGACCTTGGCGATGGCCGAGTGTGCCTGGGGCCACAAGCAACAGGCCACCATGACCTGCGCGGAAGGCTCGTTCTACGATGCCGAAGCGGGTAAGTGCGTTGTGATCACCTCAAGCTGATCGAAACCGACGCGACACGGAATACCCCGGCACCTTTGCAGGTGCCGGTTTTTTTGTGCCTGCGAACGGGGATGTGATGGGCCCTTTGTGCCCGGCGCACTATCTCCGCCGTAAGACCATTTCGAGGAGAATGCAGATGATGAGAACGACGTTCCTTGCGGCTGCCTGTTTTGCAATGGCCAGCCCCGTCTTTGCCGCTGGCAGCGACAGCTTTACACCGCCGAAGCCAACCCCGACCGCTGAATGCCCAAAAGGGCAGATATGGGACACCGAAACCGAGGCTTGCATTGATGCACGCGACAGCCGCTTTGAGGATGCAGATCGGATCAAGGCCGCGCGCGAACTGGCCTATCTGGACCGCCCGGAAGACACGCTTTTGATCCTTGAGACGCTGGTGCGCGGAGACGGGGACATGGCGCTCACGTACAAGGGGTTTGCCCATCGCAAAGCGGGGCGTTTCGAGCAGGGCATGGCGTTCTATGAGGCCGCCCTCGCGCGCAATCCCGACAATGTTCTGGCGCGCTCCTACATGGGCCAAGCGCTCGCGGAAGTTGGCGATCTGGACGGTGCCAAGGCCCAACTGCAGCTTGTAACGGCGCTGGCAGGGCGGGAAAGCTGGCCGGCCTTCGCGCTGCGTCTGGCCATCCGTGAGGGACGGTCGCCTGCCTACTGACGCAGGATTTTCCCCGCGGTAACCGACCTTTAAACAAGGCCAGTTACGGATTAACGGGCCGAGCTTTCAAAGCTTGGCCCTTTTTCTTGTTGCCTGCCCAGAACGGTGCCGCACCATGTCCACAGCCCTTGCAGACTTGTCTGCACCGCGAAAGCTTACAAACCGGCAAAAGGCCGCCGTCATCGTGCGGCTGCTCTTGTCGGAAGGTGTCGAGGTGCCGATCGGCGATTTGCCAGAGGGCATGCAGGAAGATCTGACGCAGCAACTGGCGGATATGCAATCCATCGATCGCGCAACGCTGAAGGCCGTCACAGAAGAGTTTTTGGCTACGATTGATTCAATTGGTCTGTCTTTTCCGCGTGGATTGGGGGATGCGTTGGGCTTGTTGGAGTCGCACATCAGCCCCAGCGCAGCGCAGCGCGTCCGCAAGCGCTCTGGCGTGCCAATATCCGGCGACCCATGGCAGATCATTGCGGATCTGCCGCCAGAGAAGTTAGAGCCGATTCTGGTGAATGAGGCACCTGAAGTGGGGGCCATTTTGTTGTCAAAGTTGCCGGTAAAGCGGGCCGCAGAACTGTTAGAGGTTTTGCCCGGCGATCGCGCCCGCAGACTTTCGATCGCCATCCGACAAACCTCTGTGGTTGGCCCGGAGACCGTGCGCAGGATCGGTGTGTCGCTGGCAGAGCAGCTGGACAACCAACCAGACATCGCTTTCGACGACAGCCCGGTGGAGCGCGTTGGCGCGATCCTCAATTCCTCACGCGCGAAAACCCGTGACGATGTTCTGGCCGGATTGGACGAGGAAGATCAGCAGTTTGCAAAGGCTGTACGCCAATCGATCTTCACATATGCAAACTTGCCCCAGCGCCTTGCCGCATCTGATGTGCCCAAAGCGGTCCGGGTGCTTGAGCAAGATATTTTGTTGCGAGCCCTTGCGGCGGGCGCGGAGGCGCACCCTGAAAGCACCGAATTCATTCTCAACAACATGTCCAAGCGCATGGCCGAAAGCCTGCGCGACGAGATGGCCGAGCTTGGTGAGATCAAGGCTGCGGATGGAGAGGATGCAATGGCTGCGGTCATCGAGGCGATCCGTGATCTTGCCAACGCGGGTACGATTCTTCTTGTGGCGGAAGAAGATCAGGATCCCGATACCTGATCTATGCGGACAGAGCCGGCATGCAAAGCCTCGACACTTATTTCGCAGTCTCCTCTGGCGTCACCTTTGCTGCCACCGAAAGTGCGATTGACCCTGCGACGCAGAGAACGGACGCCATGCCCATGAGCGGCACATAGGTTTGCCAAGGGTTCGCAGCGAAGATCGCAGCGGCAGATAGCGCTGCCACCACATTGGTGACGTCAACCAGAGACGTCGAAAGACCGACGCGCCCGGGAATGGCTTCCTGCAGGTAACTGATATTGATGCTTAAAAGCGCGGCAATCGCGATCGCTGCGGGCACTTGCAGTATAAGAACGTGCGCGAAGCTATCGGCAAAGTTCAGCAAAACGAAATAAACCGCGAAGACAAAGCACGCCAACGACAGGATGCTTTCCTTGCGGCAGCGCAAAGCCAGATAACCCCAGCCTATCATCACGGGAACTTCAATCGCCGCCGCAACGGCAAAATTGATCCCCACTTGCCCAAGGGTGCCACCGAGATCCCTGACGATCACCAAAGGCAAAACGCTGATGTTGAGTTGGAGCGCAATCATGGACAAGGCCACGCCAAAGGCGCCAAGCCGATGGCCAGTTGCGATGCGGGCAGGCGGCAAGGTCTGCGGTGCAGTGCGATCAACTCCGATGGCCGATCCTTCTTGGCTCCAGAGCAAGGCGATGGCGAGTGTGCACCCGATATGGGCCACCGCCGAAATGCCGAAAACCGCGTAGACCGAGGATCGTGCGGCCAGCCAACCCGCTAAGGGCGGGATGACGATCCAAGCGACCGCGAAAACAGACCGTAAAAGCGACATGAGCAGTTGCGACTTGTCTGCCCGTTCGCGATCAAAGAAGGCCCTCGAATAAGAAAAACTCTGCGAAAAAAGAGCATTGCCAAAGGGCACCAAAAGGCAAAGTGCCGTGGCAAATCCAACCGGTGTGCGCACCGCCCAAACAAGGACAAATCCCAAAGCGCCGCCGATCGCACAAAGCAGCACAAGCAGGCGTCTGTCCTGAACCTTGTCAGAAAGCCAGCCCAACAAAACGGCAATTGCCGACCCGCCAAGTGCATTCAATGCCATGATCAGACCAAAGGCGGCGTTGCTCAGCCCCAAAGTCTCCACACCAACGATTGCACGATATGGGTTCATTGCCGCGAATGCGGCACCCGACAAAAAAATGTTGGTCGCAAGTAGGCCGGTGATCCTTGGATTGGTCACGAAGCGCTCTCCAAAAGTAACAGGCGTTGACTGAAAGACAGCGCGCAAAAGGCCCGCAACCCACGAAAGTTCAAACAACACTTACGCGGCAGGTTTCAAGGGAAGCATCTGAAAAAGCAACGCCCTGCCGAGCAATTATCGGCAGGGCGTGATCGTTGAGTGTCTACAGCACAGAATGCGTCAGCGGACTGTGCTGCACCGCTCTTTCAAGCGAGTATCAGGCGGCGCGTCAGGCGCCAAAGACCCGCTTGAAGATCGTGTCGACATGTTTGGTGTGATAGCCCATGTCAAACTTTTCGTTGATGCCGTCTTCGCCCAAGGCGGCGACAACGTCAGCATCGCCGAGAAGCTGTTCGCGGAAATCCACGCGCTCTTCCCACACCTTCAGCGCGTTGCGTTGCACCATGGAATAGGCATCTTCACGGCTGACGCCGGCTTGTGTCAGGGCCAGCAACACGCGCTGGCTCATGACAAGGCCGGGGAACTTGTTCATGTTTTCCAGCATGTTCTCGGGGAAGATCAGCATTTTCTCTACCACGCCCGCCAACCGGTGCAGGGCGAAATCCAGCGTGATCGTCGCATCGGGGCCAATCATCCGTTCGACCGAGCTGTGTGAGATATCACGCTCGTGCCAGAGGGCCACGTTCTCCATGGCGGGGATCACGGTCATCCGCACGAGCCGGGCGAGGCCGGTCAGGTTTTCGGTCAGGACCGGGTTTTTCTTATGCGGCATCGCCGAGGAGCCTTTTTGCCCCATCGAGAAGAACTCTGCCCCTTCGAGCACCTCGGTGCGCTGCATGTGGCGGATTTCCACGGCGATGTTTTCGATGCTGCTGGCGATCACGCCCAACACGGCAAAGAACATGGCGTGGCGATCACGCGGGATAACCTGGGTGCTGATCGGCTCTGGGATCAGGCCCATCTCGGCACAGACATGGGCTTCGACGGCCGGATCGATATTGGCAAACGTGCCCACCGCGCCCGAGATCGCGCCCGTGGCAATCTCGTCACGCGCCTGTTGCAGCCGGGTGCGGTTGCGGTCCATTTCGGCGTAGAAACGCGCAAATGTCAGGCCCATTGTGGTGGGCTCTGCGTGGATGCCGTGGCTGCGGCCCACCCGAACAGTGTCCTTGTGCTCATAGGCACGGGTCTTCAGGGCGGCCAGCACCCGCTCGAGGCCCACCATCAACAGGTCGGCGGCGCGGACCATTTGCACGTTGAGTGTGGTATCCAGCACATCTGACGACGTCATGCCCTGGTGGACAAAGCGGGCTTCCTCATTGCCGATGATCTCAGCGAGATGGGTCAGGAAGGCAATCACGTCATGCTTGGTGACGGCTTCGATCTCATCGATGCGGGCGACATCGAATTCAACATCCTTGGCTTTCCAGACAGCATCGGCGTTTTCCTGGGGGATCACACCCAGCTCTGCCTGCGCGTCACAGGCATGGGCTTCGATCTCGTACCAGATGCGGAACTTCGTCTCAGGTGACCAGATGGCAACCATTTCGGGGCGGGCATAACGTGGGATCATCGGTTTTCCTCTTGGCTGGCGCGCGTGCCGCTTCTAGGGGGAGGAGGCGGGAACAGCAAGGCGGTGCAGATGCAAGAAATCTGTGCAGGCAGTATTGGCAGCGGCTTTGTTGGCGGCCATCTTGCGCCCACGCAGCCCGCTGCTTGAAAGGAGGCCCGCCCAATGACCCCGGATTTGAATGCCTTCGAAGGACACTGGACGATCTCGCGTCAGATCGAAGACCGCCGTGCCGGGGCCGAGGGGCAGCTTGTCGGCACGGCCCGCTTCACAGCCGTGACATCGGGTTTGCGCTATGACGAAGAGGGGCAGTTGAACCTGCCCGGAGCAGCGCCGATGACAGCGCGCCGTCGCTACTTCTGGCAACAGGGCCGCGCGGGCATCGATGTCTTTTTCGATGACATGCGTCCGTTTCACAGCATCGGGGGGCAGGGCAGGGCGACCCATTGGTGCGACCCGGATACCTACATCGTCCGCTATGATTTCAGCGCTTGGCCAGATGCATGGAGCGCGGAGTGGCAGGTCTCAGGCCCGCGCAAGGATTACACCATGCGCACCCTTTACCAGCGCGCGGGATCGCTCTGACGCAACGGAGCGCGCGGCAAAAACACCCCAAAATACAGTAATCTTCTGCAAAGCATGGCGCGCAACGCCGCTCAGCAGCCTTTTTGACGGTTGCGCCGAGGCCCTGCATGCTGCATCACGGCGGCAAGAGAACACTTTCTGGAAGGTAGGAGAGCGCCATGGCGAGCCAGACCCTTAACTCTTACAACAGCCTTGCCGAGACGCTGGGCCCCAATGCGGGCGCAGCCCTGCGCATCAAGCAGGTGGCGCTTGTTGCGCTTGGCATCGTGCTGCTGGCCGTTCTGGCCAAGATCAAGCTGCCGATCCCGCCGTCGCCGGTTCCGGTGACCATGGGCACCTTCGGCGTGCTGGCCATCGGCGCCGCCTATGGGCCGCGCCTGGGCCTCGTGACAATTCTTGGCTACCTGATCGTTGGGGCGCTCGGCTACGACGTGTTCGCCAATTCCTCGGCTGAGAAGTTCGGTCTGGAATACATGATGGGTGGCACTGGCGGCTACCTCGTCGGCTACGTGCTGGCAACGCTTGCGCTGGGTTGGGCCGCAACCCGGGGTTGGGATCGTTCGGTGATCTGGATGGCCTTTGCCATGCTGATCGGCAACGCCCTGATCTACGTGCCGGGCCTGCTGTGGCTGGGCGTTCTGTACGGCTGGGACAAGCCGATCCTCGAATGGGGCCTGACCCCCTTCATCATCGGTGACTTCATGAAGCTCGCGCTGGCGGCGATCCTGCTGCCCGTGACTTGGAAACTGGTGGGCAAAGCGCGCACCTGATCAGCCACCGATCTGATCTTGCTTTGATACGGGCGTCCCGATGGGGCGCCCGTTTTCAGTTTGATCCGGCGCCGTCTTGGCAATCTGCATTCCTGCACATTGCGACATCATTTGCGGTGCTTGTCCTTGCCGTTCCGCCCCGTGATAGTATCTCCGATGAAGGAGGGCCTGCTGATGGCTGATACACCCGGCTTCGACGATATCCCTGAAACCGCGCTTGCGTGGCACCGTGCGGGCCGTGGCGCTGCGCTTGCCACCGTTGTGCAAACGTGGGGATCGGCCCCGCGCCCGGTGGGCAGCCAGCTTGCGATCTCGGGCGATGCGGAGCTTGCCGGCTCTGTCTCGGGCGGCTGCGTCGAAGGCGCTGTGGTCGCGGAGGCGCTCGACGCTTTAGAAGACGGCCAGAGCCGCATTCTGGAATATGGCGTGACCGACGACGAGGCCTTTGCCGTGGGTCTCGCCTGCGGCGGCACGATCCGCATCATGGTAGAGCCGATTGGTGCTGGGTTTGAGGCAGATATGCTCGAAGACCTCACCCAGCGGCGGGCCTTGCGCCAGCCCGTGGCCTATCAGGTGGATACCACCACATGGCAGCGCGGTTTCGCCGCCGATGGGGCCGAGGCAGACCGCTTTCGCGCAGACCGGTCTGGCTTCGATGAAGAGGGGCGCGTGTTCACCGCGATCCATAACCCGCCCCTGCGCATGGCTGTGGTGGGCGCGGTTCACATCGCCCAGCCTCTCGTCGTGATGGCCCGGCTTGCCGGGTATGATCCCGTCCTCATTGATCCGCGCGAGGCGTTTGGCTCGCAAGCCCGGTTTCCCGGCGAGACGATCAGCCATGACTGGCCGGATGAGGCGCTCGACGCCTGGGGCATTGATGCCCGCTCTGCCATCGTCACCTTGACCCATGATCCCAAGATCGACGATCCCGCGATCGCCCGGGCCCTTGCTTCTGATTGCTTTTATATCGGCTGCCTCGGCTCGACCCGCACCCATGCCAAACGCGTCAAACGCATGCAGGAGGCGGGCTTCACGCCCGCGCAGATCGGACGCCTGCACGCCCCGGTCGGGCTTGATATCGGAGCCAAATCCCCGGCTGAGATCGCGATTTCTGTCATGGCGCAGATAACGGCGGTTTTGCGCCGGGGCACGGCCTGATGTTCTTTGGCTCCGTGGCCCTTGCAGAGGCCGAGGGCGCGATCCTTGCCCATTCCGCCCCGCTGACGGGAGGCACGGCCAAGAAGGGCACGGTGATTGATACGGCCCTCCTGGCGCGGTTGCAGCAAGCGGGGCTCGACACGGTCACGGTGGCGCGGCTGGAGCCCGGCGATGTGGATGAAGACAGCGCGGCCGCCCGTCTTGCAGCCGCCTTGGTACCTGATCCTGCACAGGGGCATCTGGTTGTGGGTCAGGCCTTCACTGGGCGGGTCAACCTCAATGCGGCGGGGCCGGGTGTGGCGCAGGTGGATGCCGACGCCGTTGCAGCATTGAACGCGATTGACCCCTCGATCACGCTGGCCACCCTGCCGCCGCTCACCCGGGTGGGGCCGCGCACGCTGGTGGGCACAGTCAAGATCATCTCCTACGGGGTGGACGAGGCGCGCTTGCAGGCCGCGTGCGATGCGGCGCGGGCGGCAGTGTGTGTGCAGCCGGTGGTGCTGCGCAGTGCAGGGCTCGTCCTCACGGAGGTGCCCGGGCAGAAATCCAGCCTGAGCGAGAAAGGGGCTGCGGCCATGGAAGGCCGTTTGCGCGCGCTGGGCATGGAGCTTGCCGGGGTGGAAACCGTTCCCCACGAGACCGACGCCCTGGCTGCCGCGCTGAGACGTTTGCCGGGCGAGATCGCATTGATCCTGACCGGGTCTGCAACCTCTGATCTGCACGATGTGGGCCCGCAAGCCGTGCGCGTTGCTGGCGGCAGCGTCAACAGGTTCGGGATGCCGGTGGATCCCGGCAATCTTCTGTTTGTGGGCAGCCTCGATGCCCGTCCGGTTGTGGGGCTGCCGGGATGTGCGCGCTCGCCCGCACTGAACGGGGCGGATTGGGTGCTGGAGCGTCTGGCCTGCGGAATTGCCGTGGGTGACGCGGAAATTGCCGCGATGGGCGTGGGGGGGCTGCTGAAGGAAATTCCCTTGCGGCCACAGCCGCGCGAACCCTGAGACGGCCGCCTTGGCCCAAGCGGGCTGTCGCCCCTTTGTATCTGCGGTCCGTCTCTGATCTGAGGCGTGCCGGTAAGCCCCCTATTCCTCCGCCGCCTGTGAAGCGGCAAATCATGGCTGCCGCCGCGTTTTGCAAACTCGGCTCTGGTCAAACCGGCGGATTCAACGCTAAACGGCCCCGACCCGCACAGCTTAAACGCCTCGAAAGGCTCTGCCCCCATGTCTCGCGAATTTTCCTTCACTCTGTCAGCCACGGATGGTGCGGCGCGCACGGGCACGATCTCGACCCCGCGCGGAGAGATCCGCACCCCCGCATTCATGCCGGTCGGCACCGCGGCAACCGTGAAGGCAATGATGCCGGAAAGCGTGCGCGCCACGGGGGCCGATATCCTGCTGGGCAACACCTATCACCTGATGCTGCGCCCGACCGCAGAGCGCATTGACCGCTTGGGCGGGCTGCACAAGTTCATGAACTGGGAGCGGCCCATCC
Source organism: Oceanicola sp. (assembly GCA_022447275.1). Lineage (GTDB taxonomy): Bacteria > Pseudomonadota > Alphaproteobacteria > Rhodobacterales > Rhodobacteraceae > JAKVBK01. The sequence goes on along the minus strand of JAKVBK010000042.1, from coordinate 4,204 downwards.
TCACAGATTCCGGTGGCTTCCAGGTGATGAGCCTCGCAGGCCTGCGCAAACTGACGGAAGAGGGCGTCACCTTCAAAAGCCATATCGACGGGTCCAAGCACATGCTGTCGCCCGAACGCTCGATGGAGATTCAGCGCCTGCTTGGATCAGATATCGTGATGTGTTTTGACGAATGCCCAGCCCTGCCCGCAGACCGCGACCGCATCGCCGAGAGCATGCACCTGTCCATGCGGTGGGCCAAACGCTCGCGCGAAGCCTTCGGTGACAGACCGGGCCACGCCCTGTTCGGCATCCAGCAGGGCGGCCTTGAGGAAGACCTGCGGGCCGAAAGCGCGCAGGCCCTGCAGGAGATCGGGTTTGAGGGCTACGCGGTTGGCGGCCTTGCCGTGGGCGAGGGGCAGGAGGCCATGTTTGGCTGCCTAGACTTCGCGCCCGGCCAGTTGCCCGTGGACAAACCACGATACCTGATGGGCGTGGGCAAGCCCGATGACATCGTGGGCGCCGTCAAGCGCGGGATCGACATGATGGATTGCGTGCTGCCCTCCCGCTCTGGGCGGACAGGGCAGGCGTTCACGCGCCACGGCGTGGTCAATATCAAGAACGCACGCCACCAGAATGATCCGCGTCCCTTGGATGAAAATTGCACATGCCCGGCCTGCCGCAACTACTCACGTGCCTATCTGCATCACGTGTTCCGCTCCAATGAGATGATCTCGGGGATGCTGCTCACCTGGCACAACCTGCATTATTTCCAGCAGATCATGCAGGAGATGCGGGATGCGATTGCCGCGGGCACCTTCGCCCAGTGGGAGGCCGAGTTCCACGCGATGCGGGCGCAGGGGGACATTGATCCTTTGTAAAGACACGGTCTTATGCGGTTTCAATCGCCCCTTTGGGAGGGGCGGGGATGCCGTGCTTCGTCGACATGTAGGGCTGCGGATTTCATGGCGCTGGGTGCGCGCTGCATGGCAATCCGCGAGCCTCTAAAAAATTAACGAAAAGTTAACTTTTTCTGCCGGCAAAGAGGCACGCAGATTTCCTTTATTTGTAACGCTTGCAGCCCTTGTGTCTGCCCCTGCGCAAGTGCACACTCACCGTGATTATAAACGGGCCCGCTTGAAGCGTCGGTTGCCACGCACCACCTTCTAGGGAACCTGAACGGAGAATGCAGGGTTGCCGCATCGCGGGACCAGCGTTCTTGCCAATAACAAGGAATGTCTGATGGACGAGCAAAAAAACGCCTCCTACCCGGTGTTGCCCCTGCGCGATATCGTCGTTTTCCCGCATATGATCGTGCCGCTCTTTGTAGGGCGCGAAAAGTCGGTGAAGGCGCTGGAAGAGGTGATGGCGGATGACAAGCAGATCCTGCTGTCGTCCCAGATTGATCCCGCAGTCGATGACCCGGACGCCGATGGCATCTATCTCACCGGCGTGCTGGCAAACGTATTGCAACTGCTGAAACTGCCCGACGGCACCGTCAAAGTGCTGGTCGAAGGCAAGAGCCGGGTGCGGATCACCGAATTCACCCGCTCCGAGCCTTTCTTCGAGGCCGAAGCCGAAGCTCTGGAAGAAACCGAGGGTGACGCAGACACGGTCGCGGCGCTGTTGCGCTCTGTCGGGGAAGAGTTTGAGCGCTATGCCAAGGTCAAAAAGAACGTCCCCGAGGAAGCCCTGTCGGCCGTGGCCGAAACGCGCGCTGCGGATAAGCTGGCGGACCTCGTGTCGGGCCATCTGGGCGTAGAGGTCGACCAGAAGCAGGAATTGCTGGAAACGCTCGATGTCGCAGAGCGTCTTGAGAAGGTCTATGGCCTGATGCAGGGCGAGATGTCGGTGCTGCAGGTTGAAAAGACGATCAAGACCCGCGTCAAATCCCAGATGGAGCGGACCCAGCGCGAGTATTATCTCAACGAGCAGATGAAGGCGATCCAGAAGGAGCTGGGCGACGGTGAGGAAGGCCAAAACGAGGTCGCCGAACTGGAAAACCGCGTCGCCGAGACCAAGCTGTCGAAAGAAGCGCGCGAAAAGGCCGATGCCGAGATCAAGAAGCTCAAGAACATGAGCCCGATGTCGGCTGAGGCTACGGTTGTGCGCAACTACCTTGATTGGATGCTGTCGATCCCGTGGGGCACCAAGTCGCGCGTGAAAAAGGATCTGTCACGTGCCCAGAGCGTGCTCGACAATGACCATTACGGCCTTGAAAAGGTCAAGGAACGGATCGTTGAGTATCTCGCGGTGCAGCAGCGTTCGAAAAAGCTGAAGGGCCCGATCCTGTGTCTTGTCGGCCCTCCGGGCGTCGGCAAAACCTCGCTGGGTAAATCTGTCGCCAAGGCCACGGGGCGCGAATTCATTCGCATCTCGCTGGGGGGCGTGCGCGACGAGTCCGAGATCCGCGGCCACCGCCGGACCTATATCGGCTCCATGCCGGGCAAGATCATCCAGGCTCTGAAAAAGGCCAAGACAACGAACCCGCTCATCCTTCTCGATGAGATCGACAAGATGGGGCAGGATTTCCGTGGAGACCCGGCCTCTGCCATGCTCGAAGTGCTCGACCCGGAGCAGAACGGCACGTTCGTGGACCACTATCTCGAGGTGGAATACGATCTGTCGAACGTCATGTTCCTGACCACGGCCAACTCTTACAACATGCCGGGGCCGCTGCTCGACCGGATGGAGATCATCAGCCTGGCCGGCTACACCGAGGATGAGAAGCGCGAGATTGCGCGCCAGCACCTGATCGACAAGCAGATCAAGAACCACGGCTTGCGCAAGGGTGAGTTCGCGATCGACGACGCGGCGCTGACAGCCGTGATCCGCACCTATACCCGCGAGGCAGGGGTGCGGAACCTCGAGCGCGAAATCGCCAAGATGACGCGGAAGGCTGTCACCAAGATCGTCCGCAAGGAGGTTGACGCTGTCGAGGTCAAGGAAGATCAGCTCGAAGAGTTCCTCGGCGTTCCGCGCCACCGTTTCGGCCTGGCCGAAGAAGAGGATCAGATCGGTGTTGTGACGGGGCTTGCCTACACGTCTGTGGGCGGTGACCTGCTGCATATCGAGGCGCTCAAGCTGCCCGGCAAGGGCCGCATGAAAACCACGGGTAAGCTGGGCGATGTGATGAAAGAGTCCATCGATGCGGCCTCGTCTTACGTGCGCTCGATCAGCCCCGAGATTGGCTTTAAGCCACCGCGCTTTGAGAAGATCGACATTCACGTGCACGTGCCCGATGGCGCCACCCCCAAGGACGGCCCCTCTGCCGGTCTTGCCATGGTGACATCGATCGTCTCGGTCCTGACGGGCATTCCGGTGCGCCGGGATATCGCCATGACGGGCGAAGTGTCCCTGCGAGGCAACGCGATGCCGATTGGCGGCCTCAAGGAAAAGCTGCTCGCAGCCCTGCGCGGTGGGATCAAAACGGTTCTGATCCCGCAAGACAACGCAAAGGATCTGGCCGACATCCCTGACAATGTGAAGGACGGGTTGGAAATCATCCCGGTCAAACATGTCTCCGAAGTGCTTGAGCGTGCGCTGGTTCGCGCGCCCGAGAGCATCGAATGGGATGAAGAGGCAGAAGAAGCCGCCGCCCTGGCGCGCAGCAGCGCGGCTGCCGGGCCAGAGGGGGCACCTGTCGCCCACTAAGTGCGGCGGCGCATGCATGTATTTGAAAAGGGCGTCCTGCGGGGCGCCCTTTTTGCTGTCCGACGGGCCTTGCATGCCGGCGGCTTTGGCCAAGCGTCCCACGGGGCCCTCCCATCCCGCCATTGCCGAGCGGGCAGGGGGATGGGCTGCACACAGTGGCGCCGCGCGTATCGGCCATGGGGCACTGCCTGCCCCCCTGTGCACATGCGAAAGGGCTTGCAGCCCACCGCGAGGGATTGTATCCCGCCGCCAGCAAGGGTGATTAGCTCAGTGGTAGAGCGCTTCGTTCACATCGAAGATGTCAGGAGTTCGAATCTCTTATCACCCACCATGCATTCCCTGTGACTTCCGCTATCCCTGCGCGCCGATCCAGGCGCAGTTTTGTCACGGGTGCAGCGCGCGTGGCGGCTGCCGCTATCCTGCTCAACGCGCACCGGTGTTTGCGGTCCAAAGCCGCGCCGCGTTGCCAGACTTTTAAACTTCTTGAGAAAACAGCCTAAAGTTGTTTGCGTAACTTTTGTTTCGCGCGCCTCTATTGCCATGTGGGCCGGAAGCGTGTGTTAAAATCGAA
>JAKVBK010000041.1 GCA_022447275.1 Oceanicola sp. | reverse complement strand
ATAGGGGCAATGTAAAGACGCCACGTCAATTTTTTTTGCGCGCAGGCCGGTTGATGGCTGCTGAACGATCAAACGCGTGCTCGCTCCAGAACACGCGGTGGGCTGACCTCGTCTGATGCCAAGCACCTGCCGGTCAAACAAGCGATCTATCTAGGCAGGTTGCACGTCATCTCATGCGCCTGGAGAGCATTTTAAATAGAGCTCATTAGTGCGCGATACGGTGCTCATTCCAGCTTAAAACAACTTTACCTGAGCGACCGGACTTCATTTCAGCAAAGCCCTTTTCGAAGTCGGAGACGTCAAATCGATGGGTAATCACACGAGACACATCGAGGCCGTTCTGAAGCATTGCAATCATTTTGTACCACGTCTCAAACATCTCACGACCATAGACGCCCTTGAGCGTGATGGCTTTAAAAACAATCCGGCTCCAATCCACTGGGGATTGACCGGGAGGAATGCCTAAAAGAGCGATTTTGCCCCCCATGACCAAGGCTTCGACCATTTGATCCAAGGCCGCCTGGCTGCCCGACATTTCCAAGCCGACGTCAAATCCTTCCCTTAGCCCAAGCTCATGGATGACGTCATTGATATCTTCACGGGCCACATTGACGGTGCGGACGGTTGGCACAACGTGGTTCGCCAATGTCAGCCTGTCTGTGTTGATGTCTGTTAGCACCACATTGCGTGCCCCTGCGTGCCGCGCCACAGCTGCGGCCATGATCCCGATGGGGCCAGCGCCGGTGATCAGCACATCTTCGCCCAGAAGATCAAAGCTGAGCGCTGTATGCACAGCATTGCCCAGCGGGTCTAGGATCGCCCCTATTTCATCCGGGATATCGTCCGGCAAGGGCACCACGTTAAAGGCCGGAAGGCGCAAATATTCGGCGAAAGCCCCTTGTTCGTTCACGCCGATACCACGGGTGCCCGGATCAAGGTGGAACTTCCCTGCACGGGACTGTCTGCTGTCAGCCTCCACCAAATGACCTTCTCCGGAACAGCGCTGCCCAAGGCTCAGGCCCGTCACATTGCGGCCCATATCAACGATCTCGCCGGCGAACTCATGGCCTGTGATCATGGGAACCGGCACCGTTGCGGCGGCCCATTCATCCCAATTCCATATATGAATATCTGTCCCGCAGATCCCCGTTGTATTGATACGGATCAATACATCATCAGGGCCAATCTCAGGGACCGGGGCGTCGATCTGCCAAAGCCCCTGCGTTGGCTTGGTTTTGGCCAGCGCTTTCATGGTATTGGTGGTCATTGGATCACTCCTAATTCCCGACCTGCTGTTCCAAAAGCATCGAGGGCGCGGTCTAGGTCTGAGATCGTCAATGTCGCATTCATTTGGGTGCGGATGCGGGCCTGTCCGCGCGGGACGACGGGAAAGAAGAAGCCAGAGACATAGACACCCAATTCAAAGAGGCGTGCTGCCATGCTCTGGGCCACCTGCGCTTCGCCCAGCATGACGGGCACAATGGGATGTTCCCCCGGAAGGAGATCAAATCCCAACTGCGTCAGACCCGCCCGCCAGTAGGCTGCATTTGCAAATAGCTGTCGGCGCAGATCCTCACCGTTTTCAACAAGAGTGATCGCCTCGAGCCCAGCGGCAACGATTGCGGGCGGCAGAGAATTGGAGAACAGGTATGGGCGTGCGCGCTGCCGCAACAAATCGATGACAGGCTGTGGTCCGGCGATATAGCCGCCGATCGCTCCACCAAGCGCCTTGCCCAAGGTGCCGGTGAGAATGTCCGCCGTCACGCCAAAATGATCTGGCGTGCCCGCACCGTGGGGGCCCATAAATCCTGTTGCATGGCAATCATCTACCATCACAACCGCATCATATGTGTCGGCCAAAGCGCGAATGCCAACGAGATCAGCCAAGGTGCCATCCATCGAGAACACGCCATCGGTGGCAATCATGATATGGCGCGCGCCATCCGCCTTGGCCGCTTTCAGCTTTGCTTCCAGATCAGCCATGTCGTTGTTGGCGTAGCGGTAGCGTTTGGCTTTGCACAGCCGAATGCCATCGATGATCGAAGCATGGTTCAAGCTGTCAGAAACAATTGCGTCTTGAGGGCCCAGTAGCGGCTCAAACAATCCACCATTCGCGTCGAAACATGCAGCAAACAAGATGCTGTCATCTGTGTCCAAAAAGCTGGCAAGGCGCTGTTCCAGTTGCCGATGACGATCCTGCGTACCGCAGATGAAACGCACACTGGCCATGCCAAACCCTTGGGTTTCCATTGCTGCCTGCGCAGCGTTTATCAGCGCCGGATGATCGGCAAGCCCAAGGTAATTGTTGGCGCACAGGTTGATAACATCGCGCCCCTGGACCTGAACATTGGCCGCCTGCGCAGACGTGATCTGACGTTCGCGCTTGTAGAGGCCTTCCCTTTCAATGTCGGTCAGGGTTTCTGAGATATCAGCAAGAAAGGTGGTGGACATTCGGCATCTCCTCGATGCCAGATATCTCTCATAACGGAAACGATTCCGCAATATAAAATTCCGCTATAACGAAATTGCATCCGCTAAGATGTTCTTACGCGGATTTCACAATCAGGAAAACACGGGCGGGACCATCGATCGCTGTGATCTCGTGCTCCACGTCTACAGCATAGCGTGCCGTATCGCCCACAGTGACCTCGCATGTGGCGGCACCAGAGGTGACCTGCACGCGCCCTTCGAGCACTGACAGGTGTTCTGTCGCGCCGTGCGAGTGTGGCTGGCTCGTCAATTTTCCGTTTATTTCAAACGAGATATCGTAAACTTCATGTCCGCCAGCTTCCTCTGGCGGTGACAAAATAGCGATGCGGCAGCCTTGCCCCATATTGTCAATGCTCGGAACTTCGGCGGCCCTCAGAACGTCGATCCTGTCGCCGGTGTCTGCGCCATCAAGCAGCCCCGCGAAATCCACATTCAGCGCGCGCGTCAAATTCCATAGGGTTGCAATGGTTGGGCTGCTTTCGCCGCGTTCAATCTGGCTGACCATCGAGCGGGACACGCCGCTCAGGTTTGAAATCGCATCGAGGGATAGGCCCTTGGCCTTACGCGCGCTTTTCAGTCGAGAGGGAAGCGCGTTTAAGATGTCGTCTGAATTTTCCGTCATGGTGGAAAAACTACTGGCATCCGGATGGTTTGCAAGGGCTCAAGACAATGAGGGCGTTGCGATGCAACATCGTTGACCCAAAGGCCATAGGTCGCAACGCACAGCATGGGGCCTATCCGCCGGGGGCGTTTGTCGGCTGTCATATGGGGCGGCGCGCGCCCAAGATCGCCTTGTCTGGAGATGGTAAATGCTCTGCAAGCGTTGCCCACAACACCGCCGGCAAAACCGCCTGTAGGCAGGGGTTTTGCCGGCGTCAGGCAAAGCCTATGAACTCCGCTGGCGCAGCGCGCGATTAGCTATCCAAAACGCGCACATATCCCGCGAGCCCGGTTTTTTGATGTTCAATGACGTGGCAGTGGAAAGCCCAGTCCCCCGGGTTATCGGCGACAAAGGCAATATCAATCGTCTCCTCACGTTGCAGCAGCACCGTGTCTGTCCAATAGGGCGGCAGATTGCGTTTGTTCGATCCGATCGGTCGGAAGGCGAGGCCATGGAGATGGATCGGGTGATCATTAGGGCTTTCATTGCGCAAGCGGAGCACAACGCTTTCATTTTTCCGGAACGTTGCAAGCGGTCCGACGCCTTCCACTGCATCACCAGCCCAAGGCGTGCGATTGATGGACCAGAAAGTGTAGGGCAACGACCCACAGACCCCATTATTCGGCAGATCACCTTCGGGCGACCATCCAAATATGAACTCTTCGCGTCGTGCTTCTGCCAAATTCGGCTCCCGTACCGGATTAGGAGGGAGCGGCCTGACATCCCTGATTGATCTGGTTAAGGCAGGGCCGCGCGCAATGAAGCGGGCAAGTACACGAGGTGCCCCCGGTGCGTCTGTAAGGAGGGTCACGTTTTGATCCTCGCCTTCAGGCAACAACACTGCGATATCGGCACGTTGTCCCGGCCCCAGGATCAGCGCGTTGTCCTTGCTGCTCGGCATATCGATCACTTCAGGGAGGGGGTGGCCGTCGAGGGCGATGACCTTGGCTTGTGCATCCGGTAAGAACAGCTTGTAGACGCGTGTTGTGTCCGTCGCTGCCACACGAAGTCGGACCAAGCCCCCGGTAGGTGCCTCATAAGAGGGCTCAACATTCCAGTTGGTGGTCATGACTGTTCCGAATGTTCCGGCGCGCGCTGCGCCCCGGGCCGTCCAAAGGTCAATCCACTCCCCATTCCCATCCAACCGAAAATCCCTGAGATTCAGGGGGATTTCGGCGTCAAAGCCCGGATCTTCGTCTTCTTCAACAATGAGTATGCCGGTCAGCCCCAAGGCCATCTGATCCATTGTCATACAATGGGGGTGGTACCAAAACGTGCCTGCATCCGGAGAAACCAGCTCGTAGTCATACGCTTCTCCTTTGGCCAACGGTATTTGTGTGAGGTAGGGGACACCGTCCATCGCATTGGCGAGGCGCAGCCCATGCCAATGCATCGTGGTATAGTCATCTAATGTGTTGGTGACCCGCGCCGTGAAGGGACGATCCCGCCGCATGCGGATAACTGGCGGCGGCGCGTCCGGAAGCGTCGAGACGAGCCCTTCGGTCAACTTGCCATCTAAGAATGAGTAACTGGCGTTGCGAATGTCTATCTCGGTTCTTGTGGCTATCGTTTTGGACAGTGTTTGAGGGGGCAATGCAGCGGCAAGTCCGGTGCCGCCAAGGATGCCGAGCATTGCTCTGCGCGTCAGGGGGATCGGCATTTTGAAGCCTTTAGCTATAAGGAAATGTATCGAGCACGTTGGTCTGGCTGGCCGTATCGCCTATTATCGAGCGGCTTTGCTGGATTGTTGGAACGGTAACTTCGCCTGATATGACAGGTCAATTTAATGGGGTGTCGCACCGGGCGGTGCCTGGCTGCCGAGAGCGGTTTTGTAGACAGGCTAAGCCTGGCATTTCGGACAATGGTACAGCGTTCGGCCGCTGAGCTTGGACTTTTCAATCGCGCCTCCGCATGTCGGACAAAAGTCGCGCGCAAAAATATTGGTCCGCTCGGTGATTTCTTCGCCGGTCATGTCGACGTTGCCATTGGTGATAATTGCATTTGTTTCGACGCCAATCTGAAGAAGTTGCCGCATCTCATCCCACAGATCGCGAAGGTCATCCGCGTCGATATCCACACCGCGCGTCATTGGGTTCAATTTCCTCAACCAGAGGATCTCTGCGCGATAAATGTTCCCTATGCCTGAGATCACTTTCTGATCCATGAGCAGCCGAGCAATCGGCGCGCGGCTTTTGCGAATTGCGGCGATGGCGCGCTCAGGCTCGGGTGTATCCGATAGCAGATCTGGCCCGTAGCGCAGGGTAAAAGCTGGCATTTCGGCTGTTGGCATCAGTTCGCAGGTGTTTGGCCCAATGATGTCTATGCAATGCGTTGCGCTCTCCAGGCGGATGCGGACAACGTCGCGCGGCGGATCGGCGGGCTGCGATTGACACACGAAGTAGCCGCCGAGGCCGAGATGAATATGGAGCGTCTGACCATTTGAGAAGTGGTAGAGCAGATGCTTGCCAACAGCCCCTGTGCCCTCACAAGTGGCACCGTTTATGACTGCTGCGCCCTCGGCAAAGCGACCTTGTGGGGAAATCGCCGAAATCACGTTGCCGCCGATCATATCGGCATGATCGCGCGCCGCCCGGTGAATTGTATGTCCTTCTGGCATCTCGTCACCGCAAGTTGCTGATCCTGACCGCGCAGCAAACCGCGCCGCATGGCGACACCTAGCGTTCACAAGAATGGCGTCAATCGGGGCTCAGCACGGGGTGCGATGGTGTCCAACTAGCCCATCGAATGCGCGTTCAGCCACAGCTTCGTACGGCTATCTGGTGCCAAAACTGCGCATATCTCGTGAGAGGAACCTGGCGAATATCCTCGGCCCCATCGCGGTGGGCTTGCGGTGGGTCGGCCCTCTTCGTGGCTGAGGGTTGCCCTCTCAATCCTGCTTGGCAACCAAACAAAGAGCCGGGGGGATCGGCCCGTCACCCAATGCTATTTCTTTGACGTATTCATCTATGCTTGCGGTGACGATCTCGCCCGTATCCAAACGGATGCAAGTGGCTTTCGCGTGCAAGAGGCCGCGATCAGAAGGGCTGGAATGGGTGCGGTCTGCCTCAGCCGTGGGCGCGAGGATGAGGGCTAAATCATAGTGTTCCGACGCAGCGGTCAGTACGCGCGCCTGCGGGGTTTCAAAGGCCTGAACATTCCAGATTTTTGCAGGCACATGTCGATTGAGCGCGCTCAAAACGCGGCTTCCTGTCTTGGGGTTGTAGAAACGGTCCACAAGGCCGTGGCAGCTGACATAGCCGCGCTCCAGTTCCACGAAATTATCAATCACGAAATCCGCATCTGGGTGCGCGCGCGCCACCAGTGCCGCTTCTGCAACTCTGGCCACTTCCATGGCCTCGCTGCGCGTTTTGGTGTCCTTAGTGCTCCAGAACATGCCAACGGATGGCAAGTGAAACAGCGGTTTGAACCCTGTGCCTGACACGTGCTCATACACGGCTGCAACGCCTTCGAGAGGGGACACATCGCGCCCAATCGCGAAAACAAACCCATCTACGGCGCCGCTCAGCCCCGGAACATGCAGGGCCTGCTGCAATTCGTCTGGGGCATCTGCCTTCAGGCCGTGATGGCTTGTCCACCCCTCAACCTCGGGGCGCACAACATTGAGATAAATTTCAAAAGGGGCGTCTTTTCGAAGCGCTGTCAGCTGTGGCGCCAAGTCCTGCCATTGATCCAAGAGCGCGACAACTTCCAGCGATTTAATGCAGTTAAGGTGCGCGTTTATCGCAGCCATTCTGGCCTCGTCCGGATAGCCAAAAGACACGATTGAAAACCGATGGCCCAGCGCACCAAGCTGGCGCATACGGTCTGCGGTGCGCGCATCGAGCAAGTCCGAGATTGGAATTCGAAAATTCTGTCCCCCCATCTCCCACAGGGCTGCGAGGGGGTAATCGTTGCGGATGTACTTGCGCTCAAAAATCTCAAGGCCCCAAGCACAGGGAATATCGGTGGTTTCACACCACGGCAGCCGCAAATCTATGGTAACTGTGCTGCCAACGCGCCTTTGAGGAGCAGGGCGATACGTTGGCGGATGGTCCGATCGGACAAGATGCAGGGCATGGCCTTCCGCATAGACATCTACCCAAAGAAATCCGAGTTTTGCAGGATCAAAGCTTCCTAATTCCCGGCTAGGACTGGCGCGAAACATCTCCATATAGTCGGTCCGCAGGATACCCACAGAGGGGAGAACAGCGTGCTCAATGCCCTCCCACTCATTGTAGAAAAAGTTGTGAACATGGCCGGCGAAATAGACTTGGGTGTTTGCCTTTGCCAACTGCTCCAAAAGGCGAGAGCGCCCCGGCTCTTCGAGATTGTCGTAGTAGTCAGGCTCGTGGCGCTCGGCCAGATATGCAGGGTAGTGAGTGAACACGAACACCCGCTTGCCGTCTGATTTTTCAAGGGCTTCTGAAAGCCAATCCCACTGCGCATGTTCGTCTTGCAAACCCGAATTGATAAGCAGAGTGTTCAAGACAAGAAACAGGCAGCCACCCTGTTCAAAATGGTAATAATCGGGGCCATAGGTGTCTTGATATTGCGCGATGGATGCCGGCGTGATCGACACGTTCTTGTCGATCCTTGGAAGGGCTTTGTGGATCTTCTCTCCGATGTCGTGGTTCCCCGGAACCAGATGAAGTGGCGCTTTGAGATCCGATGAGGCCTCTTTAAAGGCCGCGGCAGCTGCTGCAAATCGCGGAGAAACGGGGACGGGATCGGCCATGTCGCCAAGATGCACAACGAAGGCCGGACCCATCTCATTGATCCGCTCAAGTGTGCGCCGGTAAGAAGACGTCAGATTGTTTGGCGCACGCTCATCAACCGCTGCGCCATCTGCATCCACGGATAAATGCGTGTCAGTTACGACCGCGAAACTAAAAAGTGGCGCTTGATCATCGGACGTATCGAGCATGTTCATTTGCCAGCCCTATCGCTTCTTAGCCTTCTTCAACAAAGGGAACGTTCCTTATCGCTGCCATGCAAGGAATTTTCCGTTCTGCCCCGCCTGCGCGTTGGCCCATGGGGTTTGAACGCGCGGGACGATGCGCGCTTTGGTGCGGACCGCAATAAACTTTTGGTGTCGCGATGGCTTGCGCGCAGACTGGCACCACGCCGAAACCAACGGGAAATCAGATCGATTGCATTTCGAAGCGCACGCGCCCGACGGGAATACCAAGACGCGTCACGATGGCATCGTTGATGACGCGTCCGTCTGGATCGAAGTAAATAACATCTTCAAAACCCAGTCTGGTCACATCGTCCCCAGAGCGGAAATCGGCCAGATAGGACAGCCGGATATCGGTTCCTGTTTCCACAACACTTGCAACGCCAACGGTATCTTCCCGCCGTCCTGTCCACTTGCCAGGCCCTGCACGGTCAAACACCCAGGTGAGCTGATTTTCCTCGCCGTCGTCGTAGAAAAAATCTTCGACAACCGTGAGGCGATCCCCCACCAAGCGCCCGTCAAGGCGCGCCTTGAAGCGCCGCTCCGCGCCAGTCAGATCAACCCGGAAAACACCCGCGCCGATAGATTTCCCCGCAAACGCTTGATCGAGCGTGATCGGTTCGCGCGGGCCTGTAGGGGACGCGGGCACACGCGCACATGCAGCAAGGGCCAGAGAGCCAAGAATGAGAGAGCGGCGCTTGATCGACATGTGTCACCTATTCGTGCTGTGCGGCGCTTGGGGCCGCCTGAGTGTGCCGGTGATCTAATTCGACATGTCACCGCGTCGAGAACGGTAACAAGAAATCAACCGCGCTTGAGCGGCTTGTCGCCTTGTGGCGGCGCGGTTCGACTTTCGCTCACGAACGGAAAACTGCCTGAGATATTTCTCCTCGAAAGCAGCTGAGCGGTTTCCTTGTTCAGTACTTTATTGACGATATTTCCCGGGTGTCGCGACAATATCGGTACAAAGGGCCCGCCAAACCAAGGGCAAAACCGCCCATTGGACTGTGTTCTTTCTCATTCAAACGCGAATTGACGCAGCTATCGGAGACGTCGTTGAAAATCCGGGTTCTCATTGTTTTTCCCACCAAAAATCCAACGTGACACTCTGCTCTAAGCTGTATTCCCGAATCAAAAACTCCACTAGCGTCAATGGAACGCGAAAGCGTAGCCAATTTAGGGAACAACAATCATATGGAGCCGGACATGGCGAAAAAGCCCAATATCCTTGTTATGTGGGGGGACGACATTGGTTTTTGGAACATCAGTTTCAATAACCGCGGCCAGATGGGGTATCGGACTCCAAATATTGACAGAGTTGCAGAAGAAGGTGTCGCGTTCACCGACTACTACGGCCAGCAAAGCTGCACGGCGGGACGAGCCTGCTTTATCACTGGTCAAAACCCAATCCGGACAGGCATGACCAAGGTGGGCATGCCGGGGGCGAAGGTCGGTCTTCAAAAAGAGGATCCGACGATCGCGACGCTGCTGAAGCCCCATGGGTACAGGACGGGCCAGTTTGGTAAGAACCACCTTGGCGACCGGGACGAATACCTTCCAACCATGCATGGGTTCGATGAATTCTTTGGCAACCTGTATCACCTCAACGCAGAGGAAGAGCCCGAGCACCCCGATTATCCCAAGGATCCCAAGTACAAAGAAAAATACGGGCCGCGGGGCGTCATCCATTCATGGGCTGACGGAAAAGGCGGGCAAAAAGTTGAAGATACCGGCCCACTGACCAAAAAACGCATGGAGACGGTTGACCAAGAGTTTCTGAAAGAAGCGCTGCGGTTCATTGAGGATGCACATAACTCCGATACGCCGTTCTTCGTCTGGTTCAATACGACTGGCATGCATTTCAGGACGCACTGCCCGGATATCCACAAAGGCAAGAGTGGCCAGGGCGATTACAATGACATGATGGTCGCCCATGATGAGACGATCGGCGTTTTGCTCGACAAGCTTGATGAGCTGGGCATCACCGACAATACGATCGTCACGTACTCAACGGATAACGGCCCGCATTTCAACACATGGCCGGATGCTGCCATCACGCCATTCCGCTCCGAAAAGAATACAAACTGGGAAGGTGCCTGGAGGGTTCCAAGTTTCATTCGCTGGCCAGAAAAAATTAAGGCCGGCACTGTTTTGAACGGTATAGCCAGCCATCAGGACATGCTGCCCACCCTGCTGGCAGCCGCCGGTGACGACGACATCAAGACAAAGCTTCTGGATGGCTATGCCTTGGACGGCATGACCTACAAGGTTCATATCGATGGGTTTAATCTGCTTCCGTATCTGTGCGGAGAAACAGACAAAAGCCCCCGCGAAACCGTGTTCTACTTCAGCGATGACGGTGAACTGATCGCCATCCGCCACAATGACTGGAAAACGGTCTTGATGGAGCAGCGGGCCAAACTTCTCCAGATTTGGATGGAACCCTTCGTGCCGCTGCGCGCGCCGAAGATCTTTAACCTCAGGCGCGATCCGTTCGAGCGGGCAGATGAATACTCAAACACCTACTATGATTGGCTGTTTGATCACGTTTTCCTCATCGCCGGCATGCAAGGGCTCGTAGAGGCTGAAATCGAAAACTTCATCGCTTATCCGCCAAGGCAGAAACCAGCCTCATTCAACCTCGAAGCTGTGATGCGACAGTTGGAAACGATGGGTAGCGGTGCGGGCCACTAACACGCAAGCACGCGACACCTAAGGACGAGAAATGCACCGGAACCCGATATGCGTGGTTCCGGTGTCTGTCATTTGGGGCCGTCGTGCGGCGGGCCTGTAGCGCAGGCAATAGTTGGGTGCACACAGATATGAACCGCCCTTGACCACTTTGCGGGGCACCTGCCACTCAGGGGCTGCAGGATCAAAGCTGTTCTCGCGCGTGCCGCCCCGAGGATTGGTCGGGATGCAGCAGGGTTTGTCTGGGTCAGCCGGGTGCACTTCTGTCCACCAGTCTTTTGTCCATTCCCAGACGTTGCCCGCCATATCATTCAATCCAAACCGATTGGCTGGGAATGATCCGACGGGCGCGGTTCCCTCAAACCCATCGGTGACAAGGTTTTGCCACGGGAATTCACCTTGCCACGTATTGGCGAAGGCGCGGCCTTTTGGAAAATGCTCGTCGCCCCAGACATATTCTTTTGCGTCCATCCCCCCTCGGGCGGCGCGTTCCCATTCCGCT
This sequence comes from Oceanicola sp., assembly GCA_022447275.1. Lineage (GTDB taxonomy): Bacteria > Pseudomonadota > Alphaproteobacteria > Rhodobacterales > Rhodobacteraceae > JAKVBK01. The sequence goes on along the minus strand of JAKVBK010000041.1, from coordinate 13,112 downwards.
TCCGTCGGGAGATCCTTCCCGATCCAATCGGCGTAGGCTTGCGCGTCTTCGTAAGCGATATGCACAACCGGGTGCAGTCCCCGAGACTTGACGTGGCTCTTGAGCCCTTCCGGCTTCCTCCAGTATGCGCCAGGTGTCCAACGCCACCAGAGATTGACGCGCTTGAGATCGACAGGGCCCGAGGTCGGTTGGAAAACAAGTGAGCCAGGAACAAGGTTTTCAGGGGGCGCGCCAGGAAAATCCTCTGGGTCGGGCGCGCGTTCCGCCACTGTGACATACCCTGTCTTTTTGACGAAACGCGCGAATTTGGCGTTGGTCACCTGATACTTGTCCATCCAGAACCCATCCACTGTCACCTGATGGGCGGGCGCTTCCTCCGGATAGTGCTGGTCTGAGCCCATGAGGTAGGTCCCACCGGGCACCCATTGCATCTGCGGGTGTGGTGGAGGCCCGGGCGGCGCGTTTGCGGTTTCGTCCATCACTCGGCGTCTTGGGGTTGGACGGCTGCGTAGGCAGCATTGAGAGATGCAAGCTTTACATCGCTTGCAGGGAATATGTTGTGCGCGCCGAGTTTTTCGAGCAGCCCGGATTTTTCCAAGTCGGCCAACAGGGCAGGCCCCACTTCAGCCAAGATCAAGCGCGCTCCGGCCGCTGAGAGGTCCGCCAAGAAGTTTTCCACCCAATCCACACTCGTCAAACTTTGCAGTTCCTGATCTTGGCAAGACAGGATCAGCGTCGCCCCATGCGCCCCTTTGGGATCCGGGAACAGTTCTGCAAATGAATATACAGAGGCAAAGTTGAGTGGTCCGCGGATCTCAAGGATCGTTGTTTCATCTGGCGGCAAGGCTTCGGGCGTGGGGCGCTCAACCCAGTTGCCGTCAGGGGCTCGTTCAAGTTCGAAGCAGGTGACACGGTCTGACGCGTTCACGGCAAATGCGATCAAAGACAATATTACGCCCCCAAAAATGGCGACGGTCAGATCGTGGGAAACCCCAAGGATGATCGTCGCGACAGCAATGAATGTGTTGTACCGGGACGTTTTCCAGGCGCGCATCAAGACGCGGCCTTCCTTCAGCATGATCTCAGCGCCAATGACGATCAAAAGGGCTGCAAGCCCTGCGAGGGGGATCAGTTCTGCAGAACTGCCGAACAGAACCAAAACGATCGCCAAAAGCAGACCGGAGAAGACACCGGACATGCGGGTTTGCGCCCCTCCACTGGCATTGATGCCCGTCCGAGAGAGTGAGCCGCCCGCGGGCATTGCTTGAAAGAACGATCCAGCGAGATTGCCAAGCCCTTGGCCCAAGAAGTCTTTCGACATGTCCGACTTTTTGCCATTGGGATTTGGATATGCGGCCCCAACGCCAGAGCTTTCGGACAATCCCACAACCGTGGCAGCAAAAGCACCGGCGAGCAGTGCCGGGATCAACGTAAAGTCTGGCAGCACAAAAGACGGCAGGGCGTCGAGGCCCCTGGGAACATCCGCGATGTCACCGACCAATTCAATCCCAGCGAGCCCGAGAAACGCGACTGCAACCGTTGTGAAGACGATCACCAAGACATCTGCAAACCGTTTGAATCGGGTTGCTTTCACCGCAACCAGAAAGGCAATGCCTGCAAGGCCTAAGATCGTAGTCGAATTGCTCCAGGCGCTTGGGTTCGACAGGATAGCAATGGCCTGCGACACTTTCCCATGCGTGCCCTCCGGGTGATACCCCACAAGGTCCTTAAGCTGCCCCAGAACGATCAGAAGAGCGGTGACAAAGATAAAGCCTGCCATCACTTCGCGGGAAACAAACCGGATCATGCTGCCCATGCGCAAAGCGCCCAGAAGTGTCATCATAATGCCGACGAGAAAAGTCAGCGTGGCAAGGGCGCGAATGGGATCATCCGTGTCCAGGCCGGCCAGTTGGTCGCCGGCGACGAGCGCCAGCGCATTCGTCAGGGTGACGATCAAAAGCGATGTGCTGCCTGTCAGCGAGGCCACAATCGTGGTGAGCATACCAGTGTAGAGGCCATAGACCGGGTTCACACCCGCGACCAGCGCATAGGCCATACCTTCCGGGATGGATACCAGCGCAACGGTAAGTCCAGACCCTAAATCGGGGCCGAGGCTGCGCCCTTTTGTTTCTGCCACTGAAGTGCCCTCAATATCGTTTGCCGTGCGACACTGTATGTTCGGCTCTTGGCGAGAGGGCCGCGTACAGGTCACTGTTCCCAATTGCTTGAACGCTATCGAGTGATCTGCGTTTTGACCAGTCCAATAGATGCGGGGATATGTGCGGTGCGCAAGCCGGTCGATCACCCTCGGAACCCTTGGACAAGCCCCCCGGATCAGCGCGCCGGAGCGCGCTCAGCCCCCTTGCATTCGCCGTCACCCTTGTTCTGTGGGCCAGTAAAAGCGATGCTGGCAGGACACCGAAACCCCTTAGGGCATGCCAGATAAGGGAGAGCGTTATGATACTTTCGATGCTTCGCGGACTTGTTGCCTGCAGCCTCGTGATCTTGCCAATCCATGCGGTGGCGCAGAATGCACCCTTGCCGGCAGACCGCTACATTGTCTCGCAAGACGTTGATTTCTATGGGTCAGACCGCACGCCATTGTTTGACACAACCGAGGCGGCCTGCCGCCGTGCATGCAGTGCCGATCAGGCCTGCATTGGGTTTACATTCAATGCGCGCTCAAACGCCTGCTTTCCCAAAGCCGCCATCTCAGACCCTCAATTCTACGACGGCGCCATTTCCGCGCGCCGGATACAAACACCTGCTGCAGCGCAGGCGCTTGGCCTGCAAAGGCTGGCTGATCTGTCATTTTTGCGCCCTGAGGACGCAGACAATGGGCGCCGCCTTGCCGAAGGCCTAGGCAGCCGGTTCCCTGCCAATGATCGCGATGTAGGTGATCTGCTCCGCGAGGCCGCGCTGGCCGCTGACAGCGGTAACCGCCTGCGTCAGCTTTTCCTTGTGGGAACCCTTATTGGGATCACCGACCGCAGCGATCTGTGGGACAGCTACGCCACGCTCTCCATGGGGTTCCAGCAGAATTCAAACGAAGCACGGCGCTATGGGCGAGAGGCCATTCCGGCGGCGATCAATGCCTATCTGCGCGCCGCGAGCCCGGGCGCTCAAGCCACTGTCCTTGTGACACTGGCGCAGGCGTTAGAATACCGGGGCAGAGGGCGGGACATGATCCCGGCCCTAAGGCTGGCCTATGACATCCAACCCCGGGCCGACATCCTTGCTGCGCTCGACAAGGCCATTCGCACCTACGGGTTCCGTGTGGTGGGGGACCGGGTGGAAAATGACAGCGCATTGCCCCGGGTCTGTGCCGAATTCTCGGAGCGTTTGGCCAAAACGGGTGTTGACTACAGCCCCTATGTCCGGGCGGACGTGCCCGGCATCGCGGTTGAGGCAAGCGGCAATTCACTGTGCGTAGAAGGCTTTGACCACGGCCAGTACACGACCGTGACCTTCCGAAGCGGCCTGCCGTCCGCTGGTGGTGAGACACTGGCCCGCGATGTGGCCCTGCGCAGCTACATTCGCGACCGCAGCCCCGCCGTACGGTTCCCCGGAAGGGCTTATGTCCTGCCCCGCACGGGCGAAGCCGCGCTGCCTGTAGAAACCGTGAATGTCAGTGAGCTTGAGCTGCGTTTGCGTCGGGTATCTGACAGAAACCTGCTGCGCGCGATCCAGAACAGCTATTTTGGGCGTCCGCTGACCACTTGGGAAGATCGCGACTTTGCTTCCAAATTGGCTGAGGAGGTTTGGACTGGAACAGCAGATGTGGGCGAGACGCTGAATATCGACGTGACAACCCGTCTGCCCATGGGCGAAGCGCTGGCCGAACTGCCCACGGGCATCTACGCGCTCAGTGCGGCTGTCCCCGGCGTGGATCCATACGAGACACCGCCCGCGATGCAGTGGTTTGTTCTTACTGATATTGGCCTTGCGACATGGTCCGGGACAGATGGTCTGACCGTCGCCGCCCATAGCCTTGCAACGGCGCGCGCCCTGCCGGGCACATCGCTGCAACTGATTAGCCGCGCCAATGCAGTGCTGGGCGAGGTCACGGTCGGCTCGGATGGCTTTGCACGGTTTCCTGCCGGCTTAACGCGCGGCACGGGCAGCGCATCGCCTGGCTTGCTGGTTGCGCGCAGGGGGGAGGAAGACATTGCGTTTCTGCCCCTGACAGACCCCGCTTTTGATCTGTCCGATCGCGGCGTGGAAGGGCGCCCGCCGAGCAAGCCAATCGACACGTTCCTGAGCACGGACCGCGGCGCCTATCGCCCGGGCGACACGATCAATGTGACGGCTCTGATGCGGGGCAGCAGGGCTGAGGCACTTGAGGGTGTGCCCTTGACGGCAACACTCACACGGCCTGACGGGGTGGAGTACAGCACCGCTACCAGCGCAGAAGGTCTGGCCGGCGGCCATGTGTTCGCCTTGCCCCTGGGCGCAGATGCCCCGCGCGGCACTTGGCGGCTTGAGCTCAAGTCAGACCGCGAGGCAGAGGCGCTCGCCGCCCAGCGCCTCTTGGTGGAAGACTTTCTGCCAGAGCGGATCGATGTTGCCCTGTCGCTGCCAGGCGCGGCCATAAGGCTGGGCGATGCGCCGCCTCTGCGCGTCCAAGCGGACTACCTGTTTGGGGCACCGGGCGCCGATCTGGCCGTTGAGGGCGACGTGCGTTTGCGCCGACGCGCCACTCTGGAGGATTACCCAGGCTACAGTTTCGGCCCCTATGACACGGCTTTCCGTCCGCGGACCCAGTATCTGGACGCCGGGCGCACCGATGCGTCAGGGGCCGCCACATTGGCCCTGAAGCTGCCGGATGTGGAAGAGGTGGAAAGCCTTCTGCTCGAAGCTGTCGCCACCGTGCGCGTTTCCGAAGGCTCTGGCCGCCCCGTAGAGCGTGAACTGATCACACCCATCGCACCAGACGGTCTGCGCATCGGATTGAAGCCCGTTTTCGAAGACGTGGTCCCCGAAGGCACCGAAGCCCGCTTTGACGCCATTGCGCTCGGTGGGGACGGGGCCGCGCCGGTGCGCTGGACGCTCAACCGCATCGAAACGCGTTATCAGTGGTACAGCCTCTACGGCAACTGGGAATGGGAGCCGATCACCCGCCGCACGCGCATCGCCAGTGGAGACACGGTGCTGAGCGGCGATGCAACGCAGGTCCAGGCACCCGTAGCCTGGGGGCACTATGAGATGGTGCTGCAAAGCGCTGACGGGCGCATCACCACATCCGCAGAGTTCTATGCGGGCTGGTATGGAAGTGATGCGGGCACTGACACACCTGACCGCCTGCAGATGTCTCTCGACGCGCCCAGCTATGCGCCTGGCGAAACCGCTTTGCTGCGCATCGATGCACGTGAAGATGGCACGGCGTTGATCGCTGTGGCGTCAAACCATGTCATTGCGCGCCAGGCGATCGAAGTTGTGGCAGGTGAAAACGTGATCCCGCTGCAAGTCACCGACGACTGGGGCGCAGGGGCCTATGTCACGGCGTCTGTTATCCGCCCAATGGACGTTGCAGCTGGGCAGAACCCCACGCGCGCGGTTGGCATCGCCCATGCCAGCATCGATCCTGGCGCGCGGCAGCTGGCGGTGACGCTGGATGCGCCGGAAACGGTCAATGGCCAGGAAGGCAGCTTTGACGTCACCGTGGCTGTCGCAGGGCTCAGTGCGGGCGACACAGCCCATGTCACCCTCGCGGCTGTCGATGTCGGTATCCTGAATCTCACGGGCTATGCGCCGCCAAACCCGTCGGATCACTATTTTGGCCAGCGCCGGTTGGGCGTGGAGATGCGCGATCTTTACGGCCGCCTGATCGATGGGTTGAACGGTGATATGGGACGTGTGCGCTCGGGAGGTGATGCCAGCCGGCAGCTTTCACGCCAAAGCCCGCCTCCGACCGAAGAGCTGATGTCGGCCTTTTCCGGGCCCGTGACGCTTGGCCCGGACGGCACTGCAACGATTACGATCCCGCGCCCGGCGTTCAACGGCGCAATCCGCTTGATGGCCGTTGCCTGGAGTGAGACAGGCGTTGGCCAAGCCACTCGCGATGTGCTGGCACGCGATCCAATCGTGCTGACGGCAAGCCTGCCGCGCTTTCTCGCGCCGGGCGATCAGAGCCGCGCTTTGCTGGAGCTTGTCCATGCGTCTGGTCCAGCTGGTGAAGTGGGGCTGAAAGTCGAAGCGCCCAGTTTGTCCCTGACAGAGGCGCCAGAGACAGTCGCACTTGCACAAGGCGGCACCGCCCGTATCGCGCTGCCGCTGAGCGGGGCGGTTGTTGGCGATCACGAAATCCGTGTGACCCTGCAGACGCCGGGGGGCGAAACCCTCAAGAAGTCTTTGACACTCGGCATCCGCCGAAACGATCCCGTGACATCCGTCACGCGCCGCTTTTCCCTCGATGCAGGCAGTGCCTTTACCTTTGACGGGGAGGTTCTCACGGGTTTGCACCCTGGCACAGCCAGCGCCACGCTCAGCGTCGGGCCGCTTGCGCGCTTTGACATGCCGGGGCTGCTTTCGCGCCTCGATACATACCCTTACGGATGTACTGAGCAGGTCACATCTGCCGCGATGCCTCTGCTCTATCTCAGCCAGATGGCGGGGGATGTGGGCATCGATGATATCCGCCCGCGCGTCGATGCTGCGATTGCCCGCATCCTGACCCGGCAGAGCGGGAATGGCGCGTTCGGCCTTTGGTATGTCAGCTCCGGGGATTTTTGGCTTGATGCCTATGTCACGGATTTCCTGACGCGCGCGCGGGCCGAAGGCTACAGCATCCCGGACCGGGCCTATGATGCGGCTTTGGACAATTTGCTTAATCGGGTTGGCTATGCGCCAGAGTTCACAGAGGGGGGCGAGGATATCGCCTATGCGCTTTTGGTCCTCGCGCGCAGTGGCAAGGCCAGCATGGGCGATTTGCGGTACTATGCCGATGCCAAGGCCGAAGCATTCGCGACCCCGCTTGCCGCGGCCCAGATCGGGGCAGCGCTGGCCCTCTACGGTGATCAGCTGCGTGCCGACAGAATGTTCAGCGTGGCCAGCGCGAAACTGAATGCGCCCACCCCCACCCGGGCGGTCTGGCGCGCCGATTACGGCACCCCTCTGCGCGATGCGGCCGGCGTGCTCAAACTGGCTGCGGAGGTGGGCAGTACGGCGGTGGATCGCGGCGCATTGAGCGATCGGATTGGCACATCCAACCGGAGCCTGAGCACACAGGAGGCCGCGCAAGTGCTCTTGGCGGCCCATGCGCTGCGCACGGATGCAAGCGCATCCGGCCTGACCGTGGACGACGTGCCCGCAGATGGCCCCGTGGTCAAACGACTGGCCGCAGGGGATGCGGCTTCCATGATCCGCAATGTCTCGGATCAGCCGATGGATGTAACGCTCACCGCCTATGGTGTGCCCGAGGTTGCCCCTGAGGCCGGAGGCTATGGCTACGCCATCCGGCGGGATTACTTCACCCTTGAAGGCGTCCAGACAAATGCGCCCTTCGCCGCTGGGGAACGACGCGTCGCTGTTCTTACGATCAGCCCCTTCGGAGATGTCGGTGCCCGCCTGATGGTCGATGATGCTCTGCCGGCGGGGCTGGAAATCGACAATCCAAACCTGCTGCGAGCTGGCGATGTCCGGTCGCTTGATTGGCTCAAACCCGCAAGCGCCGAGACGGCAGAATTCCGTGCGGATCGGTTTCTGGCCGCCGTGGACCACCGCAGTGATATGCCCTTCACGCTGGCGTATATCGTGCGCGCTGTCAGCCCGGGCGACTACCACCATCCAGCGGCCTTGGTCGAAGACATGTACCGCCCGGAATACCGCGCGGTTACGGCCACAGGCCGGCTGACCGTGACAGAATGAGGCTTCTCTTCACCCTTGCGCTGGCCCTACTGGCCTTTGCCGCCAGCATGGATGCCTGGCGTGCCTGGGTTGCGCGGACCGATCTGCCCCCCGTCCTTGCGGAGGTTTCGGCAGAGGTGCGGGCAGAGGATGGCACGCTGCTGCGCGCTTTCCCGGTTGAGGATGGGCGCTGGCGTCTAAGCGTTGATGTCGCCCGGGTCGATCCTGAATTTGTGGACATGCTTGTGGCCTATGAAGACAAGCGGTTTTGGACGCATTCAGGCGTGGATGGCTACGCCCTTCTCCGGGCGGCTTGGCAGGCCCTGTGGGCCGGGGAAGTTGTCTCGGGTGGCTCTACCCTGTCCATGCAGGCAGCGCGTCTGCTCGAGAACTCGGGCACCGGATCGTGGCGCGGAAAGCTGCGCCAGATGCGTGTGGCCTGGGCGCTGGAGGCACGGCTGAGCAAACAGGAAATTCTGGGTCTGTATCTTCAGCACGCGCCCTATGGTGGCCCTGTCGAGGGCATCCGCTCTGGCGCACGGGCATGGTTTGGAAAATCCCCCATGCGGCTCAGCGCGGCGGAGGCAGCGCTGCTGATCGCGCTGCCCCAATCCCCTGAGGTCCGGCGCCCAGACCGGCAACCGGCCGCAGCGCAGGCTGCGCGGGATCGCGTCTTGGCGCGCCTCGGTTTGCCCGCAGCGGCTGTGCGCGTACCCAGGCAAATGCAGGCACTGCCGCGCCATGCCGCCCACCTTGCTGCGCGCTTGCACTCTGACCATCCTGCCGCCGCACGGATCGACACGGTGCTGGATGGCGCCCTGCAAAAAAGCCTTGAGCGGCTTGCCCACGCATCCGTGCGCGGGCTGCCAGATGGCGTCAATATCGCCATGATCGTGGCTGAGCATCAGACTGGGCGCGTTCTTGCATCAATCGGTGCGGCAGAATTTGGCAGCGCGCGCGCTGGGTTCATCGATATGACCCGCGCCCCAAGATCCCCCGGATCGACATTGAAGCCTCTGATCTATGGGCTGGCCTTCGATGCAGGGCTGGCCCATCCCGAGACGATGATGCGCGATGTGCCCACAGCTTTTGGTGCCTACGCCCCACAGAATTTCGATGGCACATTCCGGGGCGATGTCACTGCGCGGCAGGCTCTGCGCGCCTCGCTCAACATTCCGCCTGTTGCTTTGACAGAGGCGCTGGGGCCTGCGCGCCTGATGTCTGCCCTGCGGGCTTCTGGCGCCGCACCACGCGTTCGGGGCGCACCGGGCTTGGCCGTGGCGCTGGGCGGCGTTGGCCTGACGCTGGAGGAATTGGTGCAACTCTATGCGGGGCTTGCACGCGGGGGGGAGGCCGTTGCCTTATCTGCTGTCCCAGCAGCCCGCGCGCCTGGCGCAAAGCTGCTTTCAGGGCGGTCTGCGTGGCACGTCGCAGACATCTTGAAGGGCAGCGCCGCCGCTGCGCCACACGTGGCGGTGAAAACTGGCACTTCTTATGGCCATCGCGATGCATGGGCCATCGGCTGGGACGGGCAGCATGTGGTGGGCATCTGGATGGGGCGGCCCGATGGCACCGCGGTGCCCGGTGTCTTCGGTGCAGATTTGGCAGTGCCCGTTTTGCTGGAAGCCTTTGGCCGCGTCGGCCCCAAGCGGGTCCATTTGCCGCCACCGCCTGCTGACACCTTGCTCTTGCCAACGGCATTGCTGCCCGCCCCATTGCAGCGCTTCGGCATAGCTCAAGACGGCGATCGTGGCCCCCGTGTCGTGTTCCCACCTGATGGGGCGCGGCTCGCGGCCTCAGATGTGTTGGTTGTGAAGGTAAAGGGCGGGGCCTTGCCCCTGAGCGTGCTTGTGAACGGGGCGCCGGCAGCAACCGGAGTGCGCGCCAGAACGGTGAGCCTGCCTTGGCCCGGCACCGGGTATTCGCGGGTGTCAGTACTGGATGCGACCGGGAAGTCTGCTGCGATTGAAGTGGAACTGAGCCGATAGGGCCTTTGGCGACGCGCTAATTATGCCATCAGGCCTCTTGTGCGGGCCCAGTCCAACAGCGCGCGTTCAAGTCTGACCAACACACCGACACACGTGGCTGGCCTCTGCATGGCGATCACAGGCCATGCAAAGTTTTCATTTCCAGATAGTCTTCCAGCCCCATCAAGCCGCCCTCGCGGCCGTTGCCGGATTGTTTGTAGCCCCCAAAAGGCGTGCCATAGTTGAAGCCGCCGCCATTGATGTGAACAGCTCCCGCGCGCAGCCTGGCAGACACGCGCTCCGCGCGCTCCGGACTGCCTGTCTGCAGATAGGCGGCCAGCCCATAGGGCGTATCATTGGCAATGCGTATTGCGTCGGCTTCGTCTTCAAAGGGGATGATGACCAGAACCGGGCCAAAGATCTCTTCCTGTGCAATGACCATGTCATTGGACACATCCGCGAAAATGGTCGGTTTCACATACCAACCGGCCTCAAAGCCATCGGGCTTGCCAAGGCCACCGGCCAGCAGCGCCGCCCCTTCATCAAGCCCTGTTTGGATTTTCGCCTGTACGCGGTCAAATTGGATGCGATCAAACAGAGGGCCGATGTGATCGCCCTCCTGAGTTGGATCGCCAACCTGTGTGGCCTCAGCCGCACGTTTGGCGATGTCGAGCACCTCATCATAGCATGCGCGCTCCACCAGAAGGCGCGTCGGGGCATCACAGGATTGCCCGGTATTGTACATGCATTCATCAACAGAGGCCGTGACGCGCTCCTCAAGGTCGCAGTCGGCAAAAACGAGGTTGGGGGACTTGCCTCCCAATTCAAGCGTCACCCGCTTGACGGTGTCTGCCGCATCACGTGTTACGGCCGTGCCGGCGCGGGTCGAACCGGTAAAAGACATCATCTGAATATCGGGATGGCGCGACAGGGCTGAGCCAACATTGGCCCCGTCGCCATTCACGAGGTTGAAAACCCCAGCCGGATAGCCAGCTTCGTGAATGATCTCGGCATAGATCATGGCGGATATGGGCGTGTGCTCGGAGGGTTTCAGCACGCAGGTGCAGCCCGTGGCCAAGGCGGGTATGACCTTGAGAGCAATCTGGTTCATTGGCCAGTTCCAAGGGGTAATCAGGCCGCAAACCCCAATCGGTTCCCGCAGCAGGATATCCCCGTTCGGCAGCACGCTGCGCTCCTCAAGCATTTCCAGCGCATCGATAAATCCCTGAAGATGGCCTATGGCGGCATCTGCCTGTGCTGCGCGCGCCATGGTAATCGGTGCGCCCATTTCCATCCGCATCGCCTGTGCCAAATCTTCAAACCGGTGCTCGGTGACCGATTTCAGGCGTTTGAGAAGCGCAAGGCGCTCTGCCCGTGTGGTTTGCGAGTAGCTGTCAAAGGCGGCCTTTGCAGCGGCCACCGCCCTGTCCACATCTGCCGCTCCGCCCATTGCTACGGTGCCGATCTGTTCCGCATCGGCAGGGTTCTGCACAGGCATCGTCGCATCCGAGATCGGATCGACCCATTGCCCATCAATGTAGAATTTCAAAAGGTTGTTCATTTGCTACCTTCCTATTGGCATCCTGCCAAAGTGCCTGCGTTCTTGCCCGACGATGTCTGCACAGGGCGGGCAAGACAAGTGCGACTTGCCTGCCAAGTAGGGTCAGGCATGACCGTAGAAGGCTTCGCCTTGGTCTTGATCACCCTACGCTCCATAAAATCAGGTGGCGTAACACACTGAAGCCGCGCCTCTCTTTTCTGGCCTCATCTGTCCGGCCTCACCGGGCTTTGGCAATTGCCGTTTCCACCAGAGCCTGCATTTCATCGAGGCTGGCGGGCCTTGGGTTGGTTGCGGCGGCACTGTCCTGCAAGGCCTTCTCAGCGATGCGCGTGGCACAGTCAGCAGGGATGCCAATATCTGCAAGGGATCGCGGGATATCGATATCATCGAGGCGCTGTTCGATTTCTGCAATGAAGGCGTCAACGGAAGGATCATCCAAGCCCATCGCATCGGCCATCCGCTTCACCTTGGTCTCCATCCCCGGCAGATTGAAGCGCAAAACTGTCGGCAGGATCACCGCGTTGGTCAACCCGTGCTGGGTGTCAAATTCCGCCCCGACCATGTGAGAGATCGCATGCACCAGCCCCAGCCCCTTCAGGAACGCGATGCCCGCAAGGCATGAGCCCACGAGCATGCCGCCTCGCGCCGCCATATTCTCAGGCTCACGCACAGCAACGGGCAGCCACTTGGCAACAAGTGCCAGACCCTCCAGCGCCAGCCCGTCACACAGCGGGTGAAAGCCCGGAACGCAATAGGCCTCAATCGCATGCACCATGGCGTCGGCCCCTGTCCAGGCGGTCAGGTTGGCGGGCAAGCCGACCGTCAGTTCCGGGTCGAGCAGTGCCAGGGACGGTTTGAGATCGGGATGACAGATGCAGAACTTCATGCCTTTTTCGACATGGGTCACCATCGCTGTGCTTTCTGTCTCAGCGCCCGTACCTGCCGTCGTCGGAAGGGTGATCAGCACCGGAAAGGCTTGATCCGGCGTCAAGCTAACTGGCGGCTCTTCCCATTCGAAGGCCCACAGGTCGACATCATTGCGTGCGGTCAGGCAAATGGCCTTTCCGCCATCCATGGCACTGCCCCCGCCGATGGCGATAATCGCGTCATGGCCACCTGCGCGGAATGTCTGGCGTCCGGCTGCGATTTCGTCATCGCGCGGGTTTGGCGAGATGTCTGAATACATGTCGGATGCCAGTCCCGCCGCACTCAGATAATCGCGCAGCCGCGCCATAAACGGCAGGTCGCGGCTGCCCCTGTCGGTGACGATCAGCGGATTGGACAGCCCCATGGCCGCACAGCGCGCGCCGATTTCGGACAGCCGGCCCGGCCCGTAGGCAATGGGCACAGGAAAGGTCCAGTCTTGGGCGAGCAAAATATCAGCGTCATTCATGTTAATATCTCGTGATTGGTCCAGAGGATGCGACGCATCGAGGGGCTGCTTTCAATAGAGGCGACGTTTCAAGCGTTCGAGCCTGCCTGCACTGGGGCAGGACCGCCAGCATGCCCCCGAAGTAGCTGTTTGGGCAATGTAAAACTTTTGTCGCGGGTAATGTCTGTATGGATCAAACCCGAGCTCGGCAATGCATCGACAGAGACAGGCGTTTGCGCTCCCCAAGCGGTTCTTGACGCATTGCTGAGGCACTTGTCAGCCGCTGCCCTGATCTGATGCGATCCGCGCGAAGTGGTTCTGTTTGTGAACGCATTTATCTGCGAAGTGGTGTGCGCCCGGGCGGGTG
>JAKVBK010000040.1 GCA_022447275.1 Oceanicola sp. | reverse complement strand
ATCTGATTGCTGGCAGAGAGGCTACCGCACCGCTCCTTTTGTTGAAGTGGATACAAAAGCTGTCGAGAGATGGACGCTTTTTCTATCTTCGAATGCCAATGAATGAGACAAAGCGCCTCTTTTTGTGGGCAGTCGCTGTGTTCAACCAAAGGCCCCGCGATGTTCATGCAGGCCGGTCTGGTCAGGCTGGGCGAAAGCGCCTATTGTTCCTGCATTATACCCTACATTCACTTTGTATGAGCGGATGACACCTATGGCGCGACTGACACGTGACCCAACCCTGACGCGATTTCTAAAAGCCGCCCCCGTTGCTGTTGTGATCGCCTGTGCCGCTGGCGTTGCAGATGCCAAGCGCATGGCGCTGGTGGTTGGCAACTCGGAATATGATGCGGTGTATTCTCTGAAAAATGCCGCCAAAGATGCCAAAGACGTGGCAGGGAAGCTCAAATCACTGGGGTTTGAAGTCACCCTGTTGACGGACACCGGCGATGCGGCCTTCCGCGACCAATTGGAGACCTTCGCATCCCAAGCAGAGGGCGATGATGTTGAAAGCGCCCTGTTTTACTTCTCGGGCCACGCGTTCCAGTTGGATGGGGTGAACTATCTTGTACCCAAAGATGCGGTGCTCAGTTCGGCTGAGGCGATCCGCACGGCGACATGGCGCCTCGATGAAATCGTCAACCGTTTGGAAAGCCGCAATCGCTCTACCCTGATTTTTCTGGATGCCTGCCGGAACAACCCGCTGCCCGAAAGCGCACGCGGGAACTCGTCGGAGGGTTTGGCCAAGCTTGAAACGGGCTCTGGCACATTCGTGGCTTTTGCAACGCAGCCAAACAACGTGACGGCTGACGGGGCAGGCGACAATTCACCCTTCACTGAGGCTCTGCTGACCCATCTGGCAACCGAAGGCATCTCGATTTCGGATCTCATGATCCGCGTACGCAACGCGGTGGAGGACGCTACATTCAGCCGGCAAACCCCCTGGGATCAATCCTCTCTGCGGGCTCAGTTCTATTTCAAGCCCCGCAATGAAAAGGCCACGCTGAGCCAAGCCGATTACGAAATGCTCGCAGGGCTGGATGAAGAAACCCGCAACCGCCTTCTGGATTTGATGGGCGCGGAACGTATCGACGTGGATACGGACAGGGTTGATGACATGGAAGTGGCGATTCAGGTGGTCGCCTATACCGAGGATATCGAAGACCCGGTGAGTGCCGAGGATGATGGTGGCGGCATGGTGATCACCGGCGTCACCGACGATGCTCTCGAAAAGATCATCGAAGGCAAAATGCAAGCCGACGAGAGCGGAGATGAGGGTGGTTTTGTGATCACCTCTGTTTTGTCGACATCTGCCCCGGAAATTGCAGGGCCGGCCACTGACACGGCCGTCGCCGCTGATGAAGGCACCGTCGTTGCCACCGCCGAAGGCACTGCCGCCGATACTGCCACGGAGGCTGCGACCGTGGTCGCAGCAGCCACATCCACCGATGCCGCATCTGAAAGCCCTGATGTGCAATCGGCGCAAACCTCATCTGACGCTGTCATGGTGTCTACGTTGAGCGTTGGCGCGGCTCAGCCACGGGCACCCAGCTCCGAGGAAGAGGCTGTGCTTGCGGGCATATCTCCTGATGCGCCCGCTGCCGCGGATCGCCCGACGCTGACCGCGGAGCTTGTGCCTGGAGCGGCCTCGTCGAACGTCCGGGTGGCGCAATCGGAGCTTGTGCTGGCCGCACTCTCGCCGACACGGGCGGTTGATGTCGTTGCGACCCGGGCAACCATCCTTGGCCAAGAGCCGGATGAAAGTGATCTGCAGATTGTGGGTGTCGCAGAGCCATCTTGGCCGCAGCTCGAAGGCCGGGCCCTTGCCCGCGAAGTTCAGACGGAATTGTCGCGCTTGGGATGCTACCGCATGAAAGTGGATGGCGCGTTTGGGCGCGGCTCAAAGCTGTCTTTGGTGCGCTACTATGGCAACCGAGGCATCGCTGCAGATACGCTTGAGCCGACGAATGCTCTTTTGCAGGTGCTGCGCGCAGAGCCGAAAGTGGTCTGTGAAAACACCACCGAGATTGCGGATCGCCGTGTTGCCACTGTCAGCACGCGCGTGGCCACAGCGCGAAAGAAGGTGCAGACATCGGCCGTGGTCGAGCGTAGGCAGCGCCTTTCGACCGGGACGACCCGGACGAACTCTAAAGGTGAAACCGTAAACACAAGCCGGATTCGCCCCGGTGCGTTCCGCTAAGCTGGCAGAGGCGTTTGCATATCGGCGCGTGGCTGCTGCTCCCCGCAGTATCTCCGGCGCCTGACGACAAGAGCAAAGCCCTCCGTTGGCGCGCCTCGACGGTTACGTTCTAATGGCATCGGCCGGCTAGCGCTGCCTTTCAGTTTTGGTCTGCTGCCCTTGGTAGCGTAAGCTGGTGTGAAGTGTTTTGTGAGCAAGAGGCGGTCAAACCGGAAACTCGGGCCATTCCAAGCAATATCAAGCCAGACATTGCGCGCGTCCGGGGACTGAAAATACAGGTAAATGCAGCCACCGAACGACATAGACCCACGCTTCAAGCAGGCCAAGAAACGGGCCGCCCAGCGGCGGCGCAAAGCCTCTGTGTCGCGCTATGCTCTGCCGGTGCTGGGCGTATCTGCTCTGGTTGGGGGGCTTGTGGCCGCTGCGGTGCTGACCTGGGATCAATGGACGTTTGGCCCAATAGAGGTCACCGAAGAAGCGCTGGAAAATGAGCTGACGGCGGCGGATATCGCGCAGGACCTGCAGGCAACCGCCGCCTTCACTGCTGCGTTTATCGATCTGCCGGGGGATCCGCTGCTGATCCGCTTTGCCGAGAACCTTGATGGTGAGACCGTCCGTAAACTGCCCACCCCCACTGCTTTGGCACGCCCCGATCGGATCTCGCCCCGCTTGATCCTTGTCTCGGATGTCATGGTGTCTGCTGAGGAACGCTTCATCACGACGCTGCCCTCCAGTCAGGACGATTTCGCCTTCTTCAATGCGCGCAAGGCCGCGCCCGTCGCCGCTGTTCAGGATGCAGAAGATACCGCAGACATCGCAACAGGGGCCGATACGGGCGTTGATCTGGAGGATGACGGCTGGGGCGCCTCTCTTGGTGGGGCGCAGGCGGAAGACGGGGCCGCGCCCGAAGCTGAGCCAGCGCCGCGCATCGCCAACACGATCTCAACGGCGCAGGTGTTGGAGCAATCCGCCCGCCCCAAAGCTCCGCGCGATATCTTTGTGCGGATCTCTGCAGACCAACCGCTGACAGAGTTGCTGCGCACCAAAGGTTTTGCTGAAAGAGACGTGGATCCGGTCGCAACTGTTGCACGTGAAAAGCTGGGCCTTGAGCAGCTTTTGGAAGGGCAGGTGGTGGCCTTGCGGGGACAGGATGTGCCGGGCGAAGGCTTCCGTTTTCTGCAGGCGTCCTTTTATGCAAGCGACAGTTATTTCGGCTCCCTCGGGCGCGGGGATGATGGCGGCATCGGCGTTGGCACCGATCCATGGGTGGATGACAACCTTTTTGACTACACCGGCCAGAGTGACGAAGGCGGCAGCCAGGAAATCAAATACCGGATGATGGATGCCTTCTATTCTACAGCCATTCGCAACCGCGTGCCTTCAGCGCTGGTCGGAGAGGCCATTGCGCTGCTATCCCGCTCCCACGATCTCGATGCCTTTGCCGCCCCGGGAGACCGGATGATCCTGCTCTATTCGGAAGAGCGGATCGAGGATGAAACCGGCGCAGGCCAGATTCTCTACATTGCTCTGAAGGGGGATGCCGTGACCGTGGAGTGTTTCGTTTTCCGCGAAGGCGCAAACGGCGATTACAAGTGCTATGGGGCCACAGCAGAACGCACGGCGGCCCGTTCCGGGCCGAGGGCTGGCATGACGCCGCCTGTGCAAGGCGTTCTGACCTCCCGGTTTGGGCCGCGCAATCACCCCATCCTGAACGAGGTCAAGCTGCATGCGGGTGTGGATTGGGCGGCCCCTATCGGCACACCTGTGGTGGCGGCATTCAGTGGCGTTGTCAGCGGGGCAGGGGATGCTGGTGGCTATGGAAATCTGGTCCGGTTGCGCCACGCCAATGGCACGGAAACGCGCTATGCCCATCTGGATACGATTGATGTGGCGCAGGGCCAGCGGGTGCAGGGGGGCCAGCAGATCGGAACGGTGGGCACCACCGGGCGGTCTACCGGGCCACATTTGCATTTTGAACTGCGCGAGAACGGTGCGCCAGTCGATCCCCTTTCGGGGGCAGGCGGTGGTGGCGGCACTGCGGTTGCGGCTTTGGTAGACAGGATTGTCCAGATTGAAAGCGGTGGGCGTGCAGACGCGAAAAACCCGCTCTCTACCGCAACTGGCCTAGGGCAGTTCATCGAAAGCACGTGGCTGCGCATGATGCGCACCTACAGGCCTGATCTGAACGAAACCATGAGCCGGGAAGAGTTGCTGGCCCTGCGCACAGATCCAACCATCAGCCGCGAAATGGTCGAAAACCTCGCCCGTGAGGGCGAAGCCTACCTCCGCGCGCGGGGCCACGAAATCACGGCAGGGCGTCTCTATCTGTGTCATTTCCTCGGGGCAGCGGCGGCGGATATCGTGCTCAAAGCGGCGCAGGACGCAGCCTTGCTCGACGTGCTCGGAGAAGCCGTCATCCGTGCCAATCCGTTCCTGACCGGCAAGAATGTGGCCTATATTCAGGCATGGGCAGAAAAGAAGATGTCAGGCGGGCGCGGCGCGACAGTCGTGGTGGCCGAACCCGCCGGATTGCCCGCTTTCCGAAGCGCGTTGCAAAGCCTGATGGAGGCCGGCTGAGAACTGCCCTGCGGTTTGTCTGGCCGTTGCTTGGCCGATAGAGGGTGGCGAACTGGCGGTATCGTTGCGCGGCATAATCGGTTGAATACGGTACAGAATGGGCCCTTTGGGCAGGAAGCATATGCCGGGGCAAAAGGGGCAGCGAGAAACCGCATGAACAGACTTTACGCAGCAATCGGGCTCGGACGGGCGCACTTGCAGGCCCGCCCTCGCAGGCCGCGCTGCTGCTGTTCTTGCCAGCGGGTGCCGGATCACACCGCCAGCGCTCTGCGCTCAACGCCCAGGAAAGGCAGCCCGCTGTGACCACCTTATTGACGCTGAACGCCGGATCCTCCTCGATCAAGTTCTCTCTCTTCGCGGCAGAGAGCCTGCGGGAAGAGGCGCGGGGCCAAGTGGAGTCAATTGGCGGGTCTGCGGTCCTGACGCTGAAGGCGGCGCAGGGCAAGACAGAAACGCAAGTTTCCGCACCCGATCACGGGGCCGCAGCCCGCGCTATCCTTGCAGCCCTGATGCCCCTGTTGGAGGGGCGCCCCGTCATCGGGGTTGGGCACAGGGTGGTGCATGGGGGCGCGGAGCGGAGCGCGCCGACGCTTGTCACAGAAGCGGTCCTCGCTGAGTTGGCCGCGCTGGAGCCGCTGGCACCCTTGCACCAGCCCTACAATCTGGCTGGCATTCGCGGCGCAGCGCAGGCTTTCCCTGATGCCGCGCAGGTTGTTTGTTTTGACACGGCATTCCACAGGGCCAAACCGGCCCTTCAGGATGTGCATGCCTTGCCTCAGCCCTATCGCGACACGCTGCGCCGCTTTGGATTTCACGGCTTGAGCTACACCCATATCACCGAGGAGCTTGCCCGAACGGCCCCGGATTTGCATGCGGGCCGGGTGGTGGTGCTGCACCTGGGCAACGGGGCGTCTGCCTGCGCCATTCACAATGGCCAGCCGGTGACAACAACCATGGGGTTCTCCGCCCTTGATGGGCTGTGCATGGGTACACGGCCAGGGCAGATCGATCCGGGGGCCATCCTCTACCTGATCCGCGAGGAAGGGCTGGATGCGGCCCAACTGGAAGATCTGCTCTATCGCAAGAGCGGGTTGCTGGGCCTGTCAGGGATCTCAAATGACATGCGCGCGCTGCTCGAGGATGGCTCCGCTGAGGCAGAGCTGGCGGTTGACTATTTCTGCAGCCGAATTGCCCGTGAAACCGGCGCTCTGGCGGCTGCGATGGGGGGGCTCGATGGGGTCGTGTTCACCGGGGGCATCGGCGAGAACGCGCCCGATATCCGCGCCCGGGCCATGGCGGGGCTGGGCTTTCTGGGCCTTGACGTGGATGGGGCGGCAAACGCCGCTGGCGCGCCGGATATTGGCGCCGGGCCCGCGCGCATTCTTGTTGTACCCACGGATGAAGAGCGGGTGATCGCGCGGGCGACGGCAGAGCTTTGTCGCGGAGATTGATGACGTACTAAGCGGGTCGATGGCGGTTTAACGGGGCACTTTTTCCGGTGCGGCCACAACGGCATCCAGGGCAGCCTCGAACGCCTCCTTGAGGGGGCCAAGCCGTGCATCGATTTCGCGCTGGTAGGTTTCTGCAACGGGCAAAAGCGCGTCCATCAGGGCTTTGCCTTCTGGTGTCAAAGACAGGCGGACCAGACGTCGATCTGTGTCGTTGACATGTTTTTGCAGGAGGCCGCGGGCCACCAACCGGCTTGCTGCGCGGCTGGCCTTGGATTTTTCCATGGCGACCCGAGCCTCGATGTCTCGCACTGAGATATCCCCGCCCGTGCTGACATGCACAAGAACGCGCCAGTCAGGGATCGAGATGCCGAACCTGTCACGATACTGGCGGGCCAATTCCTCGCTCAGGCTTTGGGCCGCAACGGCCAGTCGGTAGGCGGTGAAACCGGCCAGATCAAAGCTTTGGCTTGCGGCCGCAGAGGCTTTTCCCAGATCGGCCGCGGGGGGCGGGGGGGTATTGCGAGGGGCAGTCATCGGGCCTCCGGTCAAGGGTCGGGAAACGATTGCATTGACATCGATGCATTTGCAACGATTATAACGGGCGCAGTCCGCCAGCCATGGCCCCTGATTGCCCGGAGGATGTCGATGACACGTGTTGAACTGCCCCGCGGCATGGTCCGCGCCCCATCCGTTGATCCCATCCACGATGGCTATATGCCCGGGTTCGGGAATGACTTCGAAACCGAGGCGCTGCCCGGTGCGCTGCCTCAGGGTATGAACAGCCCGCAGAAATGCGCCTACGGCCTGTATGGTGAGCAGCTTTCAGGCACGGCCTTCACCGCCCCTGCACATCGCAACGAACGCACGTGGTGTTACCGGATCCGCCCATCGGTCAAGCATTCCGGACGCTACACAAAGATCAATCTGCCCTACTGGAAGACGGCGCCCCATGTGGATCCGGATGTGGTGAGCCTTGGCCAGTATCGCTGGGATCCCGTGCCCCATGCCGAACAGCCCATGACATGGCTGACAGGCATGCGCACCATGACAACGGCTGGTGATGTGAACACTCAGATTGGCATGGCCAGCCACATCTATCTGGTCACCCACTCCATGGAAGACAGCTATTTCTACTCGGCCGACAGCGAATTGCTCGTCGTGCCGCAGGAAGGCCGGCTGCGCTTTTGCACGGAGTTGGGCGTCCTCGACCTTGCCCCTCAGGAGATCGCGATCCTGCCGCGCGGGTTGGTCTATCGGGTGGAGGTGCTGGACGGGCCTTGCCGGGGATTTGTCTGCGAAAACTACGGCCAAACCTTTGATCTGCCGGATCGCGGCCCGATCGGGGCAAATTGCATGGCCAATCGCCGGGATTTCAAAACGCCGGTGGCTGCGTTCGAAGACCGCGAAACCGCCTCAACCCTAACGATCAAATGGTGCGGCCAGTTTCATGAAACCGCCCTTGGCCACAGCCCGCTGGACGTGGTGGCCTGGCACGGCAATTACTGCCCCGTTAAGTATGATCTGACCACCTATTGCCCTGTGGGTGCCGTCCTGTTTGATCATCCGGACCCCTCGATTTTCACCGTGCTCACCGCCCCATCTGGCGTAGCGGGCACGGCCAATATCGATTTCGTCCTGTTTCGCGAACGCTGGATGGTTGCTGAAAATACGTTCCGACCGCCTTGGTACCACAAAAATGTCATGTCCGAACTCATGGGTAATATCTACGGTCAGTATGATGCCAAGCCGCAGGGCTTTGTTCCGGGTGGCATGAGCCTGCACAACATGATGCTGCCCCACGGACCAGACCGCGATGCCTTTGAGGGGGCCTCGAATGCAGAACTCGCCCCGCACAAGCTCGATAACACGATGTCCTTCATGTTTGAGACGCGCTTCCCCCAACATCTGACACGGTTTGCTGCCAAAGAGGCCCCGCTGCAGGACAACTACATCGATTGCTGGGACAGCCTCGAGAAGAAGTTCGATGGCACACCCGGGAAGAAATGAGCGGTGGAGCTGATCTCTTCCATATCGTTTTTCGGCTGGTTGATTCTGATCGGGCTGGTCATTGGTTTGGCGCAGGTGCCCGGCTATATCCGTCGGCTGCTAGAGCGGTTTCGCACGCCCGATCGTGACAGCCTGCACGCGCGCCTGAAGCGCAGCCCTGACCCAAAGCAGACGCCGCCGCCGCATCTTGATCCGAGCGCAGCCCCTGCGCGCCCGCCCGACAACACCACGGACTGACCCGCATATGCCAGAGCCCCATCAGGAGACCCCATGAACACCAAAAGCTTCGCATCCGCCGGAGATATGGAGGAAAAAACCACCTCCTTCACCCAGATCGGAGAGGGGCTCTATGCCTTTACGGCCGAGGGTGATCCGAACACGGGCGTGATCATTGGCGATGACAGCGTCATGATCATTGAGGCTCAGGCGACCCCGCGCCTCGCCCGCAAGGTGATTGAGTGCGTGCGCAGTGTCACGGACAAGCCGATCAGCCACTTGGTGTTGACCCACTACCATGCCGTTCGCGTTCTGGGGGCATCGGCCTATGGGGCGGGTCAGATTATCATGTCGGACACGGCCCGGGCCATGGTTGCCGAGCGCGGTCAGGAGGACTGGGACAGCGAATTTGACCGTTTCCCACGCCTGTTTCAGGGCCATGAGGAAATCCCGGGGCTCACTTGGCCCACGACGACTTTCTCAGACAGCATGACAGTGTATCTGGGCAACCGGCGCGTGGATATCCTGCATCTTGGCCGGGCCCATACGGCTGGGGATGCGGTGGTCTGGGTGCCCGATCAGGAAGTGATGTTTACCGGCGACATCGTTGAATACCATTCAGCCTGTTATTGCGGTGACGGCCATTTCGCCGATTGGCCCGACACTTTGGCCAATATTGCAGCCTTCGCGCCCAAAGCCATCGCGCCGGGGCGCGGGGATGCCTTGGTGGGCCCGGAGATGGTTGCCAAGGCCATTGCCAGCACCGAGGATTTTGTACGGTCGACCTATGCGCCAGCGGCCCGTGTCGCGGCCCGGGGCGGCAGCTTAAAAGAAGCTTGGGACGCGGTGCGCGCCGCCTGTGATGCGAAATTCAGTGACTATGCGATCTATGAGCATTGTCTGCCCTTCAACGTGGCCCGCGCCTTTGACGAGGCCCGCGGCATCGACACGCCCCGGGTCTGGACGGCGCAGCGCGACAAGGACATGTGGGCAGACCTTCAGGGATAATTTTACGAACGGTGCCACCCCGCAATCTGATTTGCCCGTCCGGAATGCCCCGGTCGGATCACACGGAGGAAAAGAACGGGCGATGCAACAGCATCTCAGACAAATGGCGCGCAACAATGCTTGGGCGAACGAGACGCTGTTCGGCGCTGTCTGCGCCTTGTCAGATACTGCTCTGCGGACCCAACGCCCAAGTTTTTTCGGTACGCTGCCCCGGCTGCTAAACCACATCTACGCGGTTGATCTCTATTATCTGGACGCGGCCCAGCAAGGCGGGCGGGGGCGGAGTGTCTTCGAACGCACTGATGTTGCAGACATGGTCGAACTCGCAGGGCTTCAGGCTATGCAAGATCGGGCCTTGATCGATTTTTGCGATGGATTGACGGCGCAGATGCTGGCAACGCACGTGCCCACAGAACGGCCCGATGGCATGACGTCAGAGGCCCTGGGGCGATTGCTGCTGCACGTGTTTCAGCATCAGGTTCATCACCGTGGTCAAGCGCACGGCATGCTGTCACAAGCCGGAGTAAACCCGCCACAACTAGATGACTTCTTTCTGGAATACGGGCGTGTGCCAAGCGCGGAGCGCTATTGGGAGGAAATGCACGATGCTTGATGATCGTTACCCCCTGGAATACCGGCTTTATCCCTACGCCCGCAGCACGGATCAGGATGCTGCCACGCCCGTTCGGCACCCGGTGGTGATCATGGGAGGCGGCCCTGTCGGGCTGGCCTGTGCGCTGGATTTGGGCCTGAAGAATGTGCCCGTTGTGCTGCTGGATGACCATGAGGGGCCGGGGCAGGGCAGTCGGGCGCTGTGTTTTGCCAAACGCACCCTCGAGATTGCAAACCGGCTTGGCTGCGCTGGGCCAATGGTCGCGCGTGGGGTGGTCTGGAACCTTGGCAAAGTGTTCCACGAAGACAGAAAAGTGTACGAATTCAATCTTCTGCCAGAAGATGGGCATGAGCTTCCCGCCTTCATCAACCTGCAGCAGCCCGAGTTTGAGCGCTTTGTCATCGATCGTATCCGGGCGGCGCAATCCGCAGGTGCACCGATCACGCTGCGGGGCAAAAACCGCGTGGAGGCCGTACAGCAACTGCCCGATGGCGTGGCACTTGAGGTGCTCACGCCCGAGGGACCTTACAAGCTGGAGGCCGATTGGGTGATCGGCTGTGATGGTGCCGGCTCCCCCTTGCGCAAGATGATGGGGTTGGGCTTTGAGGGCCGTGTGTTTGAGGACAGCTTCCTGATCGCCGACATCCGCATGAAGAACGAGTCCTTCCCGACAGAGCGGTGGTTCTGGTTTGAGCCCAGCCATAAAGCGGGTGCCTCGACCCTTTTGCACAAACAGCCCGATGGTGTTTGGCGCGTTGATTTCCAGATCGGCTGGGACGTGGATCGCACGGAAGAACTCAAAGAGCCCAACGTGCGCAAGCGGCTGGATGCCATGCTGGGCGCGGATGTGGAATATGATCTGGTGTGGACGTCGATCTACACCTTTCAATGTCGCCGCATGACAGACTTTCGCCACGGGCGCGTACTTTTTGCGGGTGACAGTGCCCATCAAGTGTCGCCGTTTGGGGCGCGCGGCGCAAATTCGGGCATTCAGGATGCCGATAATCTGTGCTGGAAGCTGGCCGCTGTGATCGCAGGGGAGGCACCGGAAGCTCTGCTGGACAGCTACAGTTTCGAACGGCAGGCAGCGGCGGATGAGAACATCCTCAACTCGACCCGGTCCACGGATTTCATCACGCCGAAGTCAGAGGTCAGCCACATGTTTCGAAACGCTGTGCTCGATCTGGCTGAGCATCACGCGTTTGCGCGCCCTTTGGTCAATTCCGGCCGCCTGTCCACGCCGGCCACCCATGATGACAGCCCGCTCAACGGGCCTGACGCTGTGACCGGTGCCCCTGAGCGCACCCGGCCGGGCAGCCCATGCGCCGATGCGCCGGGCGAGGAGGGCTATCTTTTGCGCAGGCTGGGCGGGATGTTCACGCTGTTGGCGTTGAACTGCAAGGTGCCATCCGGGGCTGATGCGCTGGGCTGTGCGGTCGTGGATATGGCCTGTTCTCCAGAAGGGGCGCTGGGGCAGCGCTATCTGGGCACGCGGGGTCAGGCGATTTATCTGATCCGCCCGGATCAGCACGTTGCAGCACGTTGGGAGGCGCCGACCTTGTCAGACATTTCCGAAGCTCTCGAACGCGCCAAGGGAAAGGTCTGACCGATGCCTGATCGCCCCCAGTCCGCCCTCGTGACGATGCCGAATATTCCTGATCCGGATGGTTTCTACTCCGAACTCATCGCACTTCATGATGGGCGCAGCGCGCAGGACAGTGCGGCGTTGAACGCCCGTCTGATCCTGCTGTTGGCCAACCATATTGGCGACAGAGACGTCTTGCGCGCCGCCATGGAGGCGGCCGCTGACAGCGGCCATGCGCGCTGAGTCCGTGCGCTCTGGCGCTTAGCTGCCGTAGCGCGTGGGCCCCCGCTTGCGCTCGTCAACGGGGCTGCCGCTCAGAACAGCGTGGTGGGCGCGCTGATCGCAATTGTTGCGCGGACAAATCCTGCAGTTGATGCCCACTTCCGTCATGCGGGCCGGCGTTGGGCTGAAATCCTCGCCGTAGCCGATGCTGCCCAGAAATTCGATGCTACAGCCCATTGCCACGGCCAAGCGCTTGTCTGTGTCATGGCGGGTGAATTTGGGCCGATCCACCGTGCGGGAAAACACGAAAAACTGGCTGCCATCCGGCATTTCCACGAATTGCGGGGCAATGAGGCCGGGGGTGCGGAAGGAGGTGTGCACATCCAGCCGCGGGCAGGCGCCGCCATATTCGGCTAAATGGAAATCCGTGGAATTGAAGCGCTTTGTCACGTTGCCGGCCTTGTCGATCCGCAAAAAGAAGAACGGCACGCCTTTGGCCCCTTGCCGCTGCAAAGTGGTGGCCCGGTGACACGCCTGTTCAAAGCTGACCCCGAACCGGGTGGCGAGGTGATCAAAATCATACTTGCTGTCCAGGGTGGCGCGCAGGAACAGATCATAGGGCATCAAGACGGCCGCTGCGTAGTAGTTTGCCAGTTCTACGCGGCAACGCGCGCGGCCTTGGGCATCTTGCAGCCCGGAGGTGGACAGCACCGTGTCGAGCAGCTCTCGGTGTGTCAGGAGGCCAAACACATGGACCAATTGGAATACGCGGTTGGGATAGTCCAACCCCTCTGACAGCAGGATTTCGCGGCGTTCCTCATCATGTTCGCGCAGACTGTGGGGCATTTCGGCGACGCTGATGATGCGGGTATGCAATCCAAGGTCATCGAGCAGTCGCTGCTTGAGCGTGCTGTAAAGATCATCGCTGCCATAGGGCACGGCTTCCCAAAAGGCCTCCGCGGCGGCCTCGAGTTCGGGAAAGTAATTGCGATGCTCCCGGAAAAAATTGTGCACGGTGGTTTCGGGCGAACTCTGCAGGATCCCAAGGTCACTCTCTGAGGCGTTGGCAAGGCCCAGCAATTGGTCTGTTGTGGCCATGTAAGCTTGGTGCAATTTCTGGAAGCAGGCGGCCATATCGGGGCTGTGGGAGAGCAGCGCGCGCAGCTCAGCCACATCCGGGCGGGCCCCGTCAAAAAGGGGGTCCTGCAGGGCGGCGCGCAGGTCTGCCAACTGGGCGGATCCGTCCTCGTCGGCGATCTCGCGCCAGTCAACGCCATAGGCCTCCATCATGCGCAGGAGAACCGGCACGGAAACGCTGCGTTCGTTCTTTTCCAGCATGTTCACATAGGAGGTGGAAATCCCGAGGGACTTGGCCATTTGGGCCTGGGTTTCCCCGGCCTCCCGGCGCAGCTTACGTAGCTTGGGTCCGATAAATGTCTTCATGTTCCGGAAGTAGCGCGATTTCACAAGTTCACAAGTTTTTAGCTCTGTGAAATCTCGCATTCACAACAGAACCTGAAATACCTTGGCCGAAAGCGCTGCCCGCCCATATCCCATGGTAACCGAAGCGCAGGAATATCCCATGAAGACAGGTCAAAGCCATCTTTTCATCCCCGGTCCCACCAATGTGCCTGAGGATGTGCGCCGCGCGATGAACGTTCCCATGCAAGATATGCGGGCCCCTGATTTTGGCGATCTCACCTTGAGCCTGTTCACCGATATGAAGCGTGTTCTGCGCACGGAAACAGGGTCGGTCTTTTTCTTTCCCGGCTCCGGCACCGGCGCTTGGGAGGCTGCGATCACCAACACGCTGAGCCCGGGCGACAAAGTGCTGATGTCGCGTTTTGGCCAGTTCTCAACCCTGTGGGTGGAGATGGCCATTCGGCTGGGGCTTGATGTGCACGTCATTGATGTCCCGTGGGGGCAGGGCGTGCCTGTTGCCCAATATGCCGAAGCGCTGGCAGACGATACCGACGGTGCCATCAAAGCCGTTTTCGTCACGCATAATGAGACAGCAACGGGCGTGACATCGGATGTCGCCGCTATCCGGGCGGCCCTCGATGGCGCTGATCACGATGCGCTATTGCTTGTGGATGGCGTCTCGTCCATCGGCTCTCTTGAGTTCCGCATGGAGGACTGGGGCGTCGATCTGGCCGTCACCGGCAGCCAGAAAGGGCTGATGCTTCCGGCAGGGCTTGGCATCTTGGGGGTCAGCGCAAAGGCGCTGGAGGCGGCGAAACACAGCACCATGCGCCGCGCCTATTTCGAATTTTCTGACATGGTGGCGATGAATGCGGGCGGCTATTTCCCGTACACACCGCCAACCCAATTGTTCCATGGGATGCGCGCCGCGCTTGACCGGATGTTCTGCGAAGGCCTCGACAATGTCATCGCGCGTCATCACCGTCTGGCCTCGGCCGTGCGCCGTGGCGTGACGGCTATGGGGATGGAAATCGTTGCGGCTGAGCCGTGCCTGTATTCGGACACTGTCACCGCCATCAGAGTGCCGGAGCGCGTGGATGCGCGCGACGTGATCGCGACTGCTTATGCAGATTACAACACCTCCTTTGGCAGCGGCTTGGCCCAGCTTGCAGGCGATGTGTTCCGCATCGGCCATCTGGGGGACCTCAATGAAGCGATGTGCCTGACGGCACTGTCCGTGGCGGAAATGAGCCTCGCACGCGCCGGGGCAGATATCCGGTTTGGTGCGGGTGTTGCCGCCGCCCAAGCCTATTTCGCCGAAAGCCAAACTGAACAGACCAAAACGCCCATCGCGGCTGAATAACCACACCCCGAGGGGCGCGTGCCTGACACGCATTCCTCCGAAAGCTGGAGCATCGCCATGAACACCCATGTTACGCAGGACCTGATCCCCGACCTGACCCATTGGATCGGACGCAGCACAATGGCGCATGGGTCCGTGTCCTCACAAGCGGCTGCGATGATCCATGCCACCGTGGGCCGCCCCGATATGCCGTGCCCGCGCCTTGGCAATGCGCTGCCCTTGCTGTGGCACTGGTACGCATTTGCCCCGATGGTCGCCATGCAAGACCTCGCCGAGGATGGCCATCCCGCGAAGGGTGGCTTCCTGCCCCCCATTCCCTATGAGCGGCGCATGTGGGCCAGCGGTGATCTGCATTTCTATGCTCCTCTGCGCGTCGGTGAAACGATCGAGCGCCGCTCGGTCATTGCGAATGTGGTGGAAAAGCAGGGGCGCTCGGGCGGCATGGCCTTCGTCAGCGTCAACCACGAGTATCACGGGGATGCCGGACTGGCCGTTCGGGAACGTCAGGAGATCGTCTACCTGCCGATCCCGCGCAGTTTCACTCCGCCGCCAAAGCAAATGGCACCATCTGCGGATCTGCTGGTGGATCGGGCTGTGGATGTGAACCCGGCACTTTTGTTCCGCTACTCTGCAATCACCTTCAATGCCCATCGCATCCACTATGACCTGCCCTACGCCCAGAAGGTGGAGGCATATCCCGGACTGGTCGTGCATGGCCCGCTGCAAGCCCAGCTTTTGGCGCAGGAAGCCACCGAGTTGAAAGGACGTGCGCCGAGCAAATTCAAATTCCGCGGTATCCATCCGATGTTCCACCAAGGTGCAATGTCTCTGAGGGCCACAGCCGGTGAGGAGGGGACGGTCGATCTGTGCACCGCGGCAGGCGAAGGCCATATCGGCGTCAAGGCCACCGCATCCTGGGAGGGCCTTTGATATGACCGGTATCCTGTCTGGAATGCGCGTTGTTGAGGGATCGGCCTTCGTGGCCGTGCCACTGGCTGGCATGACATTGGCCCAGATGGGCGCGGACGTGATCCGGTTTGACCGGATCGAGGGGGGCTTGGACTCCGGACGGTGGCCGCTTGCACCTAGTGGCAACAGCCTGTTTTGGGCTGGTCTCAACAAGGGAAAGCGCTCGCTTGCCGTCGATATGAAAACGCCCGAAGGGCGCGAGATCATCACCCGCACGATCACAGCGCCCGGCCCGGATGCCGGCCTGTTCCTGACCAATCTGCGGGTGCGCGGCTGGATGGATCATGAAACCCTCAGCCAACACCGGCCTGATCTGGTGATGGTGTCTCTGCTGGGTGATCGGCACGGCCGTCCGCAGGTTGATTACACGGTCAACCCGGCGCTGGGCATCCCGGACATCACGGGCCCCGAAGATCATGATGCGCCCGTGGCCAATGCGCTGCCCGCCTGGGATCTTATGGCGGGGCACCTGTGCGTGTCCTCTCTGCTGGCCGCGGAACGGCACCGTTTGCGTACCGGAGAGGGCCAGGACGTTGAGTTGGCCCTGAAGGATGTCGCTGCGGCAACCCTTGGGCATCTGGGGATGATTGGGGATGCTGTGCTCAACACCGAGGAGCGTGGCAAGGCCGGAAACAGCCTTTACGGCGCTTACGGACAGGATTTCCTTTGTGCGGATGGACGCCGGGTGATGGTCATCGGGCTGACAGGGCGGCAATGGGGCGGCCTGCTCAAGATTACGGGCACCAAGGAAGCCATTGAAGCATTGGGCCGGCGCACGGGCCGCAATCTGCGCGATGAAGGTGTGCGCTGGGAGATGCGGCACGAAATCTCGGCGCTGCTCGCGCCTTGGTTTGCGCAGCGCACGGTGGACAGTTTCCGCGCCGATTTCGATGCTGCCGGGCTGACATGGTCCGAATTCAGAAGCGTGAAGGAAGCGGTTGCACAGGATCCGGATCTGAGCCCTGACAATCCCATGTTCACGCTGCTGAACCAGCCCGGGCTCGGCCGCTTTCCCGTGCCGGGTCATGCGGCGCAGTTCAGCGCGACGGAGCGCGCAGCACCGAAGGCTGCCCCTGTGCTCGGTGCCAATACCGAGGAAATCCTCAGCGAAGTGACGGGCTGTGACGACACTGAAATCGCGCGGCTTTTCGATCAGGGCATTGTGCAGGGGCCTTTTAAAATGGCCCATGGCAGCGCAGCCTGAGCGCGCTTTACGGGCATGGCGCCTGCGGCACCAACCCTCTTGCATTGATGAGCTAGGGTCACTCTAGTGGCCCTATGGCGCGCCGATTTTACAACCTGCCCCCACTCACGGCCCTGTCTGCCTTCGAGGCGGCAGCGCGCCACAGGAGCTTTCGCAAAGCCGCGGAGGAATTGAACGTCACGCCGGGCGCCGTCAGTCATCAGATCAAGGCGCTTGAGGAAGATCTGGGCGTGGACCTGTTTCTTCGCGTGCACCGGGGTGTGGATCTTACGGAGGCGGGCAAACAGTTGTTCCGCACCACAAGGGCAGCCTTTCTTGACATGGCCACCACGCTCGATGCTGTGCGGTCACACGGGCGGGGCAATGCCCTGACCGTGGGGGCAACCACCGCCATGTCTGCCCTGTGGCTGACACCGGTGATATCCCGGTTTGGACGGCACCATCCTGATGCGCGGATCAACCAAGTTGTCTCCGATTTGTTGGATTTTGGGCCGGTTACGCCAGAGCTTGTAATCAGCTACGGCCCTTATAGCCATGAACGATACGATGATACGCCGCTGTTTCGTGACACGCTGGTGCCCGTTTGTGCCCCCGGGTTGTTGCAAGATCATAAGGCCCACACGCTGAAAGATTTGCTGGCCATGCCCCTGATCCATCTGGATGCGCCCGACAAACGTTGGACATCGTGGAAGCACTGGTTTGCCGAGATGGGCCACGGTGGCCCGCTCCGCAGGGGGGTGACGGTGAACAATTACATGGTCGCGCTGCAGGCTGCGCAGGATGGGGCAGGTATGGTTTTGGGGTGGCGCCGCCTTGTGGCGCCCTACGTGCACAGCGGCGCACTGGTGCCGATCGAAGGCTTTTCCCTGCCTGCGCCCACGCAATTCTACCTGTCGCGCAGGCAGGATGGCGCATCGCGTCCGGGGCTTGCGGCCCTCGCTGACTGGGTCATCGATGCGGCGCAGTTGCAGGTCGATACATGAAAATAATTCATCCGTAGGTGAATTTTTCATCGCTTGTCCGTCGCAGGGCTGACGCGCTAGCGAAGATCAGCCACTCTTGCCTTGGAGACCAGCTATGCCCCATGCCAGCCCCCTTGATGCCGTGCTTGCAGATGTGGAGACCGCCCGTGGGCTGCCAAATGCCCACTATGTCGATCCGGCGATGTTTGAAGAAGAGCGCCGCAAGGTTCTCTTTGCCAATTGGGCCGGCATTGGGTTTGGCAAGGATGTGCCTGAGCCCGGCGATGCCAAACCTGTTGATTTTCTGGGTGTGCCGCTCCTGCTTGTGCGGGATGAGACGGGCACCGTTCATGTGTACCAAAACACCTGTCGACACAGGGGCATGATCCTTGTGGACAGCCCCCGCAATATCCGTGGCGCGATCCGCTGCCCCTATCACAGCTGGTGTTACACGCTGCAGGGAAACTTGCGCACAACGCCTCATGTGGGCGGGCCGGGCAAGAGCCGCGATGACAATATAGACCGCGCTGCACTGGGCTTGATCCGGATTGCATCCGCGATCTGGCAGGATGTGGTCTTTGTCAATATCGATGGACAGGCCCCGCCGTTTGAGGAGGTCCATGCAGATCTGCTGACCCGTTGGCGCAATTTCAACCAACCTGTCTACGCGGCCGGTGGCGCCTCCTCCTTCAAGCTGGAAGTGCAGACGAACTGGAAACTTGCTGTCGAGAACTACTGCGAAAGCTATCACCTGCCCTGGGTGCATCCAGGGCTGAACAGCTACTCCCGTCTAGAAGATCACTACAATATTGAGCGGCGCGGGGAATATTCCGGTCAGGGCAGCTTGGTGTATCGGCAGATCGAAACAGAGGACGGCACCCGGTTTCCCGATTTTGAAGGGCTTGATGGGATGTGGGATACCGGCGCGGAATATGTTGCCGTCTATCCCAATGTGTTGCTCGGGGTGCACCGCGATCACACCTTCGCCATCCTGCTGGAGCCTGTCGCGCTGGATCGGACAATCGAGCATGTGGAAATCTACTATGCCCGCCCGCCCGAGGCGCTGGCGCCGGATTTACTGGCCCGAAACGCTGAACAGTGGAAGCTGATCTTTGAGGAGGACATCTTCGTGGTTGAGGGCATGCAGAAAGGCCGGAACGGGCTCTTTTTCGATGGCGGCAAGTTCTCTCCTGCGATGGATGGTCCGACGCACACATTCCATCACTGGGTTGCCTCCTGCCTGCAGCCGGGTGCGCCGGCCTAGATGGGCAGATCAGAACTCCATATGGCCCTGCTGGCGGCCCACGGCGCGCAAGATGAAACGGCCCTTGCAGAGCTATACGCCCGCGCGGCGGATTTGGCCGAAGAGGACGACGAGGAGGATGCGGCCTGTTTCTTTCTGACCCAAGCCTATGTGTTTGCCCTCTCTGCGGGGCTGCCACAGGCCGCCGGGCTGAACAGACGTCTGGCGGAGCAGGGGCGCGATGATCTGCAGCTTGATCTGGCCTGACGGCGCGCCTGCAGCGCTGATTGGCGGAGACTGCCCGGAAAATGTCGAATTCGCGCGCGCCATGCGGGCGCTCCGATGGCGTGGTGGGCGCATCGGGGCAGGGTGGCGATGCCCGGCCCTCAGGTGGTCAGGCCAAAGGGCCCCAAGCAGTTGGGAGAGTGATGCATGAAAACCCATGCGCAGGCCGTTGTGATCGGCGGGGGCGTGATCGGATGCTCGATCCTCTATCACCTGACCAAGCTTGGTTGGCGCGATGTTGTCTTGCTCGAGCGGGACGAGTTGACCTCCGGCTCAACCTGGCATGCCGCAGCCAACATCCACGGCTTGCATGACAACACCAACATCACCCGGATCCAGAACTACACGATGGATCTCTACAAGGCGCTGGAGGAAGAGACCGGGCAGAGCTGCGGCGTGTTCCAGCCCGGCTCGCTCTATCTGGCGCAGACCGAGGCGCGTGAGCATCAACTGCGCTTGCAGGCGGCCAAGGCAAAATATTACGGGCTGCATTTCCATGAGGTCACCCGCGATGCTGCCGAACGCCTGCATCCGCTGGTGAATTTTGACGGTGTCCGCTGCATCATGTTCGAAGAGTCTGGCGGCAATGTGGATCCCTCTGGTGTCACCCATGCTTATGCGGCTGGCGCCCGTCAGCGCGGCGCTGAGATCTACAGGTTTACGCCGGTGACGGGCACAGAGCCACAGCCCGATGGCAGCTGGATTGTTCGCACGCCAAAGGGTGATATCCACACCACCTGGGTGATCAACGCAGCCGGGCTTTGGGGGCGGGAGGTGGCGCGTCTGGCGGGCATTGAACTGCCCCTACAGCCCACCGAGCACCAGTATTTCGTTACAGAAACCATCCCCGAAATCGCGGCGATGGATCGCCGTTTGCCCTCTGTTGCAGACCGCGATGGGGAATATTACCTGCGCCAAGAAGGGCAGGGCCTGCTGATCGGCGCCTATGAGCGCGATCTGAAGTTCTGGGCTGAAAACGGCACGCCGCTGGATTTCGCCCATGATCTTTTCCCCGACGATCTGGAGCGGATCGAAGACAATATGCTGCGGGCGATTGCGCGGGTGCCGGTGGTTGGCCGGGCGGGTATTAAGCGCGTCATCAATGGGCCGATGATCTGGTCCCCTGACAGCAATGTGCTCTTTGGGCCGCATCCGGAGCTCTGCAACTACTTCTGCTGCAACGGCATCATCCCCGGCTTTTCGCAATCCGGTGGCATGGGGCTGATGGCCGCCCAATGGATCGCCGAGGGTGAAAGCGCCTATGACATGTTTGCCTGGGATGTGGCCCGGTTTGGGGATTGGGCCGATGCGGCCTTCACCAAGGCCCGGGTGGGGGATCAATATGCCCACCGGTTTGCCATTCATTTCCCCAACGAGGAACGCGCGGCGGGTCGGCCTGCGCGAAAGCGGCCCGCCTATGACAAACAGAAGGCGCTTGGCGCAATCTTCGGGCTGAATGCGGGGTGGGAACATCCTCTCTACTTTTCCCATGATGTGCCTGAAACTGCGGGCTTTACGCGCCAGCCTTGGGGGGATGTGGTGGGGGCCGAATGCAGAATGCTGCGCGCCACCGCGGGCATCATCGATATCTCTAACTTCGCCAAATACAGTGTGTCAGGGGCTGGGGCAGCCCAGTGGCTGGACAGCATTTTTGCCAACAGGATGCCGCGCGCGATCGGGCGCGCCTGCCTGACCCCTTTGATCGGCGTGCGCGGGGGCGTCGCCGGCGATTTCACTGTCACGAAGTTGGACGAGGAGGCCTTCCTGATCGTCGGATCCGGCGTGGCCGAGCACTATCACAAACGCTTCTTTGACGCGGTGCCGCGGCCCTCTTCCGTCTCCTTTGTTTCGAAAACCAAGGATCTGTGCGGCTTCAATGTGGCAGGCCCCCAGTCGCGGGCGCTGCTTGGGAAATTGAGCAACGCTTCGTTTGAGACAGCCGACTTCCCGTTCATGCGCGCCCGGCGCATCGTCCTGGCGGGCATGGAAGCGGTGGCCCTGCGTGTGAGCTTTACCGGCGATCTGGGTTGGGAACTCTATTGCGACAGTGCGGATCAAGCCGCGCTCTATGAGGCCCTTCTGACGGCGGGTGCCCCTCTCGGCGCGGGCCCTGTTGGAAGCCGGGCCTTGATGTCGCTGCGGATTGAAAAGGGGTATGGCTCTTGGTCGCGGGAATACTCGCCCGAATGGTGGCCTCAAGAATCCGGATTGGACGGTCTGATTAAGCTGGAAAAGGATTTTCTCAACAAATCCGCCTATCTCGCACTGCGCAACACCCCGCCGCGGGAACGGCTTTCGATCCTTGAGCTGTGTGAGACACCGATGAATGCAGATGCCAGCGGGGGGGAGCCGATCTTTCTGCCCGATGGGACGCCCGTGGGGCGGGTCACTTCCGGTGCTTATGGCTACACTGTCGGCAAATCGTTGGCATTGGGCTATCTGCGCGATGCTGGGCCCGGCGATCAGGTTGACGTCATGATCCTTGGGGTGCCGCACCGGGCTGTGGTTCTGGACGCGCCGCCCTTCGATCCAAACGGTTTGCGGCTGCGCGCATGATCTGGCGCTGTATAACAAAGCCATGACCTCTGACGACTCTCCCAAAGCGTGCTGCGGCCCTATCCGCGCCGCTTCTCAAACGGCTCCGGGCAAGGCCCTGAAAACTGCGGCTCCCGTGCCGATTGTGGCGGGTGCGGGCCTCTGGCAGCAACAGGTCGTGGAGATTGCCTCCATACCTGGCGGCCGCGGCTTGCTGGGAACCGATGCGCCGGTTTTGCCCGCAGACGGGGAAGCGCCCTTGCGTCGCAAGGGGATCAAGCCGTTCCGAATGGACAGTTGCGCGGTGACCAATGCCCGCTTTGCCGCCTTTGCAGAAGACACGGGCTATCTGACCGAGGCCGAGCGGTTTGGCGAAAGTTTCGTGTTTTATGCCCACCTGCCCGCTGCGCAGCCTCCCACCCCCACACTGCCTGAAGCGCCGTGGTGGCATATGGTGCCCGGGGCAAGCTGGCGCTGCCCGGAGGGCCCTTACGGCGTGGACGCGCCCCATCCGGATCATCCCGTCACCCATGTGACCTGGCACGATGCTCTGGCCTTTGCCAAATGGGCCGGAGGACGGCTGCCCACCGAGGCCGAGTGGGAGCATGCCGCCCGCGGTGGCTTGGGGGATGTGCCCTATCCCTGGGGTCTTGAGGCCCCCAATGAGACGGACCAGTTCCCCTGCAATATCTGGCAGGGGCGGTTCCCCGAAAGGAATACGGGCGCAGATGGGTATAAAGGCACAGCGCCTGCCTGCTCTTATGCGCCCAACGGGTACGGGCTCTACAACATGGTGGGCAATGTCTGGGAATGGACATCGCAACCCTTCCGAGTGCGCTCGTTGAAGCGGTCTGTGAAGGCGGCGCATCAGGGCCGGGAAAGCTATAAGCTGACCAAGGGCGGCTCTTTTCTGTGCCACGCATCTTATTGCTTTCGGTACCGAATTGCTGCGCGCACGGGCAATTCACCAGACAGCTCAACCGGGCATACGGGCTTTCGCTTGGTCTATGCCGCCTGAACGTGGCGACGAACAGCGGGCAAGCCCGTCTGGCCTGAGAGCACGCGGTTCGGGCCGTTGCACGGGGGGGCAGCTCAGAGTTTGTTGACCGGCACCTTGAGCGTCATATTGCCCTCAGCGTCCGTGGGGACTTCCCCCGCCCGAATGTTCACCTGCAATGAAGGGATAATCAGTTGGGGCATCTTGAGCTCTGCATCCCGGCGGGTCCGAAATGCGATGAACTCATCGCGCGTTTTGCCATTGCCCACGTGGATGTTGCGCGCGGCTTGCTCGGCCACAGTCGTTTCCCAAGCGATGGCGCGCCCGCCCGGCCCATAGTCATGGCACATGAACAGCCGCGTCTGCGGCGGTAGGCTGAGCACCCGCTGGATCGAGTCATAGAGCTGGCCTGCATCCCCACCGGGGAAATCAGCGCGCGCTGAGCCCCCATCGGGCATGAAAAGCGTATCGCCTGCGAAGGCAGCATCGCCCATGACATGCACCATACAGGCCGGTGTGTGCCCGGGCGTATGCATGGCAAAACAGGCCATGCCGCCGACCGTGTAGGCGTCTCCGTCCTTGAACAGCGCATCAAACTGGCTGCCATCGCGCTGAAATTCGGTGCCTTCGTTGAAAATCTTTCCGAACGTGTCCTGAACCGTTTGAACATGTTCGCCGATGCCGATCTTTCCACCGAGGCGATCCTGAAGATAGGGGGCTCCGGACAGATGATCCGCATGCACATGGGTTTCGATGATCCAAGCCACGCGCAACCCGTTTGCGTCAACAAAAGCGGCGATCTGATCTGCGCTCTCATAGGTCAGGCGACCGGCTGCCTGATCGAATTCCATCACAGGGTCAATGATGGCGCAGGCCGTACTTGCTGGATCCTGAACCACGTAGCTGATTGTGTTGGAATGCGGATCGAAAAAACCTGTGACCTGTGGTGTGCAGCCCAAATCAACTTGGTTGTCCATAGCGCGCTCCCCGTGCAACTGCCTGTGCCCGGCTACTGTGCCAAATGCTTTCGGTACTGCCAATCCATTGTGAATCGTGGCTAGCAGTACATGGGCCACGCCGGTGTGTTTGGGGAAAGAAAATCCGCAGAAACCCAAATTTTGGGGGCAACCGGCATAAAATGTCAGTCGGTAATCGGCGTGGCCCCGGTTTCAACTTGGAGCAACTTTCCTTCCAGTTTTGTCCAAACAGCCATGACCGCCTCTTTTGATCCGTCAGGGAGCGTCATGAAACTATGTTCTACAAGAATATCGTCATTCTCATACAGACAACGTTGTCTTTCAAACGATAAAGCAGTGCTTGCCATCATTTGAGCAGCCATTTCTGAAAAGGCGGCTTTGTCCCTTTCTGTGCCCAGTTGATGGCTCACCATTCGAAAATCGTCATGAAGAAGCTCAAGTAATGAGTTGATGTCTTTCTCATCCTGCGCGCGCATCATTTTTTCATATAGCATCTGTATCTCTCCTGATTTTACATGCGTGTCGTTGTTGATCTTTTCATTCAGATGAAGAGCGCTCGTTGCGTTTTCGAAATTGTCGGTGTGGATCAATATC
>JAKVBK010000004.1 GCA_022447275.1 Oceanicola sp. | reverse complement strand
GCTGACCGCGCATATCGGAATAGATATAGCGAAAGTGTAAGTCGTGACAGCATGATCCAAAGCGCCACGCCGATAAGGTAGGATGGCTGAACATATAGCGCCATCAGTGCCAGCACAGGGCTTATTAGCATCGTCCATATCGCTAGCCGCTGATCAAGTATGCACCACCAAATAAAGGGGCCTACCTGCCGGGGTCCTAAGGCCAACGCGCGTGAGCCATTGCGCAGCATATTACCCGACCAGCGGCGAAGGTTCTGAACCATTCGGTCGACACCGTTGTCGTCTACAATCTCGACAGTCGCGACAGTTGCGTCGGGGATATACGCCATCTTCGCGCCGTGCGTCAGCATGTAATACCAAGTAGATTTGTCGTCACCTGACAGAAATCGGAAGCGCCCCCAAAGCCAGTGATCCAGATAATCAGCCTCAATCGTACGAATAAAGCGTTCGTTGCACACAAGCCGCGCGCGGAAGATACTCATGCGCCCGGTTAGTGTCAGAACCTTGTCGGACATCGTGTGGCTTTGCATTGCCAATCGCCGCTGAGAAAAACGCAGGTCCAGCCAGCGCCGCATCCAAGCCGGACCATAAACGATGACCTCTTCATCGGTTGTTGCCGCCTCAAGCTCCGGGTCAGCACCAAACATGGCCAGTGACCTGGAAATCGTTCCATTTCCCAAAACCGTGTCCCCGTCCATGAATATAATCAGTTCATCGGGCTCTGGCGCCGTGCGACAAATGGCGCGCATGATCAGCCCGATCGCCATCCTTTTGCCCGGCTGGTTCTGGCGGATAAACACGATCTCCGCATCAAGATCAGCCGCCTCTTCTTTGACGAAGGTCTCGATCACATGCTCGTCCGAGCTCGATCCAGTGCCAACCCAGACTGTCGTAGGCACGGATGTTTCGCGGATTTGGTCGCAAAGAGCACGCATTACATGGCGTGTTATCGCCTCATTTTCCTTGAAGGTCGTCATCTGGATGTGAAGGTGTGACGGCCGCCAACCTGAACCCCAAACCTTGTCACGTTCGGTCTTTAGTTTTGGCCAGCGGTAACGCATGAAAAGTTCTGACCTTCGAGCATGGTTGGCCCACCATCCGTATCGCCACAAGCCGATTGCTCCGACAATATAAGTGAACTGGACCAGTTCTGGATCAAAAAGGTGGTTCGGCAGAAGGGACAGACCTGACACCAGAATACAAAGCAACCCAATTAGCAAGGAAAGCTGGACGCCCGACCATTTCTGCAACCCCTTCGGCCGAGGTGTTGCCATCAAGGCTAGTTTGTCGGCTATGTCATGCTCTAAGGCATCGGGCAGAGGAGTTGCTGATAAAATCGATTTCATTGTTTTTCTCAGTGCGACACTGAGCTGTACGGCCCGGGAAACTGTGTTTGGGTCGCAGAGTCTTCCATGTTATACGAGTTCGCCTTGTTTTCGATCCATAATGTTACGGGCTCGTCTGACAATTTCATCAGGGTCTCCTCCCAGATCGGCGCAAAAAGCGGCTCATAAAGAAATCCAACCAAGCCCACATATAGCGCCACCATCATGCCAACTCTTATGGCGCGAGGCGTCGTCGCTGCGCGTCCTGCAGCCTCTTCCTTGGATGTTTCGACCATCGGGACCTTTTCTACTGGAGCGTCCATAGCTAGTATCATGGCCTCTGTGGAAACGGAGCGGCCCGTGACAAGTTCGCGATAGAAGTGGCGAAGCACACGTTCTTCGCGATAGCCAAGATCAACGAAACGCATGATCCCGGTCTTATGGTCCCGTTTGAGCTGGATGGGAAAAGAGATTTCGAAACCGTGGAACGGAATCGCAAGCTGGGCGCTTCCGCTGTCTCCGGTCAAGTGCTCAGGTGGACGAATGCCGTCAAGGCTCCACTTGTCAATAACCGTGTCAAGGCCTGGACCAAGGCTCAGACGCAACGGAGCTGTGACTTCAAAAGTCAATTCCGGAACTGGTCTTTCGTAACGTATTTGCATTGCCCACCACACCAAATATGCGCTGAGAAAGCCAAGCTTTTAAGTCAAATACATGGCAAAATCGGGATAATCCCATGTAGATAGCATAGTTGGTCTGGTCAAAAGAACTCGGCTTGAGCAATGCAGGTTGGCTGCAAGCTGCCTTCAGGGGGGTTGGCTGAGGCTGAAATAGCACCAATGCTAAACAAGTATAGTGGCGGAGAGACAGGGATTCGAACCCTGGGTCCCCGTGAAGGGACAACGGTTTTCGAGACCGCCCCGTTCGACCACTCCGGCACCTCTCCGCGAAGGGTCTACGGTGCGCTCGATACTGCCGCTCTGAGTGGGGTGCAACCCATTTTTTTGCACCCTAAGGCAGCCGGGCTGCAGGCTTTGCGTTGTCCGGGTTGACAGATGCTGCGCAATCGTGCATGTCGCGCCCTCGAGCGAATTGCTCACTTACAGAACCTACATCCTTCATGGATGCGCAGTTTGATGGCGGGGCTTTCCCGAAACATCGCCAAGCGGCGGGGCCACAGGACGCGGTAAAGAAAAGGAAGACGATATGTTCGCGGTCCTCAAGACCGGTGGCAAGCAGTACAAAGTCGCGTCTGGCGATGTTCTGCGCGTAGAAAAGCTGGCCGCCACCGCCGGCGAAACCGTACAATTCGACGAAATCCTGATGGTCGGCAGCACCGTCGGCACGCCTTTCGTTGATGGCGCCGCTGTGAAGGCGGAAGTCATTGACCAGATCAAGGGCGAGAAGGTCATCCACTTCGTCAAGCGCCGCCGGAAGCACTCTTCCAAGCGCACCAAGGGCCACCGCCAGCAACTGACGCTGCTGCGCGTGACCGAGATCGTGGAAAGCGGCGCATCCGCAGCGCCCGCCAAGGCAGCCGCCGCTGCTCCGGCCGCAAAAGCACCGAAAGCATCGAAGGCCGCGAAGGCGGACGGCGATGACCTCAAGAAGCTGTCCGGCGTTGGTCCGGCGCTTGAGAAGAAGCTGCTGGCCGCTGGCGTGACCACCTTCGCCCAGATTGCGAACTGGACCGAAGAAGACATCGCTGCTATGGACGAGCAACTTTCGTTCAAAGGCCGCATCCAGCGCGAAGGCTGGGTCGAGCAAGCCAAGGAACTGGCGAAGGGCTGAGCCCTGCGCGCATAGGAGACACGCGATATGGCACATAAAAAAGCAGGCGGTTCCTCCCGTAACGGCCGCGACTCCGCGGGCCGCCGCCTCGGTGTAAAGAAATTTGGTGGCGAAGCCGTCATCCCGGGCAACATCATCGTGCGCCAGCGCGGCACCAAGTGGTGGCCGGGCGCGGGCGTTGGTCTGGGCAAGGATCACACGATCTTTGCAACAGAGTCCGGCCACGTGACGTTTCACAAAGGTCTGAAGGGTCGAACCTTCATCTCCGTGCTGCCCGCAGCGGAGGCTGCAGAGTAATCCGCACCAGGATATGTTCTTTTCGAAGGGGATCGGTGCAAACCGGTCCCCTTCGTGCTTCTTAACCAATCGTTTAGCTGGAGCCGGATATGGCTGTCGAAGTCGCTGGGTTCTTGGTTTTCGCTGCCAGCCAAGTGGGCACACCAGGCCCTGCCAACATGACTTTGTTGGCGACCGGTGCGCGCTACGGTCTGCGGCCTGCCTTGCCTTTCGTGGCGGGCGTGGCTCTTGGCAAGCAATTGGTGATCTGGCCCATGGGATTTGGGCTGCTGACTTTGGCTGCGTCTGCGCCGATGCTGTTTACGGCGCTCAAGTGGATCGCGGCCGCCTATATTTTGTGGCTCGCCTGGCGCATCGCCGGGATGTCGTTAAAGCCCGGTACGGCAGAGGGGCCGCCGCCGAGTTTCTGGTCCGGTCTGCCGGTGCATCCGCTCAATCCAAAGGCTTGGGCAATGATTGCAGCCGGTTTCACGCAGTTCACTGCGCCGGGCACACCGATCTTGCAGGCAACGGCAACCATCGCCATCTGTCTGCTATCTGTTCAGATCGTTTTGCACCCGATCTGGACGGCCGCTGGGGAACGCATTGCCCGGGCCGTGGCGGGCACGGGTGCTGAGCGCATCTTGATGCGCAGCCTCGCACTTTTGACTGTCGCCAGCGTTGCCTATGCGCTGTGGAATGGAAGGGTCTGATATGACGACCGAAACCTTGGAGCTTTCTTTGCCAACCCTTGCCGCGGCTCGGATTGAGCTGCGCCCGATCCGGATGTCGGACAAAGGCTTGCTGGAGATGTATGCAGGCGACAAACGGGTGGCAGACACGACGCGATCCATCCCACACCCCTTGCCACCCGGTGCAACCGAGGCCTTCATCCGGCGGTCCATGGCGGCAGATCGGCGTGAACATGTGTGGATCATGGATGGCACACGCGCGCAGCTGGGCGAAGTGGTGGGCTGTATTTCCCTGACCACGATGGAAGACGGGCCAGCAAGCCAGGTCGAGATCGGCTATTGGGTTGCTCCGGCGCTTTGGAACACGGGCCTTGCGTCCGAAGCGGTTGCGACCCTGCTGAAGAGTAATCCGCTTGGGGCAAAAACCGTCTTTGCAGAAGTGTTTCAGGGCAATGACGTCTCGGCGCGCGTTCTGACGAATGTCGGGTTTGAGTATCTGGGCGATGCCGAGGCATTCAGTGTGGCGCGCAATGCCAAGGTGGCCACCTGGACTTACCTTTTGAACTGCGCTTGAGGGGCCGCGGCGGACGTGCCGCCCCTAAAACAAGCACTGCGTGCAGCCGATTGTAGACCGAACGCTTGCCCAAATGGTGCGAAGCGCCTATTGCTCGCGCTTGAAATATAAGGCTTTACCATGAAGTTTCTCGATCTTGCCAAGGTATATATCCGCTCCGGCGGCGGCGGCTCTGGCTGCGTTTCATTCCGCCGTGAGAAATATATCGAATATGGTGGCCCGGATGGCGGGGATGGGGGCAAGGGCGGCAACGTCGTTGCAGAGGCTGTGGAAGGTCTGAACACGCTGATTGATTTTCGCTATCAGCAGCATTTTTTCGCGCGCAGTGGCCAGCCAGGCATGGGCCAGCAGCGGACAGGCCGGTCCGGTGATGATATCGTACTGCGCGTGCCGGTGGGCACTGAAATTCTGGATGAGGATGAGGAAACTCTGATCGCCGATCTTGCTGAGGTCGGGGATCGCGTCGTGCTCGCACGCGGGGGCAATGGCGGTTTCGGCAATCTGCACTTCAAGACATCGACAAACCAAGCGCCGCGCAGTGCAAACCCCGGCCAACCGGGGGTAGAGCGCACATTGTGGCTGCGCCTCAAGCTGATTGCGGATGTCGGCCTGCTTGGATTGCCGAATGCGGGCAAATCCACCTTCTTGGCGGCCACGTCCAACGCCCGGCCCAAGATTGCAGATTACCCCTTCACCACTTTGCACCCTAATCTTGGGGTGGTGTCCGTAGATGGGGCTGAATTCGTTGTCGCCGATATCCCCGGCTTGATCGAAGGGGCCCATGAGGGGCGTGGCATCGGGGATCGCTTCCTTGGTCATGTAGAGCGCTGCGCCGTGTTGCTGCACCTCGTGGATGGCACCGTCAATGAGCCGGGCCAGGATTGGCAGACCGTGATCACCGAACTCGAAGCCTATGGGGGCGCTTTGGCCGACAAACCCCGCGTGACGGTGTTGAATAAGGCGGATGCGCTGGATGAGGAATTGACAGAGATGCAGCGCGCGTCTCTGGAGGAGGCCGTGGGCCACCCGGTGCTGGTCATGTCAGGGGCGGCGGGCAAAGGCGTGCGCGAAGTTTTGCGTGCACTCCATCCCCATGTGAAGCGCGCCCGTGGTCTGCCAGTGGGCAATGAGGATGCAGAGGCCGACGCGGACGGAGACGCGCCGTGGCATCCCTGACACCTGATATCGGCCAGGCACGGCGCCTGGTGATCAAGATCGGCTCTGCGCTGCTGGTGGACGCCCAAGGGGCCCTGCGCCAAGACTGGCTGGACAGTTTGGCCGCCGATGTGGCCGAACTGCGCAGCCGCGGCACGGATGTTATCCTTGTGTCCTCGGGCTCGATCGCACTTGGGCGCGGGATGCTGGGCCTCGGGGCAGGGGATCTGCCCCTCGAGCAAGCACAGGCGGCCGCGGCCGTGGGCCAGATCCGGTTGGCCGGTGCCTATGGCGAGGCGCTGGCGCCCCACGGCATTTTGGCGGCGCAGGTGCTGGTCACGCTCGAAGACAGCGCCAACCGGCGCCGGTATCTCAACAGCCGGGCCACGCTGTCCACCTTGCTGGCCGAGGGCGCTGTGCCCATCGTGAACGAAAATGACA
Organism: Oceanicola sp.; assembly: GCA_022447275.1. Taxonomy (GTDB): domain Bacteria; phylum Pseudomonadota; class Alphaproteobacteria; order Rhodobacterales; family Rhodobacteraceae; genus JAKVBK01. Next base: position 129,812 of record JAKVBK010000004.1, on the reverse strand, counting down.
CCGTGGCCACGGATGAGATCCGCTACGGCGACAATGACCGTCTTGCGGCCCAGGTCGCGGTGACAGTTGGGGCAGATCATCTGGTTTTGCTGTCCGATGTGGATGGCCTTTACACGGCCAATCCGGCGCTTGATCCCAAGGCACGCCGCCTTGAAACCATCGGTGAGATTTCGCCTGAGATCGAGGCCATGGCGGGCGAGGGGGTGTCTGGCCTGTCAAAGGGCGGCATGCGGACGAAGGTGTTGGCTGCGCGCACCGCGATGCAGGGGGGCTGCGCCATGGCAATCACCCTTGGGGCACCTCTCAACCCGCTGAAGCTTTTGCATGAGGGGGCTGCGGCAACCTGGTTTTTGCCAGAGGCAGACCCGCAGCAGGCACGCAAGCGCTGGATCGCCTCGATGAAGCCGCAGGGCAGTGTTGTCGTGGATGCGGGCGCGGCACAGGCTCTGGCCCGGGGCAAATCCCTGCTGCCCGCAGGGGTCACGGCCATCTCGGGCGCGTTTGGGCGCGGGGATCCGGTCTCTATCGAAGGGCCGGAGGGCACCGCGCTTGGCGTGGGGCTGACGCGCTACACAAGCGATGAGGCGCGCGCCATAGCGGGCCATCGATCCGATGAAATCCCGGCAATTCTCGGCTATCCGGGGCGGGCGGCGCTCGTCCACCGGGATGATATGGCCGTTTGAGCCGCCCTCAGCGGCCTTTCAGGACCGTTCAGCTTGCTCCGCCCCGCTGTGCAGGCTACCCCATCCCCTAAGACCAGCGCCATCAGACACGCAAAGGAGACCCCGATGAAGGACCTGACCGACAACATCCCCGCTCTGATGGCGGAACTGGGCGCCCGTGCTCAAGCTGCCTCTGCTGAGTTGGCCTTTGCATCCGCTGAGGCCAAGCAACAGGCGCTGGAGGCCGCGGCGCAGGCCGTTTGGACGGACAGGGCGGCCATTATTGCCGCCAATGACAAAGACATGGCCTATGGCCGTGACAAGGGGCTGAGCCCGGCCATGATGGATCGTCTGATGCTGGACGAACCGCGGATTGAAGGCATCGTCGCGGGTCTGCGCGCCGTGGCAGCGCAGGAAGATCCGGTCGGCGCAGTGCTTGCGGAATGGGACATGCCCTCCGGCCTGCATATCAAAAGGGTCCGCACCCCTCTGGGCGTTGTCGGCGTGATCTATGAAAGCCGGCCCAATGTGACGGCCGATGCCGGTGCCTTGTGCCTGAAATCTGGCAATGCGGTGATCCTGCGGGGGGGCTCTGAAAGCTTCCATTCCTCGGGGGCCATTCACGCCTGCCTGCAAGCCGGGCTGCGTGAGGCCGGCCTGCCTGAAGACGCGGTGCAACTTGTGCCCACCCGGGACCGCGCCGCCGTTGGTGAAATGCTGGGCATGACCGGCGTAATCGATGTGATCGTGCCGCGCGGGGGCAAGGGGCTGGTTGGCCGGGTGCAGAGCGATGCCCGCGTTCCGGTCTTTGCTCATTTGGAAGGGATCTGCCACGTGTATCTCGATGCCGCGGCCGATCCCCAAAAGGCCTTGGATGTTGTGCTCAACGCCAAGACCCGGCGCACGGGTATCTGTGGCGCGGCTGAGTGCCTTCTGGTGCACGGTGATGCGGCCGAACTGGGCCAAGCCGTGATCGACGCGCTGATGGCGGCGGGCGTTGAGGTCTATGCAGAGGGGTTTGAGGGCACCCGTCCCGCTACAGAAGACGACTGGGGCACGGAGTTCCTCGACATGAAGATAGCAGCGCGCCGCGTCAGTGACATCGACGCCGCCCTCGCGCATGTGCGCCGCTACGGCTCGGGGCATACGGACGCGATCGTTACCGAAGATGATGCGGCCGCTGCACGGTTCTTTTCCCGCTTGGACAGCGCCATCCTGATGCGCAATGCCTCCACCCAGTTTGCCGATGGCGGCGAATTTGGGATGGGCGCAGAAATTGGCATTGCAACAGGCAAGATGCATGCCCGCGGCCCGGTGGGCGCGGCCCAGTTGACCTCGTTCAAGTATCTGGTCCAAGGGGACGGCACAGTGCGCGCGTAAAAGGGCTCGATGCGCACGGGCTGCGCAAAGGTTTCTCGCAGGGCGCGTCAACACGGGCTTTTTTCAGGGTGTTTTCAACTCTGCCGGTAGCGTTGCTAAAGAGAACCACTGGATTTTAGGCCTTGATGGAGGCGAGGACTTGACCGAAGTTGCTGCTCGATACAGCCTGATGCGCCAGTTTAAATGTGATCTTGCGTGCATGCCGCACGATCCTTGCCCCGATTTAAATCAGGCGGATGTGGAGCTTAGTCAGGGTGCAGTCAACGATTTCCTTCGGCAAGTTGACAAAGTTAGAGAAGCTGTCAGGCTTGGAGCCCAATACGTGAAGCTGAAGCCGGCTCCTGTTGTCACGGAAATGCTTGCAAGACAGGCGCGTCCATTTGATGGTGTAGCAGCCATAACTGATGAGGTGCATGGCTGTGTCACTCTGGCTCTAGACGCGACTGCTCCACTTTGGCTCCATCGGCAGATTGGTGGCTACTAAGGCTACTAGGGGGAACAGATCGCCGGGAGGCCACCCAACCTTACTAAGCCTTATTAAACCGCCCTGAGTGAAATCGAATACAAAAACGGATCGACAGATTTTGAATTGGTTGCGGCGCTGAAAGCCTATCAGCAAGATCAGGGCCTAGACGTGACGGGGCTGCCGGATCAGGCCACTCTGGCGCGCCTGCTGCGGTGAGCGTTTTGCAGACTTTTAGAACCGGATCTCGGCACGCGTATCGCTAAGGGTGCCGCTAATCGGGCGTTGATAGGTGACACCCCATTGATGCAGCAACGGAAAATGCACATGGGCTGCGCCAGACGGGATGGCGCCGCCACTGTTGAGGTGATCCCAGCCTTGCTGAATCACCCGCAGCTTCGGCCCTTCTGCAACGATCTGCCATTGTCCTTCCTCATCGCGGTCGACATCGATCGTTCCTCCCACCGGCAGCGCCTCTTCAAGGCAGAGCAGGGCCAGAAAGGCCGCCTTGGCCTCAGCGCGGGCGATGTCCACTTGAGGGTGCCACCGGACATTCAGACGATCGGACGAAAAGAAGTTCTGCACGATGGGGGCAATTTCTCCAATCCCGGTCTGCTGTTCGGGGCTGGCAAGTCCGAACCCGATGCGGAAAAACTTGATCCGGGCATTCACGTTGTTGACGCTTTGGCGGATCAGGTCAGTTTCGGGGCTTGGGGGCATGGTCATCTCTAGAAGCTCCATGCCATTGGCAATGGCTCCGATTGGGCTGATCAGGTCGTGACACAGGCGAGAGCCGATGAGGGCGTTGAGATCCCCTTGAATGTCGCTCATATGAATGTCTCCCTTTCGGAGGCGCTGGTGCAGAACACAAGGACTGCTGCGATGACACAGGACATTGAGGCCAACGGGTTGATGGATCTCAACAGTTTTCTCGAACCCGGCATGTTGGTGCGCCACCCTGGTCAGCCGGGCTGGGGCACTGGCCAGGTGCAATCACGGATCGGCGTCCGGATCACCGTGAATTTCGAAGAGGCTGGTAAGATCGTGATCGATGGCCGCAATGTCGCTTTGCAGGTTGTGTATGAGTAAGTGTTTCAATTCACGTTGATACAACCTTGAATTGTAGTCAAGGGCCGGGATGTTAGGGCGTTCCTTCGTCCTGGGGCGCACACGTTGCAATGCACCGGCGGCTTGACTAGACAGCCTGCACCAAACAGGGGACGTGCCGGATGCTTGGCAGTGACGACAGCGACTTCGAAATGCGTCTGGCCACAGATGCGGTGGACCTGGAAGGGGCGCAGCGTCTTCGGTATGTGGTCTTTGTCGAAGAGCTGGGCGGCGACGGTGCGCTTGTCGATCATGAGCAGCGTTTCGAACGCGACCGCTTTGACCCTTTCTTTGACCATCTGGTGCTGATCGATAAGTCACGGGATCCGGCCACCCGTGACCATGTGGTGGGGGTTTACCGGTTGATGCGGCAGGATGCAGCAGAGCAGGCTGGCCGGTTTTATTCCGAAGACGAGTACGACTTGACGCCCCTGCGCGCCTCAGGGCGGCCCTTGCTGGAGCTTGGTCGGTCTTGTGTCCATGCGGATTATCGCGGCAGCGCGGCCCTGTTGCTGCTGTGGCAGGGACTCGGCGACTATGTCACGGATCACGGCATAGAGTTGTTGTTCGGCGTGGCATCCTTCCATGGCACCGACCTTGAGGCACTGAAGCACCCATTGGCCTGGTTGCACTACAACCACGGCGCTCCTGAAGACCTTCGGCCGCGCGCGCTTGACAGCGCCTTTGCCCCGATGGACGTTCTGGCGCGCGACGCCGTCGATCGGGCCGCAGCTCTGCGCGCTCTGCCGCCTTTGCTGAAATCATACCTCCGCCTTGGCGGCACCGTGGGCGAGGGTGCCTTCGTCGATCATGCCTTCAACACGACAGATGTGCTGATCGTGATGGATACGGCCACGCTTTCGGCGCGTCAGCGGGCGCTTTATGGGCGCGAAAGGCCGGTGGCGCAGCCATGAGCACCTGGGAATCAGAGACACCGCCACCTGAATCTACCTTGCGGGGGCCGGCAGGCTTTCTGCGCGTGGTGCTCAGGGGGATTCCGCTCGGCCTGCTGACCTTCGGCTGTCTGGCGCTGCTGTTGTTTGTGCGCCTTTTCGAGCGGCCGCTCTGCGGTGTTTCACGCCCTGTCACGCCCTACATTACCCGGTTTGTTTGCCGAAACGCCTTTCGCATCTTGGGCATGAAATACAGTGTGACGGGCGCGCCCATGCGTCTGCGCGGGGCGGCGGTCTCCAACCATGTGGGCTGGCTGGACATCTTTTCGCTCAACGCCCCGCAATCGATCTATTTCGTCTCCAAGGCAGAGGTGGCCCGCTGGCCCGGAATTGGCTGGCTGGCCCGAGCAACCGGCACGGTTTTCATCGCGCGCGATCGCAAACAGGCGAAGGCGCAAGAGGCCACATTCCGTACGCGCCTTCTCGCGGGGCACCATCTTCTGTTTTTCCCCGAAGGCACCTCAACCGATGGGCTGACGGTGCTGCCGTTCAAATCCACCCTGTTTGCGGCTTTCACAGCGCCTGACCTGCGCGCCGAGCTGCATGTGCAGCCGATCACCCTGCGCTATACCGCCCCCGACGGGGAAGATCCGCGCTTCTATGGATGGTGGGGCGATATGGAGTTTGGCCCGCACCTTCTATCGGTGCTCGCCGCGCCCCGGCAAGGCGGCGTCGAGGTGATCTTTCATGATCCCCTCAAAGTCAGCGATTACCCGAACCGCAAAGCGCTTGGGGCTGCCTGTGAAGCGGCTGTGCGCTCTGGGCTTGGGCCCGAGGCCTAAGCCGAGGGCCGAACGTCCTGTGCGGAAGATCAGCGCAGGGGGGCCAAAAGGCCACTTAGAGCGGAAGACGCGTCCTCGGCATCCCAGATCTCAGGGCCGATCCCGAAGAAATCTGTCACCGGAGCGAGGGTTTCGATCATCTGAACGCTCAACCCACCTTCGGCCACGACGGGCAGTTCGATCATCTGGCTCCACCAGGCGAACAGGTCTTGCTCTGCCACAGTGCCATCTCCGAGGCCGGTATCGCTGACGGGGCCAAAGGCTACGTAGTCCGCCCCCCCTTCGCCCGCTGTCATACCGTCATGGGAAGAACCGCGAGAGAAGGCGCCCACGATGGCATCTGCCCCAAGCGCCTTGCGCGCGGCGCGGACCTGGCGTGCCCCATCTGACAGGTGCACCCCATCCAGCCCCAAAGTTTCCACCATGCGCAGCTGGTCGCTGACAACGATAGCCACGTCGCGTGCATGGGCCACTTCGCGGCAGGCATCTGCTGCGCGCGACAGTTCGGCGGCGTCTTGAGTCGCCATGGCGAGGCGGACGCACGCGATGTCATGGCGATCGAGAACGGCGGCCAGCCGGTCTGGAAAACGCGACAGTTCAAAGCTGGGCGGTGTGATCAGGTAGGTTTGCGGCTGCTCTGGCGTTGCCATCTTGGGCTCCGACTCCGTCTTTTCGTGTTCTCGGACGCTTACACTGGATTGTGCCGCTTGCCCAGCGTGCCGCGTCAGCCTATCAGGGCGCCCATGTCAGAGTCATCCGCCCCTACACCGAACGCCGCCCCCGATCCCACCTTTGTTCTCGTCCGCTCGCAGATGGGTGAGAATATTGGCGGCGCTGCCCGTGCCATGTGGAATTTCGAATTGGATCGCATGCGTCTTGTGGCGCCGCGCGATGGTTGGCCCAATCCGCGGGCTGTCGCTTTGGCCAGCGGGGCAGGGCGGCTGCTGGATCAGGCCGGTGTTTTTGAAAGCACCGCTGAAGCCGTCGCGGATTGCGATTATGTCTATGCCACCACCGCCCGTGTGCGCGGGCTGACCAAGCCCGTGCTGGAGCCTGCCGATGCCATGGATGAGGCGCGCGCGCTGAAAGCCGCTGGCAAGAAAGTGGCTGTTTTGTTCGGCCCAGAGCGGGCCGGGCTAGAAAATGAAGATGTCGCACGGGCCAACGCCATCATAACCGTGCCGGTAAACCCGGAGTTCTATTCCCTCAACCTTGCGCAATGCGTGCTGTTGATCGCCTATGAATGGCGGCGGGCGCGCGGCAGCGGGGACGGGGCCCTTGCCCAGATCGAGCTTGCCAGCCGCATCGAGGTGGAGAAGCTCAGCGATCACTACGAACAGCGCCTGGACGAGGCCGGCTACTTCTTCCCTGAGCAGAAGGCCGAGGGCATGAAGCTGGTGCTGCGCAACATGTGGGGCAGACTTCCACTGACGCGCGCGGACGTGCAAATGCTGCACGGCATGTTGCGTCAGATCTTGCGCAAACGAGATGGCGGCTAACGGCCCCGCACGGCGGCTCCCAGTGTCGCATGTGCTTGCCCAACTTTCCGGAGCGCCATAGGTTCCGAACCGACGGACAAGAGGTATGTCATGGCCCAGCAACGCAAGCTCTTCGAAGAAGTAGATGCCAGCACCCCCAAGGCGGCACCCGTAACCGGCACGATTGACCGGGGGCGCAATGGCGCGCGCGGCGCGATCCGCGTCTGGCTCGGTATTTTGTTCGGGCTGGTTTTCCTGATGATCGCCGTGGGTGGCCTGACCCGTCTGACCGATAGCGGCCTGTCGATCACGGAATGGAATCCGATCATGGGGGCCTTGCCTCCAATGGATGCAGCCACCTGGGACAGCGAATTTGAAAAGTACAAGCAGATCCCGGAATACCAGTTGCAGAACAAGGGCATGTCTCTGTCCGAGTTCAAGGTGATCTACTGGTGGGAATGGGGTCACAGGCAATTGGGCCGCGTCATTGGGCTTGTCTGGGCGATTGGCTTCTTTGGCTTTTTGCTGTTTCGGGCCATCCCGGCTGGATGGACAACGCGGCTCTTTGTTCTTGGCCTTCTGGGTGGTTTGCAGGGCGCAATTGGCTGGTGGATGGTGGCCTCAGGCCTGACCGGCACCATGCTGGATGTGGCCTCGTACCGGTTGGCAACCCATTTGGGCCTGGCGTTTGTGATCTTGGGCCTCATCGCATGGTTCTATCTCAAGATCGGCCGCCCGGAACGGGATCTGATGCAGGCCCGCCGCGCAGGTGAGCCAAAGCTTTGGGGGATGAGCACTGGCCTGTTGCATCTTGTCTTTCTGCAGATCCTTGTGGGCGCATTGGTGGCCGGGATCGATGCCGGACGCACCTATAATGATTGGCCGCTCATGGCCGGAGGGTTCCTTCCGCCATTCCCCTTTGACATCGAGCCGGTCTGGCGCAACTTCTTTGAGAACGCCGGTCTGGTGCAGTTCATTCACCGCATTCTTGCGTATATCGCGCTGATCTTTGCAGGTGTTGTTTGGCTGAGGGGCCGCCAATCCGCCCATGGCCGCACGCGCATGGCCTATCACTGGATGATGGTGCTGCTGTTCGGTCAGGTCGTGTTGGGGATCGTCACGGTGCTCTATCAGGCGCCGCTTCAGATCGCGATTTTCCACCAGGCCTTGGCCGTGGTGCTTTGGGTGGCCATTCTGCGCGCCCGTTTCCTGTCTCGCTACCCGGTGGCGGGCTCCATTCGTGAAGGAATTTGAGACATGACAGCCTATGATGAGCTGATGGCATTCACACGCGACAGCTGCGCCTTGGGAGAAGTGGCGGGCCGTCTGGGTTGGGACCAGGAAACCATGATGCCCCGCGGCGCAGCAGAGCAACGGGCCGAAGAAATGTCGGCCATGTCGGCTATGTTGCATGCCCGCCGAACGGACCCGCGCGTTGGCACGTGGCTGTCGCAGGCCGAAGCGCATGGCGCGGTTGAGGCTGCGCAATTACGCCTTATCCAGCGCAGCTATGACCGGGCTGTCAAAATACCCGAAACACTGGCGCGCGACATCGCAGGCGAAACCAGCCGGGGGCAGGGCATTTGGGCTGAAGCCCGGGCCAATGACGATGTGGCGGCGTTCCTGCCTGCCCTGAAGCGGATCATTGCGCTGCAGCGCGAAAAGGCAGCCTGTCTGGCTGAGAGCGAAGGTCCGGACGCGCTCTATGATGCCCTGCTGCTCGACTATGAGCCGGGCACCACATCCGCACAGATCACAGCCATGTTCGACGCTCTGCGCCCGGGCCTTGTCTCCCTGCGCGAACGGATCATGGCGGCTCCGCGCCCGGAAGGGCTGAGCGGGCATTTTGATGAAACCCAACAGATGGCGATGTCAGAACAGATCGCGCAGGCTTTCGGCTATGACATGACGCGCGGGCGCGTCGACAAGTCTGTGCATCCGTTTTCGTCAGGCTCTGGGACGGATGTGCGGATCACCACCCGCACAGACCCCTCAGATCCTTTCAATTGTCTCTACTCGACGATCCACGAGGTCGGCCACGCCGCCTATGAACAGGGCATTGATGCGGCCTACGCGCTGACACCGCTTGGCGCGGGCGTATCCATGGGCGTGCATGAAAGCCAAAGCCGGATCTACGAAAACCAGCTTGGCCGCTCTGTGCCTTTCACGGGCTGGCTGTTCGGCCAATTGCGTGATCGCTTTGGTGATATCGGAATAGAAACGCCCGAGGCGTTCGGGCGGGCGGTAAACACGCTGCGCAAAGGCTATATCCGCACAGAGGCCGATGAGGTGCAGTACAACCTGCATGTCATGCTGCGCTATGATCTGGAACGCGCGCTGATTGGGGGCACCCTTGAGGTGGAAGATCTTGAGGACGCCTGGAATACCCGTTTTGAGGCTGACTTTGGCTACAAGGTCGACAAGCCTTCAAACGGTGTGCTGCAAGATGTGCATTGGTCTTTCGGGCTGTTTGGGTATTTCCCGACTTACACCCTTGGCAATGTCTATGCGGGTTGCCTGAACGTGGCGATGCGCAAGGCAGTGCCAGACCTTGATGCAGATCTTGCCCAAGGCGATCCTTCAAAGGCCTTGGCGTGGTTGCGCGAAAACATCCAGCAGCATGGCGGACTGTACGAACCCGTTGATCTGATCACCCGGGCCACTGGGGCAGCGCCAGATGTGGCCCCCTTGCTCAGCTATCTGGAAGACAAGTTCACCGCGCTCTACGACCTGTAGAGCGGGCCGCGGGCCAATTCCGCAGATCGGGCAAACGAAAAGGGCGGCAGGATCGAGGATCCGCCGCCCATTTTTATGCTCAGAGATGCGCCTGTCTCAGCGTTCCGGGATCAGCCCCCTCGGCGAGAACCGCAAGACCAAGAGCAAGATGACCCCCATCGTGAGCAAGCGCATGTGCTGCACACTGTCGAGCAGATGGGCCTTCAGCGCGCTGTCTTCGGGCAACGGCCAGGTGAGGAACTCCATGAGAAGAGCGCCCAGCGGCTCCACCTGAATCCAGAGCCACCAGATCAGGAACCCGCCAAGGATTGCCCCCCAGTTGTTGCCTGATCCGCCCACGATCACCATCACCCAGATCAGGAAGGTAAATCGCAATGGCTGATAGGAAGAGGGCGTCAACTGCCCATCGAGGGTTGTCATCATTGCGCCGGCCAGCCCGCAAATTGCAGAGCCCAGAACAAAGATCTGCAGATGTCGCCGCGTCACATCCTTGCCCATGGCCTCTGCTGCGGTCTCGTTGTCGCGAATGGCCCGCATCATCCGGCCCCAGGGGGATTTCAGGGCCCGTTGCGCGCCGATCAGCAGGATGATCAGGATAACCGCAAAGAGGAACGTGTAGTTAAGCTTGATCCACAGGGAAGAGGCCGTCACCGCGTCAAAGCCAAGCGCATTGGCCCGCTCCACAAAGGTTTCCGACTGCTGCAGATCAATCTCATAGGGAACGGGGCGCGGCAGGCCGATCACGTTCTTCACGCCCCGGCTCATCCAGTCTTCGTTCTTGAGGATGGCAATCACGATCTCTGAGATGCCCAGCGTGGCGATCGCCAGATAGTCAGAGCGCAAACCAAGGGCTGTCTTGCCCACAACCCAAGCCGCGCCAGCCGCCAAAAGCGCGCCAACAGGCCAGGCCACGAGCGTCATCCAACCGTAGTCGCGGTAATCCTCGCCCCAGTTATTGAGGCCGCCGAGATAGCCTGTTGCCGCCGGGTTGACCGCCTCGATGGCGTCTCGGGCCGGGTCAAACAGGGCGCGATACAGGATGAAACCGCCAATCAGGAAGCTCAGAAACAGGATTGTGCGTAAGCGTCCCGGGGCCATACGGGTGCGGATCAGAATGGCGCCCACCACGGTCAGCGCCCCAAACACCAGCGACAGCAAAACGCGCGGCCCGCCCGCCGTCCAGGCCTCTGTCGTCGTCGGCATCGAGACCAGCACAGCCGCCAGCCCCCCGAGGGCAACGAAGCCCATGATGCCAATGTTGAAAAGCCCGGCAAAGCCCCACTGCATGTTCACACCGAGTGCAAGGATCGCAGAAATCAGAGCCATGTTGAAAATTGACAGGGCAACATTCCAGGATTGGAACAGGCCTGTGCCAAGGAAGAGAAGGGCAACCAGCCCAAAGAGGAGAGCATTCTTCATATGGATTGCCCCTTGAACAGACCGGTGGGCTTGAACAGCAGCACGATCACCAGGATCGCAAAGCTGACGGCGAATTTGTAATCCGTGCTCAGCAGTTGCACGAGGCCATCAGGCTCCAGCTGTTCTGGCATCAGATAGGTCAGCACCTTCTTGAATGCATAGGTGATGGTGACTTCTGAGAACGCGATGACAAAGCCGCCACCGATCGCCCCCAAGGGGCTGCCCAGCCCGCCGACAACGGCAGAGGCAAATATCGGGAGCAGCAATTGGAAGTAGGTGAAGGGCTTGTAGGATTTGTCGAGCCCGTAGAGCACGCCCGCCACTGTGGCCAGCGCCGCCACGATCAGCCACGTCACCATCACCACGCGTTCGGGGTTGATGCCGGACAGCAGCGCAAGATCCTCATTGTCCGAAAACGCCCGCATGGATTTGCCGGTACGGGTACGGTTCAGAAACCAGAAAAGCGCTATAACGCAGATGAATGCCACAACAATGGTCAGGCCTTGGCTGGTCTTGAACGCAAGCCCCTCGCGCAATCCCGACCACTCCTTGAAGTCACGGGCCGAGATGATGAAGCGTTCCCCATCGGCAAAGCGCTGGTCATTGGGGCCGATGATGAAGCGCACCAAACCGTTCAGGACGAACATCACACCCATGGAAACGATCACAAGGATCACCGGCTTTGCTTTTTGTTGCCGGTAAAACCGATAAACGACCCTATCCGTGGCAAGCAGCAAGCCTGAGGTGAAAATGATGCCAAGCGGCAGCGCCAAAAGCGCCGTGGGCAGCGGCCCCAACGAAATGCCCATGGACTGGAACCACCATGTGAACAGGATCGTCACCATTGCCCCGAAGGCCATGGTGTCGCCATGGGCAAAGTTTGAAAAGCGCAGGATGCCATAGATCAGGGTCACGCCCAAAGCGCCAAGCGCAAGCTGCGCGCCATAGGCAGTGGCTGGAATGATCACAAAATTGGTCAGCGCGACGATTGCATTGAGAATATCGACCATCGGATCAGCCCCCCAGGAAGGTCCGGCGGACCTCTGCATCGTTGATCAGTTCTTCGCCAGTGCCTGTGTGGGCATTGCGTCCCTGAACCAGCACGTAGCCGATATCGGCAATGTCGAGCGCCTGCTTGGCATTCTGCTCAACCATCAAGATGGAAATCCCTGTCCGCGCCACTTCGATGATGCGATCAAACAATTCATCCATCACAATGGGCGAGACACCCGCTGTGGGCTCATCCAGCATCAGGATCGAGGGTTTGGTCATCAATGCGCGGCCCACGGCCACCTGCTGGCGCTGCCCGCCTGACAACTCACCGGCAGGCTGACGGCGCTTGTCACGCAGGATAGGAAACAGGCCGTACACCTGCTCCATCGTCTCGGTGATGTCATCGCGGCGCAAAAACGCCCCCATTTCCAGGTTTTCCTCCACCGTCAGCGAGGTGAAGATATTCTGTGTCTGAGGGACGAATGCCATGCCTTTCGCCACGCGGGCCTGAGGCGTCAAGGCGGTGATGTCCTCTCCCGCAAGGCGCACGGCGCCTTCGCGCACATTCAGCATTCCGAACACCGCTTTCATCGCCGTGGACTTGCCGGCGCCATTGGGGCCAACGATCACCGCGATCTGGCCTTTCTCCACGGCAATGGTGCACCCGTGCAGGATATCGGCACCGCTGCCATATCCTCCGGTCATTGCATCCCCGATCAAATAGGGCTCTGCCATCTTCTTCTTACCCACCTCTTGTGCCGCCAGTCTCATCTTGGCGGAAATACTCCGGGGGTCGCGGGGGCTGGCCCCCCCGCCGCTCCTGTCAGGCGCCTGCAGCCGCCTTGTTCTTCAAACCGGTGCCCAGATAGGCCTCGATTACCTGCTCGTTCTGCATGATCTGCGTTGCCGTGCCTTGCGCGAGAACTTTGCCCTCCGCCATCACGATCACCGGGTCACACAGACGCTTGATGAAATCCATATCGTGCTCGATCATGCAGAACGTGTAGCCACGCTCCTTGTTCAAGCGCACAATCGCATCTCCAATGGTATTGAGCAGGGTCCGGTTCACACCCGCGCCAACCTCATCGAGAAAAACGATCCGTGCATCCACCATCATCGTGCGCCCCAACTCCAGCAGCTTTTTCTGGCCGCCTGAGAGGTTTCCGGCCTTTTCCTCGGCCAGATGATCAATGGTGAGAAACGCGAGCACCTCGTCCGCCTTTTGGGCCAGGCGTTGCTCTTCGCTGGCAATCCGCCCGCGGCGGAACCAGGCGTTCCAGAGCGTCTCGCCGGATTGGCTTGCGGGCACCATCATCAGGTTTTCGCGCACGGTCATCGAGCTGAACTCATGGGCGATCTGGAACGTGCGCAATAGCCCTTTGTGAAACAGGGTATGCGGCGGCAGCCCGGTGATATCTTCTCCGGCCATCGTGACGCGCCCCTCCGTGGGTGGCAAAACGCCAGCAACAACATTGAAAAGGGTTGTTTTTCCGGCGCCGTTCGGTCCGATCAGACCGGTGATCGAGCCTTCCTCGATCGTCAGGCTTGCGCCATCCACTGCGTGAAAGCCCCCGAAGGTCTTGCGCAGATTTTCTACGGTGATCACGTGTTATCCCCCATTCGTGCCCGATCCTCACATGTGCCCGGACACATGGCCTTGCGGCCGATACGTCAAGCGGCGGGAAACGGATGTCCGTCTCCCGCCGCCTGTGTGTTTACTCAAACCGGATCAGCGGTACTGAACCGTAGTGATCTTGCCACCTTCCACGGTGACCTGACGGTAGTTGCCAGCGCTTTCGCCGGGGCCGATCAGCTCCACAGCGGTTGCACCGACATAGTCGATGTCGCCGCCGTTGGAGAGAATCTCCATAGCCTTGGCCAGCTCACCGGGGAAGATTTGCTCGCCCGGCGCGTTGGCCACCATCATGACCTTGTCTTTGTAGTCGCCCGGCTCTGCGGAACCGGCCGCCTGCATGGCCAACATGATCAGCGCTGCAGCGTCATAGCTTTCCGGAGCGAAAGGCGAAGTGGCGTCAAACGCATCGCCAACCATTTCCGCAAAGCGGGCGGCGCCGGGGCTGTCGGTGCCCGGGTGCTGACCGGTGGAGCCGTCAATTTCGTCCCCGAAGTTTTCCTCGAGCGCCGCAGAGATCATGCCATCGGGGAAGTGGAACGTGTCGAAGGCGCCGGAATCAAGCGCAGCGCGCACGATGCCAGAGCCGCCCTGGTCGACATAGCCTGCCACGACAAGACGATCGCCACCCGCAGACGCCAGTGCGCCAACTTCGGCAGAGTAGTCTGCCTTGCCATCCTCATGGGCGGCTGAGATCGTCACGGTGCCGCCAGCTGCCTCAAACGCAGCTTGGAAGCTGTCGGCCAGGCCCTTGCCGTAGTCGTTATTGGTGTAGGTCAGGGCGACTTCCTTGATGCCTTCTTCCATCAGCACTTCGGTCATCACAACACCCTGGCGGGCGTCGGAAGGCGCGGTGCGGAAGAACAGGCCGTTGTCTTCGGCGGTCGACAGGCCCGGCGAAGTGGCGGAAGGCGAGATCATCACGACGCCGTTGGCAAGCGCCACGTTGGACAGGATCGCGCCGGTCACACCGGAGCAGTCTGCGCCCATGATGCCTTTGACACCTTCGGAGGTGATCAGGCGTTCAGCGGCGGCTGTCGCGGCAGCGGCATCCACACAGGTGCTGTCTGCGCGCACCGGCGTAACCGCGGCGCCGCCCAGCAGAGACTTCGCTTCGGTGACTTCCGCCATTGCAAGTTCGGCACCGGATGCCATCTGGGGCGTCAGCGATTCAATTGGGCCGGTAAAGCCCAGGATAACGCCAATTTTGACTTCGGAATGGCCACCGGCAAATGCGGTGGTGCCCATCAGTGCGGCGGCCGTTGTGGCAGCGAGCAGCTTTTTCATAAGAGATCTCCCTATTTCGGATCTTAAGCGTCCGGTGGGCAGCTTAGAGTCGTCACGGGGGAAAGGAAAGAAGGTCCGAACCGGTCCGACACAGGTTTTTGAAGATTGGTTGTGCCTTTCTGAGGCTGACGCAACGTCCACTTCGTGGTTTGATTGCAGTTGCTCGAACGCGTTACAACCGGAGGCCTTCATGCTGAATTCACGTCGCCATGTGCTGGCTGTTTTGATGTCTTTATCGCTGATCAATGCTGCAGATTTTCTGGCTGCACAGACAGTGAGTCGCGACAGTTCTGCCGGCGCTGTTCAGGTGCAACAGATCGTCTCGGGGCTCGATACGCCCTGGGCCATGGCGTTCCTGCCAGGGGGCGGCATGCTGATCACAGAGCGCGATGGCCGACTTTTGCACCGCGATGCAGGCGGCACGATCTCAGAGATAGAGGGCGTGCCGGAGGTGCGTGATGCAGGGCAGGGGGGCCTCTTGGATGTTCTGGTGCCGCGCGATTTCGCCACAACGCGCGAAATCTTCCTGAGTTTCGTCAAACCTCAGGGCCGCGCTGGTGAGGGCACCGCGCTGGCGCGCGGGCGTTTGTCGGATGATGCCCGCAGGCTTGAGAGCGTAGAGGTGATTTTTGAGTTGGCCCCCGGCAGTTCCGGCGGGCGCCACTTCGGCAGTCGCATCGTCGAAGGCCGGGACGGGCACCTCTATCTGACAATCGGCGATCGCGGCGATCGGCCAAGCGCTCAGGATCTGGGTGTTGAAAATGGCTCTGTCGTGCGTGTGGCCCGAGATGGCGCAATCCCCGCAGACAATCCGTTTAAAGGGCAGGCGGGCGCACGTCCGGGCATCTACACCTATGGCCACCGCAATCCCCAAGGCGCCGCAATGGATCAACAAGGACGCATCTGGGTGGTGGAGCACGGCGCGCGGGGCGGCGACGAAGTCAATCTTTTGGCGGCTGGGGCGAACTATGGCTGGCCCGTCATTTCTTACGGACGCCACTATTCCGGCGCAAAAATTGGGGAAGGTACTGCCAAGCCCGGCCTCGAACAGCCCGCGCATTACTGGGATCCATCCATCGCGCCGTCGGGAATGATGATCTATTCGGGCAAGCTATGGCCGCAATGGGCGGGGCACATCTTTGTTGGCTCTCTCAAGTTTGACCTGATTTCGCGCCTCGCGGGCCCTGCAAATGGTTTGCGAGAGGTCGAGCGCATGCAATGGCCAGAAACCGCCCGTGTGCGGGATCTGCGCGAGGCCCCAGACGGCACGATTTGGGTGATGAGCGTCGGCAATGGCGCGATCTACCGGCTGAGCCCCGGCTAAAGTAGCCCAGCCCTGATTGGCTACACCGAAATGCGAGAGGCCTGCGCACCCCGCTCCCGATAGGGCGTGGTGTCGTAATGGGCCCGGTAGCATTTCGAAAAATGCGATGGTGAGGCAAAGCCACAGGCCAAAGCCACGTTGATCACGCTCATATCCGTCTGCATCAGCAAATTGCGCGCCTTGGAAAGCCGCAATTCCATGTAATACCGCTTGGGAGACCGGTTGAGATAGCGGCGAAACAGCCGCTCCAACTGGCGCGTGGACAGGCCGACATCCTTGGCCAGGACCGCCGGGCTGATCGGTTCCTCGAGGTTTTGCTCCATGATCTGTATGACAGCCGACAGTTTGGGGTGCCGGACGCCAATGCGGGTGGGCACGGACAATCTTTGCGTGTCCTGATCCGTGCGGATCTGAGAATAAATCAACTGGTCGGCCACCTCGGAGGCCAAGGCCTCGCCATGATCTTCGGCGATCAATTTCAACATCAGGTCTATGGAGGCGGTGCCGCCCGCAGTCGACATCCGGTTGCCGTCCATCACAAACACCGATTTGGTCAGTTCGACCTCGTCGAAGGCCTCGGTGAAGCTGTCATGGTTTTCCCAATGTATCGTGGCGCGTTTGCCGTTGAGCAAGCCAGCGACCGCCAGCGTGTAGGCGGCAGTGCAAAGCCCGCCAAACACCGCGCCCTTCCGGCTTTCCCGGCGCAGCCAGTTCACAAGGCGTTTGGTCGTTGCCTTCTGAACATCCAAACCACTGCACAGCAGAACCACATCATCGCGACCCACATCGCCCAAGGGCGCATCCACTGAAAATGCCACCCCGTTCGAGCAGTTCACAGGCGCTCCGTCCTCTGACATCAAAACCCACGTGTAATGTTGTTTGCCCGAAACCCGGTTGGCGATGCGCAAAGCCTCTACCGCACAGGCAAAGCAAAGCATGGTAAATTCGCCCATAAGCACGAAAATGTAGCGCTTTGGCGGGCTTGGCGGATCGGCGCGGAGGGGGCGTGAGAGAGGCTTCATTCTGGCTAATCTCTGGATGTGTCGCCCTTCGATAGCATCAGGTTTACGCCCGCGCCGCAAGAGAAATGCACGCCTGCCCGCGGGCAATCAGAACGCCTTGGTCCGCGAAACCCGCACAGATGAGGTGGCCGGATGCTGCGCGGCAACGGGCCGCGCATTTTCGGGCGTTCTCAGGGGGTAAGTGATTGGCATCGCTGTTAGCGCTCTCTATAAGGGCAAAGCCGACGCGCTGCTTTTGTGGCGGCGCGTCGGGGAGCCTTCCTGACAGGGCCGCGATAAACGGCCGGGCAGGGAGCTTTGATTGGGCGAGACAGCCCCCATATAGAGACCGCGCCGAAGGGGCGCGCGTAAAGCGGAGCAAGACGATGACCAAGGCCTGGAGCAAATCTGACTGGCGGAACAAACCGCGGGTACAGATGCCGGACTATCCGGACACCGACGCGTTAAACGCGGTCGAGGCGCAGCTTCGTCAGTATCCGCCCTTGGTGTTTGCCGGTGAAGCGCGCCGCTTGCGCGAAGAATTGGCGCGGGCGTCGCGCGGTGAAGCCTTCCTGCTGCAAGGCGGCGATTGTGCGGAAAGCTTCGAACAGTTCTCCGCCGATGGCATTCGCGACACCTTCAAGGTGATGCTGCAGATGGCTGTGGTGTTGACCTATGGCGCCAAGGTGCCGGTGGTGAAAGTCGGCCGGATGGCAGGACAGTTCGCCAAGCCACGCTCAGCCCCGACCGAAGTGCAAAATGGGGTGGAGCTGCCCAGCTACCGCGGTGACATCATCAATGAGCTGGCCTTCACACCAGAAGCCCGTATCCCGGACCCAAAGAAGATGTTGCAGGCCTACACGCAGGCAGCGGCCTCGTTGAACCTGCTGCGGGCCTTCTCCACGGGCGGCTTTGCCGATATCCACCGGGTGCACAGCTGGACGACGGGTTTTGCCGACGAAGATCGCGCTGCGGCCTATCGTGACCTTTCCAACAGGATCTCTGATGCGTTGGATTTCATCGCGGCGACCGGTCTTGATGACAAGGTGGACGCGCTGTCGACGGTTGATTTCTACACCAGCCATGAGGCGTTGCTGCTTGAGTATGAAGAAGCGTTGTGCCGGATCGACAGCACCACGGGCCTTCCTGTTGCAGGCTCTGGGCACATGGTCTGGATCGGGGATCGGACACGTCAGCCCGATGGGGCCCATGTGGAATTCTGCCAAGGCATCCAAAACCCGATTGGCCTGAAATGCGGCCCGACAACCACCGCAGAAGATCTCAAGGTTTTGATGGGCAAGTTGAACCCGGACAACGCCGCCGGACGCTTGACGCTGATTGCCCGTTTCGGCGCCGGTGCGGTGGCCGAACATCTGACGCGCTTGATCGAAACCGTGAAGGCCGAAGGCGCCAATGTGGTATGGGTCTGCGATCCGATGCATGGCAACACGATCAAGTCGGCCACGGGCTATAAGACCCGTCCGTTCGAGCGTGTGCTCTCTGAAGTGCGCGAGTTCTTCGCGGTCCATCGCGAGATGGGCACGATCCCGGGCGGTGTCCATTTCGAAATGACAGGCGCCGATGTGACGGAATGCACCGGCGGCGTGCGCGCTGTCACGGAAGAAGACCTCTCTGATCGCTATCACACGGCGTGTGATCCGCGGCTGAACGCCTCTCAGTCGCTGGAACTGGCGTTTCTTGTGGCAGAAGAGTTGTCCTCGCTTCGGATTGCGGCCCGCGCTGCTGTCTGATTTGACCCGCCTTTGTTAACTAAAAAAGCCCCGGACACGCGCTCCGGGGCTTTTTTATCGGGTGCCACTGAGGGTACGTGGCACCCTGTCAGTCGGCATCATTATCGCGGATCACATAGAGTTTGGGTTTCTGCCTGCGTTCGGGGCGCGGGGCTGGGGTGAACTGGCTCTGCGCTTCTGAAAAGCCGTCAATGCTTTGCAGGTTTGGCGTGGGATCGATCGCGCCCCGGTCCCGTTGCGTGCTCTGTGCGAGATCGGACGGCATGTCCGGGATTTCGAGGGCGGCAATGTCGGGCGCGCCTGTAGGGGCTGAGGCGGGCTGTCCAGAATCTACGGTAAAACTCGCCGCTGGGACAACCTCTGCGCGTTGGATCGCGAACCGGCGCGGTGTCCGGCCGATCGGGCCGCGGGTGACGAAACAGCCAAGAATGCGCGACACATCTCCAAAATCGCTTTTCAGGGGAAGCAGCAACAGACGGCCATCGAGGCCGGGCCTTCCAACGCCTTGTTCCGCATTGGTTTCCAGTACTGCAACCGCGGGCTCGGAAAAGACTTGTTCGATGACGATGGAGAGTTGATCGCGTGCAGCGGCCCCAAAGATCGCTGAGATTGGCATGCCGCGGACTTCCATGCCGACCAGATCATTGATGTGGGTGCCAGCCAAGCGAAACCGGGCCAATCCCGGTGCGATCCGCTCGAGGATGAAAGCATATTCAAGGCTCGACTCGATGGCGCGTGGATCAACTTCAGAACGCAGAGGAACGATCCGATTGCCGCGCAATTCCTGCCAATATGCCTGTAAACGACCAATTTCGGGGAAAGCCATTTCTATCAATCTATCCACCAAAGAGACCACGTTCTGCCTCAGACCGTCGTTGCCCATTTCCCTACCACCTGCGACTTCCATCTGTTGTATCAGACGGGCGCTTGCTGCCGGGCCCTCACCCGGTTTTTGGCAACAAGCTTGATTAACACATGGGTTGTAATCATTACCCGTAAGTTAATGTGGCACATTTCATTGAAAATTTGTTGCCAAAGTTGGAGCTTTGGTTAACCGCAATTGTAAGGAACGCCGAAAGTGTTGGAAACGGATCAAGATACCGGTGCGCAGGCACAGCCCTATGACGGCCCGCGCCGCTCCATGACGGCCATGGCTGCATCGGCTGGCCAAGGCCATGGGCACGGCTGGGGCTGGGACATACGTTCGGTGAACGGTAAGGGGCGGGATCTGCGGCTGCGCCTTCCAGATTGGTTGCCAGGGCTTGAAACAGCCGTCCGGGAGCAACTGGCCGCAGCAATCGCACGGGGCAATGTGTCGTGCAATCTCAAGCTCGCAAAAGATGGATCCGACGGCGAAGATGCGGATCTCGAACGCATTCGCCGTGCGATGGCAAGCGTGGCGCTGGTTCAGGAAGAGGCAGCCCGTCAGGGGGTAACACTGGCCTTGCCGACACCGGTGGAAATTCTTGCTCTGCGCAACACCGGGCAGGAGGCTCCGCTCAGCGAAGAGGCATTAAAGGCGCTGAGCAAAGCCGTGCTTGCTGATCTGCCCGCGCTTTTGGTGGCATTCGAGGAGATGCGCCGCTCTGAAGGGGGGGCGCTGGACCGTATTCTGCACGCCCAGTTGCAGGAGATGGAGGACCTTGTCGACGCTGCGGAAGCGGCCGCCCACGCCCGTGCTCCGGAGGCCGCCGAGGCCTTCAAGGCTGCACTCGCCCGCGTGGCCGGCCAGAGCGGAGAGGTTGAGCCGGCCCGAATTGCTCAGGAGATCGCGCTTTTGGCCGTCAAAGCGGATGTCACCGAAGAGCTTGACCGGTTGCGCGCCCATATTGCAGCCGCGCGCGTGTTGCTGGCGGCAGATGGCGCTGTCGGACGAAAATTGGATTTCCTGTGCCAGGAGTTCAACCGCGAGGCCAATACCCTGTGCTCAAAAGCCCAGTCGGTTGCCCTGACGCGGGTCGGGCTTGACCTCAAGGCACTGATCGATCAACTCCGCGAGCAGGTTCAGAATCTGGAATAGGCGACAGGGTGCCCTGCGCCGTAAAGTACAACAAAGGACGCTCCACCATGGGCAAAGAGATACAGGCAGCCCCAGCAACTACGCGGACCGGGCTCTTGATTATCTTGTCATCGCCGTCAGGCGCGGGAAAATCAACGCTCGCCCGGCGCCTCATGGCGTGGGATCCCAGCTTGAGTTTTTCTGTATCGGCCACAACGCGCACGCCCCGCCCCGGCGAGGTGGATGGAAAGGATTATAGGTTCCTGACGGAAGGGGCTTTCAAAACCCTCGTTGCCGAGGACGCGATGCTGGAGCATGCCCATGTCTTTGGCAATTTCTATGGCTCGCCGCTCGCACCTGTCGCTGAGGCGATTGAGGCGGGCCGCGACGTTCTGTTTGATATCGACTGGCAGGGCGCGCAACAGATCCGCAACTCGGCCCTTGGGCACCATACCCTCTCGATCTTCCTGTTGCCGCCTTCAATCCCCGAACTGCGCCGCCGCCTTGAATCGCGGGCACAGGATGGCGCGGATGTGATCGCCAAGCGGATGCAGAAAAGCTGGGATGAGATCAGCCACTGGGATGGCTATGATTACGTGCTGATCAACGACGATCTTGATGCCACCGAGCAACGTCTCAAAACCGTTATCAGCGCCGAGCGGGAGCGGCGTGTCCAGCAGCCCGGACTGCGGGCCCATGTGCGCCGCCTGCAGACAGAGTTCGAGGAAGGCCAATGACCTGTTACGCGTTAGACGGCGTTGCGCCGGAGTTGCCCGAGGATGGGGACGTCTGGATTGCGCCGGGGGCGCATGTTGTGGGCCGTGTGGCGCTGGCCTCGGGCGTGTCGGTTTGGTTTGGCGCCACCTTGCGCGGTGACAATGAACTGATCCGGCTGGGCGCCCGTGTGAACATTCAGGAAAACTGCGTTCTGCACACGGATCCGGGCTTTCCGATGGAGATTGCCGAAGATGTCACCGTGGGCCACAAGGCCATGTTGCATGGCTGCACGATCGGGCCCGGCTCGCTGATTGGCATGGGGGCGACAGTTCTCAATGGGGCGCGCATCGGGGCCGGGTGCCTGATCGGGGCCGGGGCGCTGATCACGGAAGGCAAACAGATCCCCGATGGCAGTCTTGTGATGGGGGCACCGGGCAAGGTCGTGCGCACGCTGGATGCAGCTGCGCAGGCAGGCTTGCGGGCAACGGCTCTGAAATACGCGGAAAACCAGCGCCGTTTTCGCAAGGGGTTGCAGCCGCTGGATGGCTGATACACTTTCCCGCTCAAGACGAAACCGCCCCGCGCACTCTGCTGCAGGCAGGTGAGGTGGCACGTGGCCTAGTGCCAATTTACAAAACGTATGAACACGCCTGAGAGCTGCCCTGCAGCACCAGAGCCGTCCCTGACAGGAGAGCGCCATGTCTGGCCAAGTTGATCGCCCGAATTCCCCCCTCGATCCCGCGCGGCGCCCGGGTTTTCCCGAAGTTGCCCGGGACGCACTGGGAACGCCTTTGCAGCCCACCGTTGTGTATCGTTCTGCTGGGCCAGATGCGCTGGATGACATCTATGAAGGCCGTGCAGATGGCTTTACCTACGCGCGGGAGGGCCACCCCAACGCCGCCAGCCTTGCGGCGCGCATTGATGCGATGGAAGGCGGGCAGGGCGGTGTTGTGCTCGGCTCTGGCATGGCGGCGATCACAGCGGTTTTGCTGGGGATTTGTAAAGCTGGTGACCACGTGGTCGGCGGCAACCAGCTTTATGGCAAATCCCTGAAAATGCTGCGCGAGGATCTTCCCCGTCTGGGTATTTCGACCACGCTTGCCGATGCGGGAGATGCGGCCAGCATCGCCGCGGCCATACGGCCTGAAACACGGATCGTCATGGTGGAGGTTGTGTCCAACCCGACCCTGCGCGCGGCCGACATTGCCGCCATTGCAGAGGCCACCCATGCCGCGGGCGCGCTGCTGGTGATCGACAACACCTTCACGACGCCGCGCGGGTTTCAGGCCTTTGAGCATGGGGCCGACATCGTGGTGCATTCTGTCACAAAGCTGCTGGCGGGCCACTCTGATGTGACATTGGGCTATGCCTGTGCCCGTGACAGCGCCTTGAACGAGGCGATCGGCTGGGCCAATGCCACCTTTGGCCTGACAGCCAGCCCTTATGATTGTTGGATGGCGGAGCGGGGCCTCGCAACTTTCGCCCTGCGCTATGACAGGGCAGAGGAGAACGCCGCCGCACTGGCAGAGCATCTTGCTGCGCAACCCGGTGTCCGCCGTGTGCTGTACCCTGGCCGTGCCGATCATCCGGATGGGGCCCGCATGCGGGCCCTTCTGGGTACGCGGTTTGGCAACATGGTCAGCTTCGAGGTGGATGGTGGGCGCGCAGCGGCCAATGCCATGGTGGCCGCTATGCCAGATCTGCCATTTGCCCCAACCCTTGGGGACGTGGGCACGACCCTCAGCCACCCAGCGACCTCTTCGCATCGGGGGCTGACGCCTGAGGGACGGGCCGAGCTTGGCATGTCTGAGGGGTTCTTCCGGATTTCCGTCGGAATCGAGGATATCGATCTGTTGCGCCGGGAATTCACGGCCGGATGTGCGGCGGCACATGCGGCTGCGCAGGCGGCCGCCTAGGCCTTCTCTGCGCTGACATGTATTTGTCGCATTGGGATGCTAGGGTTAGGCGCTGACGGAAGGAAAGGCGCAGATGGCACGTGATGCAGGGCACTTGGACGGCGCACCCCGAGAGGAGGGGTTCGTGCGCAGTTTGCTTGAGGCCATTCCTCTGCCGGCCTTCCTGATCTCTGGCGACGAAAAGATAGAGATGACAAACGCCCCCGGGGCGCAGTTCTTTGGCGATATTGCGCTGGAAGGCCGACATTACATGGCGGTCATGCGGCAACCGTCGCTCGTATCCGCCATCGAGCGGGCGCTAAACACACAGAGCGCCGTGCCCACGCGCTATCTGCGCAGCATGGGCGATCGGCAGGAAAGCTTTCGCGTGCTTGTGTCACCCGTGGCGCATGGGGGCCCAGAGCGCGCGGTGATCGTAACTTTCGAAGACGTGACGGACCTGCATCTCGCCAAGGAGATGCGCCGCGACTTTGTCGCCAATGTCAGCCATGAGCTGAAAACACCTCTGACGGCCATGATCGGCTTTATCGAAACCCTGCAAGGCGCGGCCAGCGAAGACCCTGCGGCGCGGGCGCGTTTCCTTGGGATCATGGGGGCTGAGGCGGAGCGCATGAACCGCCTCGTGGCTGACTTGTTGAGCCTGAGCCGGGTGGAATCTGATGAACGCGTCCGCCCGACGCAGACGGTTTCTGTCTCGCAACTGGTGGATTCAACCCTGCGGGCCCTGCGCCCCTTGGCGGACAAAACCGATGTGACATTGGATTTGCGCCTCAGCGAACCGCCGGAAGACTTGGCGCTAAAGAGCACGGTGATTGGCGACGGCGATCAGTTGCAACAGGTTTTCACCAATCTCATTGAGAACGCCATCAAATATGGGGGCACCGGCGGCGAAGTTATCGTTGCGGTCACCGTGCATCGCCAGGGGCTGGGCTTTCAGTCCGGCTTTGTTCAGGTCGATGTGATCGATAAGGGCGATGGCTTCGATCCCGTACATATCCCCCGCTTAACCGAGCGGTTTTACCGGGTGGATGATCACCGTTCCCGCGGTTTGGGAGGGACGGGCCTTGGGTTGGCGATCGTAAAGCATATCGTGAATCGTCACAAAGGACGGCTGAGGATCGAATCGGCGCTCGGCAAAGGGGCGCGTTTCTCAGTTTTGTTGCCGACAGACAGCCCAAAGCCACTCTGAGAGGTCGGCTGCGACAGCATGTGTCGCAGGCCTTGGGCAGAGAGCATGCCGACGTGCATTAAGCATCTGTTAATAAATGGATATGTCTGGATGATATCATCTCCAGTCACCCATTTTCGTCGTGTTCCGGTAGATTTCTCGCATTTTTCGGGGCGTCGTTAAGGGGCAAAATCTGCATCGATCCAGCCTGCGTCATAAAACTGTTACCTAACCTTCACAAAAGGCGCACACGGGCGCTTTAGCTCGACGGCACGACAAAGCGCCCAAGGGGATTGGGCGTATGTAGAAAACACATCCAGGAGACTGACTGAAATGTCTTTCACCAAACTCGCCGTTTCTGCTCTCGCCATCACTGCGATCGGGGCCACCGCAGCATCCGCCCGTGACCAAGTGCAGGTTGCAGGGTCTTCCACCGTGCTTCCCTATGCTTCGATTGTTGCCGAAGCCTTTGGCGAAAACTTTGATTTCCCAACCCCGGTTGTTGAATCCGGCGGCTCTTCGGCAGGTCTGAAGCGGTTCTGTGAAGGCGTGGGGCCGAACACGATCGACGTGGCGAACGCGTCGCGCAAAATCCGCGAAAAAGAGATCAAAGCCTGTGCAGAAGCCGGCGTGACCGACATCATCGAGGTCCGCATCGGGTATGACGGCATTGTATTTGCCTCCCAGATCGACGGCCCTGCGTTCACCGCGTTCCAGCCGGCAGACATCTTCAACGCCCTCGGCTCCAAAGTCCTCGTCGACGGCGCCATCGTAGACAACCCCTACAGCCAGTGGGCCGATTTCAACAGCGACCTGCCTGCCGCTGACATCAACGCCTACATTCCCGGAACCAAGCACGGCACGCGCGAAGTGTTTGAAGACAAGGTTCTGTTGGCGGGCTGCGAAGCGTCCGGCGCATTTGAGGCCATGATTGCCGCTGGCATGTCCGAAGATGATGCGGAAGATGCCTGCATCGACGTGCGCGCCGATGGCCGCTCCGTTGACATCGACGGTGACTACACCGAAACGCTGGCGCGCCTGGATGCAAACCCCAATGGCATCGGGATCTTTGGGTTGGCGTTCTACGAGAACAACACCGACAAGCTGAAGGTTGCCACGATGGGGGATGTTGCGCCTTCCACCGAAACGATCTCCACCGGTGAGTACCCCGTATCGCGTCCGCTCTTCTTCTACATCAAGAAGGCCCATATCGGCGTGATCCCCGGCCTCAAGGAATATGCCGAGTTCTTCGTCGCCGATGAGATTGCTGGCAGCGATGGCCCGCTCTCGGAGTACGGTCTGGTGGCCGACCCTGAGTTGGAAAACACGCAGATGACAGTGTTTGACGAAGTGACCATGTCCTCCGACATGTAAGACCAACACCGGGGATGGGCCTTACTTTGGTCCATCCCTGTTTTGCAAAGGGTCACAGCACTGAGAGACAGTGCTTGGGCCAAACGAGGCAGACGACGGGGGCATCTGGCCCCTTTATGTGTCTTCTGCCCACATGATCCGGGCGGATGCCCACCGACAGGAGCCACGGCGCATGCCAGTTCTTTGGACCTTTCTGATCGTGCTGGCCTTGGCGGGCTGCGCCTACCTGCTGGGACGGGCACGGGCGATCAGCGTGGCAGATGGGGATGCGCGCAAGCTGCATTCGCTGCCTGCATATTACGGCTGGTTCGGCGTTTTGCTGACAGCTGTGCCGAGCCTTTTGGTGATGGCCGCCTGGTTGCTGATCACGCCGATCCTGATCGACGCCCGCGTTGTGGCCACGTTGGACATGACAGCGCTGCCCGAAGACAGCACACAGGCGCTTGTGATGTCGGATGTGCGGCGTGTGGCTTCTGGGCTTGATGTGGCGGTAGAGCAGGGCGTGCTGGCCGAGGATGCGCTTGTTGCCAGCCCCGAACTGGCGGAAGGTATGCGCGCGTTGCTGGGCGATTTGGGCGTTGCCTTGGGCTCTGACGTAAGCCCGGAAGTGCTGGGGGCTGCGATTGCCTATCGCGATCTTGCCAGCCAATCCTACGCCCTCATGACGATCGTTGTGCTTGGGCTGGCAGTTTTGGGGCTTGTTGGCGCCTATCTGAAGATTGCACCGGAATTCAGGGCGCGCAACGTGGTTGAGTTGGGCATCAAGGCCCTGTTGATACTCTGTTCATCCATCGCGATCCTGACAACGGTTGGCATCGTGCTGTCGATGCTTTTTGAGACAAGCCGCTTCTTTCAGGACTATCCTTGGCAGCGGTTCTTTTTCGGCACCTCCTGGAACCCGTCCTTCTCGGGCCGGGGAGGGGGATCGGATCTGGGCATCCTGCCGCTGCTCTGGGGCACGCTCTATATTTCATTTCTGGCCCTGCTCGTGGCGGTGCCAATCGGCCTCTACACGGCCATCTACCTTTCGGAATATGCATCGCCGCGCATGCGTGCCGCCGCCAAGCCGATGATTGAAATCCTCGCGGGTATCCCCACGATCGTGTACGGGCTGTTTGCGCTGATCACTGTTGGCCCGCTTCTGCGCGACTATATTGCAGAGCCCACGGGCCTTGGCTCAGCCTCCTCATCGGTGCTGACAGCGGGGCTGGTGATGGGCATCATGCTGATCCCCTTTGTCAGTTCGCTGTCCGACGACATTATCAACGCTGTCCCCCAAGCGATGCGCGATGGTTCGCTGGGGCTTGGGGCGACGCGCTCAGAGACGATCAAGCAGGTGGTCATTCCCGCGGCGCTGCCCGGCATCGTCGGCGCGGTGCTGCTGGCTGCCTCACGCGCCATCGGGGAAACCATGATCGTTGTGCTTGGGGCAGGGGCCGCCGCCGCGCAATGGGAAGATGGGCGCTTTCTGAACCCGTTTGAGGCCATGACAACTGTCACCGTTAAGATCGTCAGCCAGTTGACGGGCGATACGGATTTCGCCTCGCCGGAGACGCTGGTGGCTTTCGCCCTCGGATTGACGCTGTTCGTCATCACGTTGGCCCTGAACGTGCTGGCCCTGTTTATCGTGCGCAAATATCGGGAGCAGTACGAATGACCGACACGTCCCTGACCCCGCCCGCCGGCGCAGCGCCGCGCGCCAAGACATCGCTTCTGCGCGAAGATGCCCACACAAGCCGCAGGAATGCCGCCGAAAAGCGGTTTCGGATGTACGGGCTGATCGCCGTGATGTGTGGCATTCTGGCTCTTGTGATGCTTCTGATCTCGATCGTGAATTCCGGCGCATCTGCGTTCCGGCAAAGCTATGTCACGCTCGATGTGTATCTTGATGAAGCCAAGCTGGACAAGAAAGGCGAGCGCAACCTCGAAGACATCAAGAAGGTGTCAACTTTCGGCTATAGCCCATTGATCAAAAACGCAGTTCTTTCTGCGATGGAGGAGAATGGCATCGTCATCGAAGGGCTGAGCGACAAGGAAGCTGGCGCGCTGATCTCGAAGGAAGCGCCGGCCACTTTGCGTTATTTCGTGCTGGACAACCCCGATGCGATCGGCACCACGCAGACTTTCACTTTGCTCGCCAATGGCCGTGTGGATGGCTATTTCAAAGATCGTGTCACGATGGAAAGCGCGGCGCTGGATAAGAACACTTCGCCAGAGCAACTGATGCTGGCGGATGCGTTCCTTGAGGCGGGTGTTTTGGAAAATCGCTTCAACTGGAGCTTCCTGACAGCGCCGGATGCATCGGGACAGCGCCCTGAAGCGGCCGGTCTGGGTGTGGCCATGCTGGGCTCGCTTTACATGATGTTGATCGTGCTCGTCTGCGCCTTGCCCATTGGCGTTGCGGCCTCGATCTATCTTGAAGAGTTCGCGCCGAAAAACTGGCTGACAGACCTGATCGAAGTGAACATTGCCAACCTCGCTGCGGTGCCATCGATCGTGTTCGGTATTCTCGGCTTGGCGGTGTTCATCAACTTCGCAGGGCTGCCGCAATCAGCTCCGATTGTTGGGGGGCTGGTGCTGACACTGATGACGCTGCCTACGATCATCATTGCGACGCGGGCTTCGCTGAAAGCCGTGCCGCCGTCGATCCGGGATGCCGCGCTTGGGGTAGGGGCCTCGAAAACGCAATCGGTCTTCCATCACGTGCTGCCGCTGGCTGCTCCGGGCATCCTGACAGGCACGATCATCGGATTGGCCCAGGCCTTGGGGGAAACCGCGCCGCTGTTGTTGATCGGCATGGTGGCCTTTGTCCGTGAATATCCAGGCAGTCCGCCTGACGGGTTCTTTGATCCCGCATCTGCGCTTCCGGTTCAGATTTACAACTGGACCCAGCGCTCTGACCCCGCCTTTGTGGAACGGGCATCCGGTGCTATCATCGTGCTGCTCGTGTTCCTTCTTTGCATGAACGCGCTCGCAATCTTCCTGCGCCGCCGTTTTGAACGCCGCTGGTAACAAGAGGTTCGGATCCCATGAACGACATGCGACCGATCGAGAGAATGACGAATACAGAAGCAAACAAAATTACGGCGCAGGATGTGAACGTCTTTTACGGCGACACCCACGCGATCAAGGATGTCAATGTCGACATCGAAGACAAAACCGTGACGGCCTTCATCGGGCCCTCTGGCTGTGGGAAATCGACCTTCCTGCGCTGCCTCAATCGCATGAATGACACGATCGATGTGGCGCGCGTATCCGGCAAAATTCTGCTGGATGACGAAGACATCTACGACAAGGCCGTCGATCCGGTGCAACTGCGCGCCAAGGTGGGCATGGTGTTCCAGAAGCCCAATCCGTTTCCCAAGTCGATCTATGACAATGTTGCCTACGGGCCCAAGATCCACGGCTTGGCCCGCAACAAGGCAGAGCTTGACGAAATCGTCGAGCGCGCCCTGCGGCGCGGTGCGATCTGGGATGAGGTGAAGGACCGGCTTGATGCACCCGGCACGGGGCTTTCGGGCGGACAGCAGCAGCGCCTGTGCATCGCCCGGGCGGTCGCCACCGAACCTGAGGTGTTGCTCATGGACGAGCCGTGCTCTGCGCTGGATCCAATTGCCACCGCGCAAGTGGAAGAACTGATCGACGAGCTGCGTCAGAACTATTCGGTGGTCATCGTCACGCACTCCATGCAGCAGGCCGCGCGGGTCAGCCAGAAGACGGCCTTTTTCCATCTGGGCAGCTTGGTGGAGTTTGGCGAGACCGGCACGATTTTCACAAACCCAAGCGATCCACGCACAGAAAGCTACATCACAGGCCGCATCGGCTGAGGACAACGATTTAGAGGGGCCCAACGGATTTGGGCCTCAGACGCGCATTGAAGAGGGCCGGGCAGGCGATCTCAAGCTGAAACCCCGGTGAGATCTCCAAGGCCTGGAGGAACGAATATGAACGAGACACAACACATCGCATCCGCCTTTGACCGTGACCTTGAAGCGGTGCAGGCCATGATCATGAAAATGGGCGGGCTTGTGGAAGCCGCCATTCTGGACTCCGTGATCAGCCTTGAGAAGCGTGATCCCCAACTGGCGCAGGACGTGCGCCGCGGTGACCGCGTTATCGACACGATGGAGGAGCGGATCACAGAAGAGGTCGCGCGCGTCATCGCCTTGCGGGCGCCCATGGGAAGTGACCTTCGGACGGTGCTCTCGGTCATGAAAATCTCGGGCAATCTCGAGCGGATCGGAGATTATGCAAAGAACATTGCCAAGCGCTCCAAAGTGTTGGTGGAAATGCCGCAAGTCGGTGGAGCAACATCGGCTGTCCGCCGGATGGCGCGCGACGTGGAAGCGATGCTGAAAGACGCGCTAGACGCGTATATTCAGCGCGATACTTCCCTGGCCGAAGATGTGCGCGAACGCGATCTGGAAGTGGACCAGATGTACAATGCGCTGTTCCGGGAAATCCTGACGCACATGATGGAGGATCCGCGCAATATTACATCCTGCATGCATCTGCACTTCATTGCCAAGAATATCGAGCGCATGGGCGATCACGTCACAACCATCGCAGAGCAGGTCATTTACTTGGTGACAGGGGAGTTGCCCGATGATGAACGGCCTAAGGGCGATCGCTCTTCCTTCGTGACGTCTCCTGCGGAGTAGCAGCTTTGGCACATTCTGCGGATAAGCCCGTTGTCTTGGTCGTTGAGGATGAGCCGGCGCAACGGGAAATTCTGTCATACAATCTGCAGGCAGAAGGCTTTGAGGTGCTGCGCGCAGAAGATGGCGAAGAGGCCCTGATGGTCGTCGCTGAAACACCGCCCGATATCATCGTATTGGATTGGATGCTGCCGCGTGTATCTGGCATCGAAGTGTGCCGACGTTTGAAAATGCGGCCGGAAACTGCCTCTGTACCGATCATCATGCTGTCGGCCAGATCAGAAGAAGTAGACCGGGTGAGGGGCCTTGAAACCGGTGCAGACGATTACATGATCAAGCCCTACAGCGTGATCGAGCTGATGGCGCGCGTGCGCGTTCAACTGCGGCGCACCCGACCCGCCAGCGTTGGTGCTCGGCTTGAATACGCAGACATCGTGCTCGACAGCGAAGAACATCGTGTTTTCCGTGGCCCGTCAGAACTGAAACTGGGGCCAACAGAGTTTCGGCTTTTGAGCACCTTCATGGAGAAGCCAGGGCGTGTATGGTCCCGCGAACAGCTGTTGGACCGGGTCTGGGGCCGTGACATCTACGTCGACACACGCACGGTGGACGTACATATCGGGCGGCTGCGCAAGGCGCTCTGCATGCATGGCGGCGATGATCCGCTGCGCACTGTGCGCGGCGCAGGATATGCTCTGGGCTGATTGCACAGCACTGTTCCTGAAAATTCAGCAGCAGTGTCTTGGTGCCTTGGATTCGTAATGCGGCAGCTTCTCCTGCGGGTGAATGACACAATCCGAAAGGGGATAAGTGCAACCACCAAGAGATGTTTAGGTCTGGAGTAATAGACTTTGCGGGGTTTCGTAGCACCCACGGGTTATACGCCATCCACACAAGATTGTCCTGTAATCATGATTATGTTAAATAAGAATACTTGGAATAATCTCGCAAACTGCAGCGCTGGATGAAGTAAGGTCGCTAGTGAATTGGTTTTCGACAACTAAACTCCACTGTTACATGGGAAATTTCAAAATCTGGACAACAAAGGCCGAAGCGAAAAATTAGAAGAAGTGTAAATTTCGGGGATTTTAGGGTGAAAGTGATCTGGGATTTTATGAACTCTAAATGCAAGCAAAATACCGATCGCTTGCAAAATTGAAAATAAGGATATCCGACCAACTGGACAAATATTGCTCAACGATCTAAGAATACGATCAATAGTTAGGGGACGGTGTGTGTAACGACCTTGGCAGGTCATTAGTGTGTTTACGGTTGAGGGTGAACCAGTGGATGCAAATTCCGCAAATATTGCAATTCCAGAGCCTGCAAAACAGGCAGAAAACCTGTCTTTAATTTCATTCATTGAAGCCGCCGCATCGGCTAAGGATATGCATGAGTTGTGGGACGTGTATCAGGCCTGCATGGCGCAGTACGGTTTTACGCGCGTTGTCTATGGTTTTACGGTCAATCGCACTGATACGTCCTTTGGAGATCCTCAAGACCTCGTAGTACTCTCAAATCACACTGAGGACTACATGGAGGGCTTTCTGAATTCGGGCATGTTTTTGTCTGCTCCTATGCTTCGTTGGGCGCGTAGCAATATTGGTGCCCAATCCTGGCAAATGCTCACGGAGATGGCCAAAACAGGCGACATGACGGAGGAAGAAAGAAAGGTTTTTGCCTTCAATCGCGCTCATGGGATTGTGGCGGGGTACACGATTTCCCTGCCCTACTCTTCCAGCCGCGAAAAAGGCGCTGTGGGCTTGGCGGCGGCACCGGGCATAGAGCAGCCTGAAGTGGATCGGCTTTGGGCGAAATATGGTCGGACGATCCTTGCATTAACGAATGTCGCCCATCTGAAATTACTGAATTTACCCCATGCAAATTCTCGACGGCCGCTAACCAAGCGACAGCGGGAAGTCCTCGAATGGGTTGGCGATGGAAAGACAACTGCAGATATTGCCACAATCATGGGCCTGACCCAGGCAACCGTGGAAAAGCATCTGCGCCTCGCGCGAGAGTCGCTTGATGTAGATACCACTGCTCAGGCAGTCCTTAAGGCCAGCTTTCAAAACCAAATCTATGTTTTGACTTCCTAATGATTGCTTCATAAGACCCGCCCGATATATAATGTTATATTATGACTTTTGCTGCTTTGACCATCTGGTCAGGTCATGATTTCCCCACTTTCGTTACGTTAGGTAAAAGGTCAATCTCCGGTTGTTCCGTGAGTGGTGGCTTTGGCCAAGGAACATAGGATTGAGCAACCGCCGAGTTTTTTTGGTGAGGCTCGGTCCGCCCTGCTTTGCAGGGTGTTGGTTGGGAGAAGTATTGTGATCTCAAAACCAACATGTCGATACGCGGCGGGAAAATCCCCATCCCTTTTCCGCCGTTGTGTTGCTGGGCGGCGTCGATATCCCCATCGACGCCGCCCATTTCATTTCAAGCAATGCAAACAGCTTAGAGAACGCATGAAAAAGGGCGCTCTATTGAAGAGCGCCCTTTCAAGCTTTGTCACATTCTGATCTTCGCGTGATCAACCTTGGGCTGTCTTGGCAACCTCAGCAGCGAAGTCTTCCTTCTCGACTTCGATGCCCTCGCCGACTTCAAGGCGCACAAAACCGGTGATCGTGGCACCTGCTTCTTTGGCAGCAGCCTCAACCGTGAGATCAGGATTCACAACGAAGGCCTGGCCGAGCAGCGTGTTCTCTGCCAGCCACTTCTTCATGCGGCCGACGATCATCTTTTCGATGACAGCTTCGGGCTTGCCGGACTCGCGGGCGATGTCCATCTGCACGGCTTTTTCCTTCTCCACGACGGCCGGGTCGAGCTCGGCTTCGGAGAGCGCAGCAGGGTTTGCAGCAGCGATGTGCATCGCAATCTGCTTGCCAAAAGCTTCGTCGCCACCGTTCATGGCAACCAGAACGCCGATCTTGCCCATGCCGGGCACGACGGAGTTGTGGATGTAGGACACAACGGTTTCACCTTCGACCTTGGCCATCCGGCGCAGGGTCATGTTTTCGCCGATGACAGCGATCTTGTCGGTGATGACGGTCGAGACGGACTTGCCGCCCATATCGGCTTCTGCAAGCGCCTCAACGCTGTCAACCGTGATGGCAACAGATGCGATGCCTGCAACCATTTCCTGGAAGTCAGCATTCTTGCCAACGAAGTCGGTTTCCGAGTTCACCTCGACAGCCACACCGGAGGCACCATCGACGTTAACGGCCACGAGGCCCTCAGCGGCGGTGCGCCCGGACTTCTTGGCAGCCTTTGCAAGGCCCTTGGTGCGCAGCCAGTCAACAGCGGCTTCCATGTCGCCGTCTGTTTCTGTCAGCGCTTTCTTAGCGTCCATCATGCCTGCGCCGGTGGTGTCGCGCAGTTCCTTAACTTGAGCGGCCGTGATTGCCATCTCTTGCACTCCTGGAATTCTTCAAAAGGATCAACGCAGGCCGTAGCCTGCGCCTTTTATGGGTGGGAATGGGTCAGGGGCACCAAAGCCCCCCTGCCCGATCATCTTGGCGATCAGCTCTCGGCCGGTGCTTCGGCTTCGGCTTCGGCTTCAGGTGCGATCTCTTCTTCCAGACCGGCTTCCATTTCGCCCAGGTCGATGCCTGCGGCGCCCATCTGGGCGGACATGCCATCAAGGGCTGCGCGCGCAACCAGATCACAGTAGAGGCCGATGGCACGTGCGGCATCGTCGTTGCCGGGGATGACGAAATCCACGCCATCGGGCGAGCAGTTCGTGTCCACCACGGCGACAACAGGGATGCCCAGCTTCTTGGCTTCGGCGATTGCCAGATCTTCGCGGTTCACGTCGATCACGAACAGCAGATCGGGCAGACCGCCCATTTCTGCGATCCCACCCAGCGAAGCTTGCAGCTTTGCCTGGTCACGCTCCATGCCGAGGCGCTCTTTCTTGGTGAGGCCGGCAAAACCGAGGGCGGCTTGCTCATCAATCTGCTTGAGACGATTGATCGACTGCGAGACGGTCTTCCAGTTGGTGAGCGTGCCGCCCAGCCAACGGTGGTTCATGTAGTACTGAGCGCACTTTTCGGCGGCTTCGGCGATCGGCTTTGCGGCCTGACGCTTGGTGCCAACGAACAGAACGCGGCCGCCTTTGGCGACGGTTTCACGTACGATCTGCAGAGCCTGGTCCAGCATCGGAACAGTCTGCGTGAGGTCCATGATGTGGATGCCGTTACGGTCGCCGTAGATGTAGGGCGCCATACGGGGGTTCCAGCGCTGTGTCTGGTGACCAAAGTGCACACCTGCTTCCAGCAGCTGGCGCATAGTAAATTCGGGCAGGGCCATAGCCTGTCGTCCTTTCTTTTCCGGTTCAAACCTCGGCGCGGCCTTCGATACAATGTTGCATCGACCGGCGGACGTCCCGGGGATGTCTCCCCCGATAGCCCATGCCACGCCTGTGAAGTGCGCGTGCGTTACGCCAGTTTCCACCGCTTTGCAACAGGCAGGCGTCAAAAAACTCCCCATGACCGCTTTGTCGCAGGCTGCTTGGGCGGGTTGCGTTCGGGTGGGGTTGTGTCCAGTGCCGG
Source organism: Oceanicola sp. (assembly GCA_022447275.1). GTDB lineage: Bacteria > Pseudomonadota > Alphaproteobacteria > Rhodobacterales > Rhodobacteraceae > JAKVBK01. The sequence goes on along the minus strand of JAKVBK010000004.1, from coordinate 94,455 downwards.
GATGCAGGACATATCCGGCCATGGAACAAGGACAAACAGTGTGCTGCATCGGATCCGTTCTGTGGGATGTGATCGGGCGCAGAGATGGCGATATGGTTGCCTATGAAGACAGGCCCGGGCGCATCACCCGCCTGCCCGGCGGTGTCGCCCTCAACGTGGCCATGGCGCTCCAGGGGCACGGGCTCCAGCCTATCCTACTGTCAGCGGTAGGTCTGGATGTTGAGGGCCGCGCCCTGACCGAGGCCTGCACAGAAAAGGGCCTGGTGTGTGATCACTTGATCCGGCCCGATACTCTGCCCACCGATCACTACATGGCGATCGAGGTGAAGAACGAAGTGCTGGCAGCGATTGCCGATGCCCACACCCTGGAGGCTGTCGGCTCTGACATTCTGACGCCGTTGCGCGATGGCACCTTGGGCAGCGCGGCTGCGCCGTGGACGGGCCTTGTGGCATTGGATGGCAACCTGACCGTGGGCCTTTTGTCCGAGATTGCGCACGATCCTTGTTTTGCCGAGGCAGATTTGCGTGTGGCACCGGCTTCGCCCGGGAAGGCCCAGCGGCTTTTGCCTCTGCTCGAACATCCGGGTGTTACATTTTACGTCAATTTGACAGAGGCGCGCCTGATCCTTGACGCGGCCCCTGCCACAGCGCCCGAGGCCGCCAAAGCGTTACATGCAGCGGGCGCGACCCGGGCGGTTGTGACCGATGGCGCCCGGCGAGCCGCCTTCGCGGATCATTCCGGCGTCATCAGCGCCCAGCCGCCTGCCGTCACGGTGACCCAAGTTACCGGTGCGGGCGATTGTTTCATGGCCGCGCATATTGCGGCTGATCTGCGCGGACAAAGCCCCGCCGCTGCGCTTGATGCGGCGATTGCTGCCGCGGCATCCCACGTTTCCGGAGGTTCCCTATGACGGCCCTGCCCCTCGTTCTTGGCGCCGAAGTCAAACAGGCCAAAGCCGATCAAGCTGCGATAGTGGCCCTTGAGAGCACCATTATCACCCATGGCATGCCCTGGCCGCGCAATCTGGAAACAGCGCGCCAAGTGGAACAGGCCGTGCGCGATGCGGGGGCCGTTCCGGCTACGATTGCCGTAATTGAAGGCCAGCTGCACGTGGGATTGGATGCGGACAAGCTCGAAGCGCTGGCAGCCATGAAGAATGCCGCGAAACTGTCGCGTGCAGACATGGCAGCCTGTATTGCCACGGGGGGAACGGGCGCCACGACAGTAGCCGCGACAATGATCGGCGCGCATCTTGCCGGAATTGAGGTGTTTGCAACCGGCGGGATTGGCGGCGTGCACCGCGGGGCGGAGCTGTCATTTGATATCAGTGCGGACCTGCGAGAGCTGGCCAAAACCCCTGTCACGGTGGTCGGGGCGGGCGCCAAGGCCATCCTCGATTTGCCCAAGACGCTGGAAGTGCTCGAAACCCTGGGCGTGCCGGTGATCGCTTTTGGCCAGGACGGGTTTCCAGCCTTCTGGGCGCGTGAAAGCGGGCTGCAGGCGCCGTTGCGGATGGACAGTGCAACCGATATTGCCGCCGCGGCCCGGATGCGGTCCGAGATGGGTGTTGAGGGCGGCCAGCTGGTCGCCAATCCGATTCCGGCAGAGGCAGAGATCCCGCTGGCCGAGATTTCCAGCGTGATCGAACAGGCCCTCTCTGCGGCCCAAAGTGCAGGGATCGGTGGGAAGGCCGTGACCCCGTTTTTACTCCAGCATATCTTTGAGGCCACGCAGGGCCGCTCGCTAGAGGCGAACATTGCGCTCGTGCTCAATAATGCGCGTCTGGGGGCGGAAATTGCCCGCGCATTGCGCGCAATTTCGCGTTCTTAGAGGCGGAGGCGGGTCTCACGACTTGCAAGGTGAGGCCGGACCCCCTAGTTCAATGTCAACCACTTACGCCACAAATACAGATGTCTGAGAAAAAACCTGACAATCCGCTTGGCGCGCCGCCCCCCCGGAAGCGCGCAGGAACCATCGCCGGTTTGAGAACGTCGTTTCTGACCGGGCTTGTGGTGATTGCACCAATCAGCCTAACCCTTTGGCTGTTGTGGACAACGATTGGCTGGATTGACGGGTTTGTGCTGCCGCTGGTGCCCGGGCCCTATTCGCCCGATCGTTTTCTCGACACGGTTTTTGGCATTGAAGATACGCCTGTAAACGTACGCGGATTGGGCGTTGTGGTGTTCCTGACGTTCACCATCCTTGTCGGCTGGATCGCCAAGGGTGTTATTGGGCGCAGTTTCATCGCTTGGGGCGAAGGGCTTGTGCTGAGCGTGCCCGTGGTGCGCTCGATCTATAATGGCCTCAAGCAGATTGCCGAAACCGTGTTTAACGACAGCACGGAGGCCAAGTTTGATCGCGCCTGTCTGGTTCAGTATCCACGCAAGGGCATTTGGGCGATCGCCTTCGTGTCAACCTCGGCCAAGGGCGAGATCGCTGAAAAAGTCCCGCGCGAGGACAAAATGATCTCAGTGTTTCTGCCTACGACGCCAAACCCGACCAGCGGCTTTCTTCTCTTTGTGCCAGAGGAAGACGTCCGGTATCTTGAAATGTCTGTTGAGGATGCGGCCAAGCTGGTGATTTCGGCAGGGCTTGTTTATCCCAATGGCGAAGGCAATGGGGCAAAGCCGATCCCCCTGCGTAGAAGCGCGAAGACTGTGCCGGCCGAAGACGGCTCTGACCAACAAGCGGGTTAGATTTCAGTGTCTTCGGATGCCAATAGCCGAGCGATCAACCGTTTCATTTTCAGCCGCGGCTGAAGCCCCTCCGGAAGGTTGTCCGATCCGCCGAAAGCCAGATGCTCGAACTGATGGCGCAGGCTGTGGCGCGCATAAGAGGGCGTCAGGCAGAGGCCGGTGCGGCCGCGCCAGATATCGATAATATCCTGTTGAGAAAACTGGATGCCCTGCCCTGCCCCAGCGGCTTCAAGACCGCCATGCGCGCCGATCCGTAGCAGACGGAGCGCAGGCCCCAGAGCCTCGGCCACATCACGCGCTGATGCACCGGGGGCAATGTATTGTTGCATGAGGTCAAAGGCGAGCTGTGCCTGCGCAGTTTCGCGCTGTTGCGCCGCATGGGCTGCATCATTCACCCCGCAATAGTAGGCAAGCCAGTTCTCTCGCCAGCCGCCAAATGCGTCCGGGGCAAACTTGGGGCCGCCGTCTTTGTCAACCGGTTGGGCCTTGCTTCCACGATTGTCGCGACGGCGGTTCGCAGTCAGAATCTGGGCATCCAAAACGCGCAGACTGGGGAACAATGCCTCAAACCCATCGGGTGTGTAGCGCCAAAAATCCGCTGGTGCGCCATGATAGAAATAGGAAAATGGGGCAACGTGAAACATCACGCCGCCGGGTTTGAGAATGCGCAGCATGTGCTCAGCAGCCAGCCAGGGCTGGGCCACATGTTCCATCACAGAGATCGAAAAAATCGCATCATACGCGTTATCGGGAATATGATCAGCGCGCGTGATATCGCAGACTTTCACGTCATCGCGCCCTTCAACAGGAAACAGCGAAAGAAATTCCCAGTCAAACTGAGGATACTGAGAGCGATCTGAATTAAACGGGCCGCCCAATTCAGCAATGCAGCCGGACTGAATACCAGCCTCTTTCAGGCAGCGTTGAAAGATCTGGTTTACTTGCGTACGGCTGTCTTCCACATCCTCGGGCCGAGATTGTGTTTCCAAAAGCGCATCGACCCAATCCGTGAGATATTTGCGTGCCTTCGGCGCATCGCCAGCCTGCAGCCGTGTCACGGCCTTGCGCAGGGCTTTCGTGTCAAATCTGAGGTCTGCGGGAAAAGTATCATTTGCGTCGCTAACGCCCGTGTCGCAGGTTTTTTGCTCAGGCGCGCCGCGGCCAAATAAGGGGCTTTTGTGTTTGATTGACCACATGAGATCACTCCAATCCGTGCGCAGGGCCTTTCTTGGATGAACAAGCAAAATTGAGAATTGGTGTGATACCGGCGGAATTTACCGGATTTCTTCAGACAATTTTCTAATCAATTGAACGTTTCTTGGAGATCAACCGTCCCGCGCTGGTTCAGATCGTCTATGTGAAGCTGCAGGAAGCGGTCTGCCGCCTGTCGGCCAGCATCAAACAGACGGTCAATCACAGCGGGGATCGCCAGCGTTTTAGTGGCCACGCTCAACTCCGTCATCAGGGCATCGTCGGAAATCATGTGCACCAAAACATCCTTCATGGCACCTGCTTCGACTTTGCCATTCGCGATCAGTTTTTTCACGAAGGAAACCGCACGCAACTCTCGCAGAAGCGAAGAGTTAAAGCTGATCTCATTGATGCGGTTCTGGATTTCAGTGGGGGTATGAGGAACAGAATCTCGGTACAAAGGATTGATGTTTACGATAATCACATCGTCCGGCAATGCCGGATCAAACAAGGGAAACAGGGCTGGGTTGCCGGTATAGCCGCCATCCCAGAAGGCCTCCATTGTCCCCGTGGCAGGATCGCGGAACTCAACCGCTCGAAACAGAGTGGGCAGACAGGCGGAGGCCAGAATGACGTCTGAGGTCACTTCATGGGCGCCGAAAACACGCACCTTTCCCGAGCGGACATTGGTGGCAGAGATGAACAGCCCTGGGCCTTCGTCGCAGCAGATGCAGCTGAAATCCAGCCCATCAACCACCGTCTGGAGCGGATGGGCGTAGAACGGCCCGCTGGCATAGGGCGAAACAAGGCGGCTGCTGATATCCATCGCTTGCCAAGCCGGGCTGGCCTCGATCAGGCTTGAAACCGTGCCGGCATCGGGCAGAAACGGGCGGAACCAGTCGGTCAATGTAGACGCAAGCGGGCCGTTGCCCGCCTGAACTTGTGTCCAGACAGCGCGCAGGGCCGCCTTTGCACCATCAGCGCCCCCGGCCACCATCCCCGCCTTGAACGCAGCACCATTGAGCGCCCCGGCCGACGTGCCAGAGAGGGCTGCAATCTCGAGCCGGGGTTCTTCCAACAGCCGGTCAAGCACGCCCCAGGTATAGGCCCCATGGGCACCGCCCCCTTGCAGGGCAAGATTTACGCGCTTTCGGTCAGACATGGCTGTGCCGTTCTTCATACTGGGCAAGCGGACCCATCACTCGGATCGGAGCTTTGGGCAGCGGGCTCACAATGCAGTCCAACCCCCGTCAACACTGACCGTTGTGCCTGTGATCTGCGCAGCCGCATCAGACGACAGGAAAATCGCGGTGCCGCCGAGTTGCTCGACAGTGGCGAACTCTTTTGAGGGTTGGCGGGCGAGCATGACATCGCGGACAACTGTCTCACGATCCATGTCGTATTCCTTCATCGTGTCGGGGATTTGCGCTTCAACAAGCGGCGTCAGAACATATCCGGGGCAGATGGCATTGGCCGTGATCGGCTCTTGTGCGGTTTCCAGCGCTGTCGTCTTGGTCAAGCCGACAATGCCATGCTTTGCGGCAATGTAGGCCGACTTGAATGGCGATGCCGTCAGGCCGTGGGCGGAGGAGATATTGATCACCCTGCCCCATCCCGCAGCCCGCATCATGGGCAGAGCCGCAGCCGTGGTGTGAAAGGCCGAAGACAGGTTGATGGCGATGATCGCGTTCCATTTGTCGACGGGGAATTGATCGATCGGAGCAACATGCTGGATGCCCGCGTTATTGATCAGGATGTCGCATTGGCCCGCCTCGGTGATGAGGGAGCGGCAGGCCTCTGCATCGGACATGTCCGCTTGGATATAGCGGGCCGTGACGCCGTGTTCGGCGGCGATCTCAGCAGCCAAGGCATGATCTTCTTCGCGATCCGTGAAGGAGTTCAAGATGACATTTGCCCCAGCCTTTGCCAGTTCACGTGCAACGCCAAGTCCGATGCCCGAGTTTGAGCCCGTGATCACGGCCTGCTTGCCTGCCAGGGATAGTTCATATGCCATTTTGTGGTCTCCGTTTCAGATGCTGCAGGCGTAGCATTGCAATGCTGCGCCTGCATAGTCTCTTGCGCAGACAATCGGGCTAAAGCGAAGGGATTTCTGGCACTGCGCAGGGCGGCAGCTGAATCTAGATGGGGGCAACGAACGCGTCTAAAACGCTGTCTGGACCTTCGACGGCCAGATCGCAGCAACGCCAGAACGGTCTCAGCGGGGCGGTGTGATTCACAAACTGCACAAAAAAAACGCCGGCACGAAGCCGGCGTTAAGTTATTGAGGCAGGTTTCATACAGGCAAGAAACCTATCGAGCAGTAACGCCTTTATACGCAGAGCAACGCCGATCTCCAAGTTAAAAGTTTGAAAACACACTGTTCGCCGCCTAACCTGAACCGAAATGACAATCATTCGGGGGAGCAGAAAATGGCCCAAACGCAACAATACTTGACCCAAGCGATCCGCACGGCGGTGCTTGGTATGTTTGCCACATGTCTTGGAAACAGTGCTTTGGCAGAGCCAGCGCATGGCATAGCTATGTATGGAGAGCCCGCGCTGCCACCGGATTTTGTGTCTCTGCCCTATGCAAATCCGGACGCGCCCCAAGGCGGGAGAATCATTTTCGGAGAATCGGGCGGCTATGACAGCCTCCGCCCATTCATCCTGAAGGGCCGCAGCGTTTATGGTCATCGCGTCTATGGCTACGAAAGCTTGATGGGCCGCAGTTGGGACGAACCGTTCACCTTATACGGGCTTTTGGCCGAATCGGTGGAGACGGGTCCGAACCGTGAATGGGTCGAGTTCACCCTGCGCCCCGAGGCCCGCTTTTCCGATGGCAGCCCGGTAACGGTGGAAGATGTGTTGTGGTCATTTGAGACGCTCGGAACCAAAGGCCACCCGCGCTATCACGGTGCCTGGAAGAAAGTGTCGAGTGCAGAGGCTGTCGGTCCGCGGACGGTGCGATTTACATTCAATACCGATGATCAGGAAATCGCATTGATCATGGGGCTGCGCCCTATTCTGAAAAAAGCCTGGTTCGATGGCCGCGAATTTGAAGATAGCGGCATGGAGGCGCCGATTGGTTCGGGGCCCTATGTGGTTGAAAAGGCAGAGGCTGGGACCAGCCTTGTTCTGAAGAAAGACCCCGATTGGTGGGGGGCTGACCTGCCCTTCAACCAAGGCCTGCACAATCTTGACGAGATCCGCTACGAGTTTTTCTCGGATGGTGGCGTGGCCTTTGAGGCGTTTCGCGCCGGTGACACGGATTCCAACCGAGAGTTCAACGCCGCCAAATGGGAAACGGCCTATGACTTCCCGGCGATTGATGCGGGTGACGTGGTCAAATCGATCATTCCGCACCAGCGTCCCTCGGGGATCACTGGATTTGTGATGAACACACGGCGAGATCTGTTCAAGGATTGGCGTGTGCGCGAAGCACTTATCCAAGCCTTCAACTTCGAGTTCATCAATGCGGCCCTCAATGGGGGCAGCCAGCCGCGGATCACCTCCTACTATGCCAACTCGGTGCTGGCGATGGCGCCCGGGGCTGCCACTGGCAAGGTTGCAGAGCTTCTGGAGCCGTTCTCAGCCGATCTGCTGCCCGGCACGCTGGAGGGCTATACCTTCCCCGAAACCGATGGCAGCGAAAGCAACCGCCGGGGCATTCGCACCGCCCTTCGCTTGCTCGAAGAGGCGGGCTACACAGTTCAGGATGGCGTGCTGACCGGCGCAGAAGGGCCGGTCAAACTTACGATCCTGCTCCGCTCTGGTGCCGCGCAAACCAGCAATATCGCCGAAATCTACGCCGAAAGCCTCAAGCGGCTCGGCATTGATGTGACGTTGGAGACGGTCGACAGCGCACAATACAAGGAACGCACTGAGGTCTATGACTTTGACATGGCCTATTACCGGCGTGGCCTGTCGCTCTCGCCGGGGAATGAGCAGATGCTCTATTGGGGCAAGGACGGCATCACAAACCCGGGCACACGCAACTGGATGGGCATGGACAGCCCGGCGGCTGAGGCGATGATCGAGGCAATGCTGACATCAGAGAGCCAGGATGACTACCGCGCAGCCGTCCACGCACTTGACCGGGTGCTGACGGCCGGCCGCTATGTGATCCCGATCTGGTACAACCCTGTGTCGCGTATCGCACACAAATCCTATCTGAAGTTTCCCGAAACCACGCAAATGTATGGTGATTGGATCGGCTTTCAGCCAGATGTCTGGTGGTCAGAGCAGGAGTAACAAAAGTGATGAAATACCTATTGCCTATGGCCTTGGTCGCCCTTGTGGCGCTGACAGGCTGCGCCACGGTCGAGGGTTTGGGACAGGATATTTCCGCCGGCGCGCGCACAGTGGGTGATCTGCTGTAATCCAGATGCAAACGGGCAGAGCGCTCCGGCGCCCTGCCCCATTAGCTCAGCCCCTCAGGCCGCTTAGAAATCCTCAAACCTGATGCGCGAATTATCCCGCCGGTCCTCAGGATAGCCACAGTCGATCCGTGGTTTCATTCGATGCCATTTTTCTGTTTGATCAATCGCTCATGGGTTTGCATGGCATATCGGTCCGTCATGCCCGCAATGTAATCCGATACGATACGCGCTATGGCCGTCGGCCCACTGGCCTCCGCCACATCGCGCTGCCATTCGTCCGGCAGCAACTCTGGCCGGGCCAGAAACAGTGGGAAAAGGTCTTTTACAATTCCGGTGACCTGTGCGCGCATGTCCATCACCGATTTGGCGCGGTACATGCGCCCGAAGAGAAAGCTGCGAATTTCCTTCAAGTCGCGCCACAAAGCATCGGAAAACTGAATCACTGGTCGCCCAAGGGCGCGCACATCCTCAACGCTGTGCAGAGCGGTGGCGCCAAGATGGGCGCGTGAAGTGTCAATCACATCGCCGACCATTACGCCAAACACCCGCCGGAGGGCTTCGTGTCGTCTGCGGATCGGATCGAGGTCGGGCCAAGCCGCATCCACCTGTGCATAGGCCGCCCCGACGATCGGCAGCGCGGCTGCATCTGCATCGCTGAACAGACCCGCGCGCAGACCGTCCATCAAGTCATGATTATTATAAGCAATGTCGTCGGACAGGGCCGCGACCTGCGCTTCCGCAGAGGCATGAGTATCCAACTCAAGATCATGGTGCGCATTATAGTCCGCCAGTGCATAGGGCAGCGGGCCGGGCACAGGGCCATTGTGTTTTGCAATGGCCTCAAGGGTTTCCCATGTCAGGTTGAGGCCGTCAAAGCCGGCATAATGTCGTTCCAGCGACGTGACGATCTTGATCGCCTGGGCGTTGTGATCAAACCCGCCATGGGGCGCCATCAGCGCGTGCAGGGCATCTTCGCCCGTGTGGCCAAAGGGCGTGTGGCCCAAATCATGGGCAAGAGCCACGGCTTCGGTCAGTTCCTGATTCAGCCCCAAAGCGCCAGCGATTGTGCGCGCCACTTGGGCGACCTCGATCGAATGGGTCAGGCGGGTCCGGAAATGATCGCCCTCGTGCTCCACAAACACCTGAGTTTTGTGCTTGAGTCGCCGAAATGCCGAACAGTGGATAATCCTGTCGCGATCCCGCTGAAAACAAGAGCGGAAAGTGCTTTCTTCTTCGGGGTGCAGCCGCCCTTTTGAGCGGTTGGGGTCACTTGCGTAGGGCGCGCGCATGTCGCCTCCTTGTTCCGGCCTTCTTGGGCTTCTATATTCAAATTGAAACAGAAACGCGAAGAGCTTCCTGATGGACCTGAACCTGCCCCCTACCGTGACGGATCGTGCCTTTGCCCGGCTTGCCGAAATTGACGCCGCCCCGCAAGCATTGCGCATTGCGGTTGAAGGCGGTGGGTGCTCTGGTTTTCAGTATGAGATCAAGCTGGATGATCCGGCCGATGACGATCTGGTGCTGGAGGGCGACGGCCAGCGCGTGGTTGTGGATCAGGTCTCTCTGCCGTTTCTTGCGAACGCTGTGATTGATTTCACCGAAGAACTGATCGGCGCCCGGTTTGTGATCGAAAACCCCAATGCAACCTCCTCTTGCGGCTGCGGCACATCCTTTTCCATGTGAACGGGCCGGTTAAGCCTCTTTGAGAATATTGGCATAAACTCCGCCCCCTGCTGCATGGGCCTGAACATCCCTCACGACAACGGCATTGGCCCTTGGCATGCCCCTATTGTGTTCCGATCAGCCCTCAAAGAAGCGCCCAGAAACCAGTGAGAACGGGCAAGCGACTGGCGCGAGCTTGAACGCTTTTGCGTCCACCCGTGATGCGGGGAACTTGGAAACCCGCCCGTCATCGTGACGCTCCGGCGACGCAGGAACCAGGCCAAGGCATGCGCTCAGGGCTTGATCATCGCAGCCGCGCCCGGTAGCCCAAAACCAGCAGTGGGAGACAGCGCCATGAAGATCGCAACCTTCAACATCAACGGCATCAAGGCGCGTCACAAAGCCTTGCCGGCATGGCTTGAGGAACAAAGCCCCGACGTTGCGCTGCTCCAAGAGATCAAGTCGGTGGATGAGGCCTTCCCCCGCGACCTGATCGAAGATCTGGGTTACAACCTCGAAACCCACGGCCAGAAGGGCTTTAACGGCGTCGCCATCGCATCGAAGTATCCCCTGGAAGATGTGACCCGCGGCCTGCCCGGTGATCCCGAGGATGTGCAGGCCCGCTGGATCGAGGCGACGGTGGTGGGCGCACGAGTCGTGCGTGTGGCCGGGCTGTATCTGCCCAATGGCAACCCCGTGCCAGGCCCGAAATACGACTACAAGCTCGCTTGGATGAAACGCATGAAGGCGCGGGCTGCGGAGCTTTTGCGTACGGAAGAACCCATCGTTCTGGGCGGCGACTACAACGTCATCCCCCAACCCGAAGATTGCGCGCGCCCGGCCGCTTGGGAAAAGGATGCGCTCTTTCTGCCTCAGACGCGCGCTGCGTTCCGTGAAATTCTGAATTTGGGCTATACAGAGGCCTTTCGCGCCCGTGTTTCAGGGCCCGGGCATTACTCATTTTGGGATTACCAAGCGGGCGCCTATCAGCGCAATGATGGCATCCGCATCGATCACCTGCTGCTCTCTCCTCAGGCCGCTGACCTCTTGCGCGATGTGGGCATCGACAAGGATGAGCGGGCCCGTGACAAGCCTTCTGATCATGTGCCGGTGTGGATAGAGCTGGACGCTTAATCAGAGGGCCGCGAGGGGCACAGCATCACCGTGGACAGGGCCGGCAGCGTTACGCGCGCCGATTGCGCTTGGCCATGGGCGCCGGGACCATTCGCCTCAACGGCCCCCAGATTGCCCACACCGGCACCGCCATAGGCTTCGGCATCGCTGTTGAAAATCTCATGCCATGTGCCGGTTTGCGGCAGCCCGACCACGACGGCCTCGCGGGGGATCGGCGTGAAATTGCAGATCACGGCCACAGGGGCATCTCTGGCGCTGCCCTTGCGCAGCCATGCCACGATGGACCGATCCGCATCGCTACCATCAATCCATTCAAACCCCTCCGGTACGCAATCCTTGCAATGCAGGGCTGGCACAGTGCGGTACAGGTGGTTGAGATCTTTCACCAACCGCTGCACGCCCGCATGGGCAGGATCGTTGAGCACATCCCAAGGCAGGCTCGTGTTGTGGTTCCATTCGTTGGGCTGGGCAAATTCCTGGCCCATAAACAGCAGTTTCTTGCCCGGGTGCCCCCACATAAATCCGAGATAGGCCCGCAGATTGGCAAACTTGTCCGCGCGTGACCCCGGCATTTTCTCCAGCAAAGAACCTTTGCCATGCACCACTTCGTCATGGCTGATCGGCAGAACGAAATTCTCAGAGAACGCATAGTGGAAACCGAAGGTCAGCTGATCATGATGGTGCTTTCGGTGAATGGGATCGCGCGCCATATAGGCCAGCGTGTCGTTCATCCAGCCCATGTTCCACTTGAAGCCAAAGCCCAACCCGCCTGCCTCAACCGGAGCGGAAACGCCGGGATAGGCCGTGCTTTCTTCGGCAATTGTCAGGATGCCATTCTGGCTGCCGTAAGCGAGGGTGTTCATCCGCTCCAGCAAGGCCTGCGCCTCCAGATTTTCGCGCCCGCCATGCGCGTTGGGGATCCACTCGCCTTCGGAGCGCGAATAATCCCGGTAGAGCATCGAGGCGACCGCATCTACGCGCAGACCATCCACATGATATTCTTCGAGCCAGTACAACGCGTTCGAGATCAGAAAATTCGCCACCTCCCGACGGCCAAAGTTGTAGATCAGCGTGTTCCAGTCGTGGTGAAAGCCCTCGCGCGGGTCAGCGTGTTCATAGAGAGCCGTACCGTCAAACTGGGCCAGGCCGTGCGCATCCGTGGGGAAATGCGCGGGCACCCAATCCAGAATGACGCCAATGTCTGCCGCGTGCGCTGCTTCGATCAGATCGCGAAACTCATGGGGCGGGCCGTGACGCACGCTTGGGGCAAAAAGGCCCACTGGCTGATACCCCCACGAGCCGTCAAAGGGATGCTCGGACAGCGGCAGAAACTCGATATGGGTAAAGCCCATGTGGCGGACATAGCTTACCAACGCGACGGCGGCTTCTTTATAGGAGAGCGCGCGCCCGTCTTCTTCGATCACACGCTTCCATGATGGCAAGTGCACCTCATAGATCGAAATCGGCGCTGCACGGTCATTGTGCAATCCCCTGCCCTGCATCCATGCGCCATCCTTCCAGCCATAGCCTGTGATGTCGCGCACGATGGATGCGGTTTCTGGGGGGTGTTGCGCGCCAAACCCCACCGGATCGGCCTTCAGAGGAAGGGTTTGGCCATCCGGTCCGACGATTTCGTATTTATAATGGGTGCCCTCTCCAAGGCCTGGCAGAAAAATCTCCCACAGGCCTGTCGCCCCTCTGCGGCGCATGACATGGCAGCGTCCGTCCCAGTGATTGAATGGGCCCACGACGGAGACGCGGCGCGCATTGGGCGCCCAAACCGCAAATGCGGTGCCCTGGCATCCCTCATGGGTAATGCAGCGCGCCCCCAGGATATGCCATAGCCTTTGATGGGTGCCTTCCGAGAACAGATGCTCGTCAATCTCGCCAATGACAGGGCCAAACCGGTAAGGATCCTCGAAGCTCCACTCGGTACCATCCTCTGAACAGGCGTGCAGTATGTAGGGCGCAGCCTCTCGGATAGTGGCGCTAAACAGCCCGGTTCCCGGCGCGTGTTCCGTTAAGGCGACAGAGCTCTCTTTGAAGACGGCTGTCAGACGGGCTGCACCCGGCTGAAACACCCGCAGGGCGAAGCCTTCATCCGATGGATGGATGCCCAGAAAGCCAAAGGGCGTATCGCAGTGGCCGTTCAGTAAGGCCAGCGCTGTGGCGTCAGAAAAATCAGATCCGTTCGTCATGCCTGCAGGATGTCGGCGGATGCGCCGAGGTCAACCCTTGTGGCGCACACGCGAGAGGTGAAATCTGAACAAACCACTTTCGCGAATGCTTGGTTTTTGGGCTTTAGCCCGCAAAGCGCGGCGTGAGAATGAGCGAATGCCCCTTTTTGCATCAATTTGCGATGCTGCATCCGCAAAATCCCATGACCTAGACCGGCTGCTTTGCAAGGTTGCCTCCGACGCCAGACATGGTGTCGCGAGAGAGGATGCGCGGTGGGAACCGATCTTGGAGGGTCACGCCCCCAACCGCGCGTTGCAACTGAAAAGAGCTGCATAGGCAGGCTATACGGGATGCATGGGCTGAAGTTCAATCCCGCTTTGCCAAAAGCCGGTGCGGCTTCTGCAAGGGATAAACCATGACCAATCTTAAGATGGCGCTTTCTGGCGCAGCCGCATTGATGCTAACCGCTGCCGCTCCTGCATTTGCCTGTGACACACCCATCAAGGTGGGAGTTCTGCACTCGCTGTCCGGCACGATGGCAATCTCCGAGACGACGTTGAAAGACACCATGCTGATGCTGGTGGATCAGCAGAACGAAAAAGGCGGCCTCTTGGGCTGCCAGTTGGAAGCCATTGTCGTTGATCCTGCATCCGATTGGCCGTTGTTTGCTGAAAAAGCCCGCGAGTTGCTGACGGTCCACGAGGTCGATGTGATCTTTGGTAACTGGACGTCCGTGTCCCGCAAGTCTGTTCTGCCCGTGATCGAAGAGCTCAACGGCCTGCTGTTCTACCCGGTTCAGTATGAGGGCGAGGAAAGCTCCAAGAACGTCTTCTACACCGGCGCTGCCCCCAACCAGCAGGCCATTCCCGCGACCGATTACTTCCTTGAAGAACTCGGCGTTGAGAAATTTGCGCTGCTGGGCACGGATTACGTCTATCCGCGGACAACGAACAACATTCTGGAAAGCTATCTGCAGCAGAAAGAGATCGCGGCAGAGGATATTTTCGTCAACTACACCCCCTTCGGCCATTCTGACTGGTCCAAGATCGTGGCAGACGTCGTTGCCCTCGGCGCTGACGGCAAGAAGGTTGGCGTGATTTCCACCATCAACGGTGACGCAAATGTTGGCTTCTACAAGGAACTGGCCGCTGCGGGCATCTCTGCAGATGACATCCCCGTTGTGGCATTCTCCGTGGGCGAAGAAGAGCTTTCGGGCCTTGATACCTCAAACCTCGTTGGCCATCTGGCGGCGTGGAACTACTTCCAGTCGGCTGATACGGACATGAACGCCGACTTCGTGGACACGTGGAAGGCCCGCATGGGCGATGCACGCGTCACGAATGACCCGATGGAAGCGCATTACATCGGCTTCAACATGTGGGTGAACGCAGCAACGGAGGCTGGCTCGATTGAGGTCGATGCTGTTCGCACTGCAATGTATGGCCAAGAGTTCCCCAACCTCACCGGCGGAACAGCCGTGATGTTGCCGAACCATCACCTCGCCAAGCCGGTTCTGATCGGTGAGATCCAGGAAGACGGTCAGTTTGACATCATCTCTGAAACCGACCCGGTGCCAGGGGATGCATGGACAGACTTCCTGCCCGAAAGCGCTGTGCTTGTCTCGGATTGGAAAGATCTTGGGTGCGGTATGTACAACACCGAGACTTCGAGCTGCGTTCAGATCAAGTCCAACTACTAAGCTGTTCGCTTTGCTCGCAAATGTGAGGGCGCCCCAGTGGTGGGCGCCCTCACTTCAAAAGGTGTGCTGCCGCCCAGAGGTTGGATAAAAGATGACATCACTTGCCCGCCATGCCCTTTTATGTGCTGCCCTTTGGATCGGTCTGAACTGCGCTGCCGGGGCCCAAGTGGATATCCGAGACGTTCTTGCCGCGCAGGGCGACGTGATTGCCAAATCGTCCCGCAAAACCATTCAGCCGGCGATCGACGCTGTGGCCACCTCCGGCGCGACGCAGGCGCAGGAAGTTTTGGAGCGATGGCAGAGCAAATCCCTGTGGCGCCGCAAATCGGACGGCGCGTTCTTCTATGTCGAAGACGCGCCAGATCGGGCCGTGCAACCCATTGATATCGTGACGGGGGCGCAGGTTGGGCCGCCTGTTGCGAAGCGCGATTTCAAACAAATCAAGCCTAATTCCGGCATACGGGCCGCCATTGGCGCAGCACTTGTGCGGTTTCAACTGCTCGACCCCGATCCCACCCGCCGCACAGAGGCGTTGGATGCCATCGAGCGGGATGCCAATCCGAGCCATCTCAATGCGTTACGTGGCGCAATTGATGAGGAGCCAGACCCTGATCTGGCGGCGCGCAAAATGCGTTTAGAGCGTCTGCTCACCATCCGTTTTGATGAGGATAGCGCAGCTCGGATCGCAGCGATTGAAGAATTTTCTGGCGATATGGGTCTGGATGTCCGGGCAACCTTGAACCCGCTGGTTCAGACCGAGATTGAAATTTTGCCAGCCGGCGCACAGCGCGATAATGAACGCTATGCGGGGATCCTTTCACCGGGTTCAGATGCGCTGCCGCGTGCAGCCGCCTATGATTTGCTGGTTGAGAACGGTTTCGCGCCAGCACGCCTTGATCGCGCCGAACAGCGCGCTGTTTTGGAAGAAAACCTATCAGATGGCAGTGTTGCGGGCTTTGAGGTGGCCAGCCTCAACCTTCAAGAAAACCGTGATGCGGCCTTCGCGGCCCTCGTTGATGCCGGGCTTGCCGAAGCCCGCGCCGATGCCAGTCAGATAAACACTCTCCTGCAAGCCCATATCTTTGCACAAAAATATGTTGGATCAGATCTGGCCGTGATCGCAGCTGCCCTGACCACATTGGCCAGCATCGAGCAGGCTGTGGCTTGGAACCAGTTTCTGGATCTCGGATTAGATGGGTTGTCTTTGGCATCCATCTATTTTCTGGCGGCGATCGGCTTGGCAATCACGTTTGGCGTAATGGGGGTGATCAACATGGCCCATGGCGAGTTTATTATGATGGGTGCCTATACCGGATACGTGGTCCAGCTGATCATTCCGGACTACACGATTTCTATCCTGGTGGCCCTGCCCACCGCCTTTATTGTGACCTTTGCCGCGGGCGTCGCGATGGAGCGCAGTGTCATTCGATGGCTACGTCACCGGCCGCTTGAAACGCTGCTTGCCACGTTTGGTATTTCCATTGCGCTGCAGCAGATCGCGAAAAACATCTTTGGCACGCAGGCGCGACCGCTCACAGCCCCGGATTGGCTGGGGGGCGCCCTCGTTCTCAACGATGTTGTGTCTATCAGCTATATCCGCATCGCAATCTTTGTCTTGGCGCTGATATTCCTGTGTTTTTTCCTCTATCTGATGAACCGCACACGGCTGGGCCTTGAAGTGCGCGCGGTAACGCAAAACCCCCGCATGGCGGCGTCCATGGGCATCGATCCTGACCGTATCAACATGCTCACCTTCGGCCTTGGATCTGGCATTGCGGGCATCGCGGGCGTCGCAATCGGCCTCTACGCAAAGGTCACCTCAGAAATGGGGGCGGATTACATCGTTCAAAGCTTCATGACCGTGGTGGTTGGCGGCGTGGGCAATATCTGGGGAACGTTGCTGGGCGCAGGGATGATCGGTTTCCTGCAAAAGGGCATTGAGTGGCTCAACCCGTCCAATACCTTGGCCGCGCAAACCTACATGATTGTTTTCATTATCCTCTTCATCCAGTTCCGACCCAAGGGCATCATCGCCCTGAAGGGTCGCGCAGCGGAGGCCTGATCCATGGCAGATGTATCTTTGACAGGTCTTCCAAATCGCCGCCCGTTTGCGTTGCGCTATCCGTCGGTTCTGGTGTTCATCGCTGCATTGGCCCTGTTCACGCTGACGGTCACCTTTCTCAGCGAAGCGATGGGCAACGGCGCCGTATCGACCTCTTTCCTCAAGACGCTGGGCAAAACCTTGTGTCTTTGTCTTGTCGCCATCTCGATGGATTTGGTGTGGGGCTATTGCGGCATCCTCAGCTTGGGTCACATGGCGTTTTTTGGCCTTGGCGGATACGCCATCGGCATGTGGCTGATGTATGCGCGGACCGAGATTATCGTAACTGAAAGCCTCGCAAATGGGATCATCCCCCCCACTGCAGAGGAAATACGGGATGGTATCGGCACCCAGATTTTCGGCGTGGTCGGCAGTTCGGAGTTTCCACCGATCTGGGCCTTTGCACACTCTTTGCCATTGCAACTTCTGGCCGTTGTGCTGGTGCCAGGCCTGATCGCCCTGGTATTCGGATGGCTCGCGTTTCGCTCAAGAGTGACAGGGGTTTATCTTTCGATCCTCACGCAAGCAATGACATTGGCACTGTCTTTGTGGCTGTTTCAGAATGACAACGGCCTGCGCGGCAATAACGGGCTGTCTGGCCTGCAAAACTTGCCGGGCCTCGATACGGTCCCCCAAGCAACTGTATCGCTTTGGTTCTTCTGGGCCTCCGCCCTTGCCTTGGCGCTAGGTTACCTCGTGTCTGCGTGGCTGGTATCGGGCAAGTTCGGATCGGTGGTGCGGGCGATCCGGGATGATGAGGCGCGGGTGCGGTTTCTTGGCTACCCGGTGGAAGGCTTCAAACTGTTTGTGTTCACCTTCACTGCAGTCATCGCAGCCATCGCTGGGGCGCTCTATTATCCGCAGGCGGGCATCATCAATCCGGCGGAACTGGCGCCCATCGCCTCTATATATCTTGCCGTTTGGGTGGCGATTGGCGGGCGTGGCCGTCTGTATGGGGCCGTCATTGGCGCGGCTTTCGTCTCTTTGGTGTCGACATACTTCACCGGCGGACAGGCACCCGATCTAAACCTTGGATTTTATACAATTTCTTGGGTTGACTGGTGGACCGTCCTCCTAGGACTGAGCTTTGTCCTTGTGACCTTGTTTGCGCCCAAAGGCTTGGGTGGGCTTGTTGATCTGATCTCTGAACGCAAGGCCCCCAACAGACGCGGCGCACCATTGGGCCCAGACGCCGGAGCGCTGCGCGAAGAGGAGGCCGAGACATGAGCCAGCTTCTAGAGGTGTCCGGTGTCTCCGTCGCATTCGACGGGTTCAAGGCGATCAACAATCTCAGCTTTTCGATCGGCCCGACGGAACTGCGCGCCGTGATCGGCCCGAACGGCGCCGGAAAGACAACCTTCATGGATATCGTCACAGGCAAAACGCGTCCTGACGAAGGCACAGTGCTTTGGGGCGAAAAATCCCAGTCGCTCCTGCGCATGTCTGAAAGCAAGATCGCGCAGGCTGGCGTGGGCCGCAAGTTCCAGAAACCCACGGTCTTTGAGGATCAAAGCGTTTATGACAACCTGATGATGGCTTTAAAAAAGCCGCGCAACCCGCTGTCTGTGCTTCGATTTAGGCCCGATGAACAAGATGCAAAGAAGGTTGAGGCCTTAGCAGATGAAATCGGTTTGGTGCCCCAGTTGGGCCGTAAGGCTGGGGAGTTGTCTCATGGTCAGAAGCAGTGGCTCGAGATTGGGATGCTGCTGGCACAGGAACCGCGCTTGCTTTTGGTGGACGAACCTGCCGCTGGCATGACGCCTGCAGAGCGGGAGCATACCACCGAAATCCTTGTGGCAGCGGCAAAGACGCGCGCAGTGGTAGTGGTGGAGCATGACATGGAGTTTGTCCGGCGCCTGAACTGCAAGGTCACGGTTTTGCATGAGGGCGCAGTGCTGGCGGAGGGCTCCATCGACCATGTGACCAAAAACCAAGACGTCATCGACGTGTATCTGGGGAGATAGCAGATGCTGCGCACAAAAGACCTGAGCTTGCACTACGGCGGCAGTCAGATCCTTTCTGGTATTGATCTGGTTGCCCCGGCTGGCGAGGTGACCTGTGTGATGGGCACCAATGGCGTAGGAAAAACATCGCTGCTCAAGGCGGTTTCTGGCACGCATCCGCGCTCAGGCGGCGAAATCTGGTTGGAAGATGAGGCGCTCGGCGCGCTTCCGGCGCAAGCCCTTGCCCGCAAAGGGATCGGCTACGTGCCGCAAGGGCGCGATATCTTTCCCCTTCTGACCGTGCGCGAGAACCTCGAAACAGGCTTTGCCTGCCTGCCTAAGTCCGAGCGCTACATCCCGGATGAAGTCTTTGAGCTTTTCCCGATCCTGAAACAGTTTCTGGGGCGTCGTGGCGGCGACCTGTCCGGGGGCCAACAGCAACAGCTGGCAATCGCACGGGCACTGATCACCAAACCCAGGCTTTTGCTGCTCGATGAACCCACGGAAGGCATTCAGCCAAACATCATTCAGCAGATCGGCGATGTCATTGCCTACCTGCGCGAAAAAGGCGGCATGGCCATCGTGCTTGTGGAACAGTATTTTGAATTTGCTTGGCGCCTTGCGGACAGTTTCACCGTCCTGGAACGTGGCCGGGTCACGCTAGAAGGCCGCAAAGAGAGCATGGATCGAGCGCGCCTCTTGGCAGCCGTTTCCGTGTAGCCCCCCGTCAAATTATTGGGAATAACGAACTTTCAGAAGGCTCAATGCCTTTAAACACGTACGCGCCGCCCTTCAGTTTTTGACGGATGTATTTTGTTCTTTTGCGAGGCAACCTTCATTGCTAGCGTCTGTTTATCTTAAACGAGGGGTGTGGATATGAAAAAAATCTTCATGAGCGTTTCCGCCATCGGATTATTGGCAGGCTGCGCAAACTTGGCCGAGGTGAATGGGATAGCCGTTAATCAGGACTTGAGTAATTTGGATGCGGCCCAACTGACATATTGCGAACGGCAACCTGCTGTCTGCATTTTGGCCGCCGCTGTTGTCGTTGGTGTGGTTGCATCCTCAAGTGATACGGACACCGTCGAGGAGACGGAAACAGGGTGTGGAGACAGTTGCAAAATTGACACGCCCGATGAAGTGGAATTTGATTAAGATCGGCCCCTTTTTCAACAAGCCGAACGGTTTCTGTGATCTGAACGGAGTAAAGTGTGGTTGACTGGCGACCTGCTCAGTCGACCGACACAATCCAAGAGACTTTTTGCGTAAACCCAACAATTCGCCCATCGGAAACCCTCACACTGAGACGGTTTGAAGGCGGCGAGATACACGGAATTCGTCTCTTACTTGCCATAACACGGAGACTTGGGCTTTTGCTTTCGGCAAATATTTACGTCGCTCGGTCAATTGGGAATTCGAGAAACGGGATGCACTACCGGTCACTAAATGTGAGCCAAATTCAGTCATCTCAAGATTTGGAAGTTAGCCTTGTTTGGCGTGCTCGTGGTCAGTGATGAGAAGCGCCAACTCAGAGAATACGTGATTTACTTTGTTTGCTCGCCCCGTTTTGAGACTGCTTCATCCAAACACCCTTGGCTAGGCCCTTCACAAGATCAGTCCGCTTCTTCCGGGCCCCGAAAGCCTGTGGCCACCACGAATTTTTCGGAACTGTCTGAACGTGACGCCGGCGGCTTCATATTCACGACCTTATCAAAGCGTTTGTTGAGCTGTTTTTGCAGCCCGTCCTCGGCCCCGCCGGCAAGCACCTTGGCCACGAAGGTTCCACCGGGCTCCAGCACGTCAAAGGCCAGTTCGGCGGCCGCTTCGCACAGCGCAATAATCCGGAGATGGTCCGTTTGCTTGTGACCCGAAGAGGCTGCGGCCATGTCTGACATCACCACGTCGGCGTTGCCGCCCAGCCAGCCCTTGACGATCTCATCCGCCCCTTCGGACAGGAAATCCAGCACGTGGATTTCCGCTCCTGGGATCGGCTCGATTTCACGCAAATCCAGCCCGATGACACGGCCCACAGCCTTGCCCGGCTTTTCCCCGAGCGCGTTGACCCGTGGCACAGCGACCTGGCACCAACCACCGGGCGCGCACCCCAGATCGACAACCCGTGCGCCAGGCACCAGAAATCTGTATTTATCGTCGACTTCCAGTATCTTGTAAGCCGCTCTTCCGCGATAACCATCTTTCTTTGCGCGCGCGACATAGGGGTCATTTAGCTGCCGCTCCAACCACAATGTCGATGACAGACGCCGCCCCCGCGCCGTCTTGACCTTGACTCTCAGA
Source organism: Oceanicola sp. (assembly GCA_022447275.1). Classification (GTDB taxonomy): domain Bacteria; phylum Pseudomonadota; class Alphaproteobacteria; order Rhodobacterales; family Rhodobacteraceae; genus JAKVBK01. The sequence continues at coordinate 73,177 of JAKVBK010000004.1, read as the reverse complement.
TCACGCTGACCCCGTCCGGAGGTGTTTCCTGATTTTTTCTTGGGCATCGTTTCAGTCCTAAAGCGGGTCATCGGTCAGCACACCATCGGCTGACATCTGGGCATAGAGCAGCCCCTCGCGCAGCCCCCGGTCTGCGACCGACAGGCGATCGGTAGGCCATACACGTAACAACGCCTGTAGGATAGCCGCTCCCGACATGATCAGCGACTGGCGATCCCGCCCGATCCGCGGATCAGCCCGGCGCCCGGCCTCGCCCAGGTGCAGATAGGCACGGATCACGCTGTCAATCTGTTCACTGGTCATCTCCAAACCATCTACCTTGGCGCGATCATATCGCTTGAGGCCCAGGAAAGATGCCGCAACAGTCGTGACCGTGCCAGATGTTCCTATGATCTGAAACCCGTCCTTGGTCTGGTTTGTCTGATACGGCGCAAACTCCGCGAGTTGTTCTTCGAAGTGGCACGACATCAGGGCAAACCGCGCAGAATCGTCGGCGACATCTGCATACATGTCTTTCAGGGTGGCCACCCCAAGCGGAACGGATATCCAGTCGACCACATGCGCCCCTGCGCCAAGCGGCCTCGAGGTGAAATCCCGCGGCATCCGCATCAAAGCCCGGCGCCGCCCTTCCGGAGGCACGTTCGACAGATCCAGCCAGACAAGTTCCGTGGAGCCGCCGCCAATATCCACCACCAGCAACTGTTCCGTGCTCCGCCCAATGAGCGGAGAGCAACTGATAACAGCTAAACGGGCCTCTTCCTGGGCGGGAATGATCTCCAGCGAAAGTCCGGTTTGCTGCCGGATATGGTTGATGAACTCACCGGCATTGCGGGCCCGCCGGCAGGCCTCGGTTGCCACAAGGCGCATATGTTCCACGCCGTGGCGCTGAAACTTGCGTTTGCAAATCCTGAGCGCCTGCACCGTGCGCGCCATTGAGCCGCGCGAAAGCCGCCCTGATGCAGAGAGGCCCGCGCCAAGCTGGACAGATTTCGAAAAACTGTCGATCACCTGAAAACCGCTGCCACGTGGTTGCGCCACGAGCATGCGACAGGAATTTGTTCCCAGATCCAGTGCCGCATAGGGCTGTTTGGACCCAGGCAGACGGGGTGCGTCACCTTCGGCCGCAACGGGGCCTGCGTCATCCAGCGCGGCGCCGATCGTTACGGGGATGGCGCCCGCACCTTCGGGACGCCGAGGAGGCATGATGCCCTCCTTATCTCTAGTTACCTCTAAGGGTAGTCATCGCTGGGCCGTGTTGCAAGCGCAGGACGGGTGCCTTGCGCGGTTGTTTTCACGTGGCACGTGCAAATGCGCGGCTCGCCCTCAAGCAGGCCACATGTTTTTCATGAAAACATTGAGGATTGCGCGGGCTGGCGACGCTGTCATTTGCGCTCTAGAAATTGCTGCGTTGGGTGCGCACAGGGCGCCAAGGTCGCTTGCGTACAGCTTTGCGTCGAAAAACGACGCCGCTGGAGCGGCAACAGCGCGTAACGCTGGTGCGCGAGAACGGGAGGGAATCGACCATGGCAGAGCTCACGGTTGTGTATTGGCGGGATATTCCTGCACAGGTGATCGTTGGCCGGGGCCGGCGCGGTGCAAAGGCGCCGTTGCCAGAACGCTTCGAGCAGGCAATTGACCGCTGTGCGATGAAAATCGGCGCCAAGGACAGCGATGCCTACCTGGCCGAATGGCGCAAGGTGGGCGAAGGTGAGGTTGCGGGCGATCCCCAGCAAGCTGCCACAGAGCGCGCCGCCCAACTGGATGCCGATTTCGGGCCAGAGGTTCTCAAGGTTCTGATCAACAACATGGGCTGGCAAGCAGCCACCAATGCGCAGGAGTAACGCGCCATGGCGCTTTTGAATTTCCGATCCCGTGACGAAAGCAGCCCCGCCGAAACACCGGCCGAGCTTGGCGCTTTCCTGCGCGGCTACTCTATCGAAGTGATGCCGCGCACCGCTGCCAAGGTCGACGATTTCAAGGCCATCCTGCCTGAGGGCACCCGGGTTTACATCGCCCATATCGAAGGCACCCCGATCGACGACATGGTGCAGACCGCCCAACGTCTTGCCCGCGACGGGTTCGAGGTCATGCCGCATTTTCCGGCGCGCATCATCAAGGACGCGGCCACGCTGCGTGATTGGATCGCCCGCTATCAGGGCGAGGCCGGCATAACCTCTGCGCTGTTGTTGGCCGGGGGGCTTGATGCGCCGCAGGGTGAGTTTGCAGACTCCATGCAACTTTTGCAGTCGGGCGCCTTTGGCGATGCGGGTTTCACACGCCTCCACGTGGCAGGCCATCCTGAGGGCAACAAGGATATCGACCCCGATGGCTCGATGACCAATGTGGAGGCCGCTCTGCGCTGGAAACAGACTTTCTCCGAAAGCTCGGACGCCGAAATGGCCCTGGCCACACAATTCTGTTTTGAGGCAGAGCCCGTGATCGCCTGGGCCGATAGCCTGAGGGCCGCGGGCATCACCCTGCCGATCCACATCGGCGTGGCAGGCCCGGCCAAGCTGCAAACCATGATCAAATTTGCGATTGCTTGCGGTGTCGGACCCTCCTTGCGGGTGCTGCAACGGCGGGCCCGCGATGTCACCAAGCTGCTGCTGCCATTTGAACCCACGGAGTTTCTGACCACCTTGGCGATGCACAAGGCAGCCAACCCCGATTTCAACATCGAGAACGTGCACATCTTCCCTCTGGGCGGGATCAAGGCCGCCACAACCTGGACCGCCGCGCACGGCGCCCCCGTCGACTGACATCATTGCGCCCGGCGGCGCAGCGCTTGCGAGCGCCCTGCTCCGCCCGGCCAAAGCCCCTACACCCATCGGCGCGCCCTGCCCGCCACCCACAAGAAAGACACCTGCATGACCCGCACTGTCATCGAAAGCAAAACAAAGACCGTGACAATCGGCTTTGACGAGCCGTTCTGCGTGATCGGTGAGCGCATCAACCCCACCGGTCGCAAGAAACTGGCCGCTGAGTTGGAGATGGACGATTTCACCACCGTCGAAAAAGACGCCCTCGAGCAGGTCGCTTGCGGTGCGATGGTTCTGGATGTGAATTCCGGCGCGGTCTTTACCAACAAAATGGCCGAAGACCCGCGCTATGCCGACAACAATTTTGTTGAGCCGATGCTGATGCGAAAGCTGGTTGAAAAGGTGCAGGCGCTGGTGGACGTGCCGCTCTGCATCGACAGCTCTGTGCCAGGCGCACTGGAAAATGGTCTGGAGGCGGCTGAGGGTCGTCCGCTCCTGAATTCGGTGACTGGTGAGGAAGAGCGCCTCGAGATCGTGCTGCCGCTCGTCAAGAAATACAACGTGCCGGTCGTCGCGATCTCAAACGATGACACTGGCATTTCCGAAGATCCCGATGTGCGCTTTGCAGTGGCCAAAAAGATCGTGGAGCGCGCCGCTGACTTTGGCATTCCCGCCCATGACATCGTCGTTGATCCGCTCGTTATGCCCGTTGGCGCAATGGCATCCGCCGGCCAGCAGGTGTTTACCCTTGTGCGCCGCTTGCGCGATGAGTTGGGCGTGAACACCACTTGCGGGGCCTCCAATATCAGCTTCGGCCTGCCAAACCGGCACGGCATCAACGCGGCATTCCTGCCGATGGCCATTGCCTCGGGCATGACATCGGCGATCATGAACCCGGTGCGCGCACAGGAAATGGAGGCCATCAAGGCTGCCAATTTCCTGATGAACAACGACCCCAATGGCGGATCTTGGATCAAATTTTCGCGCGTGCTCGACGCTGTCAAAGACGGCGCGACCTTCGCCGATGCCTCTAATGCTGCGGCCTCGGCTGCGGCGGCAGGCGGACGGGGTGGACGGCGCCGCCGCCGCGCCTAAACTGCAACAAGGCGCGGCCTGCCCGGTCGCGCCCTGCAGGCCGTGGGGGCTGCATCCAATGTCAAAGCGTATTTCTTACAGGCCATGGCAGAGGCACACTCAATGACCGCCGCGCAAGACCCGCTCGTGATTTTTACCCCCTCTGGCAAACGGGGGCGGTTTCCTGTGGGCACCCCGGTTCTTACGGCGGCACGCCAGTTGGGTGTCGATCTGGATTCGGTCTGCGGGGGGCGCGGGATCTGTTCCAAGTGTCAGGTGACGCCCGGCGTCGGCTCTTTCCCCAAGCATGGGGTCGATGTGGCAGAGGATGCGCTGTCGGCCTGGAATGCGGTTGAGCAGCGCTACGAGGAAAAGCGCGGTCTGAAAGCAGGCCGCAGGCTGGGCTGTCAGGCCAAGGTGCAGGGTGATGTCGTTATCGACGTGCCTGCCGAAAGCCAGGTGCACAGGCAGGTGGTTCGCAAGGAGGCAACCGCCCGGGATATCGTTCTGGATCCGGCCATACGGCGCGTCATTGTGGAGGTCGCCGAGCCCGATATGCATGAACCATCCGGCGATGTGGAGCGCCTGCAAGACGCCCTGCGCCTTGCGACCGGCGCTGCCAGCTTTGACACGCCGCTTGCCGTTCTCACCAAGCTGCAGACGGCGCTGCGCAAGGGGGATTGGACCGTCACCGTTGCCTTGCATCAAGCCCAGCCCGGCGGCCAGGCACGCATTCTGGATATCTGGCCCGGCGTGCATGAAACCCCGTTCTACGGCTTGGCGATCGATCTTGGCTCCACCACCATTGCGGCCCATCTTTGCGGCCTGGAAGATGGCGTGGTGCGCGCCTCGGGCGGCTTGATGAATCCCCAGATCCGTTTTGGCGAAGATCTGATGAGCAGGGTCAGCTACGCCATGATGAACCCGGGCGGCGACCGGGAGATGACACAGGCCGTGCGCGCTGCGCTCAATGATCTGGCGATGGAAGTGGCCACTGAGGCGGGCGTTTCCACAACAGATATTCTGGATGTGGTCATCGTGTGCAATCCGGTGATGCACCATCTGGCGCTTGGGATTGATCCGGTGGAGTTGGGGCAGGCCCCGTTTGCTCTGGCCACATCGCAGGCGCTCAATCTGGCGGCCAGCGATCTCGACCTGAGCGCGCTGCATCCGCACGCGCGCACCTATCTGCTGCCCTGTATCGCGGGCCATGTGGGCGCGGATGCCGCCGCCGTGGCATTGTCAGAGGCGCCGCAACAGGCCGATGCCCTGACCCTTGTGATCGATGTGGGCACGAATGCCGAAATTCTGCTGGGCAACAAGGCGCGCGTGCTGGCTTGCTCTTCCCCAACGGGCCCGGCGTTTGAGGGCGCGCAGATCAGCTCTGGCCAGCGTGCAGCCCCCGGTGCGATTGAACGGATCGAGATCGACCCCGTCACAAAGGAACCCCGCTTCCGCGTGATCGGCTCGGAGCTGTGGTCGGACGAAGACGGGTTTGACACGGCCACGGCCGTGACAGGGATCACAGGCATTTGCGGCTCCGGCATCATCGAGGCCGTGGCGGAGATGCGCGCAGCCGGGCTGCTCGATGGCTCCGGTCTGATCGGTTCAGCCGAGCAAACCGGCACAGCGCGCTGCGTGCCCGAGGGGCGCACACATGCCTATGTAATCCACGATGCCAGCGCTGAAGGCGGCCCCAGGATCACCGTGACACAGGGCGACATCCGCGCGATCCAATTGGCCAAGTCTGCGCTGTATGCAGGCGCGCGGCTGCTGATGGATGAAATGGACGTGGACAAGGTGGATCGCGTGGTGCTGGCAGGGGCTTTCGGCGCCCATATCAGCCCCAAACATGCGATGATCCTTGGCATGATCCCCGATGCGCTGCTGTCACAGGTAGACAGCGCCGGGAACGCGGCTGGTACCGGCGCGCGCATTGCCCTGCTCAACCGGGCTGCCCGCGCGGAGATCGAAACCGTCGTCGGCCAGATCACCAAGGTGGAAACCGCAATCGAGCCGCGCTTTCAGGAGCATTTCGTAAATGCAAACGCCCTGCCCCATGCGACGGATCCTTTCCCGGAACTGGCCAAGGTCGTCACATTGCCGGATGTGAGCTTCAACACCGGTGGCAGCGCTGAAAAGAGTGGCCGCCGCCGGCGCAGACGGGCCTGATCCCCTTGCAAAGCGCCATAGGGCTTGCTACGCCCGGACGCAGCGGCGGGTATGATGTAATGGTAGCCTGTCAGCTTCCCAAGCTGAACGCGCGGGTTCGATTCCCGCTACCCGCTCCAAATCCCCAATACGCACACTGGTTTCAGGACGATCTGGCGGAACTGGTCTGTCGCCACGTCTGACTTGGCCGCGCCCCGGCTTTACAACCGAGCGGCACGTAGGGCGGCAAAAGCCGCCCCCTGCGGATCACACGCCATGGGCATGCAATTGCTGCAAAAGCAGCTGTGTGGATCCGTCCTTGTCATCTGCCGGCGCCTCCCCTGTCACCATCGGTTCCAGCGCCTTGGCAAGTTCCTTACCGAGCTCAACACCCCATTGATCAAAGCTGTTGATGCCCAAAATGACGCCTTCAACAAAGACGCGGTGCTCATAGAGCGCAATGATTTGGCCGAGGATTTCAGGCGTCAGGGTCGGGTAGACAAGGGTTGTCGAGGGGCGGTTGCCCGGAAAGACCCGATGTGCGGCCTGACGGGTGTGATCCTCCTCTGGAATACCGAGGGTTCTTACGATTTCGAGCGCCTCTTCCATGGAACGCCCGGTCATCAGCGCCTCTGACTGCGCAAGGCAATTGGCCACCAGAAGGCGATGTTGATGCTCAAGCCCCACATCATGGCCCTGTGCGCCCACCATGAATTCGCAAGGCACGGGCACGGTGCCCTGATGGATCAACTGGTAAAAGGCGTGCTGGCCATTGGTACCGGGTGCCCCCCAGACAACAGGGCCCGTCACCTGCTCCACCGCGTCGCCCGCCATGGTGACACGCTTGCCGTTGCTCTCCATTTCGAGCTGTTGGAAATAGGCTGGCAAATGCTCAAGCCGTTGCTCATAGGGCAAGACAGCCCTTGTGGGAAAACCACAGATCTGGTGGTGCCAGATGCCGACAAGCGCCAGCAGGATCGGCAAATTGTCCTTTGGGGCCGCCGCGCAGAAATGGCGGTCCATGGATTGGCCTCCGCGCAGGAACGCCAGAAAGCCGTCAGGGCCAATGGCAAGCATCAGCGACAGCCCGATCGGGCCCCAGACCGAGTAGCGTCCGCCCACCCAATCCTCAAAGCCAAAGACACGCTCGGCAGGGATGCCAAACTCTGCTGCCAGCGCGATATTGGAGGAAAGCGCCACAAATTGCGCGGCCGGGTCTGTCACCGTTTCGCTCATCCAGGCGCGGGCTGTCGCCGCATTGGACATCGTCTCGATGGTCGTGAAGGTTTTGGACGCCACGATGACAAGCGTTGTCTCGGGGTTCAGCGGACGCAGCACATCCGCGATATGGGCAGGATCCACGTTCGACACGAAATGGCACTGCGGCCCATCGTGATAGGGAGACAGCGCACGCACTGCCATGGCGGGCCCCAAATCCGAGCCTCCGATGCCGATATTGACCACATCCGTGATCTGCCCGCCCTGCCCGGTGAAGCGCCCTGCGCGCACCTCTTCGCTAAACCTTTGCATGCGCGCCAGCGTTTCGGTGATCCCGGGCATGACATCTGTGCCAGCAACCGTCACGGCCGCGCCGTCGATATTGCGCAGAGCCGTGTGCAGCACGGCGCGGTGTTCCGTTTCATTGATGATCGCGCCTGCAAACATCGCGTCCCGGCGTTTTGCTACCTGCTGGTCATCGGCCAATTGCAGCAGCAGGTCTAGGCCTACAGTGTCGATCTGGGTCTTGGAGTAGTCAAAAAGCAGGGTATCAAACCGGGCCGAAAAGTCTTCGGCGCGCTGCGGCGCTTCGAACAAGGTGGCGATCTTGGTGTTTTCGGTAGCGGCACGATGCGCCTTGAGCTTTTCCCACATGGGTTTTTACTCCGACCAGTGAACGGTTGCTGTCTCGAGGATCAGGCGCACGGGCGCCTCTGGCACGGGGCGCGTGGTAGCCTTCTCAAGTGCCGCGCGCTTTTCCAACCCCGTGATCAGAAGATGGGTGCGCAAAGCGCCTTGCAGGATCGGGCCGCTGAGGCTCAACCGTGCTTCGGGCTGGTCTGCCGGATGCACTGGCACAATGGCGGGTGCATCCGCGTCAAGAGCCGCGCTCAGACCGTCCGCGCCCGGAAACAGCGAGGCCGTGTGCATGTCTGCGCCCATCCCAAGCAACGCGACCGAAATCGGGGCAAGCTTCGCAACCGAGGCGCTCACTTGATCGCTGGACTGCGCATCCGTGAACAGCGGCTGGAAACGGGCTGCAGAGGCTGGCCCCTGCAAAAGGGTTTCGCGAATAAGCCGCGCGTTCGAGCGGGCATGATCAGGCGGCACACACCGTTCGTCGGTTGGCAGAACCGTGACGCGGTCCCAGTCCAGTGACACAGCCGACAGCAGCTTGAAGACGGGCCCAGGCGATGTGCCGCCCGCCACCGCAAAACTGACATGCTCATGGGTCAGCAAAGCGGATTTGAGATCGGCGGACAGCCTGTCGGCCAAGCCCATCACAAGCAAATCTTTGTCCGGATAGGTGATCAGATCGGGTGTGCTCATGTGCGAATATCCCTCCAGCGGCGGCCATCTCTTTGTATCAGTGCCGAAGCATCAACCGGCCCGCTGGAGTTTTGATCATACAGCTTGGGCACGTCGTGTCGGGCGGTCCAGCTGTCGATCAGCGGGTCTGTCCAGGCCCAGGCCGCCTCGACCTCGTCCCCGCGCATAAACAGCGTCTGATTGCCCCGGATCACATCCATGATCAGACGCTCATACGCGTCAGGGACATCCTCCACATCAGGGCCAAGGGCATCGGCAAATGTCATGTCCAAGGGCACATCCACGAGCCGCATCCCACCCGGGCCCGGCTCCTTGATGGTCACCCCCATCTCGATGCCTTCATTGGGCTGAAGGCGGATCGTCAGGATATTGCGATGCTCCGATACCCCATCCCCTTCCTGAAAGATCGAATGCGGTGTTTCCTTGAACACAACGGCTATTTCGCTGGCCCGCGCCGACAGGCGCTTGCCCGTGCGCAGATAAAACGGCGTGCCCGCCCACCGCCAATTCGACACCTGACAGCGCATGGCGATGAAGCTTTCTGTGCGCGAGCGCGGATTGTCCACGTCTTCGCGATAGGACGCCACACCCTCAGCCGCATCATACTGGCCCCGCACGATGTGGTGGGGCTCAACTGAGTCCAGAGCGCGGATGACCTTGAGCTTTTCGTCGCGCACCGCATCCGGCTCAAACCGCGAGGGCGGCTCCATCGCGATCAGACACAAAAGCTGCATCAGATGGTTTTGGACCATATCCCGCATCGCGCCTGACTGGTCATAATAGCTGCCCCGCCCCCCAACGCCGACGGTTTCGGCCACGGTGATCTGAATGTGATCCACGAATTGAGCGTTCCAAAGTGGCTCAAACAGCATGTTCCCGAAGCGGATCGCCATCAGGTTCTGCACGGTTTCTTTGCCCAGGTAATGGTCGATCCGGTAGATCTGCTTTTCAGTGAAATGCGCGGCGAGGCTGTTATTGAGGGCTTGAGCGGTTTTCAGGTCATGGCCAAAGGGTTTTTCGACAACGATGCGGGTATTGTCATGGGCGATGCCAAAACTGTGCAGGCGTTCTGCGAGCGCGCCGAAGAGACTGGGCGCAACGGAGAAGTAGAACGCATTGACCACATCTTTGCGCACAAGGCCGGCCAATTCTTCCCAACCCGCGCTGCCCATTGCATCAACCGTCACATAGGCCAGGCGCTCCAGGAAGGTGTCCACAAGATCAGGGGTTTTCGCCGAAGAAGGCATGAACTCTTGCAACGCGTCGCGAATGATTTGGCGAAAGCTGTCGGTGTCCATTGCGCTGCGGGCAGCGCCGATAATGCGTGCCTCTTCCGGCATCTGGCCGGACGCAAAACGGCGAAACAATCCCGGCAGGATTTTACGCCGGGCAAGATCCCCAGTGGCCCCGAAAATCACGAGGTCAAAGGGCTCAACTGGAATTACGCGCGAAACCATCTGCGGCGCCTCTTGCTTATTGCCGTTCTGTCGAGGTGTGTCTGCCACATCTTCCGCACCACGCAAAATTGTTAGCGGTAACACCCCCAGCGCGTGGGTACAGCAACCTACCTGCAAAAGTCCAGCACTCGTCGCGTGCGCGTGACAGAGCGTGGCAGATTGGTAAACACCCGCGCTCAAGCGATGGCAAACAAACCAGAAACCGCATGAAAAAGGCCGCAATCCGGAACCGGATGCGGCCTTGGTCTGTGCGCGGATATCCGCCCTGAACGTTAGCTGTCGATCGCGTTGAGGCGTTTGATCAGGGAAGACGTATCCCAGCGCCCGCCCCCAAGCTTCTGCACATCCTTGTAGAATTGATCGACCAGCGCTGTCACTGGCAGGGAGGCGCCGGTTTCCTCGGCGGTCGCCAGACAGATGCCCAGATCCTTGCGCATCCAATCCACTGCAAACCCATGTTCAAAGGCGTCATCGAGCATGGTTTCGTAGCGGTTGACCATCTGCCAACTGCCCGCAGCGCCGCCCCCGATCACCGACACAACCTCGCGTCCGTCAAGACCGGCCTTTTGGGCAAAGTGCAGCCCTTCTGACAAGCCCTGAACAAGCCCGGCGATGCAGATCTGGTTGACCATCTTGGTCAGCTGGCCGGCACCGCTGTCCCCAAGGCGCTTGCACAGCTTGGCATAGCTTTCGATCAACGGCAGTGCCTGCGCATAGGGCGCGGCATCGCCGCCGCACATCACAACAAGCTGGCCGTTTTCAGCCCCGGCCTGCCCGCCGGATACAGGCGCGTCCACGAAGGCAATGCCAGACTCCGCGCCAAGCGCGTAAAGCTCACGCGTGACAGCCGCCGAAACGGTTGTGTGATCTACAAAAATGGCGCCCGAGGCCATCGTCGCAAATGCGCCGGTTTCGCCCAGGCAGACTGACCTGAGGTCATCGTCATTGCCCACACAGGCCATCACGAACGCGGCACCCTCGGCCGCTTCTGCCGGGGTGCGGGCTGCTGTGCCACCATAGGTGTCCACCCAGGCCTCTGCCTTGGAAAATGTGCGGTTATAAACCGTTACATCGTGACCTGCCTTGGCGAGATATCCCGCCATCGGGAACCCCATCACTCCTAGGCCCAAAAATGCGACTTTTGCCATTGCGTCCCTCGTCTTGTCCGCGTCTTGCTTGCACTTGTGCTGATGGGTAACTAACCGAAGAGAGGCATGCGTCAACCGAAAGCACTTCCATGGCATTGATCTTCACGTGGCTGGTTCGTCTTTTTACCGCACTTGCCGTTCTGGCGGGTGTGGCCGTGGTGGCGGTTTGGTACTTGGGCACCCGTTCCCTGCCCGACTACAACGCAACCTGGCAGCTTGATGGCTTGCAGGGCCCGGTTGAGATCGTGCGCGATACGCACAATGTGCCCCATATCTTTGCCGAGGCAGATAGCGATGTGTTTTTCGGGCTGGGTGTTGCCCATGCCCAGGACAGGCTGTGGCAAATGACGATGATGCGTCGGGCCGCACAGGGGCGCTTGTCGGAAATGTTCGGCGCGCGCACCGTGAAAACAGACGAGTTGCTGCGCAGGTTTGACCTCTATGGAGCGGCCGCCGCATCCGTATCGGTACAAGATCCCTACACCCTTGCCGCGCTCGAAGCCTACTCCGACGGGGTGAATGCCTGGATTGCGACCGTGAATGCAGAGGCCCTTGGCCGAGGGGCCCCAGAATTTTTCCTGTTCAGCCCGGATCTGACGCCGTGGCGGCCTGCGGACAGCCTCGCAGTGCTGAAAATGATGGAACTGCAGCTGAGCGGGCATATTCAAGCAGAGGTGCTGCGGGCGCAGGTGGCGTTGGCCGTTCCCCCTGAACGTCTTGTGGACATTCTTCCGGATCCGACCGGGGCGCCGATTGTGGAACTTCCCGAATATTCAAGTTTGTTCCCCGAAGGCGCGCCGCAAATGGCCGCTGGGCCCCTGCCCGCGCGCGATCCGCTGGATCCGGTACAACAGCTGCCTTTTGTCGGCGCATCGAATGCCTGGGCGGCTGCCCCAGAGCGCTCTGCTGCCGGGGCAAGCCTGCTGGCCCATGATCCGCATCTGGGACTGTCCGCGCCCACAATCTGGTATCTGGCGCGGCTGGAGCTTGAAACTGGCGGTGTCATCGGGGCCACGATCCCGGGCCTTCCGTTGGTGCTGGCGGGCCGGTCCGAACGTTTGGGCTGGGGGGTGACGTCCTCCTACATGGACAATCAGGACATCCACATGGAGGAGCTCAATCCCGCCAACCCCGAGGAGTATCGCACACCGCGGGGCTGGGTGCCCTTTGAGAGCCGACGCGAGATCATCTCGATCAAGGATGCCGCGCCCGTCACGATCACCCTGCGCAGCACGGAAAATGGCCCGGTGCTGCCCGGCTCCCATTACCAGTTGGCAACCGTGACCCCCCCCGGTCATGTGGCCGCCATTTCCTGGACAGCCTTTTCCCGCGCGGACCGATCGGCCTCTGCCGGCATGGCGCTGATGACATCCCATGACATTGACAAGGGCATTGAATTCATGCGCGAATTCGTAGTTCCCACCATCAATGTGACACTGGCAAGCCCGGATCGCGTGGCGATGGCTGTCGTGGGCGCAATCCCCGACCGCACCCCAGAGCATGAAAGCCAGGGCCGGATGCCATCGCTGGGTTGGAAGGAAGAAAATCGCTGGCGCGGCGTGCAAGACAGCGCACGCATGCCCCGGTTTGTTGATCCGGAATCAGGCCTGCTTGGCAACACCAACAACCAGACAGTGGATGCGCCCTTTCCCAATCATCTCAGCTATGTGTGGGGCGACACGCAACGCATCCAACGCTGGACCCGGCTGATGCAGGATCGTGAAGTGCACACCCGCGAAAGCTTTATCGGCGCGCAACTGGATACCGTCTCAATGGCCGCCCGCAATTTGCTGCCCCTGATCGCGCAGGATCTCTGGTATACGGGCGAAGCGGTGCCGCCCGGCTCGTTGGAAGATCGGCGCAAGCGCGCCCTGGAATTGCTGGCGGAATGGACGGGCCAGATGAACGAGCACCTGCCCGAGCCTTTGATCTATGCTGCATGGTTGCGCCAATTGCAGCAAAAACTGATCCGCGATGATCTTGGCCCCTTGGCTGATCGGTTCTCCCATCCGGACCCGATCTTCATAGAACGCGTCTTCAAAGACGTAGATGGGGCGTCGGCGTGGTGTGACATCCGCCAGTCAACCCAGCCCGAGAGCTGCGTGGATATTGCCCGCATTGCCTTGGACGAAGCGCTGATCTGGCTTCAGGAAACCTATGGCGGAACGCCCGAGTCGCTGCGTTGGGGCGATGCCCATGTGGCCCGCCATGATCATGCTGTTTTAGGCGACGTGCCGGTGTTGAAATGGCTGGTCAATATCCGCCAAAGCACATCCGGGGGCGATCACACGCTGCAGCGGGCCAAAACATCCGGCGAGATGCCGGACCCGTTTCACAACGTCCACGCCGCCGCCTACCGTGGGGTCTATGATTTTGCGGATCCCGACAGTTCGGTTTTCGTGACATCTACCGGCCAATCCGGGCATCCGCTGTCCCGCCACTATGATGATCTTGGCCAATTCTGGCGGCGCGGAGAGTACATCCCGATGACGCTCGACCCGGACCTTGCCCGCGCGGGCGCTGTTGGCATCACGCAGTTGCAGCCCGCACAGTGAGGCCCGTCACAGCCAAAATCCGCTAAAGCTGCGAGGTATCAAAGGCTTTCAAATGCGGATTTCTGGCGGGCCGTCCAGCTGAGCGACAGGGCCCAGCCCGTGTCATCTTGCGCTTCGTCCTGCACGATCTTCTGGTCATGCAGCCACGCGCGCTGACGACCTTGAGAGAAGTCGAGGTGCATATCCTCGGATATCCGTGCCCCGTCGAGGGCCGCGCCGATCTCAACGACAAGCTCTGATGTGCCCGTGCCGCTCAAGGCAGAGATCGCGACGATATCCGCCCTCCGCGCAGCGATGGTTTCCAGTGGTTCGGGGTCTGAGACCGCGTCTATCTTGTTCCAGACTTCGATCATCGGCGTGTGTTCATCCACGCCAAGTTCGCTCAGGATCTTGTGCACATCGTCCGCTTGCGCTTCGGTTTCAGAATGCGAAATATCGCGCACATGCAAGATCAGATCCGCTGCCAGCACCTCTTCCAGTGTGGCCCGGAATGCCGCGACCAGCTGGGTCGGCAAATCAGAGATAAAGCCCACCGTATCTGACAGGATGACCCGTGCGCCCGTTTCCAACTCGACACCGCGCATGGTCGGATCAAGCGTTGCAAAGAGTTGGTCCTGGGCCAACACCCCTGCCCCGGTCAGCCGGTTGAACAGGGTGGATTTGCCCGCGTTCGTGTAGCCTACCAGCGCCACCACCGGAAAAGGCACCTTGGCGCGCGCCGCCCTGTGCAGCGCCCGCGTCTTGGTGACTTTGCCAAGCTGGCGGCGGATGCGGGTGATGGCTTCATCGATGGCACGGCGGTCTGCTTCGATCTGGGTTTCGCCCGGCCCACCGACAAAGCCTAAACCGCCGCGCTGCCGTTCAAGGTGGGTCCAGGCGCGTACCAGGCGCGTGCGCTGGTAGCTCAGCGCCGCCAACTCAACCTGAAGCACGCCCTCCCGCGTTGCAGCCCGATCCGCGAAAATTTCGAGGATGAGGCCGGTCCGGTCGAGGAGTTTGACACCCCAGGCCTTCTCCAGGTTGCGCTGCTGAACTGGCGTGACCGGCCCGTCAACAAAGACCAGTTCAATGTGATCAGTCTTCAGCTGCTGTTTGATTTCGTCGAGCTTGCCAGGGCCAAACAACTGGCCGGGCGCAACCTTGCGCAGAGGAACTACTGTATCAAAGCAGACCTCTATTCCCGGCAAAGCGGCCGCCAAAGCCACGGCCTCTGACAAAGCGCTTTCAGGCACACGGGTGCGATCCGCCCCGTAAATGTCGGGGTGGAGGACCGCTGCGCGCGTCGGCTTTTGGCCGCGATCGACAGGAGGCTGGCTCAGTCTTCGCCCTCGTAGAGGCTGATCGGCTGGGACGGCATGATCGTTGAAATCGCGTGTTTATAGACAAGCTGTGACTGGCCATCACGGCGCAGCAGCACACAGAAATTGTCGAACCAGGTGATTACGCCCTGCAGTTTTACGCCATTGATCAGGAAAATGGTGACGGGAACCTTGGTCTTGCGAACATGGTTCAGAAACGCGTCTTGCAGGTTCTGCTTGTCTGCAGCCATGCCTATGAGCCTTTTTTTGTTTCTTGTGCCGGGTTTAACGCAGGGTCATCCCGACAGCGGTTGTGGCTGAACGGATTGCATGCCTATTCAGCCCAACCCACTATGCCGAGGCTGGCGCGCAGATTAAACCCCCATTGTTTGGTCATCGTGCAATTATCCCAAGACGCTTAATTATGAGGCTTAATTGCCTGTCAGAGCGCCAGTTCCGCTAGCGGCGCCAGAAACCCGGATTGAGAAGTGCAATCAAGGCAAGGGTTTCCAGCCGTCCCAAAGCCATCGCCATGGCAAGGATGGCCTGTGAGCTGGTTTCAAGGGCGCCAATATCAATCGGCATTTCCAGTGCCACATCGGCCAGCGGGCCACAGGTGGCCAAAGACATCACCGATAGAACGACCGCCTCCTGAAACGGGATGCCACTGGCCGCAAGCGCGAGCCCAACCCCAGCCAGCGAGAGCGCGAAGAGCATGAAGAACACCCATGCCACAAATGCTCCCTGTCGGCGGATGCGCCGGGCCTTGTCCCCCGCGCCGCCAATGGATGAGGGATGGACCAAGCGCTCCATTTCGCGCCGGCCGTGTTTATAGAGGGCGAACACGCGCAGCAGCTTTACCCCGCCCGCCGTGGTGGCCACCCCGCCGCCCATCAGCGCCAGCCCCATCAGGATGAGGCCCGGCGTCTCAAGGCCTGACCAAGCGCGCACCGCAACCCAGTCGATGCTGACAAAGCCCGCCGTGGTCAGAAAAGATGTCACCGTGAACACCGAGCCCCAGAAGGCCCGGAACACCTGCCACAAAGACGACTCTACGCCCGCTTCCTCGAAAGAGCCGATGAAATGGCGCATCAAGAGAAGCGCGGTTACCGTGCCCACAAACAGCAGGCCCAGACGCGCCTCCGGATCGTAGCGCAGCTTTTGCCACCGATTGCCGCGATCCTCGGCAGAGAACGTCACACGCGAGATCGCAAAGATGAAAAACAGAAAAACGGCGGCCTCTGCCACGCGCCCGCCCGTGCCAAACTGCACGCCTCCGACCGGGCTGATCCCACTGGTGGACATGGTCGACATGGCATGGGTGACGGCGACAAGAAACCTTTCCCCGGCCATGGTTTGCAGCAGGTAAAGCACGGCCGTTGCACCGCCATAGATCGGCGCCAAACGCCCTGCAATCCGCGCAATCCGGGCGCCGCTGTCCTCCTTGTCGCCAAGCACAATCGTCGTTTGTGCAGGCCCTTCGATGGATTGGCTGCTGTCACTGGCGAGGCGCCCACCACCGGCAGATGCGATCACTTCGAACCCACCTAGATTCAGCGGCGCCAAGATCGCCGCAGCGGCCACCCAAATGAGGAATCCCCCCATCCAACCAACAGTTGCGCGCCAGAGGTGCAGGCTACCCGACAGCTCAAACGGACCAAAGAGCGTGGCCCCGGTCGTTGTGACCGATGAAACCATTTCCACATATGACTGGACAAACCCCGCACCTGACACCTGCATGAAGGGCAGAGCCAAAAAAGCAGGCAAAAGGGTGAACGCTGCGACAAGCGTGGCCAATTGCGCGCGGGCATCAGCGCGGCTCGACTGTCCACGGGTCGCAAGGCCAATCAGAGTGGCCAATACGCCCACGATCAACCCTGCCTGTAAAAAGCCCCGCGCAGCAGGCAAATCCCGCTCTGACACCCCATAAAATGCAGGTATGAGCATGGCGCAGGCGGAAATACTCAACAGGATCACAAACAATGAATATGCATTCATGGGTTTGCGTTTGTTTGCCGCCTGTTTGATGAGTGCCGCGCGCTCCAAAATGCTGGCCTAGAAAAAGTCTATGGAGACTTGGAGCAAGCGTTCAACTTCCGGAATATCAGGCGACATGGCGAACATCACAAGGATGTCGCCTTCTAGAATACGCGTGCTTGCTTTTGGCCGCAGCACCTTGCCCTCGCGCCCGATGGCCCCAACAAGCACACCTTCCGGAAACTCTGCTTCCCCAATCTTCCGGCCCGCCAAGCGGGACGTCGACAGGATCTGCGCCTCAATCACCTCAGCTTCGGCATCCCCAATCGAATAGACCCCGCGCACACGCCCGTGGCGCACATGGCGCAGGATCGAACTCACGGTGGTGGCCCGTGGATTGATATAGGCATCGATGCCCAAGGGCCCCATCAAAGACAGAAGCGAAGGATCATTCACAAGGCAAATTGTCTGTGCATTGCTGGCGGTTTTCGCGCGGACACTGGCGAGAATGTTCACCTTGTCATCGTCCGTCACGCACAGCACGGCATCCGCGCGTTCGATGCCAGCCTCTGCCAGCAGGGAATCATCCAGCCCATCCCCGTTAAGAACGATCGTCCGCTCCAGGGCATCTGCTGCCCGCTCTGCGCAAGCTCGGTTGCGCTCGATCACTTTGGTGCGGATGCGGTTGGTGCTGCTCTCCAATGCCTTGGCAACGGCGAGGCCCACATTGCCGCCGCCGATGATCACCACACGCTCCTGACGCCGGCGCGTCTTGCCGAAAATCTCGAGGGTGCGGTCAATGTCGTTGCGGTCCGTGATCACGTAGATCTCGTCATTGGCAAACAGTTGATCGTTCGGCTCAGGCGCAAAAAGCGTCCCGTCTCGACGCACCCCGACAACGATGGCCCGCAGGGTCGAAAACAAGTCCGTCAACTGGCGCAAGGGCGTTCCAAGAACCGCGCAGTCTTCATCCAGCAGAAGGCCCAGAAGCTGCACCTGCCCGCCCAAGAAATCTTCTGTATCGAAGGCCTGGGGCGCGTTCAGCCGGTGCAGCGCGGCCTCGGCCACTTCCTTTTCGGGGCTGATGACAACGTCGATCGGCACATGATCGCGGCGATAGAGATCAGAATAGATCGCTGTCAGATAGGATTGTGCGCGCAGTCGGGCGATTTTGCGCGGCACCGAAAAGACAGAGTGCGCCACCTGACAGGTGACCATGTTGACCTCGTCGGAGTGGGTGGCGGCGATAATCATATCCGCATCGCGCGCCCCGGCGCTGTCGAGAATGTCCGGATAGCTTGCAAACCCGGAAATACCCTGCACATCAAGGCTTTCCGTAGCTCTGCGCACCAGATCGGGATTGTTGTCCACGACCGTGACATTGTTCTGTTCACCAGAGAGGTGACGGGCAATCTGCCAACCCACCTGCCCGGCTCCGCAAATAATGACCTTCATGTCGGCCCGTCCTTGCCCCGTGTCGTATTCCTTGCCTGACAGACAAGCCAGCCGGGGTCAACGCCAAGCGTGCCGATAGGGGTGCGCCCTATGCCCATCCCGGGACCGATGCTTACTGGGCGGCCACGTCGGCGCTGTCCTCGTCCACATGGGCCACGCGGGCCCCTGCCTTTGAAGAGGTAACAACCCCGAGGCTTTTGAGCTTACGATGCAGCGCAGACCGCTCCATGCCCACGAAGGTCGCCGTGCGAGAGATGTTGCCGCCAAAGCGATTGATCTGGGTCAAAAGGTATTCCCGCTCGAACACTTCGCGGGCCTCGCGCAGGGGCAGCGTGGCAAGCGCGCCGGTCAGAACAACGCGCCCGTCCTCGGCCTTGTCCGGGGTTGGTTCAAGCTCAGACGGAGAAATTGGCCCGTTGCCGTCCCCGAGGATCAGCACGCGCTCAATCACATTGCGCAGTTGCCGCACATTGCCCGGCAAAGCCATCGTTTGCAGCATCGCAGCCGCATCTTCACCCAGCGGACGCGCCGGCAGGTTTTGTGTCTCGTTGAGGCCCTGAATGAAATGTCTTGCCAGTTCGGGGATGTCCTCACAGCGCTCTTCCAGCCCCGGCACCCGGATCGGAACAACATTCAAGCGATGGTACAGCTCCTGCCGGAAACTGCCTTCGGCAACGGCCTGTTCAAGATCGCGATTGGTGGATGAAATCACACGAATATCCACGTCGACCTTGTCTGTACCGCCCACCCGCTGGAACCGCTGCTCAACCAGAACACGCAGAATTTTTGACTGTGTTCCCAGAGGCATATCTGCCACTTCATCAAAGTAGAGAATGCCGCCATTTGCCTCCTCCAACAGCCCGGGCTGGATCCCTTTATCGGCGTCTTGTCGGCCAAACAGCACGTCTTCCATGCGCTCTGGCTCAATCGAGGCAGAACTGACGCAGACGAATGGACCGCTGCTGCGGTTGCTCTCGGAATGAATGTAGCGGGCCGCGCTTTCCTTGCCCGAGCCTGCGGGCCCGGTCAGCATCACCCGCCCGTTCGAACGGGTCACTTTATCGAGCTGACTTTTCAGAGCTTTGAAGGCGGTCGAATTGCCAATCATTTCGCCCGAGCCCGTATCGCGCCGCTTCAAAGCAGTGTTTTCCAGCCGCAACCGCGAAGTTTCCATCGCCCGGCGGATCACCACCAGCAACTGGTCGATATTGAAGGGCTTTTCGATAAAATCATACGCCCCCTGCTTGATGGCCGCGACGGCGATTTCAATATTGCCGTGGCCGGAAATGATCACGATTGGGATGTCGGGATGCTCACGCTTAACCGTCTTGAGGATGTCGATGCCATCCATGTTGCTGTCTTTGAGCCAGATATCGAGCACCATCAGCGCAGGCGGTTCGTCGGCGATGGCCGCCATGCATTCATCCGCCGTGGCTGCGAGCCGCGTGCCATAGCCTTCGTCCTCCAGGATATCGCCTATGAGTTCGCGGATATCGCGTTCGTCGTCGGTGATCAGGATATCGCCCATCGGAGTGCTCCCTCGCTGTGCTTTCTTACTTGTTTCATCGTCGGTTTACTCCGCTGCATCTTTCACAACGGCTTCGCGCGGCAGTGAAATCACCGCCATCGCCCCGACATGGGTGTTGCCTTCAAAGACGGGCGCATCGACCAAATCGAGCGTACCGCCATGTTCTTCAATGATCTTTTTGACGATGGGCAGGCCAAGCCCAGTGCCTTTCTCACGTGTTGTCACGTAAGGCTCAAACAGACGCGCGCGATCGGCCGGCAGCCCGATACCGTTGTCCATGATCCGAATGTCCACGGCCCCGTCAGAGACATCCATTTCAACGCGCACTTCGCCCCGATAACCATCTTTAGTGCCTTTTTCAGAAAGGCTTTCAATGGCTTCTCCGGCGTTCTTAATCAGATTAGTAAGCGCCTGGCCAATCATTGTGGGATCAAGAGACATGATCACCGGATCCTCCGGAAGATCGGCCGTGAGGGTGCTGCCCAAAACCTGCTCCTGAAGCGTGACCGCATCCCGCAGAAGCCGGGTGATATCTGCGGCTGTGCGCTCTGGCTCTGGCATGCGGGCAAAGCGGGAAAACTCATCCACAATCCGGCGCAAATCTCCGGTCTGGCGGACGATCACCCCGGTCATGTTTTCCAAAGACGCGGCATCCTCACCTTCCAGCTTGCGCCCGAACTTGCGGTCAATCCGTTCGGCCGACAGTTGGATCGGTGTCAGCGGGTTTTTGATCTCATGGGCGATGCGCCGCGCAACATCGCCCCAGGCGGCCATGCGCTGTGCCGTAACCAGTTTGGAGACGTCATCGAAGGCCACCACATAGCCTTCAAGCCCGCCTTCCGCACTGCGCCGGGCCGCCATGCGTACCAAAAGCGTCTCCAGTTGTCCGCGCCGCGTCATCCGGATTTCAGCCTGTGCGTTGGCGCGGCCTTCCGTGCGCAATTGTTCCAGCAGGCCAGCGAATTCCGGAACGGCTTTGGCGAGCCTGCGGTGGTGATCATCCCCCTCCTCCATATCGAGCAGGCGCAAGGCTGAGCGGTTCATGAACTCAACCCGGCCTTTGGGATCAAGGCCAATCACCCCAGCCGTCACCGACGAAAGCACAGAATCAAATAGGCGGCGT
Source organism: Oceanicola sp. (assembly GCA_022447275.1). Lineage (GTDB taxonomy): Bacteria > Pseudomonadota > Alphaproteobacteria > Rhodobacterales > Rhodobacteraceae > JAKVBK01. Next base: position 52,105 of record JAKVBK010000004.1, on the reverse strand, counting down.
CGCTCTTCTGTCTGGGCGCTGCTTTCCAGCAAAGCGTCTCGCTGGCCTTTGAGCTGGTGCGTCATCTGATTGAAAACACGGCCCAGCATGGCGATCTCATCATCGCCCTCGTCTTCCTGCACCCGCACGGTCAAATCACCGCTGCCGACCTGTTGCGCCGCGCCAGCCAGCCGCCCGATCGGCCGGGCGAGCCGCTCTGCAAACCACAAACCCACCCAGATCGACGCGAGCAGCAGGATCACCGCAAAGGCCAGATAAAGCAGGCCAAACTGAAACAGAATACGCCCGCGGTCATCTTCAAGTTGCTCGTAAAGCCCAACGGTTTCCTGCGTTTCATCCAGCAACTGCAGGATAGAGCCATCCACCACGCGACTGACATAGAGATAATGGTCGGGGAAACCCTCTAGCTGGACAAGGGCGCGGAACTCGTTATTGGCCCAGTCCTCGATCACCACGGGCGCGCCGGTTGCGGCGGCCTCCATGTCCTGTGGGCTGGGTTTCTCAAAATCGAACAGGTATGAGCGCTCGCCACGAAGGCGCAACTCACCTGCGCCGTTCACAATGAACGCCTCCCGCAGGCCGCGCTGTATCTGGGCTTGGCCCTGGGTTAGCAGTTGGCGTAGCTCTCCATCCTGAAGCAGGGGTTGCAGCTTGCGCGCCGCAGTCAGATAGCCAGCAAGGCCAAGGGCATCGTCAACAAGATCCTGACGCTGCTCTGTCTCATAGGCTTCCGCCGCCGCAAGAGAGGACCCCACCACGTTGCGCACACGGTCAGAAAACCATCCCTCGAGGCCAACGTTAATCGTCAGGCCCGCAAAAACGGCCACCAGCACCGTTGGCAAAAGCGCAATGCCAACGAAGACACCCGTAAGCCGCAGGTGGAGCCGAGAGCCCGCAGACTGGGCGCGGCGGTCTGCAATCATGCGCGCCACCCGCGCCAGCACCAGCGCCGCCAAAACCAAAACGTAGACGAGATCGAGCAGCAAAACCAAGCGCAAGGTGATGGAGGCACTGCGTTGGCCATAGGGCCCAAGCACAGCATAGGTGGCCCCGGCCAGAACCGGCCCAAGTATCACCACAGCGATCGTGACCCACGCTTGCGTTTTGCGCGCACCGGCAAAGCGCACGATCCTGTCTAAGCTGAAGCCGTCGCTCACTGGTGCTTTTGCAACACCCATTGTGCCCCGTGATATTGCGCCGCGTTTGCGGCAACCCACTACATAGCGCGGGTCATCATAGACACTGTCTCTGAATAGCCACGCCTGTGGCTTCTTTACATCAACTTGCGGCGGCGTGTCACGCGAATATCGAGATCGGTGATTTTCTTCCGCAACGTATTGCGGTTGATCCCAAGCAAATCAGCGCATTTCGCTTGGTTTCCACCAGTGGCATCGAGCGCGATCTCAATGAGCGGCATCTCAACCTCTTTCAAAATGCGTTGATACAGCCCCGGGGGCGGCAGAACACCACCATGCAGATCGAAATAGCGCCGCAGGTGCTTGCCCACGGAGGCCGACAGTTTCTCCCCATCCCCGCCGCCGACAAATGTTTCGATCTCTGGCTGATTACCCAGGACCTGCTCGACTTCGATCAAAGATATTTCTTCCTCAGAGGAGGTCACCACCAACCGTCGGATCGTATTTTCAAGCTGGCGCACATTGCCGGGCCAGCTATAGGCGCGGATCAGGTCCATCGCAGGTTCTGAAAAGCGGCGCGGCTGGGCGCCATCTCGCTCGGCGCGCGCCAGAAAATGATCCGAGAGCAGCGGAATATCATCGACACGCTCACGCAGCGACGGAACGTTAATCGCCACCCCGCCCAAACGATAGAACAAGTCCTGCCGAAACTGACCCTCTTCCATGCGTTGCATCAAGTCGCCCTGTGATGTGGCCATCACGCGGGGGCTGTTCTCATTGAAACTGTCCAGCATGCGGACGATCTTGGCTTGCGCTTCGGCATCAAGATCACTGACCTCATCGAACAAAATCGATCCACCCCGGGCCTTTGACAGGATTTGGCTGGGCCCATCAACGCCTTCTAGATCAGAGGCCCCTGCCACAACAAAAGGCAAGGTCCGCCGGTCGGAAAAGTCGTGGATCGCGCGGGCAATCAGGCTTTTGCCTGTTCCGCTTTCGCCCGAAATCAGCACTGTCAGATCCGTGTTCATGACGCGGGCGACAAGACGATAGAGCGATTGCATCACCCCTGTACGCCCCACCAATGGCAGGTCATCCGTGGCCCTGTCCCCATCTGGCGCGGCCGAAGGGGCCTTGGCCGGGACGCGGCGTTTTTGGTCGAGCGCCCGCGCAGCGCGCTTCATCAAATCAGGCAGATCGAAAGGTTTCGGCAGATAGTCGTAGGCGTCCGCCTCCGCGGCTTGAATCGCCGTCATGATCGTGTTCTGGGCCGAGATGACGATGACGGGCAGTCCGGGCCGTTGCTGGCCGATTTTTGGAAGATTGTCCAATCCGTTACCATCGGGCATCACGACGTCGGAAATGACAAGGTCGCCTTTGCCTTCTTCCACCCACCGCATCAGCGTCAACAGGCTGGATGTGGCGTGAACCTTGCACCCGGCCCGCGTCAGGGCCTGGGTCAGAACAGTTCTGATCGTGCGATCATCATCAGCGACAAGGACGGTGCCATCCATCAGTCTTCTCCCTCTTCATCCAAAGACGCATTGGCGGGTGCTGCAGGCAGCGAAAGGCGAAATGTTGTGCGCCCCGGGCTGCTGTCCACGCTGATCCACCCGCCGTGGTCAGCTATGATTTTCGAGACCAGCGCCAGACCAAGGCCCGTGCCGTTCTCCTTGCCCGATACAAAGGGCTCAAAAATATCTTCTGCGATCTCGTCCGGCAGACCAGGTCCGTTGTCCGTGATCTCCACCTGCAGGGGCAGGCGTGCTGTATCTCCACCCTTCCGCCGCACACGAAGCGATGGATCATAGAAGGTGCGAAGCTTAATAATCCCACTATCATCAAGCGCTTCCGCTGCGTTCTTAATCAGATTTAGGAACACTTGCAGAATTTGATCCCCGTCAACGAAAGTTGCGGGCAAAGACGGATCATAGTTTTCAGTAAAGGTGACATGGGCCGCATAGCTGATCCGCGCGGAGCGGCACGCGCGATCCAAAAGATCATGCAGATTGACAGGTTTGCAAACCGGCGGACGCAGATTGCCAAACTGCTCCACCTGCTCAAGCAGTTGCACGATCCTTCGGCTCTCAGCCACGATAAGGTCAGTTAACTCAAGGTCTTCTGGCGGTAAGTTCATGGAAAGCAGCTGTGCAGCACCCGTTATGCCCGCCAGAGGGTTTTTGATCTCATGGGCGAGCATCTCGGACATGCCAATCGCCGATTTCGCGGCCGTCTCTGACTGCTGTGCGCGCGCAATACGCCCTGCAATCTGATGCGGGGTGATCAAGAAAAGCACCGCCTCTTCATCCGTGTGCACCGGAGCAATCTGCACGGTGCAAATTTGGGACGGCCTGTCTCCGGTGCCGACCTCAACGTCATTGAGAAAGAGCGGGGATCGATCCCGGCGGATGCGGGAAAATGCTTCCTCGAGCGGCGCGTTTATCATCAGCCGATCCCAAACAGGCTGGCCAATTAACTGTCGCTGGGTTGCGTTCATAAAGGCCTCGGCAGCCGAGTTCAGCTCCACGATCCGGTTGTTGCCATCTACAAGGATCAAGGGAGCCGGCAATGCCGCGATCAAGGAATGTGCGTCAACGCTCATGCCGCCACCTCGCGCGGGGCTGAGGGTGCAGCCCCCAGCGCGGCTTCCAGCGCATTCAGCACGGCCTTTGGCTGCGTTTCCGTCAACACCGCGCGCCGCAGTGTTTTGTCATGGATGTCGGCGGTATCGAGATACCAGCCCAAGTGTTTGCGTGCGACGCGAATGCCGAGATCAGCTCCGTAGAAGGCGAGCATGTCTTCGTAATGTTTGCAGGCCAACGCAGCAAGGCCCGTGCGATCCGGCAGGTCGGGCGCGGGTGCGCCGTACAGCACATGGGCAATTTCGGCCAAAACCCATGGCTTGCCCTGTGCACCACGCCCAATCATGACGCCATCGGCCCCTGATTGCTCCAGCGCGATCCGGGCTGTTTCTGAGTTCTTTATGTCTCCATTCACGATAACCGGGATATCCACCGCGGATTTCACTGCCGCCACCGCCGCCCAGTTGGCCTGCCCTTTGTAGAATTGGCAGCGCGTGCGGCCATGGATCACGATCCGCTGGATGCCTTCTTCGGCAGCTGATTTGGCAAGGCTGGGAGCGGAAATCGAGTCGTCATCCCAACCGAGGCGCGTCTTGAGTGTTACGGGGATATCTACAGCGCCAATCACGGCCGCGATCAGGCGCATCGCCAGATCCGGCTCCCGCATCAAGGCCGCACCAGACAGGCCCGAGGTCACCTTTTTGGCGGGGCATCCCATGTTAATGTCGATCTGGGCAGCGCCTTGGTCGGCGACGACGCGCGCGGCTTCGGCCATCCAATAGGGGTCGCGCCCGGCCAGTTGCACTGCGGTGCGTTGACGATCGAGACCAAGCTCTGCCCGATCACGCACAGAGGCCTTTGCTTGCACCATTTCCTGGCTGGCCACCATTTCAGACACCACCAAGCCAGCCCCAAAGCGCAGCACGAGATCGCGAAACGGCCGATCCGTAATGCCCGCCATTGGAGCCAAAAGCACCGGTGGGTTTGGCAGCGAATGTGCCGGAGAAAATGTCAAATGCCTAATCCTTGTGCACCTGATTGCCTTATCGGGATTTGATCGGGCCCTGCCAAGCCTCATAGAGACAGGAGCGCGGATCAAACAATCATTTGCACAATAAATAGGCAACTATGCCCCTTTTGGGAAGGGCATTGCCCTGCAATGCTGCAAAGCCTACACGGTGTTCTATGGAAGATCGGACAAATTCCCCCATGAAACCAAGTGAGATGCGCGTCGCAGCCCTGATCGTCGCCGCCGGTCGTGGAACACGGGCCGGAGGGGCGATCCCCAAGCAATATCAGTCTCTTGGTGGCCTGCCTGTGCTGCAACGCACCCTTGCCGCATTCGCCGGGCATCCGCGGGTCAGCACGGTTGCCGTTGTGCTGAATCCAGAGGATGAAGAACTCTACGCCCCGCTTTTGCCAGAAGGCGCGCGCGTGGCTGTCGGCGGAAAGACGCGGGACAGTTCTGTTGCCAATGGCGTGCGCGCCCTGCCTGCCCAGACAACCCATGTGCTGATCCATGATGGCGCCCGACCGCTTGTCAGTGCAAATCTGATCACCCGCGTGATTGAGGCATTGCAATCAGGGCCTGCTGCCGCACCAGCGCTGCCAGTGACAGACGCGCTCTGGCGGGCGGAGGGCGCGCAGGTTCTCGCGTCGCATCCCCGCGATGGTCTTTGGCGCGCCCAGACGCCGCAAGGATTTGATCTGGCCGCGATCCGCGATGCCCATGCCGCCCATCCCGGCGGCGCGGCAGATGATGTGGAGGTAGCGCGTGCTGCGGGCTTGCCTGTCACCCTCGTTCCGGGTGAAGAAACAAACCTTAAGATCACCCACGCAGAGGATTTCGCGCGGGCAGAGATGTTCCTGAAAGGGGGCCAGATGAGCTTGGATATCCGGACCGGCATTGGCTATGACGTGCATGCCTTTGAACCCGGCGACAGCGTGATCCTGTGCGGGGTAGAAATTCCCTTTGAAAAGACGCTGAAGGGCCATTCTGATGCGGATGTGGGAATGCACGCAATCACGGATGCGATTTACGGGGCAATGGCAGAGGGTGATATCGGCCGTCATTTCCCCCCCAGCGACCCAAAGTGGAAAGGGGCAGCAAGCCACATTTTCCTGCGCCACGCCGCCGAGCTAGCGCGCAGCCGGGGCTTTGCCATTACCAATATTGACTGCACCCTGATTTGCGAGCGCCCCAAAATCGGGCCCCATGCGGCTGCCATGCAAACGGCCCTCGCAGAGATCATGGGGATGGCCGCGGACAGGGTGAGCGTCAAAGCCACCACATCAGAGCAACTGGGCTTTACCGGGCGCGAAGAAGGGATTGCCGCCATGGCCAGCGCAACGCTGGTGGCACAATGATCCGCGCCATCAACACAGTGGGCTTTGTGGGGCTGATCCGGCCTGCCCCGGGCACCTGGGGATCACTGGCGGCGCTGCCTCTGGCATGGGGTGTGCATGCTTTGGGTGGGTTCACTTTGTTTGCGCTGGCAACGGTTGCCGTCACGGCGCTTGGCCTTTGGTCCATCGGGCAGGCGTTGGGCGCTGGCCACGAAGACCCGCCAGAGATCGTCATCGATGAGGTTGCAGGCCAATGGATTGCCCTTTGGCCCGTGTCCCTCGGAGCGTCCATGACGGGCTCTGCATTCTGGGATCTGTATCCCGGTGTTATCGCAGCTTTCCTCTTTTTCCGGCTGTTTGACATTACAAAGCCCGGGCCTGTTGGCTGGGCCGATCGCAAAGGGGGCGCGTTCGGCGTCATGGCAGATGACGTGATCGCAGGCGTGTTTGCGGCGGTGGCCGTGGCGGTGTTGGCCGTTTTGGGCCATGCCGTGCTTTTGGGATGAGTGCGCATGAGGTAAATGCCGCAGCGCAGGCGCAAGCCCTGCGCATCGCGCTTGCAGAAAGCAGCGCGGGCGGTTTGATCTCTGCGGCTTTGTTGTCTGTACCAGGGGCCTCCGCGAGCTTTGATCGCGGGGTAATTGCCTATTCCAACAGCGCTAAGGAAATGATGCTGGGCGTGACACGCACCGCACTGGCGGAACACGGGGCTGTATCAGAAGTGGTCGCGCAGGAGATGGCCGAGGGCATGTTGCGCCGCTCGGAGGCGGATATTGCCCTGGCCGAGACCGGGATCATTGGCCCCAGCGGCTCTGACTACAAACCGATCGGGCGCGTGTGCTTTGCGCTTGCCCGCGTGGGTGAGGACACAGTGACGGCCACGATGGATTTCGGAAATGCGGGCCGCGAACAGGTACGAGACATGATCCGCGATCATGCGCTGTGGATGCTGGCGGAGGCGCTCAAGGCAAGCGCCTGAGGCTGTGCTCAGGCGTAAAGCTCAGCCGCGCGGCGCTCAAAGGCCCGGACGATCCGCTGCATCGCCTCATTAAAGACAAGTCCAACCGCGCCCTGCAAAAAAGCATTCTTCATTTCGAAGTCCACGTCGAACGCAATTTCGCACCCCTCCGCATCGGGGCGAAATTGCCATGTGCTTTGCATGTAGCTGAACGGGCCATCCAGATACTCAGTGTCGATGCGCGACTGATCATTCCAGAGCGTGACGCGGCTTCCGAACCGTTCGCGAAACACCTTGAACGAGATCACAAGATCAGCCTCCATCACCTCAGTGCTCTCCGATGGGGTGCGGCTGCGCACCCGGGCCGCGGAACACCAGGGCAGAAACTTTGGATAGGCCGGCACATCAGCAACCAGTTGAAACATCTGTTCAGGGCTGTATGGCAGCTTGCGTGTTTCCGAATGCGTTGGCATGACCGTCTCTCTCTGGCCTTCGTTCTGTCGGCGTGGGAATATCAGGCCGGACGCCGAGGACAAGGCGACGATCAGCAGCAGGAATGGGTGCGCAGATGAAGAATGACCGACCAGGCTACGAGATCGATGAAATGATCAGTGCCAAAGCCATCGCTGCGCGGGTCGAGAGCCTCGCGCGCGAAGTAGAGGACGTATTCAGCGATACATCCAAACTGGTGGTGGTGGGATTGCTGCGCGGATCCTTTGTGTTCATCGCCGATCTCGTGCGGGAAATCCGGCTTCCTGTCGAAGTGGATTTCCTAGAGGCGTCGTCTTATGGCGATTCCATGGAAAGTTCCCGAGAAGTGCGCATTCTCAAGGACTTGCGCGGAAAGATCGAGGGGCGCGACGTGCTGTTGGTCGAGGATATTGTCGATACGGGCCACACGTTGGATCATGTCACCCGGTTTCTCACACAGCGCCAACCGGCGCGGCTGAAGACCGTCGCCCTGCTCGACAAACCGTCCCGTCGAGAGGCTGATTTCACCGCCGATTATATCGGGTTTGAGATCCCCGATGAGTTCGTCGTGGGCTATGGAATCGACTACGCCCAACGCAATCGTAACCTGCCTTTCATCGGCAAGGTGCGCATGGCTTGATCGGACAGCACTTGCCATAGGCAGCAGCCCTCACGAAACCGTGATTGAAGGGTGCGACATTTTGGCATAACTACACTCCTGTAAGGATCAGGAGGAACCCATGTCTCGCAAAGTAGGAATGGCCGCAGCAGGTCTTCTATTTGCCACAGCCGTCATGGCTGGCAGCCACACCACAGGCAATCCGATCGTCGATGAACGCAACATGGTCATGAAAACCATGGGCAAGAATCTCGGCATTCTCGGCGCGATGGCCAAAGGTGAAGTGGATTATGATGCATCCGCGGCGCAAGCGGCAGCGGATGCGCTTCTTGCAGCTGCTGAAACAGACCCCGCAAAGTTGTGGGTGGCTGGAACTGGCAGGGCCGAAGTGCCCGGCTCCCGCGCCAAGGCCGAAATATTTGCCGATACGGAAACCGTGCAGAAAATTTCCATGGATCTGGTGGCCGCATCCATGGCTATGCAAGAGGCGGCAGGAACGGGCCTTGACGCTGTGCGCGCCAATATTGGTGGGATCGGCCGCAACTGCGGCGCCTGCCACAAGGCATACCGCCTGCCCAAGGATTAACGGCGGTGCGTGTTCTGCGCTGGGGTGCCGTCGTGGCCCTGTGTGGTGCCGGGGCGTTTTGGGCGCTCACGCGCCCCGCGCCCCTGCCAAACACGGCATTTGCACCGGGCAATCCAGAAATTGGCGCAGAGATCTTTGTCGCCGGGGGCTGTTCTTCCTGTCATGCAGAGAAGGGCTCTGAAGGGGATGACAAACTCGTTTTGTCAGGGGGGCGTGGCTTTGAAACGCCCTTCGGCACCTTCTATGCGCCCAATATCTCGCCCTCTCAGGCCGGTATCGGCGGATGGAGCGACGCAGAGTTTGTCCGCGCCATGCAGGCTGGTGTGTCACCGGACGGAAAGCATTACTACCCGGCATTCCCCTACGTGGCCTACGCCAACGCGGATGCCCAGGATATGGTCCATCTCAAGGCCTATATCGACACCCTGCCCGCCAGCGATGCGATCAACCAAGAGCACGAACTGGCCTTGCCCTTCAGGCTGCGTCGCGGGCTGGGTCTGTGGAAGCGGCTCTACGCGGACAAAGGCTGGGTCATGGAGCCTGTCGAAGACCCTCAATTGATCCGAGGGAGAATGCTTGTGGAGGGCCTTGGCCATTGTGGCGAATGCCACACCCCGCGGGATGGCTTTGGCGGGCTCAAGCGCGATGCGTGGCTGACAGGAGCACCCAATCCGAGCGGTGCGGGGCGCATTCCGGGAATCACCCCAAGCCAATTGGCATGGTCTGAGGAAGACATTGCCTATTATCTTGAGACTGGTTTCACCCCGGATTTTGACACGGCCGGGGGGTCAATGGCGGAGGTGGTCGAAAATACGGCCCTGCTCTCTGCCGAGGACCGGGCGGCCATGGCGGCATATCTCAAAGCGGTTCAATAAGCGCGACGACAGGTCAACGGTCTGAAGAGCGGCCCTTCAAGCCCACTGTTCAGAAGCCACCGATCGACATGTTCTGGAACATGCCCCAGAGCGAGGTGACAAAAATACTTATCACACCCACCCCCTGCACCATCACGCGATGCCGCGCCAAGGTCTTGTAGAGCCCTGCGCCATCCGCCTCCCGGATCCGCCGTGCCGTGCGGACAGACAAGCTGAAAACGATGCTCATGGGAAAGGCGAGCAAAAACAGCGCTTGCGCAAATTCCATGCCGTAGCCAAACCCGGTAAACGCCATCACACTCAGCAGGAACGTGGCGATCCCAGCGAGCCATGCTCCGGATACATCCACGATATTCAGCAATCGGTTCACGTTGATCCGCACGAGGTCGTAAAGATCATCCTGTGCAGCCCCGCCCGTTCGCCGGGCGCGCTGGACAAGGTCATAGGGAACCCCAAGAATCCAGTGACTTGCCCCAGACCACATTACGGCCAGGAAAATCCAATACCACATGTTCGAGAAAGACCGCGTATCGATCAATTCGAATACTTTGTCGTACCAGTCGGTCACTCAATTCGCCCTGTTTGATATTCTGCTGCGCCTGCCGCGCGACCATAGGACCGGTCTTTGCCGAATGTAAGCGCTGCGCGCAATTGTCTTGAGTGCTGTGTCAGGACATGTCACTTCGATGTGACACGAAGTCTGTCCAAGGTAAGCCCATGCGCCCAACCCAAGCCCCCTTCCCCGCCACGCGCCTGCGCAGGCTGCGCAGTTCTGATGCTCTGCGCCGCCTGACCCGCCAGACATCTCTTTCCGTAGATGATCTGATCTGGCCCGTTTTCGTGCGGGACGGAGAAGGAATCGAAGAACCCGTCTCTTCGATGCCGGGCGTCCTCCGCCGTTCTGTAGATTTGATCGGCGCGGCCGCGCGCGAGGCCCAGGCGATGGGCATCCCGGCCATCTGCATCTTTCCCTACACAGACCCCGCCCTGAAAACAGAGCTCTGCGAAGAAGCCTGGAACCCTGACAACCTTGCCAACCGCGCCATTCGTGCCATCAAGGCAGCCGCGCCCGATATCGCTGTAATGACGGATATCGCGCTTGATCCCTATAACGCGCTTGGCCATGACGGGATCGTGCGCGACGGGATTATCGTAAATGATGAAACGGTCGATGCGCTGGTGAAGATGGCGTTGGCACAAGCAGAGGCCGGGGCCGACCTTCTGGGCCCATCCGATATGATGGATGGTCGGATTGCCGCGATGCGGGGCGCGCTGGAAACCGCCGGCCATACGGATGTTTCAATCCTGAGCTATGCAGCGAAATACGCCTCCGCCTTCTATGGCCCGTTCCGCGATGCGGTCGGCGCATCCGGGGCCCTGAAAGGCGACAAGAAAACCTATCAGATGGATCCGGGCAATTCAGACGAGGCTCTGCGCCTGATCGAACGCGATCTGCGCGAAGGGGCGGATATGGTGATGGTCAAGCCGGGCCTTGCCTATCTCGACATCTGCCGGCGGGTGAAAGACACGTTCGGCGCGCCGACCTATGCCTATCAGGTGTCCGGCGAGTACGCGATGATCGAGGCCGCCGCGCAAAATGGCTGGATAGACGGTGAGAAGGTGATGCTGGAAAGCCTGATGGCGTTCAAGCGGGCTGGCTGCGATGGCATCCTGACCTATTTCGCACCGCGCGTCGCCCAACTGTTGCAGGGCTGACGGTCCACAAGTCGACCCACGTTTTATCGGCGATTTGCCACCGATGCGCGGTAACAGTTCCGCAAGATAGGGTGACATACACAACAATACCCCCTAGGTTTGGGGCTGAGCATACATGCCCAAAGAGCATGACCATTCGGGCCGCGCAAAGGCGGCAGACAGGCAAGGATCAGAGTAATGGATCGTCACTCCTTCACGCGGCGCGGTTTTATGGTTGCAGGCGGAGCCGCCGCAACATCGGCGCTGGCCGCCTGTAACAACGGCATCAACTCATCAGGGGGCGCGGTGATCGATCAAAGGGTCGATGCAACCGAAAGCTTCCTATTCAACACCTACCCCCAAACCCGGGACCTCGCCGCAAAGGCAGCGGGCATCCTGTACATGCCGCTCATCACGAAAGCGGGCTTTGGCGTTGGCGGCAGCTATGGCCGGGGCGCGTTGCGGATCAATGGCTCGACGGTGGATTATTATTCCGCTGCCACGGCAACTTTCGGCGTGCAGTTCGGGGTCCAGCAATACGCGCATGCGCTGTTTTTCATGACTGAACCCGCGCTGCGTTCTTTCCGCACCTCCGCAGGCTGGACCCTTGGCGCAGACGCCGAGTACGCCGTGAAGGATTTTGGCGGGAATCTGTCGGCAGATATCATGACAGCCACGAGCCCGGTGATCGCGCTTGTCTTTGGGCAAGCCGGGCTGATCATCGGGGCCACATTGGCGGGCACCAAATACACGCGCATCATCCCGTGATATCAATTGGTTGGGCTTTTAGAAGCCCGCCACACCATCCGTCACATCATGGCCGTAAAGCCAGTTGAACCGACGGGTGAGCAGATCTGGGGCATAGCGGTCCATTCCACGAAGGACTGTGTGCGCCACATGGCGCGCGGGGCCCCGCAGATGATAATTTTGGGCATTGCGGGTGGCGGCCTTTACCACTTTGACCGCCCGCTCACGTCGCCTTGCTTGGTACAAAGCCATGCCCTCGACGAGATCAACCCGTTCACCAAGACTGGCGGCAAGCGTCCATGCATCCTCAAGAGCAAGGTTCGCCCCTTGCGCGAGGAAGGGCAAGGTTGGGTGGGCCGCATCCCCGACCAACACCAATTCCTCGTCATGCCACTGGGGGGCGACCGGATGATTGAACAGCCCCCAGGCCATCACCCGCTCGACTCGCGACAGCCAATCAGACACTGGCGGCCCAAACTCTGAAAAAGCCCGTTTCAGGCGCGTTCTATCGCCTTCGTGGTGCCAGCTTTCCGCAACCCATGCGGCCTGTTCCTCAACGGCGACGATATTGAGTATCTTGCGGTCGCGCAGCGGGTAGCTCACGACGTGGCGCCCCGGCCCCATGAAAATCTGCGGGCCTTCCGGCAGCGTATCTGCCTCCCCTGCGCGCAAGGGAATCAGTGCGCGCCACGCGACTTGGCCGGAAAACGGCGGCGCGTCGTCCCGGTGCAAGGCGGCCCGACAGCGCGAACGCCCACCATCTGCGCCAATTACCAGGGGGCTAGTGATCGTTCTGCCATCCACAAAACGCAGGCCGACCCCGTCCGCAGACCGGGTGATTGCATCCAGACGTGATCCAAGGTGGATCTCGACACCCGCCAAGAGCGCCGCCTTGCGCAACATGTGGATCAGATCCGCGCGATGGGTCATCAGGAAGGGGCCCAACCCATCGAGCGCCAGACGCGCAACACGCCCGCCGCCGTGATCATTGAGCGTCACAGATTTCGCGCACACGCTGCTGGCTTGCACCTCGTCCAAAATGTCGAGGGCGGCCAAAACGCGCGATCCATTGGGCGAGATCTGAATGCCGGCCCCGATCTCAGAAATCTCGTCGGCCTGTTCATACACCTCTACCACGACACCACGCCGAGCAAGAGCGAGCGCCGTTGCGAGGCCGGCGATCCCGCCCCCGACAATGCTCATCCGTTGTCCCAGCAAACTCGACATTCAGGTTCCTAGTGATCGCTGTGACCGGAGCCGATACAGCCAACGCTTTCAACGAAATTGGTGCAGCTGCCTTCGGAGGCAAAGAAAAACCGCCGGGTGAAGCCCCCGGCGGCTTTTAGCTCGGTGTTCAAAACCGCACTGGGCGATCTCAATCGTCGCGGTGGACCTTTTCGCGCCGCTCGTGCCGTTCCTGTGCCTCAAGGCTCAGAGTGGCAATCGGGCGGGCATCAAGCCGCTTGAGGGAGATCGGCTCGCCTGTCGCTTCACAGTACCCGTATTCCCCCTCATCGATCCGGCGCAGAGCAGAATCAATTTTGGCGACCAGCTTGCGCTGGCGGTCCCGTGTCCGAAGCTCAAGCGCCCGGTCTGTTTCTTCGCTGGCGCGATCCGCAATGTCGGGAATGCTGCGGGTTTGGTCCTGCAGGCCCTCAATCGTATCGCGACTTTCCGCCAAAATGTCGTTTTTCCATGTCAGCAGCTTCCGGCGGAAGTATTCAAGCTGCTTGTCGTTCATGAAGGGTTCGTCTTCGGCCGGGCGATAATCGTCCGGCAGGAAGTGCTCTTGTTTCATTGGTGACCCTTTTTGCTGCCCCGGGAACAGCCCGTCGGTGGTTTCGACCATGCGTCCCCCTGATAACTACGTGGCCCGAATACTCTACCCATAAGCGGATGTCACGCCTTTAACCTTCCTTCGGCTCCGGTTAATCATGAAAAGCACGCGCATTAACCATCTTTGCCAAGACTCAGGAAAACCGAATGAAATTTTCATCAACGGATGGCTACATCGCCAGTGACGATCTTGCGATGGCCGTGAACGCCGCCATGACACTGGAAAGACCCCTTCTCGTTAAGGGAGAGCCCGGAACTGGTAAGACAGAACTGGCGCGACAAGTCGCCGAGTCAATGGGCATGGAGCTGATAGAGTGGCACATCAAATCCACCACGAAGGCCGCACAAGGCCTCTATGAATATGACGCTGTCAGCCGTCTGCGCGACAGCCAGCTGGGTGATGAGCGGGTCCATGACATTGCCAATTACATCAAACGCGGAAAGCTCTGGGAGGCGTTTGAAGCCGAGAAACGCGTTGTTTTGTTGATCGATGAGGTCGACAAAGCCGACATCGAATTCCCAAACGACTTGCTTCAGGAACTCGACCGCATGGAATTCCATGTTTACGAGACCGGCCAAACCGTACGGGCTGAGAAGCGGCCCGTTGTCATCATAACGTCGAACAATGAAAAGGAACTGCCCGACGCGTTCCTGCGGCGTTGCTTCTTCCACTACATCCGATTCCCAGAGCCGGACGTGATGAAGCAGATCGTGGCGGTACATTTTCCCGATATAAAGCCCGCCCTGCTCACCGAAGCGTTGACCCGATTCTATGATATTCGCGAACAGACGGGGCTGAAGAAAAAACCATCGACCTCGGAAGTGCTGGATTGGCTCAAACTTTTGCTGGCCGAGGATCTGACAGCCGAAGACCTCAAGAAGGACGGGGCCAATGCGCTGCCGCGGCTGCATGGAGCGCTGTTGAAAAACGAGCAGGATGTGCATCTGTTCGAACGGCTGGCCTTCATGGCACGCGGTCGGCGCTAACTGCGCGCAGCACCCTTCCCCTCGCACCATGCTTCCGGTAGGTGCAGCAGCAGCCGCGATCTCGACGAAAGGGACTGGCAGATGACAGACAGCATTCTGGCCAGATGTGAACAGCAGGGCCTCAGGATGACCGGCCCACGCCGCATCATCGCCGAGGTGCTGGATGCCGCCGAGGATCATCCAGATGTCGAAGAGCTTCACCGCCGCGCAACAGCACACGACCCGGGCATTGCCCTCGCAACCGTCTATCGCACAGTGAAACTGTTCGAGGAGCAGGGCATTCTTGAACGGCGCGAATTCGGCGATGGCCGTGCCCGCTGGGAAGATGCCGAACGGGCGCACCATGATCATCTGATCAACCTGGATACAGGCGAAGTGATCGAGTTTGTCGACCCCGAGATCGAAGCCTTACAGGAAAAGATTGCGCGCAAACTTGGCTACAAACTGGCAGGCCACAAGCTGGAGCTTTACGGCGTTCCACTGCGTGCAAAAGACCAGGGAAAATGAAGCAGGCCCGCGCCTTGTCAGGAGGTTTCCGTGACGCTCAGTGACAACGCGCGCGGCGGCCTGCTCATGACATTTTCAATGGCGGTCTTTGCCATTGCGGATGCCTGCATAAAGGCGTCGTCTTCCTATATTGATCAGGGTCTTATCCTTTTGTGCCTCGGCTTGGGGTCGACCGTGATCTTTGCGGCATTGGCTATCGGGCGGGGCGTGCCAATCTTTAGCCGCACGCTGCTTGCCTGGCCCGTGGTTGGGCGCTGTGGCATCGAGATCGTTGCGACCGGGGCCATCGTCATGGCAGTCAGCCGCGCAGATCTTTCCACCGTGTCCGCAATCCAGCAGACAGCCCCCCTGATCGTCGTGGGCGGCGCGGCCATCTTCTTTCATGAAACCATCGGGTGGCGCCGGATCACCGCGTTGGTTTTAGGCATGACAGGGATGCTTCTGATCTTGCGGCCCAGCACAGATGCATTTGATCCCAACCTTCTCTTCGCTGTGGTTGCCGCACTGGGGTTTGGGGCGCGCGATTTGCTGACACGAGCCGTTCCCGACACTGTGAATTCTCTGCAATTGTCGCTTTGGGGCAGTATCAGCCTGATGCCCGCGGGTGCGATTTTGATGCTTTTGGGAACGCAAGGGATGGCTTGGGATCACCGCGCCACCCTGCCCATGGTGCTGGCAATCCTCAGCGGCACCCTTGCCTATTACGCCATCACAGCCGTGATGCGCATCGGCGAGATTTCTGCCGTCGCCCCCCTGCGGTATACACGGCTGGTGTTTGCAGCGGCTCTGGGCATCCTCATATTCGGAGAACGCCCCGATTTCCTGACCTGCCTTGGGGCAGCGCTTGTTGTGGGCTCTGGCATCTACGCGCTGTTTCGCAGCCGTCCATAGGGTGCACGGCCCGCGTAGACCGATCAATGCAGGGTCAGTTCCTCTGTTACATTGCGCCACTGCCCAGGCCCGATCATCTTGCGGTGCGTGAAGCGCACAGAATGCAGGGGGCCTTCGATTTCGGCCTGCCAAAACGCGATAAACTTGAACAGACGCGGATGATCCGGGGCCAGATCGTACTCTTGCCATATGAAACTGTTGAGCACGTTCTGGTAGTCGGGCATCCGGTAAAAAAGCTCCGCAGTGGTTAAGCCATACCCTTTCAGCATCAGTTCGGTTTCGCGTGCTTGCATCTGTCGCCTCCCTGTCATGATAGGCCCTGCAAAGGGCGTGATCCCGCGCCCGATCGAGAGCCCGGGTCCCCATTCTGCGCGACTGAAATTAGTTTTCAATAAAAACAATATGTTATCACAAAGGAAGGGCGGCTGCCAATGTCGCCCGGTCTCCGGCATTGCACCTGATCTGGCGTCTATTGTAGAATAAGATAACAACATCTTGCGTATGCATGAAGAATAGGCAGTGACATGACGGACACTCCGGACGACCCCCAGGTTCCTGAAGAAAACCAAGGGGATAGCGGATATTTTGGCCCGACGATTTCTATCGCGGACGAGATGAAGACATCTTATCTCGATTACGCGATGAGCGTGATCGTGTCGCGCGCGATCCCAGACCTGCGTGACGGGCTGAAACCGGTGCACCGCCGCATTCTGTTTGCAATGCATGAAACCGGCAACACACATGAGAAAGCCTACCGCAAATCCGCCCGCCCGGTGGGCGATGTGATGGGCCAGTATCACCCCCATGGTGACGGCGCGATCTACGATGCGCTGGTGCGGATGGCGCAGGATTTTTCCATGTCGCTGCCCCTGCTGGACGGCCAAGGCAATTTCGGCTCCATGGACGGGGATAATCCGGCCGCTATGCGCTACACCGAGGTGCGCATGGACAAACCGGCGGCCTTCCTTCTGGCCGATATCGAGAAAGACACGGTCAACTTCCAGGACAATTACGACGGCAAGCAGCAGGAGCCCACAGTGCTCCCCGCGCGCTTTCCCAACATGCTCGTCAACGGAGCGGGCGGCATCGCCGTCGGCATGGCGACAAATATTCCGCCCCATAACTTGGGCGAAGTGATCGATGCCACCTTGGCCCTGATCGAGGACCCGGATCTCGATAGCGCACAGCTGATGGACTACATCCCTGCCCCGGATTTTCCCACCGGGGGCGTGATCCTTGGCCGCTCTGGCGCGCGCAAAGCGTATCTTGAAGGGCGCGGCAGTGTCGTAATCCGTGCCAAGACACGCGTCGAGGAAATTCGCAAGGATCGCTACGCCATTGTGCTCGATGAGATCCCCTATCAGGTGAACAAAGCCTCGATGATCGAGCGGATCGCAGAAATGGTGCGCGACAAGAAGATCGAGGGCATTTCCGGGGTTGCCGACGAATCTGACCGCGTGGGCGTGCGCGTTGTCATTGAGCTCAAGCGGGATGCAACGCCCGAAGTGGTGCTCAACCAGCTTTATCGCTTCACCCCGATGCAGACCTCTTTTGGCTGCAACATGCTGGCCCTGAACGGCGGACGGCCCGAGCAATTGACCCTGCGCGCGTTCCTGACCGCCTTCCTCGATTTCCGGGAAGAGGTCGTGGCCCGGCGCACGGCCTTTGAATTGCGCAAGGCCCGTGAACGCAGCCATATTTTATGTGGTCTGGCTGTCGCGGTCTCCAATGTTGATGAGGTGGTTGCCACCATCCGGGCCTCGGCGGATGCGCCCGAAGCCCGTCGCAAGCTGATGGAGCGGCGCTGGCCTGCCCATGACATCGCGCCCTACATTCAGCTGATCGACGATCCGACCCATACGATGAACGACGACGGCACCTATAACCTGTCCGAGGCACAGGCGCGGGCCATTCTTGAACTGCGCCTGCAACGCCTGACGCAACTGGGTGTCAAAGAAGTCACGGATGAGCTGGAAGAACTGGCAAAGAAAATCCGGGACTATCTCGACATTCTCCGATCCCGGGAGCGGATCCTGTCGATCATCTCCGACGAATTGAAGGAAGTGCGGGAAAATCACGCCGTACCACGCCGCACCGAGATTGTGGAATGGTCCGGCGACATGGACGACGAAGACCTGATCGAGCGGGAAGACATGGTCGTGACGGTTACCGCCGGTGGCTATATCAAACGCACCCCGCTGGCCGATTACCGGGCCCAAAGACGGGGCGGTAAAGGTGTGTCTGGCATGGCCACAAAAGAAGATGACGTGATCACCACGTTGTTTGTCGCCAATACGCACACGCCGCTGCTGTTCTTTACGACAACCGGGATGGTCTACAAGCTCAAGACATGGCGTTTGCCTGCTGGCGGGCGCACTGCGCGCGGCAAGGCTATGGTCAACGTGCTGCCCATAGAAACCGGCACATCCATTGCGGCCATCATGCCCGTGGACCGGGACGAGGAAGAATGGGGCGATCTGCAGATCATCTTCGCCACGTCAGCTGGGGATGTCAGACGCAACCGACTGTCGGATTTCACGAATGTGATGCGCAACGGCAAGATCGCGATGGATCTGCCCGAGGGTGTCAGCCTGGTGAACGCGCGCATTGCCTCCGAAGAGGATGACGTGATGCTGGTCACCGCGCTGGGCCGCGCGATCCGCTTCCGCACCACAGAAGTGCGGGTGTTTGCGGGCCGAAAATCCACCGGTGTGCGGGGCATCAAGCTGGCCGATGGGGATCGGGTCGTGTCCATGTCGGTGATCCGCCATTTTGAGGCTGGTTCCGATGAACGTGCGCTTTACCTCAAGCAGCGCCGCCTGATGGCCGGTGCCCCCGAAGAAGAGGGCGAGGCCGATGAGGCAGCAGATGTCACCAGTGGGCAGTTGTCTCCAGAGCGCTATGCCGAAATGTCCGCCCATGAAGACCTGATCCTGACGATCACCGAGGCGGGCATGGGCAAGCTCAGCTCTTCCCATGATTACCCGGTGCGCGGACGGGGCGGACAAGGTGTTGCTGCAATGGATCGCGCCATGCGGGGCGGGCCATTGGTGACATCCTTCCCGGTAGAGACCGACGACCAGATCATGCTTGTCACCTCGGCTGGGCAATCCATCCGGACCCCGGTGGATGATATTTCCTTCCGCTCGCGCGCCGCAGGCGGTGTGCGCGTCTTCCGGATGGCAGATGACGAACGTGTGGTCTCGGTGGCCTACATTGCCGAACAGGCAGATGACGGGGATGACACATCCGAGACGCAGGACGGGCCACCGCCCGCAGATGACGCCGACAGCTAATCTGTCTCGCACATGGCAAACCCATAAAACCCCCGTTTCGACGGGGGTTTTTCATGGTCCGCATTGCGCATCTGAATTCCGCCCTGAAAATCTCTGAAGCAAGCGCAATAAATCATTATAAAGTAACGATTAAATTTTGGTATTTTGCCATAGAAATCCGCTGCATTCCGACCCCTCGCCGCCACATTTGCACCGCCTTTTAGCAAGCTATGCCACAATGCATTCGTGGCGCGAACGGGACGATAAATGAGGTGAATATCATGGTTTGGCAGAATTTGTCGGAACAGCGCGTTTCGGGGTCTTTGTCTGACAGGCTTCTCCGCTACGGCGCAGCGATGTGTGTTTTGCTGATGGCAGTGGGGCTGACACCGCTTGCGCCCAGCCTGCCTTCATTGGGGGCACCAACCCTTGATTTAGTGGTTCAGATCGTGGCCGGGGCCATCCTCGCCACAGCGGCCGGGCTGTGCCTGCTCGGAAGGCCCCCCTTATGGAGCGCCGTGCTCTCTGGCGCCATCATCCTAGTTTCGGTTTGGCAGGAAGGGCGCTTTGACATGGTGCTGGCGCTGCTTGCAGGGCCAGGGCTTTTGAACCCCGCCACCTGGAGTGCAATCGCCCTCAGCATTGCCACCCCAGCCGCGGCCCTGGCCATAATTTGCTTCCTGCGGCTCAGCCTCGTGGACGCCGATCGCGATGCCTTGGCACCCGCATCTGAAGAAGAAACCGAGACATTTGGCACTCTGCGGGCACCGCTCGCCGCCCAACCGCGGGAAACACGTCGGGCTCGGCCGTCTCATGGAGGCGGCGTGCCGGGGACCGTTGTCCCGCGCCGCGTCTCTCTGGCTGACGTGCCTGTAAGTCAGCGCACCCCCCGTCCCCAGCCGATCGCATCCCTGTCTGCCCATCGCAGTCGACCACAGGCGGTGCCAGCCGCCACCGCAGCGGCAAGCCCGGGCCTCACACTCGCTTTCGAGGATAAGCGCCCTTTGAAAGAGGCCAGCAAGGTTGAGGCAGAGCTTCCGCCCCTGATTCTCACCAACGCTGTTGTCCCGGGGCGGCGGATCACAGGATTGCGCGTGCTGTCCAGCAAACCGCGTGAGGAGGGCCCGGAATTCGACGAAACGATGGATTTTGGCCCGATCGCGATGTCCGGTTAAGCCAGGTTTGACGAAACGCCGGGGAATTCTGCACCGTTTCCCGACGTATGATGGCCCGTTTCCCTTCACCGGGGCGGGCCATCACGCTATATGCGGGCCATGACACAGAAAACCACGATCACGATTATTGGCGGCGGCATGGCCGGTTCCGAGGCCGCTTGGCAGGCCGTGCAGGCCGGTGTGCCTGTCCGTATCCACGAAATGCGCCCGACGGTGGAAACCTTCGCCCACCGCACGGGCGATCTGGCCGAGATGGTCTGCTCGAACTCGTTCCGCTCCGATGACGATGAACATAACGCCGTGGGCCTGCTGCATTGGGAAATGCGCCGGGCCGGGGGCTTGCTGATGGAAATGGCTGATCGTCACGCCCTGCCCGCTGGCGGTGCCCTCGCGGTGGACCGTGATGCGTTCAGCGCAGGCGTTACGGAACGGCTGAGGGCGCACCCGCTTGTCGAAGTGGTCGGTGCGGAAATCACCGCCCTGCCCGGCCCGGAAGCTGGGCCCGTCATCGTGGCCACAGGGCCGCTCACCTCAACGTCCCTTGCCCAGTCGATCCGGTCTGCAACCGCGCAGGACAGCCTTGCCTTCTTCGACGCCATCGCACCGATCGTTCACGCCGACAGCATCGATATGGGCACGGCTTGGAAGCAATCGCGCTATGACAAAGGCGAGACAGAGGAAGAACGCACCGCCTATATCAACTGCCCGATGGATCGCGATCAGTATGAAGCCTTCATCGACGCGCTGCTGGCGGCGGACAAAACCGAATTCCATGAGGGTGAAACCGAAAGCGCAGATGGCAAGGCCACGCCGTATTTCGATGGCTGCCTGCCGATCGAGGTGATGGCCGCCCGTGGCCGTGAAACCCTGCGCCACGGTCCGATGAAGCCTGTAGGGCTGACCAACCCACACAGTCCCGAGCAGAAGGCCTATGCGGTGGTCCAACTGCGCCGGGACAACAAACTGGGCACCCTGTTCAACATCGTGGGCTTCCAGACCAAGATGAAATACGGCGCTCAAAGCGAAGTGTTTCGGATGATCCCGGGCCTGCAAGAGGCGCGATTTGCCCGTCTGGGTGGCATTCATCGCAACACTTTTATCAATTCTCCTACCTTGCTTGACGATGAGATGCGCCTCAAAGCGCAGCCCAATATCCGTTTTGCCGGGCAGATCACGGGCGTCGAAGGCTACGTGGAAAGTGCGGCGATGGGGCTGCTCGCGGGCCGGATGGCAGCTGCCGAAGTGCTGGGCACAACCTTGGAGCCCGTGCCTGTAGATACAGCCATGGGCGCGTTGGTCAGCCACATCACCGGCGGCGCGGAAGCCAAGACGTTCCAGCCCATGAATGTCAATTTCGGCTTGTTCCGACCGATTGACGCCAAAGGGGGCCGGCGTGGCCGAAAAGATCGCTACAAAGCCTACACAGACCGCGCGAAAGCCGCGTGGGAAGCGTGGCTCGATCATTCGCCGCGGGCTGCTGCGTAAAGCATTCTTCCCAAACGGTCACCTCCACGGTAGCCTTTTTGCATGAGCAAAGGTTTTGACAGCGGTGCACTCTGGGCCCCGAGAAGCGTCGAGGAGACGCTGCAGATGTATGCGGATTGGGCCACGCATTATGAACGCGATGTGGGCAGCGCGGGCTATGAAACGCCTGCGCGCCTTGCTGCGGCCCTCGCAGACGCCATGCCTGATCAGACCGTCCCCGTGCTCGATTTCGGCTGCGGCACAGGATTGAGCGGCATGGCCTTGGCCGGCGCAGGTTTCCCACAGGTGGATGGCACCGATATTTCCCCTGAAATGCTCGCCGTTGCCCGCGAAAAACCCTGTTATCGCAAGCTCTGGCAGGGGCAGCCCGGCGAAATCCCGCAGGTGGCAGATCTGGGCTATGGGGCTGTCACGGCAACCGGCGTGATCAGCCTCGGCGCAGCGCCGCCTGAAACCCTGGCGGACTTGCTGAGTGCCATGCCCTGCGATGGGCTGCTCGGCCTGTCCTATAATGATCCGACATTGAACAGCCCCGCCTATATGGCGGCGCTGGAAGGCGTACAGGAAGAGGGCCTCGCCGAGGTGTTGAGCGCGGCCCATGGCCCCCATTTGAGCGCCAAGGACATGGGCTCAACCGTGTATGTCCTTCGCCGTCTTTGAAGGCCCCTGACCCATGAATGTTCTGCGATTTGCGCCCTCACCCACGGGGCCTCTGCATCTGGGCCATGCGTTTTCTGCCCTCACCGCCCATGATCGGGCCCGCGCGCAGGGCGGCACATTCCTGCTGCGGATCGAAGACACGGACAGGGCCCGCTCCAAACCCCATTGGCGGGCCCAGATCGAAGACGATCTGAGCTGGCTGGGCCTGACATGGGACGGCCCCGTTCTGCTGCAATCCTCTCGCCGAGCGGCCCATCTGGCGGCCATCGAACACTTGGCCGATGCCGGGCTTGTCTACCCCTGCCGCTGCCGCCGCGCCGACATACGCGCGGCCGTCTCGGCCCCGCAGGAAGGTGGCCCGCCGCTCGCCGGCCCCGATGGCATCGTCTATCCGGGCACCTGTCGCAACCGTCCCATGTCAGCGCGCCAGCCAGAAGATGCCTTGCGCCTGAACATGGCAAAACTCGTCACCCACCTGCCGAGCGATCTCAGCTTTCGTGAAACCGGCCCCGACAAAGCGGGCACCCATCCCGTCGATCCAAAGCATTTGGTACAGAATGTGGGCGACATCGTTCTGGGCCGTCGCGACACGGGCGATATCGCTTATCATTTGGCGGTTGTGGTGGATGATGCCCATCAAAACGTCAGCGAGGTGACGCGCGGCCAAGACCTGTTTGAGGCCACGGCCCTGCATGTGGCCCTGCAAAGCGCGCTCGGCCTCCCCGTTCCGCGCTATCACCACCACCGGCTGATCCGCGACGATGCCGGCAAACGCCTTGCCAAGCGCGACGACGCCCGCGCCATTGCAAAATATCGCGAAGATGGGCTGTCCCCGGAAAGCCTGCGCGGCATGGTGGGGCTGGCTTAGGCCATCGGCTCCATCAAGATGTCCTCGCTGCCCGCCGTTACAGAGGTGTAAAAACAGCTGCGGCGGTTGGTATGGCAGGCCGGGCCATTTTGCCGCACCAACATCAGAATGCAGTCGCGATCGCAGTCAATGCGCAGGTCGACAAGCTCCTGCACGTGGCCGGATGTTTCCCCCTTGATCCAGAAGCTTTGACGCGAACGAGACCAATAAGTAACGCGTTTTGTCTCCAGCGTACGCGCGACAGCCTCGCTGTTCATCCAAGCCATCATGAGGACAGTGCCGTCTTCGACGTCCTGGGCAATCGCGGGGATCAGCCCGTTGGAATCGAATTTCAGCGTTGCAGGATCGAAACCCATCCGTCTTCTCCTTTGTCTCCGGCACTGCCTCCCCTATATTCTTCAAAGCCGGGGGCCAAGCCCCACCCTGAGGAGAACGCACATGAGCAGCGACACTGACCTTGTGAAACTGTATTCCGGCAAGATCCTGCAACTGGCGGGCAATGTCGGCATGACAGAGCGTCTGTCTGACCCGCAAGTGACCGTGCGCAAACGCTCTCCCCTATGCGGCTCCACCGTGACAATCGACGTGGATATGGAAGACGGGCATGTAGCCCGATTTGGCCAAGACGTGAAAGCCTGCGCTCTTGGTCAGGCCTCAGCTGCTGTTTTGGGCGATGTCGTGGTGGGCCTTGGCAAAGATGACATTACCCGCGGGCGCGACCAGTTGCGCGCCATGCTAAAATCAAACGGCCCCGTGCCCGAAGCCCCCTTTGACGGGCTGGAGGCCCTTAGCCCTGCCGCCGATTTCAAAAACCGGCATGCGTCGATCTTGTTGGCCTTCGATGCCACTGTCGAAGCGCTGCAACAAGCTGAAGACTCCAAGTCGACAGGTTAAGGAAAGCGCCGTCTTTTTGGGCACCTAAGCGCCCCTCATCCGCACGCGCTGCGCTCTGCAACACACTCTCATTCCATAAAAAAACCGCCGCACCTCTGGCAGGAGGGCGGCGGAGGCAGTGGATCCCTAGGAGCATGGCCGAGGCATATGGCCATGCGAGACAGGCAGGTGGTTCCGGCAGATGCGGTTGGGGACCGCGGGAACCAAGGCAAGGGATCTTGGGTAAAGCGTTTGGGTTAGGTCAGGCGAGCCCTGGCAGATGAAGCGCACCAATCAGAAGGACGGCCAGCGCAGCAACGCCAATCGCATCCCAAACAAGCCCGGTATCTGCGTGGCGCAGGTAGTGACGCACTTCCTTCATCTGATGCTCTCCTCAACGATCTTCTTTTGTTCTCGTGTTAACGCTTTGTTCTCATATTCACGATAGGTTTGTAAAGAACTTTATGAGAACATGAGTCAAAAAGGGGAACAAATAGTCAGCAGCACCGTTGAGCTTATGGAACATTGGCTGGGCAACCTGTTCCAGTCTCCCCTCCAGAAGCTTGGATCCGAGCGTCTTGCACGCAGACAGTGCGTTTCCTTCCAAAACGCATACCTGTCGCCCCTGTCTCCACCTATTCGGGCCGGTTATCCAACCTTCAAAAGGCGCAGAGCCCTGTCCTGCTCCATAAGCCACAGCAGCACCCGCGCGGCCTCGCCGCGCGGGCTTTTCAATTCCGGGTCTGTCTCCAGCAACAAACGCGCATCCTGCTGCGCGGTTTTCATCAAGCCAGCTTGCCGTTCCAGATCCGCAATCCGGAACCGGGGCAATCCTGACTGCGCTGTACCCAACAGATCCCCAGCGCCGCGCAGGGCGAGATCTGCCTCGGCAATACGGAAGCCATCTTCGCTGTCGCGCAGCGTCTCAATCCGCCGCCTGCCCCCTTCAGACAGCGGCGGTGTGTAGATCAACATGCAATGAGAGGCATCCGCACCACGCCCAACCCGTCCACGCAGTTGGTGCAACTGGGCAAGGCCAAAGCTTTCCGCCCCTTCGATCACCATGATCGTGGCATTTGGAACATTGACGCCCACCTCGATCACAGTTGTGGCCACCAAAAGCCCTGTTTCCCCCGCGACAAAGCGGGCCATTGCCGCATCCTTCTCTTCCGGACGCATCTGCCCGTGGACCAGCCCCACGCGCCCCTCCCCAAGCTGGCGACGCAGCGCTTTGAAGCGCTCTTCGGCCGCCGTCAGGGCAACGGTCTCGGATTCCTCAACCAAAGGGCACACCCAATAGGCCTGCGTGCCGGATCGCATCGCCACATCGAGTCTGTCGACGATGGCATCAATCCGGCCGATTTGGATGGCCGATGTTTGCACCGGAATGCGCCCCGGTGGTTTCTCATCGAGGATCGAGACATCCATATCGCCATACTGACTCAGGGCCAAAGACCGGGGGATCGGCGTCGCGGTCATCACCAGCACATCCACGGCCTGCCCCTTTTCCCCCAAAGCCAGCCGTTGGGCCACGCCAAAGCGATGCTGTTCATCGATGACGGCAAGCCGGAGGTCATGGAAATGAACATCCTGCTGGAAAACGGCATGGGTGCCGATCAGAATGTCGATCTCACCCTCTGCCAAGGCCGCCAGTTTCTGACGACGGATCCCGGATTTGTCCCGCCCCGTCAGCAGTTCGATCCGCACGGACAGCGGCGCAAGCAAAGGGGCAAGGCTTTCGAGATGCTGACGCGCCAGAATCTCGGTAGGCGCCATCATCACGCCCTGCCCGCCAGCTTCGGCAGCGGTCAGCAGCGCGGCCAGCGCAACCAGCGTCTTCCCGGCCCCCACATCCCCTTGAAGCAGGCGATTCATCCGGGTGTGGCCGGCCATATCCGCCTGGATCTCCTGAATTGCCCGGCTCTGTGCCGATGTCGGCGCATAGGGCAAGGATCGCAGTAAGGGCTGCAGATACGCATCTGTGCCCACGCTCGCCCGTCCCGGCAGCCGGCGCTGCTGCGCACGTGCCAAACCAAGCGTGAGTTGATGGGCAAAGACCTCATCATAGGCAAGGCGGGCGCGCACCGGGCTATCGGGGGACATATCCCCCTGCCCGCTGGGCTGATGGGCCTGCTCTAAGGCAGCCTTCCAATCGGGCCAGGCCCTGTCCGCCTTCAGGCTGGGGTCGATCCACTCTGCAAGGTCTGGCACGGTGGCCAGAGCAGCCCCAACAGCGCGAGCGATGGTTTTCTGCGTGAGCCCGGCGGTTGCTGGATAGACGGGTTCGAACTGGGGCAAGCTGTCTGCCTGATCCGGATGCACCATGTGATCCGGATGGACCATCTGTGCCCGCCCCTCAAAAAGCTCAATCTTTCCAGAGACAAGGCGCTTTTCACCAACGGGCAACTGGTTTTCCAGCCACGCTCTCTGGGCGCGAAAAAAGATGAGGGTCCAGTCACTATCGGCGTCACGTACGTCAACCCGGTGGGGCCCGCCGGGCCGAGAGGCCGGGCGATGCGCGAGGATCAAAACCTCGATCGTGGCGGTGCAGGGTGGGTCAACCTCTCTGACAGAAAGCTTGCGACGTCTGTCCACAACCCGATGCGGCAAGGTGGCAACAAGATCGCCGGGCCGCTCAATGCCCATGCCTTCCAGCAAGCGGGCCGATTTGGGCCCGATACCGTCCAGCTTTTCCAGGCTGGAGAACAGTGGAAACAGACTTTCAGGGCGCGTGCTCATAGACCGTCGATCATTTCCAGCCACCCGTCTTCATCGATGGTCGCAATGCCCAGTTCAGCGGCCTTTTTTGCCTTCGATCCCGCACCGGGCCCGGCGACAAGAAGATCGGTCTTTCCGGACACCGAGCCTGCCACCTTTGCGCCCAAAGCTTCGGCCCGTGCTTTCGCTTCGGCCCGTGTCATTTTCTCAAGGCTTCCCGTGAAGACGACAGTTTTGCCCGCCACCGGGCTATCGTGATTGGTGGGCGCTGCCTCATCCTGCACGTCCAATTCCGCGACCAGCCGGTCGATAGAAGCCCGTTCCGCCGGCTGCGCAAAGGCTGTGACAAGGGCAGACGCCAGTGTTTCGCCCACCCCGTCAATCGCAAGCAGCCCATCCCACGCATCACCATGCTTTTCAGCCGCACCATCGATGGCTGCCGCGAAGCTGTCCCACGAGTGATAGGAGCGGGCCATAAGCTTTGCCGCAACCTCGCCCACATGGCGAATGCCAAGGGCAAAGATCAGCCGTTGGAGCGGGATATTGCGACGCGCATCAATGGCATCAAAAAGGTTATCCGCACTTTTCGCACCCCAGCCTTCGCGATTTTTCAACTGGGTCAACTGCCCAGGGCCATATCGCGCCCGCAGTGTAAAGATGTCAGCCGGCTCCCGAATCCAGCCATCGTTGCGAAATGCCTCAACTTGTTTTGCCCCGAGGCCTTCAATGTCGAACGCGCCGCGCGACACAAAATGCTTCAGTTTTTCAACGGCCTGCGCGTCACAAATGATGCCACCTGTACAGCGCCGCACAGCATCGCCTTCCTCTCGGATCGCAGCAGATCCGCAAATCGGGCAGTGATCGGGAAATGTATAAGCTTGGCTCTGTTCGGGGCGACGGCTCAGATCAACCTCGGCAATCTTGGGAATAACATCCCCGGCCCTGTAAACCTGCACCCAATCACCTGCGCGGATATCGCGCCCATCCCGGATCGTTGAGCCATCCGCGGATCGACCCGCGATATAGTCTTCATTGTGCAGCGTCGCGTTGGACACAACGACACCGCCAACGGTCACAGGTGTCAGGCGCGCCACGGGGGAGAGAGCGCCCGTGCGTCCCACCTGAATGTCAATCGCCTCCAGCAAGGTCCAGGCGCGTTCTGCGGGGAACTTGTG
The DNA here is from genome assembly GCA_022447275.1 of Oceanicola sp. Taxonomy (GTDB): domain Bacteria; phylum Pseudomonadota; class Alphaproteobacteria; order Rhodobacterales; family Rhodobacteraceae; genus JAKVBK01. The sequence continues at coordinate 23,640 of JAKVBK010000004.1, read as the reverse complement.
GGCGATGGCCCATCGGGGCGTTGTCGAGCGGAAGCCAAGCCGAGATTGAAGCGCCAAGTCATCAACCTTGTAGACAACGCCGTCAATGTCATAGCCGAGATCCGCCCGCTGTTGTTCTATCGCGCGGTAATGGTTCAGCAATTCAGGCACGGTTTCGCAGCGCCGGGTAAGCGGATTTGTCTGAAACCCGAGCGATTGCAGCGCGGCCAGAGCATCAAATTGGCTGGTGGCCAGCGGCGTATCCAACTCTCCCCAAGCATAGGCAAAGAATTGTAAGGGACGCGCTGCGGTGATCTTGGGATCCAATTGGCGCAAAGACCCCGCCGCTGCATTGCGCGGGTTTGCGAATATCTTTTTCCCCGCTGCGTCCTGCCGTGCGTTGAGCTGTGTAAACGCCGAATGGGTCATGTAAACTTCGCCGCGCACCTCTAGCAGGCCCGGGCGGTCAATCTGCAGCGGGATATCGGAGACGGTGCGCGCATTCGCAGTCACATTCTCACCGACACTGCCATCGCCGCGTGTGGCGGCTTGAACCAGGATCCCATCCTCGTATCGCAACGACAAGGATAGCCCGTCGATCTTAGGCTCTGCCGTTATGGGGAGGGGCGCCGTGTCAGACAACCCAAGGTAGCTGCGCACGGACGCAACGAAATCAGCAACGTCGTCATCCGTAAATGCGTTGCCAAGCGACATCATCCGCCGCGCATGCGTGACCTTAGAGAAACCTTCTGAGGGCGCTGCCCCCACCTGTTCGCTCGGACTATCGGCACGTTTCAAATGCGGAAATAGGGTCTCAATCTCCTGATTGCGCCGCTTGAGCGCATCATAGTCCGCATCCGACATCGTGGGAGCATCATCGCCGTGATAGGCGCTGTTGGCGTTTTGCAGTGTTTCGGCCAAGTGCGCGAGTTCGGCCTTGGCCTCCTCTTCGGTGAACTTATCCGGCGGCGTATTCATGCAAGCGCTCCCCACGGTGCATATGCTCTGTTTGGTGATAGGTTTCCCATGGCCCAACGTCCAGAGCCACCCGATGCTGTGATCGAAAGCGCGGCTGTTGCACAAAGAAAAACCGCCCACCTTCAGAGGTGGGCGGAGAACTAAGAGGGGCAAGGCCCTATTGTTGTTATTGGGAAGCTGCGTTTTGCAGGCTTCGATAAGGCGCCATTCAAGCGCCGATCGCGAGGTTCTCCTCGAGTTGATCAGGTTCTGGATCGCGTAGCACGTAGCCACGGCCCCAGACTGTTTCGATGTAATTGTCGCCACCGGTCGCATTCGACAACTTCTTTCGAAGCTTACAAATAAATACGTCGATGATCTTGAGTTCCGGTTCATCCATGCCCCCGTAGAGGTGGTTGAGGAACATTTCCTTCGTCAGGGTCGTGCCCTTGCGCAAGCTCAGCAACTCGAGCATCTGATACTCTTTGCCGGTCAGATGCACCGCGCGATTATCTGCTTCAACCGTCTTGGCATCCAGGTTCACTGAAATCTTGCCCGTTTTAATGACCGGCTGCGCGTGGCCCTTGGAGCGCCGGATAATCGCATGGATCCGAGCCACCAATTCCTCGCGGTGGAAAGGCTTCGTAAGGTAATCATCGGCCCCGAAACCAAACCCTCTGATCTTGTTCTCGGTGTCATCAGCACCTGACAAGATCAGAATTGGCGTTTCGATCCGTGACATGCGCAATTGGCGCAAGACCTCATGCCCGGTCATGTCCGGCAAGCCCAGATCGAGAATGATTAAATCATAGTCATAGAGCTTGGCCAGGTCGATGCCTTCCTCACCCAGATCTGTGGCGTACACGTTCAAATTGGCATGTGTGAGCATCATTTCGATGCTCTTTGCGGTCGTAGGATCGTCTTCGACGAGAAGGACACGCATAATCGTAGCTCCGTTTTGTACGCTTTGTCTGAAACAAGATCAGTATAAATGGTTAATTGCCCGTTACCGGCAAAACACTACTAGCATATTCAACCATTAGTTGTCCACGCAACATTGCTAAAATTAGCTGAGTTTAGGGCTGTTAAACCCATCCATCCCGCGAAACTTTTGCAGCGATGTAGTTTTCAATGCCGCTTCCCCGTGCCGTAGAATCGCCTGTTCCCAACTGCCCAGTTCTTCTTCTGAAAGCTGATATCTTTCGCAGGCCTCGGTTTCTGAGATCAACCCGCAATTTACCGCCTTCACCACGGCCGCCTTCCGGCTTGCAACCCAACGCCGCGTGTTGCGCGGCGGTAGGTCTGCCCGCGTCATGATCGTTCCATCTTCTAGGGTTACCGCCCTTGGCCCATCCACTTTTTTGATAAACATTTGCCCTCGCCTTGTCTGACACCGGTTGCAGATTGCGGAAGCGAATTTAAATTTGGGTGAAGCAGCGGGTTGAGAGTCGTTCAGATTTTCTTATATTTCGCTCACTTTTCCACAGATGTGAAAGAAACGGCCATGCCGCTGGATCCCGCAGACACGACGGTCAACTCCCTTGGTTTCGCAAAACCCCCTGCAGAAACGCGGGTGCTTGTCGCTATGTCGGGCGGCGTGGACAGCTCGGTGGTGGCGGCCGAATTGCACGCGGAAGGCTATGACGTGGTGGGCGTCACCTTGCAGCTTTATGACCACGGCGCCGCATTGGCCAAGAAAGGCGCGTGCTGTGCCGGGCGTGACATCCATGATGCCCGCCGCGTTGCCGAAACTCTGGGCTTTCCACACTACGTTCTGGATTACGAAAACACCTTCAAGGAAGCCGTGATCGATGAGTTCGCCGAAAGTTATCTGGGCGGCGCAACGCCTGTGCCCTGCATCCGCTGTAATGAGCGTGTGAAGTTCCGCGACTTGCTTGAAACCGCCAAGGATCTGGACGCAGATTGCATGGCAACCGGACATTACATTCAGCGCAAGATGGGCTCGGATGGCGCCGAGTTGCACATGGCCGGCGATCCCAATCGCGACCAATCCTACTTCCTGTTCTCGACCCGGCAGGACCAGCTGGATTACCTCCGCTTCCCGTTGGGACACCTTGAAAGCAAGGCGCAAACCCGCGCCTTGGCGGCAAAACATGGATTGTCTGTGGCCGACAAGCCGGACAGCCAGGACATCTGCTTCGTGCCTGACGGAAATTATGCAGCGGTGATCGAGAAGCTGCGCCCCGGCGCGGGTGAACCGGGCGATATCGTCGATATGGACGGCCGCGTGCTGGGCGCGCATAAGGGTGTCATCCACTACACGATCGGGCAACGCCGGGGCCTCGGCATCGGCGGCCTGAGTGAGCCACTCTACGTTGTCAAACTAGATCCGGATACGCGGCAAGTGGTGGTGGGCCCGAAGGCGGCCCTCGCAACGCGCACAGTGCCCGTAAAGGAAGTCAACTGGATCGGCGGCGGGGATTTCCGCGCGGGCGAGTCCCGCGAAATTCTCGTGCGGGTCCGCTCAACGCGCCCGCCCCGGCCCGCGATCCTGCATCCGATCGATGACACCCATGCACATGTGGAATTGCTGACACCCGAAGAAGGGGTCAGCCCCGGTCAGGCATGCGTGTTCTATGAGACAGAAGGCACGCGGGTTTTGGGCGGCGGATGGATCTGGCGGGGCGCATGATCCTGTCAGGCCCCGCTCCAAATGCAGGGCAATTTACATAACTTGCCGATAGTTTTGCAGGCCTGTCATAGCTCCAAAGGCTTGATACCCGCCACGCGCAGCACCACGTCCGCGGCTCGCATCCCCGGCGCAAGATCAGATTCGCCCAGCCGGTCCATGGTTATGGCCATCGCATCCGATTGCGCGAGGGGATGATCGAGCACATCCAGCAGCGCGGGCCCGATATTATCGGCGGTGCAGGCGGCATTCAGAAACTCGGGCACGCTGCGGGTTTCCGAGACGAGATTCACGAGCGTGACAGTATCGATCTGTAACATCCTCTGGATCAGAAAGGCCGACACGGCATTCATCCGGTAGGCAATCACCATAGGCGTCCGCGCCGCCGCCAATTCAAGCGACACAGTCCCCGAAGCCGCAAGCGCGATATCAGCTGCGGCCATCGCGGCACGTTTGCGGGCATTGGCACGCTCTGGCGCCATGCCACGCGGGTCGAGCACAACCGGATTGCCGGGCCAGCCTTTGACTGCCTCTTTGACGGTATCAACAAGGGGCGCGACGGTCGGGACAATCACCCGGGCACGCGAATGCCGCTCCGTCACACTTTGCAAAGCGTGGCCAAACACGTCTGACAGACGCTCAACCTCACCCCGGCGCGATCCCGGCAACGCCACGACGAGCGGAACATTCCCAGGCAGACCCATATCGGCGCGAATGGCGTCTACTTCGGCCGGGCTGGGCCGGGGCTCTGCAACGACGGGATGGCCCACAAAGTCACAGCCGATGCCGGCGCGCTCCATGTAGGGGGGCTCAAAGGGCAACAAGGCCAGCACGTGATCCACATGGCGTGCCATGCGCTCGGCCCGCTTGGGGCGCCAGGCCCAAACAGAGGGCGCCACGTAATGGATAATCTTCAGATCCGGACGGGCTGCCTTGACCAGCTTTGCAACGCGCAGGCAGAAATCCGGACTGTCGATGGTGACCAACGCCATCGCATCCGAAGCCAGCACAGCCTCTGCCGTTTCTCGGATCCGGCGTTTGAGATCGAAATAGCGCGGAAGCACCTCAAGAATGCCCATGACCGACAGCTCTTGCATCGGGAACAGAGACTGAAGCCCCTCAGCCTGCATATTGGCCCCGCCAACCCCTTCAAAGCTGATCCCCGGCGCCCGATCCTTCAGGCCCGCCATCAGCGCGCCCCCCAGCTTGTCGCCAGACGCCTCGCCTGCAATCAGGAACAGCTTCATGGCTGGGCCTCTTCGCTCGGACGCACCCAGACAAACATATTCGCAGCATCGGCCCATTCGATCACGCGCGCCTTTTCGAGCACGATCACACCGCCTTCTTCGATCACGAGGCCGCGCAAACCGGCGCGGGCACAGGCCTGTACCGTATCCGGCCCGATCACGGGCAAATCTGCGCGGCGATCCTGTCCGGGCTTTGGCGCCTTGTAGAAAACGCCCCTGCCCCGCGCACCCGCTGCCGGAATCCGATGGGAGGGCAGTTCTGCGAGGCTGCGCAGCATCCAATCCGTGCCCGGCAACGCCTCAAGGGCGAGCACCTGCCCGCCGCTGACAACACAGGATTGGCCAATATCGCTGCGCCCCATGGCGGCGAGCACGCCCGCCGCCCGGCCTGCATCCGCACCGTCCTGATCATCGGGTTTGCGCTGGCTCAGCACCCCCGCAGAGGGCACGAGGCTGGGCATCAATTCCTGCACAGAGGCAACCGTGAATCCATGCTGTTCAAACACGCCGAGCACCACCCGCAAAGCCCCGTCATCCCCGGCCCGCAGGGCGCCTGCGATCTGTTCGATCAGCGGCCGCGTGCGCGCATCGATTTGGGTTGGGTCGATCTGGGGACGGGTGATCGCACCGGCAAAGCACACGGACCGGACGCCTTCCGCGTGCAGATCGGCAATCAGGCTGCCAAGATGTTCCAGCCGAAACACTCGTGGCGACAGGTCTGCGCTGAGCGTCGGAAGATTGCCCTGCAATGCGCAAACGGTGAAGGGCTTTGCCTGGCCGCGCAGATGCTCTGTGAGCACTGCGGGCAAAAGGCCGGTTCCGGCGATCAATGCGATCATGCCCTGCGCCCCTCCTGCCTTATTCGGGTGTCAGGAAACGACGATCGCTGTCGCCCATCACGAAATCTACCATCTCGCGGACATGGGCGCTGTCCGTTTCAGCGCCAAGGCGGGTGGCGCGCTCCTGAAACGTGCCCTCGCCATGGGCGAGATCCTGGAAGGCGGCGCGCAGGGCATGGATATCAGCCCGCGGGACGCCACGGCGCTTCAACCCCACGAGGTTGAGGCCTTCCAGCTTGCCGCGCGGCCCCTGCACCAGCCCGAAGGGCATAACGTCCGCAGTTACCATAGACAGGGCGCCAACAATCGCGCCCTTGCCCACGCGCACCCACTGATGCAGGCCTGAAAGCCCCCCGATGATCACGTCGTCCTCGATCACGCAATGTCCTGCGACAGCGGCCGAGTTCACAATGATCACGCGGTCGCCCACCTGCGCGTCATGAGCGATATGACAGCCAGCCATGAACAGACCATCATCCCCCACGCGCGTGACGCCGCCACCGCCCTCTGTGCCAAGGTTCATGGTGACATGTTCCCGGATGCGATTGCGCGCACCAATGACCAGCTGCGCCTTCTCACCCTTGAACTTCAAATCCTGCGGGATCTCACCGATCACCGCGAAGGAGAAGATCACAGTCCCGCTGCCCACCTGGGTATCCCCGGTGATGACCACGTGGCTCTTGAGCGTAACATCCGCCGCGAGCCGCACCTCAGCGCCGACAACACAAAACGGGCCAATCGAGCAGCCGGGCCCAATCTCAGCCCCGTCTTCAATCACCGCAGAGGGGTGAACGGATGCATCCGGATGGATTGCCATGGTTCAGCCTGCCTGACCGCTTTCGAGATCCATCATCGCCGTGAAAGCCGCCTCTGCCGCCAGTTCTCCATCGACGGTGGCCCTGCCCTCAAACTTCCAGATCTTGGTGCTTGCGCGCTTTACAGTCACATTGAGTTCCAACATGTCACCCGGCACCACCTTGCGCCGGAACTTCGCGCTGTCGATCGCCATGAAATACACGAGCATGCCTTTGTCGGCCATGCCGAGCGTGACACCGGCCATAACGCCGGCGGTCTGGGCAAGTGCTTCGATGATCAGAACGCCCGGCATGATCGGCGCATCCGGGAAATGCCCGGTGAAATGGGGCTCATTCGCAGTGACCATCTTGATGCCGCGCGCAGACTCACGGGGCACGATATCTTCCACGCGATCGACCAGCAGGAACGGGTAGCGGTGCGGAATAATCCGCTTGATCAGGTCGAGGTCGGCACGGGTGGGAATATCTGTGTCGGTCATATGGGTGGTGTCCTCGAAGATCTTTGTCCTGCTGGGGCGGCTGAATGCGGCCGCATGTTCTTATGGGCGGGGTATCATCGGGCCGCGCAAGGGGCAAGCGGCGGGCGCGTTCGGGAGCGGCTCTTCTCTGTTTCCACAGCCGCTATTCGTCCTTGGGCGCTTCGTTGTCTTGCACAGTCTCGGAGCCAGTGCTTGGGCGCGGACGCGGTGCCGTGTCTGGCGGAGCAACGGATCTATCGGGGCCTGCGCCGATGGCTTCATCCAGCCTGCGGATAGCAACTTCCGTAATATCGATCTCGTCTGCTGTCAGGAAAACAGAGCCGCGATCGAGAATGGCCACCGCGCCCGCTTCCTGCACAATCTCTGCCAGAATTGGCAAAGCGGCAGAGAAAAAGCGCTGTCTTTCCAGTTCCTGCCGTCTTTGGAGCACACGTGTTTTTGCATCCTGACGGCTGCGCAGGCGCGTTACCTTTTCGTCAAAGGCGTCAGCAAGGGCCCGAAATTCCTCTGCCGGCAGGGTGGCGCGCTGCTCGGTCAGGGCCAGTTCTTCGGCCTCCAAGTCGTTCGTGATCGTTTGGTTCTCTTCGCTTAAAGCTACGGAGGCGTCGCGGATATCGGCCTGAAGGCGTTGGCCGTAGGCAGACCCCGCAAACAGCGCATCGCGATCAATCGTCAGAAGCGGGCTGCGGGGAACGGACGTATCCTGCCCCATAGACAGCGGGACATTGGCCAGCGGTAAGGTGGATTGGGAGTGCGCGGGCCCTAAGCTGCCAGCCACCAAAAGCACCAAAGCCGAGACGGCACGATATATGCCCCCCGGCCTTGGCAGGATTTTGCGCCGCTCATGCGGCATGATCAGAACTTCGTCTGGATCGTGAGGTCAAAGGGCTGGTCGATGTCATAGGGTTGCTTGTCCAGCGCTTCCGAGAAGTTCAGACGCAGCGGGCCAAGCGCCGTATTCCAGAACAGCGAGAAGCCAATAGACTGGCGGAAATATCGCGCATCATCGACGATGTCAGCTCCGCTTGGGCCTCCATTCACATTGTCCAAATCCCACACCGACCCGATGTCGTAAAACAGGCCACCGCTGATGCCGTATTCTTCCGGCAGACCAAGGGGGAACTCAGCCTCGAGGCGCAGCACGGCAAAGGCGTTGCCGCCCAGTGCATCTTGGTTCGCGACATTCAAATCGCGTGGGCCGATACCCAGCGGTTCAAACCCGCGCATTTTGCCCGCCAGTGTGAACCGGTCCAGGATCGTGGAGGACGCACCGTCCGAGAAGGCAATCGCGCCCGCTTCGACAATGGCCCGCAACGTGAAGTTGTCCCGGAAACTGCGGGTTTCAGCCAAGCCGAAAAGCGTGGTTTTGCTGTACTGGGTATCGCTGTCACCCAGCCCGAATTCCTGATTGAACCGCAGCAATATGCCAGCATCGGGGTTCAAACCGGAGTTCCGGGTATCATAGGTGTAACCAAACCCGATCACGCCAAACTCGCGGGTGCCTTCTTCGGCCTGCAGAACGGCGGAAGAAGCAGGGTTATCAACCTCGAACAACTCTTCGTAGCGCAAGGCACCAAACACACGCAAACGTCCACGCTCGCTGATTGGGAAGGACAGGGACGGCTCGATTGCACCGATCCGCGTCGAGTAGCGCGAATTCTCATTGTCCGTCTGCCGATAAGCGAGGCCGAAGGAAAACGCCACATCGCGGCTCAGGAATTGCGGCTCCGTAAAGGAGAAAGACAGAGCCTCGGAGTCCTGTGTCGTGTTCAAATCAAAGCGGAGCGATTGGCCGCGGCCCAAAAAGTTCGTCTCCGCGAAACTCAATGTCAGGCCAAAGCCCACATCGTTGCCGTAGGAGGCACCAAACCCGAGCGAGCCCGTCGGGGCTTCTTCCACATCCACGTCGATCACAACCTGATCGGGGCGGCTGCCCTGGCGGGTCTGAACTTCCGATGTTTTGAAGAAACCAAGGGCGCGGATGCGCTCTGCAGAGGCACGGATCTGACGCGGGTTGAAGGGATCGCCTTCCACAACATCAAACTGGCGGCGAATGACCCGATCCAGCGTTGTTGCGTTGCCCTCGATATCGATCCGTTCGACAAACACGCGTGGGCCGCGCACCAAGGCGAGTTCGATATTGAGGGTTTGGTTGCGCGGATCGCGCGTCACGCGCGGCACGACGCGCACGAAATCTTCCCCGTTGGCAATCGCCAGTCGCTCAAGCCGGGCAATATTTTCTTCCACGATGCTGGGGCTGTAGACCGATCCGGTTCTCACACGCAGAGCATCTTGGTAGTCTGCTGCATCAACCGTGTCGATTTCAGAGACCACGTCTACATCGCCAAAGCGATATTGCTGGCCCTCGCGGATCGTGAAGGTCACCAGAACGGCGCCCCGGTCTCGTGTGATCTCTGCAGAGGTGTCGAGCACCTGCATATCCACATAACCGCGGGAGGCGTAGAAATCCCGCAGGATTTGCTTGTCGAATTCCAGACGATCTTCCACCAAGGTATCGTTGCGTACAAACCGACGGAACAGACCCGCCTGCTTGGTTTCCAGGGCTGCCCGCAGGCGCCGGTCCCCATAGGCGCGGTTGCCAACAAAGGAGAGGCGCTCGATTTCTGTGTTGCCGCCTTCGACAATCTCAAAAACAACGTCTACCCGGTTGTCAGACCGACGAATGATCTTCGGCGTCACGGCAGCGGCAAGACGGCCTTCCTGACGGTAAGCTTCCGAGATGCTGGCCGCATCTGCTTCCGCCAAGGCGGGGGTGTAGACCCGGCGTGGCGTCAACTGAACGATGGCGTTGAGGTCATCATCCTTGAGACGCCGGTTGCCCTCGTAAACAAGTCGGTTCACCGTTGGGTATTCCACCACGGAAATCGCCAAGGTGCCCCCGCGCGGGGTGACCTCAACAGATTCGAATAGTCCGGAGTTCACGATCCGCTGCACGGCTGCATTCAACTGGCCCGCACTGACCCGTTCACCGGCAGCGATTCCCGCATATGTTGCGATTGTCGACGCCTCGATCCGGCGGTTGCCATCTACCGAAATGTTCGAAAACACATAGCTTTGTGCCGTTGCGGCCGTGGCCATCAAGTTCAGTGCAACAAGGCCGAGGCACAGGTGAACTACGCGCAAAACTCTTGACCGCTGAAGGGAAGAAATCCCCCTCCGGACCACTCTATATAGCAGCATGGCGCCCCCCAAAGGCGATATATTCTTTGCTCACCGTGCTACCGGGATTGGGGGGGCTTGTCAAAAGACATCAGCGCCTTTGTTCGCTTATCCGCGCAGGTGTGACGTGCAGCACGCATTTAAAAAGCCCGGCACCAATGCGCACCGGGCTCACGCCGACTTTCAAGTTTTGAAGAACGCGCTTTGGCGCGTCACCGGTTTCAGAAACCAGGAGGCGGTGTCATCATGAGCGAGCCAATCCAAGCGCCCCCACCCAAAGCGACCAAGACCGTGGTGAGCCAAATGAGGCGGTCAAGGTTCAGTCGCAGCAGCAGCGACAAGCTGTTTGCATTGGCAACAAGCGTGGTCATGGTTAACTTCCCCGTTTCTTCGCATCCCGTCGCTACTCAGCAATCAGGGCGAAATTGGGGCAACACTGAGACCAGATTGGTAAACGCGTCCCCTGCCCACCCCGATGAAACGACATGGCCAGGAGCGTTGTCTCGATTACGGACAGAACAGGTCGTTTGTCAGGGCAAAGGCCATCAAGGTCAGCAAAAGCGCCAGGCCAATTCCCATAAGAACACGCAATGCGTTGTCCGAGGGAGGCTTGCCCGTCACGGCCTCATAGGCGTGAAACACAAGATGGCCCCCATCGAGCACTGGTATCGGGAACAGGTTGAGCAAACCAACCGCTGTCGACAGAACTGCGATGAACCAGATAAAGCTTTGCGCGCCCTGGCTGGCAGCTGCACCTGAGGTCTCTGCGATGCCAATCGGTCCGCGTAAATTGCAGCTGGAAATGGCGCCCGTGATCATGTGGTAGAGCCCCGAAAGAGAGCTCTCGATGATAAACTTTGTCTGCCGTACGCCAGCAGACAGGGCGGCACCAAAGCCGGGCACCTCGGTGGCAGGCTCAAAGGCCAGCCCACCTGTCATGCCGATCAACCACCGCGTCTCGAAGGTGCCCTCGCCCGTGGGCAAATCCACCTTGCGCGGCGCCAGCGCAAATTCAAGGGACTGACCAGCGCGCCAAACATCCAGCAAGAGCGGTTGCCCCTCACTTGCGCCCACAAGATCTTGCAACTCACGGAACGCCACGACGGGCGCGCCGTCTATGGCCGTGATCACGTCGTCTACCTCAAGGCCAGCATCCATCGCCGCAGAGCCCGGCTGAAGCTGCGCGACGAGCGGTGGCAGCGGGTACGGACCGTTGACTTGCATTGCCTGACCATCGCGCAGGATGTCGTAGCCCAGCACCGCTTCCTGCGGCAGGTCTGGCACGGCATCATAGAGCCCGGTGATATCGTCGATGACGACCCCCTCGATGGCCACGATTTCGTCCCCCACCTGCAGGGCGGGTTCAGGCGCGCTGGTCGGCAAATCCGCAAGCCGGGCCACTTGCATGGGCGATGTCGGCTCCCCCTGCGCCATGATGACAGCACCAAAAATCAGGATCGACAGGATGAAGTTAAATATCGGGCCTGCCGCGACTGTCGCGGCACGCGCCCAAATGGGCGCGCCATGCATGGTGCGGCGCAAGGCAGCGGCATCCATTTCGGACATGGCCTCTCCGTCCTTGCCGCTCGCGGCATCCGCATCCCCAGAAAACTTCACAAAGCCGCCAAAGGGCAAGGCAGCGATCTGCCAGACGGTGCCGCGCTTATCGACACGGCTGGCCAGCACGGGCCCGAACCCGATCGAAAACACCTCCGCATGAATGCCCGACCACCGCCCTACGATGTAGTGCCCATATTCATGGATCGCCACGATGATGCTGAGCGCAATGATGAAGGCGACAACAGTGTAAATGATGTTCCCAAACTCAGGAACCAATCCAACAAGATCCAACTTTTTCCCCTTCTGGACGCTTTGTCAGCTCAGCGGCGCAAACCCGCGGTGGATGCAGCGCGCGCCTCGATCGCCTCGGCCGCATATATTCTGGACACTTGGTCCACCTCACGCACGGCATCAAGGGTGATCGCGGCGTTTTCAAGGCCTCCCTTGGCTGAGAGCGTGTCGAGAACATCTTCGACGACCCCGGCCATATCGGTGAATCGGATCTGGCCCGCGATAAATCCATCAAGCGCCCGCTCCTTTGCGCCGTTGAACGCGGCCCCTGCAAGACCCCGGATATCCATAACCGTGCGCGCCAGCGCCAGCGCCGGCCAGCGCTTGGTACAGGGTGGGCGGAAAGTCAGCGTTGCAATCTGAGCGAGATCAAGCCGCGCCACGGGCAGCTCACGCCGCTCGGGCCAATGAAGAGCATAGCCGATTGCATGGCGCATATCAGGTGGGCCCACATGGGCCATCAACGCCCCATCGTTGAAGCCAACCAACGCATGGATCAGGCTTTCAGGATGGACGACACACTCAATCTGCTCGGGCGCGATATCGAAAAACTCTCTTGTTTCGATAAGTTCAAGCGACTTATTGAACATGGAAGCGCTGTCGATCGTGATGCGCTGGCCCATATCCCAGTTGGGATGCGATGACGCCTCGGCCAAAGTTGCATCTGGCAGATTTTCGAGCGGCCAATCGCGAAACGCACCGCCCGACGCGGTGATAATCACCCGCTCGACGGCAGACATCTCTTCACCCACGAGCGCCTGGAAAACGGCGGAATGCTCGCTGTCCACAGGCAGGATGCGGGCCCCGTGGCGGCGCGCTGTGGCCATCAGCAGAGGCCCCGCACAGACAAGGCTTTCCTTATTGGCAAGCGCCAGAGTTGTGCCCTGCTCAAGGGCTGCCAGCCCCGGCGGCAACCCGGCAAAGCCGACAATCGCAGACATGATCCAGTCTGCAGGTCTGCGCGCCGCATCCACGAGGGCCTCGGGACCGGCTGCGGTTTCGATCCCCGTGCCCGACAGGAGCGCGCGCAGTTCCGGCAGGGCTTCTTCAAAAGCTGTTACGGCAAGGCTCGCGTTCAAACTGCGGGCCTGCTCTGCAAGCCGCTTCACATTGCGCCCACCGGACAGGGCAACCACCTCATAGGCGCTCGGATCGCGGGCAATCAGATCGATGGTATTCTCACCGATTGACCCCGTTGCTCCGAAAATACTGACGCGCCGTGTCATGGATAAACCTGCGGCAGATCAATCAGGAATGAAATCAGCAGCATGAATAATGCCGCCCCCAGAAGCCCGTCAAAACGATCAAACAAGCCGCCATGGCCTGGGATCAGATCAGAACTGTCCTTCACGCCCATCCGGCGTTTGATCGCGCTTTCGGTAATATCCCCCATTTGCGATGCAAAGGACAAAACGACCGAAACCCAGATGAGGTTCGCGCTGGCACCTGCAAAGGCCACGAAAAGCCAGCCCACAAAAGCTGCGCCTAGCCAGCCGGCCAATATGCCAGACCACGTTTTCTTGGGGCTGATTGAGGGCCAGAACTTTGGCCCGCCAAACGTACGACCGGCGAAATATCCGGCCACGTCGGTCACAACAACACAGATCACCAGCCAAAAAAGCCACGCCATGCCGAATGTGTCGCGGAAAGTGATCAGCGCCCACCCCGCCAGCATCACCCCTAGGGCAAACCCAGCAAAGGCCAGTTTCGCCCGTGGGAGCGCAACGGCTCCGGCGAGTGCAGGCGCCAGCAACAGGGCGACATATGCACCGGACTCAAGCGCCAGTGCAGCTGACAGGGTCGTGGCCGTCAGGACGGCCAGCAACATGCCCGCCGCGCCGTCCGGCTGAATCATTCGCGACAGCTCCCAAATCATGACGGCGGTTGCGAACACGGTCAGCATCTGGAACCAGATCCCGCCAAACCAGATCGCAAGAACCCCTACGGCGATCATCGCAAGGCCCCAGATCACGCGGGGGCGCAAATCATCCCAATTTGACGCGCTAGGCACTGACAGCTCCAAAACGGCGATCACGCCCTTGAAAGGATTGCAGGATTTTTTCGAACTTCTCCGCCGTGAAGTCGGGCCAGAGCGTGTCGACAAATTCATATTCCGCATAGGCCGATTGCCACAGCAGGAAGTTGGATATCCGCGCCTCACCGCTGGTCCGGATCACAAGGTCCGGGTCGGGCAACATGCACGTATCCAGAAAACCAGCCAGCGTCTCGGCCCCGACATCTTCGGGTAGCAGACGCCCAGCAGCCACTTCCACCGCGAGGCGGCGTGTCGCCCGTGTCACCTCATCGCGGCCGCCGTAATTGAGTGCGATTGTCAGATGCACAGTGTCATTGCCTGCGGTCAGCACTTCCAACTCATCCATAAGGCGCACCAGCGTTTCATCCAATCGGATCCTGTCCCCGATGAAGCGGACGCGGACGCCGTTCGTTAAAAGCTTGCTGGCTTCTTTGAGGATGTAGCGCTTGAAAATCGCCATCAGCCCCGAAACTTCGCTCTGCGTGCGTTTCCAATTTTCCGTCGAGAAGGCAAAGATTGTCAGATAGCGCACGCCCAAACGCGGACAGGATTCAACGATTTCGCGCACACGTCTTGCTCCGGCCTGATGCCCGAACAGACGGGGCCGCCCCCGCTTTGTGGCCCAACGGCCATTGCCGTCCATGATCAAGGCCACATGCTCGGGCCCGGTCGTCAGACTGTCTGTTTCACTCAAAATGCGGGCTCCTTCTCCGCCCTGATCATACAATAACAACGCAAATGCAGTCCGGCAAAACACAGAACGGCCCCGTTTTTGGGACCGTTCAGTCTTCAGACCTGCATGATTTCTTCCTGTTTCGTTTCAAGCGCCTTGTCGACCAGCGCAATATGCGTATCGGTCATTTCCTGCACTTCGTCCGTCCACAGCTTGTGCTCATCTTCGGACAGGCCGTCGGCTTTGGCCTTCTTGAGTTCCTGCATGCCGGCCTGACGCACATTGCGCACAGCCACCCGCGCACTTTCCGCGTATTGGGCTGCGACTTTTGTAAGCTCGCGCCGGCGTTCTTCGTTCAGCTCCGGAATGGGCAGCATAATGATGGTGCCGTTGGTCTGGGGATTGATGCCGAGGCCGGACTCGCGAATGGCTTTCTCTACCTTCCCCACAAGGGACTTGTCCCAGACATTCACGGTCACCATGCGCGGCTCGGGTACGTTTACCGTGCCAACCTGGTTGATCGGCGTGGGACTGCCATATGCGTCTACCATGACCGGCTCCAACATCGAGCCTGATGCCCTGCCCGTGCGCAAGCTTTGGAATTCCATCCGCAACGCTGAGAGCGCCCCGTCCATGCGGCGCTGCAAATCATCGGTGTCCAGTTCAAAATCTTCTTCAGACATGCTCATTGTCCTGTTTGCCGTATGTGGGACCCTGGATGGATCCTCTCTGTTCTACCTTCATTGATCGCGCAATGTGAAGCGATCGCTCAAAAACTTTGCGGTTCAGGGCAAAGACACAGTGTGTGCCATGACGCCAATGCCGGGATGTCAGAAACACAGACGCGTTCCGATCAGCCCCCGTGAACGCGGGTGTAAGTGCCCTCGCCCGCCAGAATGCCGCGGAAGCCACCGGGTTCATCAAGACTGAAAACAATGATTGGCAGGTCATTGTCGCGGGCCAGTGCAATCGCTGAGGCATCCATCACCTTGAGGTGCTTGGCGAGGCAATCATCATAGCTGATCGTATCATAGCGCACAGCATCGTCATGCTTGGCAGGATCCTTGTCGTAGACGCCGTCCACTTTCGTTCCCTTGAAGATCGCTTCGCAGGCCATTTCATTGGCACGCAGCGTGGCGGCCGTATCCGTCGTGAAATACGGGTTGCCGGTACCCGCGGCAAAGATGCAGACCCGCGATTTCTCGAGGTGGCGCACGGCGCGGCGGCGAATGTAGGGCTCGCAAACCTGATCCATGGGGATCGCGCTGATCACACGGGTAAACACGCCCAACTCTTCGAGCGCCGATTGCATGCCGAGCGCATTCATCACCGTTGCCAGCATACCCATGTAATCCGCCGTCGTCCGCTCCATCCCCTGAGCCGAGCCCTGCAACCCCCGGAAAATATTCCCGCCGCCAATCACCATGCAAATCTCAACACCCAGATCATGCACCGACTTCACCTCATTGGCGATCCGCTGCACGGTGGGCGGGTGCAGCCCAAACCCCTGGTCCCCCATCAGGGCTTCCCCGGAAATCTTGAGCATCACACGTTTGTAGGTGGGCTTCGGGAGGGTGCTGCCGTTCTCTTGCGAGCCTGTTTCCGTATTGGCCATCTCTGCGCTCCCCATACTTGATATTCGCGCTGTTCTGTCGGAAAACGCGACTTCGTTCAACCCGCCGTCTTAGGCTTGATCCGGAAAATGCGTGGTATGCCAATCCCAAGCCTTCCAGTCGATCAGCCCGTATTGATCGCCGGCCCAACTGCCAGCGGCAAATCTGCCCTCGCCTTGGAAATTGCCACGCGACAGGGCGGTGTCATTGTCAATGCAGACGCGCTGCAGGTCTATACGCCTTGGCGCATTCTAACCGCGCGCCCAAGCGCGCAGGATGAGGCCGCCGCGCCGCACAGACTTTATGGGCATGTGGGGCGGTGGCAAGATTACTCTGTCGGCCATTGGCAAAAAGAGGTCAGCGCCCTTTTGTCTGAGGGCGTGCGTCCGATCATTGTGGGAGGCACGGGCCTCTATTTTTCCGCGCTGACAGAAGGCCTATCAGACATCCCCGCCATTTCGCCGGCGGTGCGGGAACGCGCCAATGCCATGGCCCTTGGCGACATGCAGGCCGCGCTGCACCCCGAGACCGCAGACCGTCTCGACCTGTCGAACCGGGCACGGGTTCAGCGCGCTTGGGAAGTCGCCGAGGAGACGGGCACCGCGCTGCACGTCTGGCATGCCCATAAGCCAGCACCGCTGATTCCATTGTCTCAGGCAACGGCCCTGCTGATCGACGCCCCGAAATCCTTCCTCACCCCGCGCATTGAGCAACGCTTTGAGGCCATGCTCGCCGCAGGCGCTTTGGAAGAGGCCCGCGATAACATGAACGATTTCAATGTGTCACGGCCCGCAGATAAGGCAATCGGCGCGCCAGAGCTGATCGCGCATCTGCGCGGAGAGATCTCATTGGAGGCCGCGCGCGAACGTGCGGTGATTGCGACACGGCAATATGCCAAACGGCAACGCACATGGTTCAAAGCGAGGATGTCGGACTGGCAACACCTGTCTGCTGATACAATTTGAGGCAGAAAAGCGCTTGCTCTGACCGCTAATTAAAGGGGGCCTTCCGGCTTGATCCCCAATATATTGACGTCGGCACAACACCGACTTCGAGCAGCTTAACATATTGTTAATCAATGACTTGATCCAGCATCCCAGATCGCGTTTTGTTGCGTGAAAGCAAACGCCAGCCACCAAGGATCTGTCAGTGCAGTGACGTCACTCCCGCCACAAACTTCGATCAAGCCCGTGCGGATGACGCCCCTGCAGGCCCTTACGAAGGGCCCGCGCTGGCGCTCGGAGGCAATGCGGTCTTACCGGTCTGACTTGTTGCTTTGGATCACGCGCGGCCAAGGCCGCATTACCGTGGCAGGCGTAACGAAAGGGTTTGGGCCGCATAACGCCGTTTGGATTCCAGCAGGCACAATGCATGGTATCCAGGTCAGCTCGGCCGTTTTTGGAACAGCATGTTTCCTTGCACCGGAGTGTAGTCCCACCACCATGCCAGACGGACCGCGCCATTTGCGAATCCGGGATGGTGCTGCGCAAGGGTTGCTCAGCGGCCATCTCGATGATCTTCAAAGGGAGAGCGCGCTGACAAACATTGCCTCAGATCGCGCGCTGGATTGTCATCTAGGGCTGATCTCCGTTTGGTTTGAGCGGCAAAGCCTCCAAGAGGATGTCACCGGTGACATGAGCGCGGCTGAAAGGCTGATGCAACGCTACACCGACCTGATCGAGCGACAAATCATGACAGGCCTGTCCGCGGGCGAATACGCAACTGCGTTGGGCGTTACGATCAGCCATCTATCGCGCGTGTGCCGGGCCACATGCGGGCGCACGGCCCACGATCTTTTGGCAGACCGCATCACCTTTGAGGCGCGCCGACTGCTGGCCGATACCGACCTTCCGATCAAGCGGATCTCCGAAATGTTGGGCTTTGGCTCACCCGCTTATTTCACGCGCGCCTTCCAGAATCGCACGGGCCAAACCCCCTCTGCATTCAGAGACATGCGGACAGAACGTAGCGCTGCACAAGATGATCGGCCGCGTACTGCCTTAGCGCCTCGTGAAATACCTGCCTCTCAACGGCAGGCAAGAGTGAGCCAAGCCAGCAATCCTAGCGATGAGGGTTTGCGTCATAGCACTGGTAAAAAACGCTTTTCCGGATGGCCATTGCGATTTGGAAGTGATTGAGAACACGCACGCATGTCGGCCCAGAAACGCTTCGCGTAACGTTTTTGCAGTCGTTGCAGGCGCGTAGAGCAACCTTCATATCAGCCATCTCCACACATTTTTACGGATGCCATCGTAGATTTTATTCGCTTTCTTACGGTCTTTGCTTGCGTCTTGCCGTCATGTCGTTTTTGCTACGGGTGTATGTCGCTTTTTGACCGCCAAAAAACGGCTCGCACGTTGACGCTTAGGAACACTCCGTGCCCTCTAGACCTATTGGAGACTGCCACGGGCCAACCCCGGCCCAGAAAACACAAACAGGCTCGATCGGCTGAAACGGACAAAGAACAAATAAAGCCGGTGAACTCAGATATATATCACAGGGAGAATGATATGACGCGCCCGACAACTCACGGAAAGCAAGCCCATCCCGGTGCCCTGCTCTACGCAAAGGAATATCAGGAAGGCAAAATGGACCGCCGTGAATTCATGGCCCGTGCAACCGCACTGGGTGTTACGGCAACGGCGGCGTATGGCCTGATTGGAGCGTCCGCGCCTGCCCATGCCGGCGGCCACGCCCAGCAGGGCGGCACCTTGCGCATGCAGATGGAAGTACGCGCCCTGAAGGACCCGCGCACTTTCGACTGGACGCAAATCGCCACGTTTACCGCAGGCTGGCTCGAGTATCTGGTGGAATACAACTCCGATGGTTCTTTCAAGCCGATGCTGCTTGAGGGCTGGTCTGCAAATGATGACGCGACCGAATTCACGTTGAATGTCCGCAAGGGCGTAAAGTGGAACAACGGGGATGATTTCACCGCTGACGACGTGGCCCGCAACATTGCAGGCTGGTGCGAAAAGGATGTGGAAGGCAATTCCATGGCCGGCCGCATGGCGTCCCTGATTGACCCTGCCACGAACAAGGCCGCAGACGGCGCCATCACTGTTGTCGACAGTCACACCGTGGTGCTGAAGCCTTCGGTGCCTGACATCACTCTGATCCCGGGCATGGCGGATTATCCTGCTGCAATCGTGCATGCCTCGCACTCTGCCGACACCATGCTGTCCAACCCGGTTGGCACTGGCTACATGAAGCCAGAGTCGCTCGAAGTGGGCGTGAAATCGGTGCTGGTGCGCAACGAAGATCACGAGTGGTGGGGATATGCTGCTGACAAGGGCGGCTTCCTCGATCGGATCGAGTTCATCGACTACGGCACCGACCCGGCCGCGTTCGTGTCTGCCTTCGAAGCAGAAGAGATCGATCTCAACTGGGAATCCGTTGGTGAGTTCGTTGATCTATTCGATGCGCTCGGCCTGACCCGTTCGGAAGTGCCTTCGGGCTTCACAATCGTGATCCGTCCGAACCAGTTGGCGGAAGATGAAAACGGGAACAAGATCTATGGCGATAAGCGGGTGCGTCAGGCGCTTGCAATGGCCGTAGACAACGCCGTCTGCCTCGAACTGGGCATGGCAGGCTACGGTATTCCGGCCGACAACAGCCACGTGGGCCCGATGCATCCGGAATACGATCCGGCTGTCACCCGCCTGCCCTATGATCCTGCAAAGGCAAAGGCCCTGATGGAAGAGGCTGGCATGGCCGATTTCGAGCATGAGCTGCTTTCGATCGACGATGACTGGCGCAAGAACACCACCGACGCGGTGGCCGCACAGCTGCGTGACGCTGGGATCAATGTCACCCGCAAGATCCTTCCGGGCTCTACGTTCTGGAACGATTGGGCGAAGTATCCCTTCAGCTCAACGAACTGGAACCACCGTCCGCTGGGCACGCAGGTGCTGGCGCTCGCGTACCGTTCGGGCGAGGCCTGGAATGAATCCGGCTTTGCAAATGCTGAGTTCGACAGCCTGCTCGCGGAAGCAAACTCCATTGCGGACTCAGACGAGCGTCGCAAGGTGATGAGCAAGCTGCAAAGCATCATGATCGACGAAGGTGTCACGATCCAGCCCTATTGGCGGACCGCCATCCGGCACTACAGCGATCGGGTTACCGGTGTAGACAAGCACATCGCCGATCTGCCGCAGATCTACAAATGGGCCATCAAAGCCTGATCGGCCCCTGACTCAGGCCGCGTCCGGGAAACCGGGCGCGGCCTCTTTCTCTGAGCCCGTGCGATCCAGACGCATCCGCCAAGAGGTGTGCTGCCGGGTTATGGCTACCAATGGGAGCACCAATGGCGATCTTCATACTGCGCCGCCTGGGCATGATGATCCTGACGGCCTTGTGCCTGACGTTTATCGTGTTCTGGCTGACGAACCTTTATCCAAATCTAGAAAAGCTCGCCAAATCGGAAGGGAACTTCCGGATGTCCGAGGAGCAGGTGCAATCCTGGCTGGACAAAAACGGCCATGGGGATCCCTTGCTCGTCAAATATGGGCGCTGGCTGGGCGTTGCCCCGGGCTGGGTCTATGAGGACGAGGACGGAACCGTCCGCGGGCGCTGCATCGCCCCCGGCGCCGCGCCGGAGGACAGTGCCACCTATTGCGGCATCCTTCAGGGCTATTGGGGCTTCTCAACCGTCTTCAAGGAGAATGTCGGCACAATTATCGCGGAACGGCTGAGCCTGACGGGCAAGCTTATGTTCTGGGTCATGGTGTTGATGGTGCCGAGCGCCCTGCTGTTAGGGGTGCTGGCCGGTATGCGCGAAGGCTCCCGCCTGGATCGGTCACTCTCCACCTTTTCGATCGCCTCTACCGCGACGCCGGAATACGTGTCAGGTGTGATCTTCATCGCGGTCTTTGCCGCCTCTGCATCTCCGTTGAACCAATGGCTGAAGGAAAACGGGTTGATTGAGGGGCGCACGCTCTTCAAGGGCACGGCCACCTCTGCGATGGAAAATGCCACGCTTGAGAACTTCCTGCTGCCCGTTCTGACCATCGCGCTCTATGGCATGGGATATATTGCCCGCATGACACGTGCTTCGATGGCCGAAGTCATGACGTCTCAATACATCCGCACGGCCCGGCTGAAAGGTCAGAGTTTCGGCAATATCGTGGTCAAACATGCTTTGCGCAATGCGCTGATCGCCCCTTTCACGGTGATCATGCTGCAGTTTCCGTGGCTTCTGAACGGCGTGGTGATTGTTGAAACCCTGTTCAACTACAAGGGCTTCGGCTGGACGCTCGTTCAGGCGGCTGGCAACAACGATATCGAGTTGCTGCTGGGATGTTCGGTTGTTGCGGTTGTTGTGGTGCTGGTCACGCAGCTGATCTCGGACGTGGGCTACGTTTTCCTTAACCCGCGCATTCGCGTTACCTGAGGGGGGATGTCATCATGGAAGCATTGACTTGGACAGGCAACCTCGCCGTTCTCAACCCCATCCTTGGGTTCGCCTTTATCGCGCTGCTGGCCTGCACGGCAGCCACCATCATCGCGGGCTTCTTCGTCACCACCGGAGGCGCAGGTAATGTTGCCACAGTGGCCCGGACACCCGCTGATGTGGCAGCCGTCGCGCTCAACTGGTCGCTTTTGGCGGTGGTGGCGGTGCTGGCAGCCTATCTGGTGGGCGGTCTTTTGATGCCGACGCCGCAGGCGCGCGGGATCGTGGGCCAGATTTCATATCAGTTCATGCCCGTCTGGATAGCGCTGGCCATCACCTTTGCGCTCAGCCACCTCTTCAGGGCGCGGCTCGGGCTCTGGGGCAAGCTGATGGGCTCTACCATCGGGTCTATCGGGGCGGCCATTGTGCTGTTTTGGGTCTTCACGGCCTTTTTTGCGGACATGATCGTCACCCATGATCCACTGGCCCAGCTGTCAGGCATGAAGAACAAAGTGCCCGGCACCCCTCTGCCCGCGCCGGAGGAGGGCATGTTCGAATGGTATCTTCTGGGCGGCGATAACCTCGCGCGCGATGTGTTCAGCCGCATGGTGGCCGGCAGTTGGGAAGTGATGCAGATCGCCCCGATCGCGACGCTCTTTGCCTTTATGGTTGGGATCACCCTGGGTGTGCCCGCAGGCTTTTACGGCGGAATGTTCGATACGATCCTGAGCTTTATCGCAAACCTCATCCTCGCCTTTCCGGTCATTCTTCTGTTCTATCTGCTGGTCACACCAGAGATCGTCGACACGGGCCTGCCCAGCTACCTCGCTGCGGTTTTGTTCGTCTTTCCGATCATCTTCCTGGTGGTGCTGTTCAACTCGAAGTTTCACACGCAACCAACCCAGAACAGCGTCATCCTCAGCGTTATTTTGATCGGTGGGGGAGTGCTCTACCTGTCATTGATCAATGAGGAGGGCGGCGTTTTGGACTTCATCCCACGCTGGATGGATCTCTTTGACGTGCCGGGCAATATCCTGATTGTGTTTGTCTCGGTTGTGTTCGTGAACTCACCCACGGTGTTCCGGATTGTGCGGGGCATCGTGCTCGACATCAAAACACGGGATTACGTGGCGGCCGCTTATACGCGCGGGGAAGGCCCCTGGTACACGATGCTCTGGGAAATCCTGCCCAATGCCCGCGGTCCGCTGATCGTCGATTTCTGTTTGCGGATCGGCTACACCACAATCCTTCTGGGCACCCTTGGCTTCTTTGGCCTTGGGTTAGAGCCGGAAAGCCCCGATTGGGGATCGACGATCAACGATGGGCGCAAGCTGCTGTCGGTTTATCCGCACCCTGCCCTGCCTCCGGCCTTTGCCCTCATGAGCCTCGTGCTGGGCCTCAACCTGCTGGCCGACGGCCTGCGCGAGGAAAGCCTCAAGGACTAGTGAGGCCAATGCCGCTGAGATAACCAAAGGGCGCCCATGGGGCGCCCTTTGCGATAATTGGAGCAGCGTGTGGCCGAACGCCATGTCAACCACTTGCGCCCCAAAGCGTCTTCGGGGCTGTCTGCGATGGAGGTCGGCAATGCGGAGCTTTCTGCCGTTGGCGGTGGCGCATTCAATGGCTGGTTTGGAGTTTCCGGGAGAACGCGGAGTGCATCACCATCAATCGGGTTTGTTTGTGTTTAATTGGGCGCAATCGCGCACCAATGATGGGATGTTTGGAGACCCTTCCAGACGGTTTCCTCTGATACGATATTTTTTTCAAAAACTTCCGTGACAGGAAGACCACTTTTGCCGATACTCAAAAGATGAAGATGGTCTTTTTGAGTAACGTTTGAAATCTGGAGATGACTATGGACTTTAAAACTTTTTTACTGCTGCGGCGATGGCCATTGGCCTGTCGTCGGCCCCAAGTTTTGCTGCGACGT
>JAKVBK010000039.1 GCA_022447275.1 Oceanicola sp. | reverse complement strand
GGGTTTGTTCCAGCCGTACCATGGCTGCTTGAAAAGGGCTGGGCGGAGGCCTGTATCCTGAAGGCTTAGAGAAGTCGTTGGTATCTCATCTGGGCAGATGGGCTTTGCGGCTGGGCTCCGGAAAGGCGCGGCGAGGTGCTACCATTGCGCGGCTGGTTCACGTGGCGGAGATATGCAGAGGTTTTGAGGCGCGCGTTTTTTTCTCGGCCTGCTGCTGCATCTTCTGGGGGCCCGTAACACTCGCCAAAGTTTGTGCAACGGCGTGGGCAAGACTGGCACGGGCGACCGGCTTCATCAGGCGCAAATCGCCCGGACGGATACCTTGATCGGCAAGGGTACTGGGGGCATAGCCGGACAGGAACAAAACGGGCAAATCCGGGCATTGAGATCTGAGCTTCTCGGCGAGGTCAGGCCCCTGAAGTTTCCCCGGCATGACAATATCTGTCACCAGCATTTCAAAGGGCCCTTGGTCCTCAAAGAGGCGCGCGGCTTCATCCCCGGAGGCTGCAATCGTGACAGAGTACCCGTCCAATTCGAGGGCCCGACACATGACCTTGGCAACCTGTGGCTCGTCTTCTGCGAGCAGAATGCGATTTCCCTGCCCTGTGGCCGTGACTTTTGGCAACTCAGGATAAACCTCTGTTTGAATACCTCCTTCAGCCGCAGCAAAAAACAACGTGACTGTCGTGCCCTTCCCCGGCGTTGAGGTCATTGCAACTGTGCCACCGGATTGCACCATAAACCCGTGCACCGTTGACAGGCCAAGCCCGCTGCCGGAGGCGCCACCGGGCGCGCGGGTTGTGTAGAACGGCTCGAAAACCTGAGACTGAATGGCCGGATCAACCCCATGACCGGTGTCCTTTACGGAAATGGCCACATAGTTTCCGGGCGCCAGATCTTCGCGCAGGGTTTTGGACCGACGCTGGATGGTTTTATGTGTCTTCGGAACAACGAAATTTTGGGCGGATATTTGAAGTTTGCCGCCATTGGGCATGGCATCCCGCGCGTTCAAGATCAGGTTCAGGAGTGCATTTTCAGTGCCCGAAGAGTCTGCGCGAATGGGCCAAGCTTGCGCGTCAACTTCCATGGAAACTTCGATTGTGGCAGGCAATACGCGGGCTACCCACCCATCCACGCGTTCGAGCAAATGCGCTACAGGCTGCTCGGTGGGATCAAGGCGTGCTTTGCGGGCGAAGGACAGCATGCTGCGGACCAGATCTGCCCCCCGTGCCGAGGCATCAAGGCCCGCGTGGATATACTCCATCTGGTCTGGTTTGCCGGACAGTTCTTCGCGCAGAATCTCCAGATTTCCAACGATGATCGCGAGCAGGTTATTGAAATCATGTGCAATCCCGCCAGACAGCTTGCCGATGCTTTCAAGCCTTTGAGCGCGGGCGGCCCGCTCTTTCTGTTCCGTCAGTTCTGTCTGCGTTCTTACCGGATGGGTCACATCAAAGGCCAATATGCTGGCCTCAAGCCCGCCATCGGGTGTGCGGCGTGGGGCCGCGCGCCCTTCGATCCAGATCGTTTTGCCTGACAGGGTGTTCATTCGAAAGCGATGAACGAGCGGGGTCATCGTTCTGACAGCCTGCATGATAGCCAGTTGCAAACCGCGGCGGTCTTCAGCGTCAATCAGATGCCACAGTTGGCGATTGTCGCGATCAACACTGGCTTGGTCGAGTTCAAACAACTCTTCGCATTGGGCATTCAGATAGGTCAGCTTGCTGGTGCCATCCCTGAAGCTCTGCCATGTCAGCACGGCCCCGGGCACGCTTGCGATCACCGACGAAAGCTGGTCTTTTGCGACGCCCCGCTCTTGTTCAGCATGTCGCAGCTCAGTGATATCCATATGCATGCCGCAAATGCGGGTGAGGCGGCCATCCGCGCCGTAGCTGTTGCGCAGCGTCGAGCGGATCACTCGAAGCGTGCCATCCGTCCGCCGAATACGGAACTCATTCTGTTGTGGACCCCCGCCCATCTCCATGAGTTCTTTCGCCCTGTGCACGCGTGCGCGATCTTCGGGCACCACCATGTCGATAAACGACTCTATCTTTACAGGATGGGACGGATCCGTGCCGTAGAGCGCATGCATGCCACTGTCCCAGATACAGTGGTCTGCAGCGATGTGCCAATCCCACATCCCAATTTGGGCGACACTGGATGCCAGATCGAAACGTTCCCGAAAATCTTTCAAGGCCCGGGTGTTGCGGGATGTCATCATGGCGCGTGTTGCTGTCAGGGCTGAGATCGCGCTGCTGGCCAACGATAGCACAACCCAGCTGAAAAGCTGTTCTTCCGCGGCTGCAAGGCCCTCTGAGGCGACAAGCGCCAAACTGGAAGCGAGGGTGGCGGTGAGCAGCAAAAACACAAGGCTCCGGGGCGTGAATGTCGCGGCGCTCTTGCCATAGAGAGCCCAGCCAAGGGCCGCGCCGGATGCGGCAACCGAGATGCAATGCAGCGCTTCCATCTGGCCGCTGAAACCAAATTGCAGAGCGATAGAACTCGCGGCAGCCAGAATCGCGCCAAGCGGCCCTCCCAGAAAACCGGCCACCGCCAGCATCCCGGTGTCCATCCCTTCAAAGGTGGGATCGGCCAACATGAGGGTTGCGGTGCCCCCGGTTATTCCGAAGACAAGGCCAATCAGGCCATGGCGCACGTGGGGCCAGTGATCCAGCCTGGGTGTTGTAATCGTGAAATAAAGCCCGAAAGTTGCAAGCAGCGTGAAGGACGCGATTGTTATAAGAGGTGCGTACACAGGGCGCTCATTTATCTGCTCAGGGTGGGCTGGGCATACCCTGTTCGTTGTGTAGCCAGCCGTCGCCAAACCTATCCCGTGGAGAAACCACGTCTAGATTGAATCTATATCAAAAGCATTCTCTCTAAAGGTTAACAGTCCGTTAACCCTTTAGGTCAGATATCGGATCACATCACGGCCCGGGGCTGGGTGCTGTCTGCTTCACCGCCCGCCCGGATCGACGTGCGACGGGCAGCAACAACCTGCGCAAGGATCGACAATGCGATCTCTTCCGGGGTGATCGCCCCGATATCGAGCCCCGCAGGCGCCTGAACCGCATCAAGGCGCGCACGCGGCACGCCGTCCTTGATCAAGCGCTCGGACAGGGTGGCGAACTTGCGTTTGCTGCCCACGAAAGCCACGAAGGGATGGTCTTGGCGCAGCACATGGCGCAGCGCGGCCTCATCCCCTTTGCCTTGCGTTGCAACGACGACCAGAGCGCCTTGGGGCAAAGCGAAATCTGTGCGGATCTCTTCCACCTTGGGCAGGTCGGTGCTGTCGGCACCCGGGGCGCACAGCACGCGGTGCAGATCGAAGCGCCCTGCCAGATCAGCGAGGGCAAGTGCGACGGGCCCGGTGCCACAGATGCCAAGGCAGGGGCGCGGCAGGACCGGCTCCACGAAGATGTCCATCGATCCCCGCGATGGGCAGCCATTGCGGGCGTATCTGATGTTGTCGCGGGCCTCTCCGGCCTCAACGCCCTCCTCGGCCAGCAGATCTTCGGGCTTGAGCGACACGAATTGGGGGGCCCCGTCCGCAAGGGCGGCCAAGGTGGCGCGTTTGATGGCGCCGCGCGCACATCCCCCGCCAACCCAGCCCGCCAGCACAGTGCCCTCGCCATCAAGTAGGGCCTTGGCCCCGGGCTTTGCCGACGTGGCATCCAAGGTGCGGACGACGGTGGCAAGCGCGTAGGGTTGGCCTGCGGCTTCCAACTCTGCGCGGCGGGTTTCAAGCTCTTCCAGCATGGCGGCGGAGGGTGTCATAGGCGGGCAAACTCCTGTTCGAGGGCGGCCAGAGAGGCCAGCGTATTGGCCGGAGCAAAGAGGTCGAGATGGGGCAGGGCCGCGGACATGCCAGCGGCCACTGGCGCATAATCCTTCCAGCCCTTGAGCGGGTTGAGCCAGACGATCCGGCACCCCCGCTTGGCCAAAGTTTCCAGCGCCGTGCCCACGGTCTGCGGCTCTGCGCTGTCATAGCCATCCGACAGGATCACCACGACAGACCGGCCATCCACACATCGGCGTGCGGGCCCCTTGGCAAATTGCTGCAGGGTTTCTCCGATCTTGGAGCCGCCGCCCATGCCATCGGCAAGAAGCGTAATCCGGCCCAGAGCGCGCAGGGGATCATCATCGCGCAGCGCCCCCGTAACCCGCACCAGACGCGTGTGAAACAGAAAGGCCTCCGCGGTGGTATCGGCACGGATCAGGCCGGCCAAGAACGCAAGGAAGGGCCGCGCATAGACCGACATGGAGCCCGAGACATCCACCAGAACTGTTAGCTTGACGGGCCTGTCCGGCCGCTTGCGCATGGCAAGGTGGAGCGGCTCGCCCCCGCTTGCCAGGCTGCGCCGCACGGTTCTGCGGAAATCGAGCCCCTGCCCGCGGCGCGCAGCCTTGCGCCGACGTGAGCGCCGGTCGCGCAGAGCGGCCCCAAGACGGGTGGCAATCGCCTCGGCGGCCTGAATATCCTTGGGGGCAATCAGTTCGCGCAGGTCGATCGTCATCAGGTTGCGGCCTTTGGCGGCCACAAGCTTACCGGACATGTCACCGGCACTGTCGCCATCGCCATCGCCGGTGTCAGGGCGATCGATCTTGCCCTGCTCCTTTGAGCGGCCGGGCGCGGTGGGCGCGTGCGCACCGCTTTTCTGGCCGGGCTTGCTGCCGCTTGGCGCCACCCGCGTGCGCACCCGCCCGCCATTGCGCCAATAGGCGTCAAACAGGGCATCAAACCGGCTGACATCTTCGGCGCTGCCACAGCACACCGCCCGCAAGGCGGCGCGCACATGCGCTTCGCTTGGCTCTGGCAGGCAGGTCAGCGCGGTCAGGCAGACTTCCGTTTCGGCCACGCCGACCGGCCAGCCCTGCGCGCGCAAATGTGCCATGAACCCGGCAATCCGCGCATGCGGGCCCGGATCGCGGGCCGCAAAGCGGGTGATCTGGCCGCGCAGGCTCACGCGGCCTTTCCAGCCAGGCGCTGGGCGACTTCGGTTGTGATTGAAGCTCTGTCTGCGCTGGTTTTGAGCAACGTGGCCAAGGCCACAGATACGGCCTGAGGATCCTCAGATAGGTCTGCCAGGCCCAAACCGCCAAGGGCTGCCGAGAAATCCAGCATTTCGGCAATGCCTGGAGTTTTCTCGAGGTCTTCCCGCCGCAGCGCCTGCACAAAGCCCACGATCTGCTGGCCCAAGTGCTGGGACACCTGCGGGCAGCGGGCGGCCAGGATATTCAACTCCGTTTCGGTGGAGGGGTAGTCCACATAGGCATAGAGGCAGCGCCGGCGCAAAGCGTCGGACAAATCCCGCGTGCCATTTGCCGTGAGGATCACGATGGGCCGAGACATCGCCGTGATGGTGCCGAGCTCCGGGATTGTCACTGCGTAATCGGCCAGAATTTCCAGCAGGTAGGCCTCAAACTCCTCATCGGCCCGGTCGATCTCATCGATCAAGAGCACCGGGGATGTGGGACGTCGCAATGCACGCAGCAAGGGCCGTTCCAGCAAAAACTCTTCGGAGAAGAGGCGCTGTTCAACGGCCTGACCAGTTTCGCCATCTTCGGCTGCTGCGCGGATCGACAGCAACTGGCGCTGGTAGTTCCACTCATAGATGGCCTGTGCCGCGTCCAGCCCCTCATAGCATTGCAGGCGGATCAGTTCGCGCCCCTGAGCCGCGGCAAGCGCGCGGGCAATTTCAGTTTTGCCGACACCGGCCGCCCCTTCCAGAAGCAGCGGACGCTCGAGGCTCAGGGCAAGGTGCAGGGCCATCGCCAGATCGTTTTCGGCAACATAGCCCTGACCGGCCAGATCTGCTTTCAGGCTATCAACGGTCATGTGGTGCCTTCCGCCCCGCAAGCGGGGTCTTTTAACGTGAAGGGGGGGCGCGCCCTCTCCCCAAGGCGCGCCCCCGTGTGAGCCGATCTTATGGCGCAATAGTCCCCGACCTGCGCCGACCGGTCCTCACCCGTGGAGGCCAAGCTGGTTGGCCGTTTTCCAGATCCGCCAGTGATCATGGGGCATGTGTGACTGCCGCAGACCGAAGGCGCGGAAAGCATCATGCACCGCGTTCGAGAACGCTGGCACCCCGCCCACATTGGGGCTTTCGCCCACACCCTTGGCGCCGATCGGGTGATGCGGGCTGGGGGTTTCTGTGTGGTCGGTGGTGTAATGGGGCGTCTCCCAGGCGGTGGGCATGAAGAAATCCATCAACGTGCCGGTCTTGCAGTTGCCCATGTCATCATAGGCAATTTCCTGACCCATCGCGATGGCCAGCGCCTCGGTCAGACCACCATGGACCTGCCCTTCGATGACCATCGGGTTGATCCGGGTGCCGCAATCGTCCAGCGCATAGAACTGGCGGACTTCATGCTCGCCGGTGTCCACGTCGATCTCCATGACGCAGACATAGGCCCCGAACGGATAGGTCATATTGGGCGGATCGTAGTAGCTGACCGCTTCCAGGCCGGGCTCTACGCCGGGAATGGCCTGATTATAGGAGGCAAAGGCGATCTCTGCCATGGTCTTGAAGCGCTCGGGCGCGCCCTTGACCACGAAGCGATCCACATCCCATTCCACGTCATCATCGTGGACCTCCAGCAGGTAGGCCGCAATCATCTGCGCCTTGGCGCGGATTTTACGCCCAGCCAGCGCTGTGGCCGCACCGGCAACCGGAGTGGAGCGGGACCCGTAGGTGCCCAGCCCGTAGGGTGCAGTGTCAGTGTCGCCTTCCTCGATCGTGATCTTGTCGGCGGGGATTCCCGTCTCCGAGGCCAGGATCTGTGCAAAGGTCGTGGCATGGCCCTGACCTTGGCTGATGGTTCCCAGCCGCGCGATGGCGGAACCGGTTGGGTGGATGCGAATTTCACAGCTGTCGAACATGCCCATCCCAAGGATGTCGCAGTTCTTGACCGGGCCCGCACCGACGATCTCGGTGAAGTGGGTCAGGCCGATGCCGAGCAGCTTGCGTGTCTTGCCCGCCTTGAAATCCTCGACCCGCTGCGCCTGCTCGGCCCGCAGGCCGGCATAGTCCACAGCCTCCAGAGCCTTGTCCCAGGCGGTGTGATAATCGCCACTGTCATATTCCCAGCCCAGCGCGCTGGTATAGGGGAATTGCTCCTGCTTGATAAAGTTGATCCGGCGCAGCTCGGCCGCGTCCATGTTCAACTCGATCGCCAGCACCTCGATCATGCGTTCGATGAAATAGGCGGCTTCCGTCACCCGGAAGGAGCAGCGATAGGCCACGCCACCGGGAGCCTTGTTGGTATAGACGCCATCGACGCCCACATAGGCCACCGGGATGTCATAGGAGCCGGTGCAGATGTGGAAGAACCCGGCCGGGAACTTGGTGGGGTCGGCACAGGCATCAAAGGCCCCGTGATCCGCTGTCACATGGCAATGCAGGCCCGTGATCTTGCCATCCTTGGTGGCCGAGATCTTGCCCTTCATCCAGTAGTCGCGGGCGAAGGCAGTGGCCATCAGATTGTCCATCCGGTCTTCGATCCACTTCACGGGCTTGCCGGTGACGATGGAAGCCACGATGGAGCAGACATAGCCGGGATACACCCCAACCTTGTTGCCGAAACCGCCGCCGATATCCGGGCTGATGACGCGGATGTTGTGCTCATCGATGCCCGAAAGCAGCGAGGCCACGGTGCGCACCACGTGGGGGGCCTGGAAGGTGCCCCAAAGCGTGAGCTTGCCGTTCACCTTGTCCATCGAGGCCACGCAGCCGCAGGTTTCCAGCGGACAGGGGTGCGTGCGGTGGTAATAGACCATCTCCTCTGCCACCACCTCGGAGCTTTCCAGCGCCTGATTGGTGGCCGCTTCATCACCCTCTTCCCACAGGAAGATGTGGTTGTGATGCTTGCGCGGACCATGGGCGCCATCGGCACCGGCCTCGAGGTCTTCGCGCAGCACCAGATCCGATTGCATTGCCTCGAACGGATCAACGATCACGGGCAGGTCTTCGTAGTCGACCTCGACCGCCTCGACGCCGTCAGCGCAGGCATAGCGATCCGTGGCAACAACGAAGGCCACTTCCTGGCCCTGGAACAGCACTTTGCCATCGGCCAGCACCATTTGCTTGTCACCGGCGAGGGTGGGCATCCAATGCAGGCCCAGAGGTTCAAGGTCCTTGGCGGTCAGAACCGCCAGAACGCCGGGCACTTTCATGGCTTCTTCGATGTTGATCCCATTCACCCGCGCATGGGCATAGGGCGAGCGGACGAAATCGCCGAACAGCATTCCGGGCAGCTTCACGTCATCGACATAGTTGCCCTTGCCTTGGGTGAAACGGGCATCCTCGACGCGCTTGCGAGACGCACCCATGCCCTTGAGATTGGCGACGCGTTCGTCGCGGCTTGTGACTTCATCTTTCATTCTGCGGCCTCCTTCGCGGAGTTCATTTCCGAGGCGGCGGCGAGCACCGACTTCACGATGTTCTGGTAGCCCGTGCAGCGGCACAGGTTACCGGCCATGCCAAAGCGCACCTCTTCCTCGGTGGGGTTCGGGTTTTCCTGCAGCAGGCGGTGGGCGCGGGTGATCATGCCCGGTGTGCAATAGCCGCACTGAAGCCCGTGGTTTTCCTTGAAGGCTTCCTGCAGCACATGCAGACCGTCCGGCGAGCCCAGCCCTTCGATGGTGGTCACGTCGGCCCCTTCGGCCTGAACGGTGAACATGGTGCAGGATTTCACCGACTTGCCATCAAGATCGACGGTGCACGCACCGCAGTGGGATGTCTCGCAGCCGATATGGGGCCCGGTGATGTCCATCTGCTCGCGCAGGGTGTGGATCAGCAATTCCCGTGGGTCGACGAGAACGTCTTTTTTCTCGCCATTCACGGTGAGGGATACGTGGGTCTTTGTCATTGTTCTTCCTCCTCCCTTTAAGCGCGGCTCAGGGCGCTGTTGATCGCGCGTGAAAGCATGACGCCGGCCACGTGCCGTTTGAATTCGACAGGGCCTCGGTTGTCTTCGGCGGGATCGATATCGGCTTGCATCGCGGCAATCGCAGCGGCAACTGCAGCGCCATCGCCAGAGGTGCCGACAAGCGCCGCACCTGCGCCTTCCGAAAAGATCGGCGTGTCGCTGAGGTTTGTCATTGCAATGCGCGCCTCAGAGATCGTGTCGCCATCCTTGGCCACGAGCACGGCAGCGGCCGCGGTGGCATAGTCGCCGATCTTGCGCTTTTGCTTTTCATAAGCGTAGCCCATGCCAGCCACAGAACGGAACCGGATGTGGGTCAGGATCTCTTCGTCTTCGCGGGCGGTCATGTAGGCGGCCTCATAGAAGCCGCGCGCATCCACCGTCCGGCGGCCTTCGGGGCCAGCAAGAACAAACTTGGCGTCGAGGGCCTGCATCAGGCCGGGAATGTCGTTGCCGGGATCGCCATTGGCCACATTGCCACCGATGGTGCCCATGTAGCGCACCTGCGGGTCTGCAATTTGCAGGCTGGCCTCGCGCAGGATCGGCGCAACGCTGGCCAGCGCGTCGCTGGTGATCAGTTCGTGCTGGGTGACCATGGCGCCGAGCGTGACGGTGTCGCCATCCACGGTGATGCCCTGCATTTCCTGCACGTCGCGCAGGTCCACGAGATGGCTCAGGTAGGCCATGCGCAGTTTCATCATCGGGATCAGGCTGTGCCCGCCGGCCACAACACGGGCCTCTTCCCCGTGCTCAGCCAATAAACCGACAGCGGCGTCGATCGTATCGGGTCTGTGATAGTCGAAAGCGGCTGGTATCATTGCTACCTCCCTTTGCCGGGCGCGATGACTGTCTTTCAGCAGCCTTCTTCGCTGGGTAGCAAACACGGTAACTTTGCCGTCTTCCGGAGCGAGACTCGAGCCACAAATGGCGCTGCGCCATTCATGAACGGCGAATAAGCTGCACGAACGGCGTGCGGTGGTGCAGCATTTTCATGGATTAGCAGGATGGGTTGCCGCCGACGGGGCGCTGGGTCGCGCTGCTTGTGAGGGTGGGATTCTAAAGCCCGAGCCGCGCCCGTACATCCGTCAGTCGCGCACGTGCCACGGGGACTTTGTCGAGGGCTTCGACGGTCTCGAAATACAGCACCCCGGTATCCTTCTTACGCTCAAACGCGCTGACATGGGCCCCGTTCACAAGGTAGCTGCGATGGGTGCGCAGGAAGGTGCCGCTGCTTGCCAGCCTGTCCTCCGCCTGTGCGATAGACCAAGGGCAGAACAGACGCTCGGAGCCAGAGTAGACGATGGTGTAATGCCCCTCTGCCCGGATCGCCGCGATGTCGCTTGGCGCAAGAAAGCGTGTCCGACCGTCCTTTTCGTAGGGCACCCGCGCAACCGGCGGGTCTTGCGGTGCAGGGGGCTCCGCGGCCTCTTGCGGCTCGGTTGTCGGAAGGGGTTGCGTGGGTTTTGGGTCTGGCGGCGCGCTGCTCTGGCCTGTGGCGGCGTCTGGACCGGGTTGGGCGGGCGCAGCGGTGGGCGGTAGAGGCGCGGTGGTTGGTTCTGGTGCTGGTGTTTCCCCGAAAGTTGCCCCTGTCAGCAGAAAGCCCCCGGAGATCACGAAAGCCGCAAGCGTCACACCGAAGGCCAGCACTTCGTTTGAAATCACCGGGCGCGCCGGCAGGGCTGTGCCAGCCACTTCGACGAACCCTGTCCCGGCCATGGCGGCGAAGTGCACAACAAAGACAGACATGCCAAATCCAAACGTGCCCAGCAGGATGCTGCGGGGGCCGCGCGTGTCGTCATAGGCAAGGCGAAACGCGCCGATGCACAACAGGATCGACGCGATCAGGGCAAGAACAATCCCATGCACTGTATAGACCGGGGTGCACATTTCGATGCCGGACATGCCGGTGTAATGCATGGCGACAATGCCCACGCCGACGATTGCCCCCGCCAATGAAACGCGAAAGGCCGTGCGGGGCCCGAAATGCAACAGCAAGAGCGCGATGCCTGTCACAAGGATCGCCAGCAGAGCGGAAATCAGGGTGATCAGCGCATCGTAGAAGAAGGCCACGGGCAGTTGCAGGCCCAACATCGCCACGAAATGCATCGACCAGATGCCACCGCCCAGTGCCACGGCCGACATAGCCACCACCCGCTTGCGCTGCGCGGGCTGAAGGCGGGAGGCGCCGCGCGTCAGAGACAGACCCGTGAACCCAGCCATGAGTGCAACGGCGAGCGAGGCAATTACCAGAAGCGGATTATGTGACACGTCTAACAAGATGCTTGTCCTGTCCCCCCCATGCGACGTCCTTGGTCTACCAGAACGCGCTGTTCGGCGCAATTTTGAAGCCCGCCGCAGATATGCTCAGCAGTCGTGTGCTCTGGCGGGAAAAAGTCGTGACTGTGAGCATGATGGTGGCGCAGTTTGCCTTCAGGGCAACAGATGGCGGCATTCCGGCACCGGTGTGAGCAGCGTGCCGTCATCAAGATGTGCCAGAAGGTTGTCCACGACCAAAGCGCCCATGGCGCGCCGCGTTTCAACCGTGGCGCTGCCGGCATGGGGCAGCAGGACAACGTTTGACATCCCCAGCAGTGCCTCGGGCACCTGGGGTTCTGCCTCGAACACATCGAGCCCGGCCCAGCCAAGCCGTCCCTCCTGCAGGGCAGCCACCAGCGCCTCTTCGTCTACGACAGAGCCGCGCGCAACATTGATCAATGTGCCCTCAGGCCCCAACGCGTCGAGCACCCGACCGTTGACGAGATGCCGTGTGGCGGCGCCTCCGGGTGTGATCACAATCAGCACATCGGCCTCTTGGGCCATATCCACAAGATTGGGGCAATATTGATAGGGCACGTCTTTTGGCGTGCGGCTGTGATAGCTGATCTCAGCGTCAAAGACGGACAGTTTGCGGGCAATTTCCTGTCCGATCCGACCCATCCCAACGAGGCCCACCTTGCGGCGATCGGCGCTGCGGGACAGGGGGGCGCTTCCCTCCTGCGCCCACCGGCCTGCGCGGACATAGGCATCATCGCTGACCAGATTGCGATAGCAGGCCAGCATCAGCATGACAGCGGTTGTCGCCACTTCAGCGTTCAACACATCGGGCGTGTGGCTCACCGGGATGCCGCGGGCCACGCAACTGTCGGTGTCGATGGCGTCATAGCCAACGCCGTAACACGCCACCATCTGGAGATTTGGCAGCGCAGCCATCACCCGGGCGGGCACCCCGTCATGGCCATTCGTTGCCACATGGGTGATCTGCCCACCCAGCGCGGACAGGGCATCGTCATCTAACATGTTCAGAGCGTGGATGCGGAAGCGACGTTCCAGCCGCGCCCGCATCTCGCTTGTGATCCCTCCGATCAGGAGGAGATCATGCATCTTCGCCAACATCCTGACGCTGTGTGCCCAGCCCTTGGATATGCACCGTCATCACATCGCCGGTCTTGAGGTAGACGGGCTCTGGCTTCATGCCCATGCCCACGCCAGGAGGGGTGCCTGTTGTGATCACATCGCCGGGATGCAGCGTCATCAGCCCCGAGAGGTGCTCGATGATTTCTGCAACGGTGAAGATCATCGTGGCGGTATTGCCGGTCTGCATGCGCGTATCGTTCACATCCAGCCACATGTCGAGCGCCTGGGGGTTCGGGATTTCGTCACGGGTGACAAGCCAGGGGCCCGTGGGGCCGAACGTGTCGCAGCTTTTGCCCTTGGTCCATTGGCCGGTCAGCTGGGTCTGGAAATGGCGCTCTGACACGTCATTGACGACACAGTAGCCAGCCACGTAGTCCAAGGCGTCATCGGCCGACACATATTTGCATGTCTTGCCGATCACCACGCCCAGTTCGACTTCCCAATCCGTATGGGTTGAGCCGCGGGGCATCATCACCGTGTCATTCGGGCCCACGATGGCGGAGTTGGCCTTGAAGAACAGGATCGGGTGCTCTGGGATGGCGGCACCGGTTTCGGCGGCATGGTCAGAATAATTCAGGCCGATGCACAGGAACTTGCCGATATTGCCAACACAGGCGCCGATGCGCGGTGTGCCTTCGACAGCGGGCAGGCTGGCAGGATCCAGGGCGCGCAGGGCGTCGAGGCTGGCATCGTCGAGCATATCGCCGGTGATGTCGGCAACATGTGCGGACAGATCGCGCAGGGTTTCGCCGTCCATCAGGCCGGGCTTTTCCGCGCCCGGGGCGCCGTAGCGAACCAGTTTCATATCAGTTTCTCTCCCGTTTCGGTCAGTGACTATCGCGCGGCATGTGCTTGCGCGAAATGTCTTGGTGATTGGTCGCGCCTTCAAGCGTCATTCCATCTGCCAGGGATCCGACCTTTTCGCGGAACAGCTCCTGCCAGGGCGACTGGCTGGCGGGCACCGGATAGCCGCCTGCCTCTGCCAGAGCCTGCGCACGGGCAGCCAACTCTTCGGCGCTGACAAGCATGTCTGCGGTGCAGGCGTTGAGGTCGATGCGCACCCTGTCGCCCGTTTTCAGCAGGGCAAGCCCGCCGCCATCGGCGGCCTCGGGGGATGCATTGAGGATCGACGGGCTGCCAGAGGTGCCCGACTGGCGGCCATCGCCAATGCAGGGCAGCGCCGTGACGCCTTCCTTGAGAAGGTATGAGGGCGCGCGCATGTTCACCACCTCGGCTCCGCCCGGATAGCCCTTCGGACCCGCGCCCCGCATGAACAGGATGCATCCGGCATCGATCTTCTCTGCCGGGTCGTCGATCCGATGGTGGAAATCCTCGGGCCCGTCAAACACGACTGCGCGGCCTTCGAAGGCGTTCGGGCTGTCAGGATCAGACAGGTAGCGATCCCGGAATTCCGCGCTGATCACGCTGGTTTTCATGATCGCGCTGTCAAACAGGTTGCCCTTGAGATTGATGAAGCCCGCAGCGGCCACCAGCGGCTCTGCCACCGGGCGGATCACCGCACGATCAAGGCTGCGTGCCTCGGCGCAGTTTTCACCCATGCTCCGGCCATTGGCCGTGATCGCATCGGGGTGGGGCAACATCCCGGCCTCGATCAACTCGCCCACAACGGCTGGAACGCCCCCGGCGTGCTGGTAGTCCTCGCCGAGATATTCCCCGGCGGGCTGCAGGTTGACGAGCAAAGGCACATCATGGCCGAGGCTTTGCCAATCATCATTGTTCAGTGGCACGCCCAGATGCTTTGCGACCCCGTTGAGGTGGATCGGCGCATTGGTCGAGCCGCCGATGGCCGAGTTGATGACGATCGCGTTCTCAAAGGCTTCGCGGGTCATGATGTCGGAGGGGCGCAGATCTTCCCAAACCATTTCGACGATGCGCTGGCCCGTCTTGTAGGCGATCTGTCCGCGCTCGCGGTAGGGGGCGGGGATCGCGGCAGAACCGGGAAGCTGCATGCCCAACGCCTCTGCCAGCGAGTTCATGGTGGTGGCGGTGCCCATGGTGTTGCAATAGCCCACCGACGGGGCGGATGAAGCCACCAGATCCATGAACTCTTCGTCGTTGATCTCACCCGCCGCCAAAAGCTCTCGGGCTTTCCACACAACTGTGCCAGACCCGGCTCGTTTGCCCTGGTACCAGCCGTTCAGCATCGGCCCGACCGAGAGGGCAATTGCGGGGATGTTTACCGTTGCCGCCGCCATGAGCAGGGCCGGGGTTGTCTTGTCACAGCCGATATTCAGCACCACGCCGTCCAGCGGATAGCCGAACAGGGTTTCGACCAGAGACAGGTAGGCAAGGTTGCGGTCCAGAGAGGCGGTGGGCCGCTTGCCGGTTTCCTGGATCGGATGAACGGGCACCTCCAGCACGGTGCCGCCTGCAGCGATCACCCCATCGCGGACCCGCTTGGACAGCTCCAGATGGTGCCGGTTACACGGGCTCAGGTCACTACCGGTTTGGGCAATCGCGATGATCGGCCCGCCTTTCTGCAACTCTTCGCGGGTCAGGCCGTAATTCAGATAACGCTCCAGATAGAGCGCGGTCATTTCCGGGTTGTCCGGGTTGTTAAACCAGTTGCGAGACCGCAGGTCTTCTGCAGAAATCTTGGGGCTGGACATCGCTTGCATCCCTTTCATGGCGGTCCCCTCCAAGGCCCGGGGGCACGCGCGTTATTTACGTGGGTTTGCATCCGCTCAAGGCAGCATTGAAAGCACGGGCACGGACGTTTTGCCCGTGAATGGCCACTTATGCGAGATCGGCGAAAATGCGCAGCGACGTCAATCGCTTTACCCTCGGTGAACGGCGTAGCAGACCGGTTGCGGGGTTGCAATTTGCAGCCGTGCTATGCCGCAGATTTTTTGCGCCAATCTGGCCTGCTCTGCCCGTTTAGCCGAGCGGCTCGGTTTGCCATAGCTTGATCCGCAAGCCGCCGTGGGGGATGGGCGCAGAGGGGGGCGCGAACGGCAGGCCGGTGGCCTTGGCCAGACCTGCATCTGTGGTGATCATGCCTACGCGCCAGCCTTGGAACCTCTCCGTCAAGACCTGCCCGATGCTGGCATAGAGCGGTTTGAGCGCGCCCACTTTGCCGATCCGCCCGCCATAGGGCGGGTTGATGAAGATGAGGCCGGGAATGCCTTCTGGTGGGGGTGCGAGCGCAGAGACGGCCCCCTGTTCGAAACGTGTGATCGCTGTGACGCCGGCCCGCTCCGCATTGCCGCGAGCGCCCGTAATGGCGCCGGCATCTCTGTCGCGCCCGTCAAAGCGCAGCGCGCTGTCTGGGGTTTCGCGCCTGCGCCCATCCTCGCGGATCGCGGCCCACCGTGCGGGATCATGGCCGGGAAGCTGCTCAAAGCCAAAGCTGCGATCTCGTCCCGGAGCCAGCCCGAGGGCAATCTCTGCCGCCTCGATGGGCACCGTGCCGGAGCCGCACAGGGGATCGAGCACCGGCTCTGTTCCGTCATAGCCGCAGGCCCGCAGAAACAGAGCTGCCAATGTCTCGCGCAGGGGGGCTTTGCCGGTGAACTGTTTGTGGCCCCGGCGGTGGAGCAGCGCACCGGATGTATCGAGGGACAGGGTGCAAAGATTATCGTCAATCCGGGCAAACAGCCTAAGCGCGCCCTCCGCCTGCTCGGCGATCGGGGCGCCCGTGCCCTGCCGTACAGCTTCCTGAACGCGCGTGCCCACCGCCCCCCCGTGGTGCAATCGTGAGCCCTTGCAACTGGCCTCGACCCGCACGGGCACGTCCGGCCCGATAAAGCGTTCCCAATCCACCTTTGCCAGCCGGGCTTCGAGTTGACCGAGAGTCATTGCGCGAAACGCCGACATCCGGATCAGCACACGGGTGGCCCCGCGCAGCCAGAGATTGGCCTTATAAACGGTGTTCCAATGGCCATGAATCACGATCCCGCCCGCCTCTGGCTTGGGGCCGGGCAAGCCAAGCGCCTCGGCCTCCTGGGCAAGCACGGGTTCCAGCCCGGGTGGGCAGGTCAGGAAGAGGTTCATCGGCGCAGGCATGGCGTCTTTTGCGCCATGCAGCCCCCAGAGGCAACGGCTGTGACCGCTAGATGTCCAGAAACACCGTCTCGTTGTCGCCCTGCAAGTGGATGTCAAAGCGGTATACGCCCTCGCCCAGGGGCTGCGCCAACAGCGTTTGGGCGCGGGCTGGATCCGCAATCTGGGATAGAACGGGATCGTCGGCATTGTCCGCGTCGGCAAAGTAGATCCGGGTGTTGAGCCCAGCCGTGATCCCACGCGCCACGATCCACAGTGCCAGATGCGGGGCGTAGCGGGCCCCGTCCGGGCCCTGTGTGGCGCCGGGCTTGATCGTGCGCATCGAGAACGCCCCTGTTTCCCCGTCGCTTGCGAAGCGGGCAAAGCCAGACAAGGCCGGATCGGCGCCGGCTTGTCCGGGATAGAGGCCGGCGGCATCGGCCTGCCAGCTTTCCAGCATCGCATCGAGCAGCACGTCCCCCGCACCATCGAAAACGCTGCCCTGAAGGGTGATCCATTCCCCCTTGGCCCCTGCATGCGCGGCCTCAATGGGCAGGGGCGTGTCGTAGACATGGGACAGGCCATTGGTGACGGGCAAGCAGCCGATATGCAGATAGGGGCCAGAAGTCTGGGCGGGCGTTTCGCGCAAGAGCGGGGGTGTTTGTGTCATCTTACAGCCCCTCAAGACGGTTTTCGAAGCGCGTCTGGCGCTTGCCACGCAGAACAATGTCAAACTTGTAGGCCAGATAATCCATCGATTTGGCTGCGGCCATGTCGAGCGGCGCCACCAGCCGGTCGATCTGGCTGCGATCCTGTATGGTGGCCACGATCGGGCATCTGTCGATCAGCGGATCACCCTCGAAATACATCTGTGTCACGAGGCGCTGGCCGAAGGCATGGCCAAACACGCTGAAATGGACGTGCATCGGGCGCCAATCATTAGGGCGGTTTGGCCACGGATAGGCGCCGGGGCGGATGGTCATGAAGCTGTAGCCGCCAGTCTCATCGGTGATCGTGCGTCCGCACCCGCCGAAATTCGGGTCGAGCGGGGCGTGATAGCCATCTTTGACATGCCGATAGCGACCGGCCCCGTTGGCCTGCCAGATCTCGATCAGCGCATCGGGAACGCCCCGCCCGTGCTGATCTGTGATGCGGCCATGTATCAGAATGCGTTCGCCCAGAGCTGGGGCGTCGCCGCGCGTCCAGTTCAGGATCAGGTTGTTGTCCAGTGGGCCGATGAGGCTGTGACCAAAGCGCGGGCCGTGCTCTTCAGCGGGCGTGCTGCCCATCGACAGCAGCGGCTGGGTCGGCGCGCGCCGCACCGAAGACCGGTACTCGGGGATGGTCAGCACCGGATGGCTGGCGCGATCGCGGGGGATCAGGCGATCAGTCATCGGCTTGTTCCGCCGGGGCGGCGGCCTCCATTTCAGCAAATGTGTGCCGCGCGATCTTGAGCGCGCGATTGGCCTTGGGCACGCCCGCATAGATGGCCACGTGCTGGAAGGCCTCTGCCACGTCTTGGGGGCTGGCGCCGGTGCGGGCCGTCGCACGGATATGCATTGGGATTTCGTCGAAATTGCCCGTGGCGGCCAGCAGGGCCAACGTCAACATCGAGCGTTCGCGCCGGGTGATCCCGTCAGAGGCCCAAACGGTGCCCCATGCGCCTTCGGTGATCATGTCCTGAAAGGCGGCGTCCAGCTCTGTCGTGGCGGCTTGCGCCCTGTCGACATGGGCATCGCCCAGCACTTCGCGCCGTATGACCATGCCTTTTTGGTAGCGGTCCGTCATGATGTGCATCCTCTCTCAGGGCGGCTCAATAGGGCAGCCCGACATAGTTGCGTGCCAGCACCGCTTGCGCTTCGGGCGTGGCGGCCAGCGCGGCCAGTTCTGCTTGCTGCATTCTGAGGTCAAATTCCGACTGGTCGGGAAATCTGTGCAAAAGCGATGTCATCCACCACGAAAACCGCTCGACTTTCCAAACGCGGGCCAGCGCCTGCTCGGAATAGCGTTCGAGGCCCGCCTCTGCGCCATCTGCATACCAGCTGCGCAGGGCCTGGTTCAGGTAATGCACATCCGAGGCAGCCGTGTTCAGGCCCTTCGCGCCGGTGGGTGGCACGATATGCGCGGCATCCCCGCACAGAAACAGCCGCCCATAGCGCATGGGTTCACAGACAAAGGAGCGCAGCGGCGCGATGGACTTCTCGATCGAGGGGCCGGTGACAAGGGCCTCGGCGTGCTGAGGCGGGATGCGTCGGCGCAACTCGTCCCAGAAGGCAGCATCGCTCCAGTTGTCCACGTGGTCATCCTGGCGGCATTGGATGTAATAGCGGCTGAGGCTGGTATTGCGCATGGAGCACAGGGCAAAGCCGCGCTCGGAATTGGCATAGATCAGCTCGTCATGGACGGGGGGCGTGCGTGAGAGCACACCGAGCCAACCGAACGGGTACACTTTCTCAAAGATGCGCCGCTTGTCAGCCGGGATTGCCTGCCGCGATACCCCGTGAAACCCGTCACAGCCCGCGATGAAATCGCAGGTGAGCCGGTGGGAGGCCCCGTCCAGCTGATAGGTGACGCTGGGGGTGTTGCTGTCCAGATCGTGCAGAACCACATCGCTGACCCCATGGATCACCTGCGTGCCATTGGCATCGGCACTGTCGTAAAGATCTTTGGTGACTTCGGTCTGGCCATAGACGGTGACGGGCGTGTCCACATGGGCTTTGAAGTCGATGCGCACCTCTTGTGCGCCGTAGCTGAGCACGGTGCCGTCATGGGGGATGCCTTCGGCGCGCGCGCGATCCGCAATGCCCGCCTGCGCCAACAGATCGAGCATGCCGCGTTCAAGTACGCCGGCCCGAATCCGTGACAGCACATGCGCGCGGCTCTGTCGCTCCAATACGACGGTATCGATCCCGGCTTTGCACAGCAATTGCGACAGCAAAAGACCTGCCGGACCACCCCCGATAATGGCGACTTGCGTCTTCATTGTGTGGCTCTCCCGCGATGGATCGCGTCAGCTGTTGTTCTCTGCCCGCTCTGCAAAGAGGTTGGTCTGCATCTGTTTCATGGCCTTCAGGCACATTTCGAGTTCCTTTGCGGAGACGCCCTTCAGCAACTTGTCTTCCCGCTCGAGCGCTTTTTCGAGGATCTCATTGTGAATCCGCCAGCCCTTATCTGTGAGGGTCCAGGACTTGCGGCGGGGATCTTTCGGATGCAGCTCAGGCTCAATCTTGCCCAGTTTGGCCAGCCCGGACAGCGCCCGGCTGACAGCTGCTTTGTCCAGCGCCAGAAGGGATACGATGTCTGTGGCAAAGGCGCCCGGTTCCTGGGCCAGTGTCGACAACACGCGCCATTCGGTGATGCCGATCCCGAATTCTTGCCGGTAGGCCGTCGAGGCCGACGCCGAAAGGGCGTTGTTCACCGAAGCAAAGAAATACGGCACGTAGAGTGCCAGATCGAGAACGATGTGGTCATCAATTTGGCGCGTGGCGCGGTGCGCTGCGATGGCAGCGTCGGCGAGTTTGGGCGGTTGAGCGGGCATTATGATGTTCCAATAAACAGTAATTGCCCCTAGGAACCAAAGTTGAGTTGCTATGTCAACTCATAAAATGCGTTTTCTGGGAAAGCCATTGCTTGCACGCGGCTCTTTGGGCGGTCACCTTCGGCATATGGATGACCTGCGCGCAATGCGAACCTTTCTCAAGGTTGCCGAGTTAAAATCATTTGCCGGTGCCGGGCGCGCC
The DNA here is from genome assembly GCA_022447275.1 of Oceanicola sp. Lineage (GTDB taxonomy): Bacteria > Pseudomonadota > Alphaproteobacteria > Rhodobacterales > Rhodobacteraceae > JAKVBK01. The sequence goes on along the minus strand of JAKVBK010000039.1, from coordinate 5,947 downwards.
CTTGGCCGAACACCGACAGCTGTCACGCGCTCTGTTGCCGGGTTGGAAAAGACGCTTGGGGTGCAATTGCTGATCCGGACCACCCGCGCCGTTTCCCTCACCAGCGCCGGGGCGGCCTATGCGGCCCGCATTGCGCCCCTGATCGCCCAGCTCGATGGGGCGGCTACAGACCTGCGCGTCGGATCAGAAACCCTTTCGGGTGAGATTCGCCTGAATGCGCCCCAATCGCTGGGGGTGCTGGTGCTGCCGCAGATCCTGGCCGCCTTCAAACAGGCGCATCCGGAAGTTTCCCTGCGCGTGACGTTGACCGATCGCTTTGTCGATATTCTGAGGGACGATTTCGATCTTGCGGTACGGATCTCCTCACCCCCGCAGGACAAATCCACGATCTGGCGCAAAATCTGCCATGTGGAGCGTCTGCTGGTGGCCGCACCAGATCACCCGGCCACTGCCGCCAAACGGCCCGAAGACCTGCGCTCTGAGCAGTGCCTTGGCTACGGCGCTGAGGGCCAGCCTGAGATTTGGGCCCTTTCCGGCGAGGGCCGGTCCGTGAAGCTGCGTGCCGGTCTGGCCACCGCTGCCAATAGCGGTGATCTTTTGGCGGAAATGGCGGCAGACGGGGCCGGTGTCGCCCTGTTGCCGCGATTTATCGTGGATCGGCATCTGGCAGAGGGGCGGCTTGCGCCTGTGCTGCCGGGCTGGCGCCCCCCTGATATCTGGCTCACTCTGTACTACCCGCCCTATGTCGCCTTGCCCCGGCGCGTGGCGGTGTTCTCGGACTTCTTCGAAACGCACCTTCTGCGCCACACCGTGGTCGCAGGCCCGGGCCTGGCGCCAGGCTAGGCACCCATCCCGATGCAGCCGGAAGCCTGCAGATGCGTGATGACGGGCTGACATACGGCCTCAGGATGCTTATTTGGCTGGTCACAGACATGTCGTGCCATTGAACCCATGCGCGCCAACGCCTAGACCACGGAACAACACGTTGGCACAGAGGGCCTGTGCGGGCCGACTATGAGGAGAACGCAGTGACGATCCATCTTTACCAGGGCGACCTGCCGGACGGGCTCGATCTTGGGCCGGAAGTGGCCATTGATTGCGAAACCATGGGCCTGAACCCGCATCGCGATCGCCTGTGCCTGGTGCAGATGTCCAATGGTGATGGCAATGCCCATCTTGTCCAGATCGCGCAGGGCCAGACCGAGGCCCCCAACCTGACACGGATGCTGGCGGATCCGGCAGTGCTCAAGCTGTTTCATTTCGGCCGGTTCGACATTGCCGTGATGCAGCACACTTTCGGCGTGCAGGCTGCGCCGGTCTACTGCACCAAGATCGCATCAAAACTGGTGCGCACCTACACGGACCGTCACGGGTTGAAAAACCTGCTGCAGGAGCTGCTCGAGGTGGACATTTCAAAGCAACAGCAATCCAGTGATTGGGGTGCTCCAGAGCTGAGCAAAGCGCAGCAGGCCTATGCGGCTTCCGATGTGCTGTATCTGCACCGCCTGCGCGATGTGCTGAACACGCGCCTTGAGCGGGAAGGCCGGATGGCCCTTGCCGAGGCTGCGTTTGCCTTCCTGCCAATCCGGGCCGAGCTTGATATCCGGGGCTGGCCGGAAACTGACATCTTTTCGCACTGAGGGCGCCCGCGATGACAGACAGCCCCCCCTTGCCCCCAGCTGATACGGTGCTTGACGCTGCCCGTGCTGTGATCCGCACCGAGGCGGAGGCGCTGGGCGTGCTGGCAGAGGGGCTGGATGACAGCTTTGTGCAAGCCGTGCATGCCGTGCTGCATGCACCGGGGCGTCTGATTGTCAGCGGCATGGGGAAATCCGGCCATATCGCCCGCAAAATCGCCGCAACCCTTGCCTCCACAGGTACACCTGCCCATTTCGTGCATCCCGCAGAGGCAAGTCACGGGGATCTGGGCATGCTCACCAAGGGCGATGTGGTGCTGCTGCTGTCAAATTCGGGCGAAACGCCTGAACTGGCAGACATGATCACCTACACGCGCCGCTTTGGCATCCTGATGATTGGCGTTGCATCCCGGCCTGACAGCACCCTGCTGCGCCAGGCCGATATCGCGATCCCGCTGCCCCGTCTGACCGAGGCCTGTGGCACCGGCATGGTGCCCACCACCTCGACGACGATGACGCTTGCGCTTGGGGATGCTTTGGCCATCGCCCTCATGCAACACCGCCGCTTTACCCCTGCTGATTTCCGAGAGTTTCATCCGGGCGGTAAGCTGGGCGCAGCCCTGACCCGTGTGCGGGATCTGATGCACACCGGAGAGGCGCTGCCGCTCGTGTCGGCGAATGCGGCAATGACAGATGCCTTGCTGGAGATCTCGTCGAAGGGATTTGGCGTTGTTGGCGTTACCGATGAGGCCGGGCGGCTCGCAGGGATTGTCACCGATGGTGACCTGCGGCGGCATATGTCAGGCCTGCTGGAGCAAACCGCTGGCGCCGTTATGACAACCGATCCGCGCACTATTGCTGCCACTGCACTTGCGGCAGAAGCGCTTTCGGAAATGACGGATCGTGCGCCACGGGTCACGTGCCTGTTTGCTGTTGATACCCACGGGCGCCCCGAAGGCCTTCTGCATATTCATGACTGCCTGCGGGCAGGTCTGGGATAGGGGCGCGATGGATAAGGATGACAATCGCTATTCCCGCCTTGTGGCCTGGTTGAAGATCCTGTTGCCACTGGCGTCGCTTGCGATTTTGTCGTCGGTTTTTCTTTTCTCGCGCGATATTGATCCCCGGCAAGCTGTTCCTTTTATTGAGCTTTCGGTGGAAGATCTGGCGCGTGAGCAGCGTGTTGGAGCGCCCAACTACGCTGGTGTTACGGATGATGGGGCGGCTATATACGTGCAGGCCGACACCGCCCGCCCGCTGGTTGGCAGCGGAGGAACCCGGATCGAGACCGACGGCCTCAATGCCATGCTGGAGCGCCCCGATGGTGCGGCGACCCGATTGCAGGCCAGCACCGGCCTGCTTGATACCCGGCGGCGGTTTGCGCGCATGTCTGGGGGGGTCCAGCTGGAGACGAGCGATGGGTTGCACTTCTCAACGGATGCTCTGATCGCTCGGCTGGATCGTACGGATATCCGCTCGCTCGGGGCCATCGAGGGCGAAATGCGCGGGTCTCAACTTGAGGCTGGCCGCATGCAGATCACGGTCCCGGAAGGATCTGATGGCAGAGCGCTGTTCACGGGCGGCGTGAAGCTGCTATATCAGCCGGAGCAGTGAGTGATGCGCGATGGAAGGAGACCCCATATGACCTGTTCGATAATGCTTCGAACACTCTCGCGCAGCTTCGCGTTGATGCTTGGCCTCGCCACGGCAGGCGCTGCCTTTGCTCAGGAAACCTCGGTGTCACTTGGTGCGGGCTTTGATCGGGAGGCCCCGGTGGAAATCACCGCGGACAGCCTGTCGCTGGATCGTGACAGCGGCACCGCGCAGTTTGCCGGGGGTGTCATGATCGTGCAGGGCGGCATGGAGCTCAAGGCTGGCAAGGTTACCGTGACATATGCTGATGAGGGCAGCGACATCGAATCCATGGTCGCCACCGGAGGCGTGACGTTCATAAGCGGCGAGGATTTGGCCGAAAGTCAGCAAGCTATTTACAAGCCTGACAGCGGCACCCTGCAGATGCGCGGTGATGTCATCCTGACCCAGGGCAACAATGCCATCGCGTCAGAGACCCTTGATATTGACCTTGAAACTGGCAACGGCGTGCTGACTGGGCGTGTCCGCGTTGTCGTAAAGCAATAGATCCGCCCATGGCTGACCAACCCGCTTCGCAAAAATCACAGAGTGATGGGCCCACACTTGCCGCCCAAAGCGAAGAGGTTGGCCTGAGTGTCCAGCACCTGCGCAAAAGCTACCGCCGCCGCCCGGTGATCCGCGATGTGTCATTGTCGGTGCGCCGGGGCGAGGTCGCAGCGCTGTTAGGGCCCAATGGATCGGGCAAGACGACCTGTTTCTATGCGATTGCCGGCCTTGCAACGCCGGAAGGTGGCGCCGTGAAGATCGATGGTCGCGATGTGACGAACTGGCCGATGTATCGCCGGGCCCGGCTGGGGGTGGGGTATCTGCCGCAGGAGATGTCGATCTTTCGGGGCCTGTCGGTCGAAGACAATATTCTGGCGATTCTCGAAATCGCTGAAAAGGATCGCAGGCGCCGCCGTGAACGACTCGAGGAATTGCTGTCTGAGTTTGGCATCGAGCATCTGCGTCGCGCCCCTGCACTGGCCCTGTCTGGCGGAGAACGCCGCCGGGTCGAAATTGCTCGCTGCCTTGCAGCGAACCCGAAATACCTGCTTCTGGACGAGCCTTTTGCCGGTGTGGATCCGATCTCTGTCGGGGATATTCGCGAGCTGGTGTCTGACCTCACGAAACGCGGGATCGGTGTCCTGATCACAGACCACAATGTTCGGGAAACGCTGGAAATCGTGGACCGTGCCTACATCCTGCATGATGGCCATGTATTGATGAGCGGCACCCCCGAAGATGTCGTCCAAGATGAGAATGTACGCCGGGTCTATCTTGGCGAAGGATTCCGTATCGGCTGAATTCCCGAGCGAATCGTTAAGACTAAAAAGCCCCGGTTTACGATGCACCTGCGGCGTGGAACTTCGTTGACACATGGCTGTCTTGTGTTCCCAAATGGAAGGGATGTACCAGATTCCCCCGCTCAGCCGCACACCGCTTCTATTTTGATCGCACTGTGCTGTTTCGTGGTTGGTCTTTTGTTCTGGGCAGGCAACAAGGAGATGTGATGCGCTATCAAATCAGTGGTCGGCAAATCGATATTGGCGAAGCCCTTCAGACACACGTGAAGGCGGAGCTTACGGAAATCATGGACAAATATGCGGGGCGCCCAACGGATGCCACGATCATATTCTCGAAAGATGCACATAAATATGTGTGTGAAACGATCGTCCATCTATCGACTGGCATGACCGCACAGGCGAAAGCGCACGCAAACGAAATCTACGCCGCTTTCGAGGGATGCCGCGAAAAGATGGACAAGCAACTGCGGCGCTACAAGCGCAGGTTGAAAGATCATCATAAAGAACGCAGCTCACCCGTTGAACTCATGCAGGCTTCCTCGTATATCCTCGCTTCGTCGGACGGACAGGACGCGGCTGAGCCAGACACTCTGGAGCCCATGATCATCGCTGAGATGGAATCGAAGATTCCGTCTTTGTCGGTTGGTGAAGCGGTAATGCAGATGGAACTGGCAGGGGCGCCTGTGCTGATTTTCCGACATGAGGGAAAGAAGCAACTGAACGTGGTCTATCGACGCGACGACGGCAACATAGGCTGGATTGATCCGGCAGAAGCAACCTGATCGTCAGACCCTAGAAGGGGAAGCTCGGTCCGAAACCGAGCCGCCTGATCTGAGGAGAAAAATGGAACTTTCCAAGATCCTGCAGGTTTCTGCGGTCAAAGTCCTATCGGGATCGACCAGCAAGAAACGCCTGTTTCAAGAGCTTGCCGATCAGGTGGCCCAACTCCGTGGGGTATGTCCAAAAACTGCGCTTGAGGCGTTGTTGGAACGTGAAGCCCTCGGCCCAACTGGTGTGGGTAAGGGTGTGGCGCTGCCGCATGCGCGGATGGCAGGGCTTTCAGAGGTGGTCGGCGTCTTTCTGAAGCTTGAAAAGCCGATGGATTTCGATGCGGTGGACCGTAAGCCGGTTGACCTCGTTTTTGCCCTGTTCGCACCGGAAAATGCTGGTGTAGATCATCTCAAGGCGCTGGCCGCCGTGTCACGGGCAATGCGCGACAACTCTGTTTGCGCCAAGTTGCGCGCCAACAGTGATGTGGCTTTGCTGCACCTGATCCTTACGGAGGCTTCGGTGACGAAAGCTGCTTGAGAGCATCGACGGTGCCAATGCCAAGGCCGCCTTCCGAGGGCGGCCTTTTACGTTCGGGTATCA
>JAKVBK010000038.1 GCA_022447275.1 Oceanicola sp. | reverse complement strand
GGCGGCAACGACAATTACGGCGGCAGCTCTGGCGGCGGGCGCGGCCCGGCACCTGCCTCTGATCTGGATGATGAAATCCCGTTCTGATCCGTTGGCTGGGCGCGACCCATGCCCTGCAGCCCATGGACAGAAAAAAAGAAACGGGGCGCGACCGGCCCCGTTTCCCCTACCCGGTAAGTTAGGCGTGCCATACTCAACAGGGCCGTTGCACAGATTCCCCGGGCACGCGCAGCCAGAGGTCAGGGCCTGAACACGCCGCAAACCTCAGCAAACGCTGATACAGGCACCCCGGTCGCACTCTTTATCTGACGGCAGAAATATTTCACGGGGACGCCCCGCGGATCACGGCAGCAGCAGTGAGCTGTCCCCGTAAGAGAAGAACCGATACTTCTCAGCAATCGCGTGATCATAGATCGTCTTGATCCGATCCGAGCCCATCCAAGCAGCGACCAGCATCATCAACGTTGATTTTGGCAGGTGAAAATTCGTCATCAGGCCATCGACCACCTGAAACTCGAAACCAGGTGTAATGAAGATGTCCGTGGCGCCATCCCAGGCCTGCAAGCCGCCAGGTGCGCGGGCCGCGGCTTCGAGCAAGCGCAGGGCGGTGGTGCCCACGGCAATCACCCGCCCGCCGCGGGCCTTTGTCTCGGCGATCTCGGCAACCGCCCGCGCTGTGAGTTGTCCGCGCTCCGCATGCATTTTGTGATCCCGGATATCATCCACCTTCACCGGCAAGAAGGTCCCGGCGCCCACATGCAGGGTGACGTGGCTGAAATCGACGCCCCTGCGGGCCAGCGCAGCAAGAAGCTCTTCATCGAAATGCAAACTCGCCGTGGGCGCTGCCACAGCACCGGACCGGTTTGCCCATACCGTCTGATAGTCAGACTTGTCCGCCGCATCTGCGGGCCGTTTGGCCGCGATATAGGGGGGCAACGGCATTGCGCCTGTGGCCTCAAGCGCCGCCTCGAAAGCCTCCCCTTGGGCATCAAAGGCCAGATGCACCTGGCCATCTTGGATCCGCATCACCCGCGCGCATAATGTCGGCGAAAAGACGATTTCCTCACCCTCTGCCAGCTTGCGCAAGGGCTTGGCCAATGCAGACCATGTTCCATCCTGCCCCGGCTCCAACAGGGTCACCTCGATGCCTGCAGAGACCCGCCCTTGCCCGCTGTCGCGCCAGCGTTTGCCGCTCAGCCGTGCAGGGATTACCTTGGTATCGTTCAGCACCAGCCGGTCACCGGGCTGCAGGATCTGATCCAGTTGATTGACCACCCTGTCCTCGATCCCGTCGCCCTGCGCCAAGAGCAGACGCGCCGAAGACCGCGGACGCGCCGGACGCGTGGCAATCAAGTCTTCGGGCAGATCAAAATCGAAATCGGACAAACGCATGGGGATCTCTCATTGTTTTCGGCGCTGGCCTTCCGCCAGACCGCCCCCTAATCCGTTGTGGCTGGGGATTGCCGGCGGAAAAGCTCCCGAAACGCGCCCGGTGTCAAGATGGACAATGGGTTCACGACAAGCCGGGGATCGCGGGCCGGCCCGCTCAATTGATAGCTGAAGCCAAACAAACCTTCGCCCCGGCGCACAGAGAAAATCTGCCCAATGCCGTTGAGCGCATAGATCGGGGACAACACGCCCTGCATGTTCAGTTGATCCGCCTTGAGATCATACACCCCATCCATGGAGACCCCGAGCGAAGGCCCAAATCCAGCCCCCGACCGTAGGACGATCCGATCGGGGCTGAGCACAAACTCCGCATCGATCGTGGAAAACAGCAGTCCCGGGCCGTTGAGCTGCTCCAGCAAGCCGATCACGGACACCGTATTGAGCAACGCCGCAAGCCCCGGGGCCGAGGTGACACGGGTGTTCTTGACCTCCAATCTCCCGTCGTAGCTGCGCTTTGCCCCGCGCGGGCGCAAGGTCAGCGACAACTCTCCTCCGTTGGCTTTCTCAAAGAACCCGGCCGCCCGCAGCACCGCACCGGCATCCGCTCCGGTGACGCGAATGGCGGTGCCGTTTCCGTTGTCATCGGGCGCCACCTGCCCCCGCACGGCCGCAGAGCCGTTGACACTGGCCGTGAAGGCCCCTGAAAGCCCCCTTGGGCCAGCGGTGACATCGCCGCGCAAGTTTCGCAGCACGATGCTCTCGGAGACGGTCAACCGATCGAGCGACAGGGCGATCGGGCTGCCGCCCGACCCGTATGAGTTGCCGCCGCCCCCAGAGCCGAGGCGCCGTAGATCAATCCGCCCCCCGCGGACCGCAATCGCTGGCGCGCGCCCCGCTCCGCGCGATGACACGGTGACGGGCGCATCGATCCAGCCGCCCAGACGGAAGCGATCCAATGTCAGGCTTTCAAAGGCCGCGGCATCGCCCAGTTGCACGGCGCCCTCTGCCGAAAGGCCCGCCACCTCCAGTGAGATTTCCGGAATTTCCGGCACCGCGCCGAGCTGGCCTGACACCACGAGGGATCCGGTTTCATTGCGGGGTTTCGTCCAGCCCAGAGGCGCGATGGCCAGTTCCACGCGATTGAGATCGCTGCGCACCTCAAATGTTGGCGGCTGGCCCTTGGCCGGGATTTCGACGCGGACATCGGCGCGCCCGGTGCCCGAAACACTGCCCTCGGGCAGGGTCACGCCGATGGCCCGCAAGGCGGGATCGCTCAGCTCGGCCGTCACGTCGACGATCGAGGGCGTGCCAGCCCCCTTGGGCCCAATCTTGCGCCGGAACGTGCCCTCGACCGGCACGCCGGAGAATTGCGCCGGGCCACTCAGTGTCAAAAGCGCATTGTCCGCCTGAAGAAACAGCTGTTCTGCCGTCAGCATTCTGCCCGGCACCAAGCGTTCTGCCACGACATCACGCAGCACCGCCTGCACCGAAACGACCGTGTCCTCAAACTTCACCTTTGGCCGCAAGGGCCAACTGACATTTGCCTGAAGGCTGACGTTGCCTGCATCGGCCAGTATCGTCTGCTCTGGTACGCCGCGTAAAAGCCGCAGAGGCGCCTGATCGAGGATGGACAGCATTTCCACCAGGTCCCCCTCAGCTTTCAGATCCAGCTCCCCCTGAGCGGGGCGCACCCCCAGCACTGGCACCCGGAACACGCTGCCGGACAGATCCAAGCCTTCGCCCCCCTCGGGGGCTTGCACCCGGCCCTGTTCAAAGCTGAGCGTGAACCCGTTGCTGCCCAGCGATGCATAGCCCGCACCGTCTCGGATGGGGGGAAACCCTTCCTTCAGGGGGGAGAACACGGTTTCATCAAAGCGCCATGTCATTTCCCGCCGCAACGGCACATCGGGTGCGACCCGAAGAGCGACGCGGAAATCATCGAGGCGGGCTTCTTGGAGCGCCTGCGTCAGCCAGACACGCGTCCGCGGGGCCAGCGCCATGGGCCAAAGATCCAGCGCCGCATCGGCCCGCACAGTCTCCACGTTGCCATCCAGCGCGGCCTCCCACCCCTCCGGCACGGCCCGCACATATCCGCTTGCGTGCAGCCGTGTCGGCGGTGGCGCCACGTCATTGGCAGAAGCACCCGCGGTGCCTGCGGTGGACACGAGGGTGAGTTGGCCGACATCCACCGCGAAGGGATCAAGGGTGATGCGCACATCCGCCGCAACGTCCGAAAACTCCGCAGATGTTTCAAATACCCCTTCTGGATCAAGTGTCAGCCGCGTGCCTTGCAATTGGGCCACAAGGCTTTCCGGAAGGCGCGATTCAGCAAGCTCTCCTGTGACAAAGGCATGTCCGCGGCCCTCAAACGTCACCACCGGGCCGCTGAGCCGCAGATCATCAAATGTCAGGCGCGCCCGCTCCGGATCATAAGAAAAATAGGCCCGTGCGGCGTTGAAAGGTACCGGGTCTACTTGCGCCCTCAAAACGCCCGCGCCGATCTCCAACTTCCCGGACAGGCTGTCGACACCGTCTTCTTCGCTCAACTCCGCCCGCACCATGCCGGATACGGGGGCATCCAGCGGTGCCAAGAACGCTAGCGCAGGGCTTTGCGCGGCGATCTCTCGGGCTGGTATATGGGCAAGCCGCGCAGACACTGAGGCCGCCTGCCCCCCGCGCGGCATTGACACTGTGACGTGCGCCTCTGGAACAAGATCCTCCGCGCCGGGCCCGTCAGGCGCAGCGTCGGGCAGGGCCAGGGAGGCCGCGATTGAAACGGTTTGCGCGTTCTGAGACAGAACAACCTTGCCGCGTTCAATCAGCCAGACACGATCTGCCCGCGCATCCCGAAGCTCGAGCGTGATATCCTCTGCGGAAATCTTCTCGATCGATGCCAAAGCCGGTTGTTGAAACGCCGCATCCACCCGTGCCAGCAGTTCTGACAGGCTGGCAGGCGCCCCCATCTGTGCGGCACCGCCAAAGCCAAGATCAAAAGCGCCTTCCGCATCCCGGCTCAGCACAAGACGTGCGCCCGCGATCCGCAGACCTTCGGGCTGAAACTGCCCTTTCAGCATGGCTGTGCGGTCAACGTCGATTTCCATCTCTGGAATGCGTACGAGTTCGATGGGCAGGGCGTCTGCCTGTGCGGGCAAGGTCAACCCGACACCTTTGAATTGCAACCTAGGCGTCGACAGGTCCGAGAACCGCAGGGCGAGCCCGTCTATGCTCAGTTCAGCGCCGGGCAAGTCCTGGTCAAGGCGGCTTACAACACGCTCGGTCATCCAGTTGGGAAGGTGAATGTCACGCCCGCTGAGGGTGACAAGGGCAACAGCAGAAATCAAAGCCAGCAGAACGGCCACTTCGAAAAGCCCGTTGCCCAGCCAGGCAAGCCAACCGCGACGCCGGGGCATGAGGCGCGCAGGCCGCGCAGTTACATCTGACAAGCGCGCGTTTTGGCCATCTTCAGAGGCCTGCGCCCGCTCCAAGGCCGCTGACGTGTCCGCCGAGGCTGCGTCGGCCTGCACGGCACTCTGTGCTGATCCGGACACGGGTTCAGACGCGGCACCATCAGAAACAGGCGTAGCAACCTTATCTCCAGCGCGACGGGATGCGAAAACAGGCACATCAGCCCCTGCCGCATCGTTGCGTCCATTCTTGGCGTCTTTGTCCGCCATCGTGTTCCCATATCCTGCTCGGGTTGCCCCGATTGCGCGCGCAGCACAGCCCCATCCTGCCGGGTTGCGCGAGGTGTGGCTTTTCGCCTTTCTAATCGCGCGCCCAGCACTACAACTCTAGCAGCCCCAAAGGCCGGGGCACAGTGCTTTACACCGACCTGAGGATACTGTGATGACAGATGCCGTTTTCCGTGAGCCCGTTGCGGGCGATACCGCACCCGATTTCTCCCTCCCGCGCGATGGAGGCGAGACGGTTTCGCTTTCTGACCTGAAGGGCAAAAAGGTTGTCCTGTTCTTTTATCCCAAGGATGACACTCCGGGCTGCACCAAGGAAGCCATCGGATTTACCGAAGCGCTGGCACAATTCGAAGCGGCGGGCGCCGTGGTGATCGGGGCCTCAAAAGATACGGTCGCCAAGCACGAAAAGTTCGTCGCCAAGCATGACCTGAAAGTGCCGTTGATCTCTGATGGAGAGGGTGATCTGTGTGAAAGTTACGGTGTTTGGGTGGAAAAGCAGATGTATGGCAAGACCTATATGGGCATCGAACGCGCCACCTACCTGATCGATGGCGATGGCAAGATTGCGCAGGTCTGGCGCAAGGTGAAAGTGCCGGGCCATGTGGATGCCGTGCTCGAGGCTGTCCAAGCCCTCTGAGCCAGCTTGCACCTGCAGCGCCCACCTTGTAGGCGGGCGGCTGCAGGCCATCAGCACAGGCGCGGCACAGGCGGAGAGACGCAAACATGAAACCATTGGCAGAGATGGCCGTCGACGTTCTGACCACGGGGGACGGACGCGCCAAGGCCGCCCTATCGCGCCGCTATGCAGCGCAGTGGCAAGAGGCCCGCGCCGCAGGCGAAACACCTGCAATCGGAACGGCATCCCCGCCCCTGCGGCCTGCCCGCCCCGACAAACCAGACCTTCTCGATCCGCGTGACGTGCCGCGGCGCCGCCCCGGCAGTCCGCAGGGCCGCATCGCGCTGCTCCATGCCATTGCGCATATCGAGCTGAACGCAGTGGATTTGCACTGGGATATCATCGCGCGCTTCGGGCATGTGCCCTTTCCACCCGGATTTTACGACGACTGGGTGCGGGCGGCCGACGAAGAATCCAAGCATTTTAACCTCGTCAGTGACGCTCTGGAGCGGCTTGGCAGTCACTATGGCGCCCTGCCCGCCCATGCCGGCATGTGGCGCGCAGCCGAAGACACCGCAGAAGACATCATGGGCCGGCTCGCGGTTGTGCCCATGGTGTTGGAGGCCCGCGGCCTCGATGTCACACCGGGGATGATCGAGATTTTTGAACGCGCCAAGGATGCGGAAAGCGTGGCTGCACTGAAGGTCATTTATGCAGAAGAGGTCAGCCATGTGGCCTATGGCTCCAAGTGGTTTCACTTTTTATGCGGGCGTGAAAACGTCGATCCCAAGGAACGGTTCCATGCGCTGGTGCGCCAGTATTTCCACGGCGCGCTGAAACCGCCCTTCAACGAAGAAAAGCGGGCCGAAGCTGGAATACCGCCGGATTTTTACTGGCCACTGGCCGAACAGCGCGCGGGCTAGAACCTGTGCCCCCAAGCCTGTGCACTGCCGGCAAGAATTCGCCCATGCAGAATTGTGATCTGCGCCCCGATCGGCCCGTGTTGCGCGCGCAGCGCGCCCATAGTAAACCCCTCGGGCGGCACGTGTGCAGGGGGGATAATGGCACGCGCGCTTTGCGTGCACCCATGCACGACACACTTGAAAGAGTGGTACTCACACAGGGGGTCGACCTTTGAAATCGCGCATTGCCCGCCGTCTCGATGCGGCCCTGTCCCGGTTTTTACCTGAACAACGCCTGTTTCTGCGTTCTGACACAGAAACGCGGTTCATCCGGCTCAGCCCGTTTCATCAGGCCATCGCCCTGAGCGGGAGTGCAGCGTTGGTCGGGTGGGCCATCGTGGCCACCGCCATCCTCCTGATGGACAGCATCGGCTCTGGCAACGCCCGCGAGCAGATGGTGCGCGATCAGGAAACCTATGAACTGCGCTTGGAAGAACTGGCCGCCGAACGCGACAGCCGCGCCATGGAAGCCCTCGCCGCCCAAGAGCGCTTTGCCGCGGCCTTGCGCACGGTATCGACCATGCAATCCCAATTGCTGGCCAGCGAAGAAAAGCGCCGCGAAATGGAAACGGCGATGGCGATTCTGCAGGACAAGTTCCGGCAGGTCCATGCAGAGCTGGATGGTGTCGAGGCTGAACTTGCCGTGATGCAGGGCGGGCAAACCGACGGGTTGGACGCGGTCGACACCCTGCCCCCGCACATGATCGAAACGCTCGAAGTCATGGCCAATGCGCTCGACAACACCGCTGCCGAGCGTGACGATGCTTCCGCCGCTGCGGCCGCCGCTGCCGCTGCAGTCGAAGAGATTGCCTTTGAAAAAGAGCTTCTGCTCGATCGCAATGATCGCATCTTCACACAGCTTGAGCAGGCCGTCAGCGTGTCCATCGAGCCGCTCAACAAGATGTTCAGGGATGCGGGCCTGCCCCCGGAGCAACTGCTCAACACCGTGCGGCAGGGCTATAATGGCGCGGGCGGCCCCATGACCCCAATCGCCTTCTCAACGAAGGGGTTGCCGATCGATCCCGAAACCATGCGCGCCAACCAGATTCTGGAAGGCCTCGACCGCATGAACCGCTTCCGCGCAGTGGCCGAGCGGGCGCCTTTTGCCATGCCTGTCAACTCAGCGGTGCGGTATACCTCTGGCTTCGGCATGCGCTGGGGCCGGATGCACAATGGCTCTGACTTCGCTGGCCCAACCGGCACCCCGATCTACACTACGGCCGACGGTGTGGTTACCTATGCGGGGTGGCAATCTGGCTATGGCCGCCTCGTTAAGATCCAACACGAGTTCGGCATCGAAACCCGTTATGCCCATATGTCGAGAATCCGCGTTGTCGAAGGCCAAAGGGTCTCGCGCGGGGATAGGATCGGTGATATGGGAAACACTGGCCGATCAACCGGCACCCACCTGCACTACGAAGTGCGTGTTGGGGGCAGACCCGTCAACCCGATGAAATTTATCAAGGCAGGAAGAGATGTTTTCTAAAAGCCGCATCAATGAGCCCGGCCCCGCCAAGCCTGAAGAAGGCACCGCCGCGCCCACCGCATCTGCTGCACCCGCAGCGCCCAAACCGAGCCTCGACAGCAAGCCTGTCGCCCCGAAGGCAAAGCCGCCCGCATCGGTGCTGTCCTCAGATCTGATCGTGACGGGCAACCTCAAGACCACCGGTGACATTCAGGTGGAAGGCACCGTCGAAGGCGACGTGCGCGCCCATCTTCTGACCGTGGGCGAAGGCGCCACGGTGCGCGGCGAGATCGTCGCCGATGATGTGGTGGTCAACGGCCGCGTTGTTGGCCGTGTGCGCGGCCTGAAGGTGCGCCTGACCTCCACCGCGCGCGTGGAAGGCGACATCATCCACAAGACCATCGCGATCGAAAGCGGCGCGCATTTCGAAGGCTCCGTGCAGCGCCAGGACGACCCGTTGTCCCCCGCATCGCCCGCCAAGGCAAAAGCTGCGAAAGCTGAGTGATCCGGCAAGCAGGGGCAGCGGCTTTGCCGCCCTCGGCCGCTGAACAGAAAGGCGTCACGCTCCGCGCGTGACGCCTTTTTCATTGCGGCATGCTTGCGTTCAGCGCGCCGGGGCCATCCCCGCGAAATCAACCGTGCGATGCCAGGCCTCTGCAACGCGCAACAGGGCGGCATCACTGCCCATCGGGGCGAAAATCTGCATCCCCATGGGCAGTCCCGTATCGGAGAAGCCTGCCGGAACCGTGACGGCCGGGAACCCCAGAAGCGACACCGGCACGACAACCTCCATCCAGCGATGATAGGTGTCCATCTCGGTGTCGCCGATCTGTTCGGGATAGGCCCACTCGGCCGGAAACGGCCACATCTGTGCGGTTGGCAAGATCAGCGCATCCACCTTGTCGAACACCGCCATCAAGGCTCGGAAAGCCTCCGAGCGCAGGCTTGTGGCGGTTTGCAGGTCCAAGGCGCTGAGCGCCCGCCCCCGTTCAATCTCCCAGATAGCGGCAGGCTTGAGCAGTGCCCGTTTGCGGGCATCTTCATAGAGCGGCCGCATCTTTGTCGCCACGGCGAAACTGCGCAGATCCGTCCAGGACTGCCACAAGTGCGCAGCCGGAAAGGGCGGCGCGATCGCAGTGATTTTTGCACCCGCGCCAGCCATTTTTGCGCAGGCATCATGCACCGTTTCGAAAATGCCATCCTCGTAGGGAAACGCGCCCCCCCAGTCATTGAGCAACCCGAAATGAATGCCCTTCAACGTGGCGCCCTCTAGCTGGCCAGACAGCGGCTGGGCCGGGCGAGACAGGGGTTGGCCCCGATCCGGGCCCGCCATCACATCCAACAGCTGGGCCAACTGCCGGGGCGTGCGCGCCATCGGCCCCAAAGTGGAGAGCGTGTTGGAATAGACATCGCCTTCAGGCTCTGATGGCACAAGGCCAATCGTGGGGCGCAGAGAGTAGGTATTGTTCCAGCCCGCCGGGTTGCGCAGGGAACCCATCATGTCGGAGCCATCTGCAAAATCCAGCATGCCCGTGGCCAGCGCCGCCGCAGCGCCGCCCGAAGAACCGCCGGCGGTGCGACTGGGATCGTAGGGGTTGCGCGTAACCCCATAGACCGGGTTCGTACTGTGCGAACCCAGACCGAATTCCGGCACGTTGGTTTTGCCAATCACGATGGCCCCTGCCGCCTTAAGCCGCGCGGCCAGAACGTCGTCGATACTGGGCACATTGTCGGCAAAGAGGGGCGAGCCAAGAGTCGTGGCAATGCCCTTCGTGCGCACGAGGTCTTTCACCGCGATGGGCACCCCATGCAGCGGCCCTGTGGCCTCTGTTGCATCGGCTTGGGCGGCCTCAGCCAGCAGCGCCTCCGCGTCGCGCAGCGCAACAATGGCGTTGAGGCGTCCGTTCCAGGCATCGATCGCATCAAGCGTGTCACGCATGCGCTGCGTGCTGTTTCCGGATGTCATGTCTGGCTCCCCCAACGATGCTTGCACCGCCAGTTGAACCGCAGCGATGGACCGCACGCAAGGCCCCGGACGCCGCTCATGAAAATCTGGAAAAACAGCCGGGATAGCATGGGCAACCCGTCAGCTCACGGACAAGTCAGCACCGGAAGGCCCTGACGGGCGCAATGACATGAGCGTGGTATTATTCCGACTGGGCTTCCGCGCGGCTCTTGCCTGCCACATCCTGCGCCAGCGTTGCGGCCATGAACTTATCGAGATCGCCGTCCAGCACGCCCTGCGTATCAGAGGTTTCGTGATTGGTGCGCAGGTCTTTCACCATCTGATAGGGCTGCAGCACGTAGGAGCGGATCTGGTTGCCCCAACCGGCACTGCCCTTTGCTTCATGGGCGGCGTTGATGTCCGCTGTGCGCCGGTCCAACTCCAGCTGGTACAGACGGGATTTGAGCGCCTTCATGGCAATGTCGCGGTTCTGGTGTTGGGATTTTTCCGAGCTGGTCACCACGATGCCCGTGGGCTGGTGGGTGATCCGCACCGCCGAATCGGTGGTGTTGACATGCTGGCCACCGGCCCCGGACGACCGGTAGGTGTCGATGCGGATATCAGCCGGGTTCACTTCGATCTCGATATTGTCGTCCACCACCGGATAGACCCAGACAGAGGCAAAGGATGTCTCGCGGGTGCCTTTGCCGAAGGGGCTGATCCGCACGAGGCGATGCACACCACTTTCGGATTTCAGCCAGCCATAGGCATTGTGACCGGAAATCTTGTAGGCACAGGATTTGATGCCCGCCTCGGTGCCCGCTTCCTCTGACTGCAATTCCACCTTGTAGCCGCGCTTTTCTGCCCAGCGCACATACATGCGCTGCAGCATCTGGGCCCAGTCACAGGCCTCGGTACCGCCCGCCCCTGAGTTGATCTCAAGGAACGTGTCATTGGCGTCCGCCTCCCCATCGAGAAGGGCCTCCAACTCCTTGGCTGCGGCAACCTCGACAAGGGCTGCAAGGGCCGCTTCGGCCTCTGCAACGACATCCGCATCGTCTTCCATTTCGCCCAGCTCGATCAGCTCGACATTGTCTTCAACCTCCTGATGGAGATCATCGTAAGACTTCATGGCATCCACGAGGGCCTGCCTGTCGCGCATCAGTTTCTGGGCCGCCGCCGGATCATCCCACAGTCCGGGGTCCTCGACCCGCGCATTGAATTCCTCAAGCCGATGGGGCGCGGTTTCGCGGTCCATCCGCTGGGCCAGAAGCGCCAGTGATTTCTGGATCTTGTCGACGTTGTTCTGAGCGTCTGCGCGCATGGCTCGGGGCCCCTCGGGTTCGTTTGAGCCCCGGTGATACCGTGGCCGCCCTGCCCCTTCAAGGGCAGGCTTGCCGACATCCGCCCAACACGCCAGAGCACAAACGCAGTGCGGAAGCGCCAGTTAGTAGAGCCCGCCCGAGCTGAGGGTGCCAAAGCTGGCCTTGGGCCCAATCGTGACGGTGCGGCCGCTGGAAGTCGTGACGGTTTGGCCCGGCTCCACATCTGCTTCGCCGCGATCAAACAACGGCAGGTTGGACCCCATTCCGAACCCGCCATCAATCATGGCGCCCAGACCAAAGACCGGCTCTTCGCCTTCGCGGAAATACTCGGCCACCACATGCTCGCCCGCCGCATCATTGGCCAGACGACCACCGGTAAACCGGTCAATCTTGATGAACTGGCCCCCATCTGGCACCCGGAAATTGCCGCCGCCCATCTTTTCGGTGGCCTTCTGCATGAAGCTGTTGAACACCGGCGCGCACATGCGCCCGCCGGATGCCCCCCGGCCGAGGGATTTCGGCTGGTCATAGCCGATATAGCAGCCCGCTGCGATCGTGGAGGTAAAGCCCACAAACCAAACGTCCTTGGCGTCGTTGGTGGTGCCTGTCTTGCCGGCAACGGGCACATCGAGATTGACCCGTCCGCGGGCCGTGCCCCGTGAGACAACCCCCGTCATCATGGACGTAAGCTGATAGGCCGTAATCGGATCGATCACCTGCTTGCGCTCGCTCTCAATGCGGGGCGGCTGCCCTGCGGGCAGGCTGGGGCTGGTACAATCCACGCAGGTGCGATCATCATGGCGATAGACGGTGGTGCCCCACCGATCCTGCACACGGTCCACCAAGGTGGGCTCCACGCGCTCGCCGCCATTTGCAAACATGGCGTAGGCCGACACCATGTTGAACAGCGTCGTTTCCTCAGAACCCAGCGAGTTCGCAAGATAGGGGCCCATATCCTCGTAGACGCCGAAGCGGTTCGAGTAACGCGCCACCGTGTCCATACCCAGTTCCTCAGCCAGACGGATCGTCATCAGGTTCCGCGACTGTTCAATGCCGGTGCGCAAGGGCGTTGGCCCATAGAATTTGTTGGAAGCGTTCTTGGGACGCCAAACACCCTGGGGTGTGTTGATCTCAATCGGGGCGTCGATCACGATCGTTGCAGGGGTGTAGCCACTGTCGAGCGCAGCCGCATAGACCAGCGGCTTGAACGCGGATCCGGGCTGGCGGGTGGCCTGTGTCGCGCGGTTGAACACCGATGCCTGGTAGGAAAAGCCCCCCTGCATGGCAATCACGCGGCCCGTATTCACATCCATAGCCATGAAGGCGCCCTGCACCTCAGGCACCTGGCGCACAGACCATTGTGCGCTTTCGGCTTCTGCTGCGTCGGGCCGCCGCACATGCACCACATCACCGGGCGCGAAATTGTCGAAGAAATCCCCCGAGATCCAGCGGATATCCTCGCGGGGCACGGTGCCCGGAGCTTCGATGCCCTCTACGCCGACGGTGAGCGCCTGTTCGGCAACATCCAGCACAACCGCCGGGTACCAACGCCCCTCAAGGTCGATGTCACGGGCCACGCGCAGTTCTGACAGTGCCGCGCGCCATGCCGCATCATCTGACAGGGTGGCAACATCAACCGTTTCGCCGGTGCCCCGCCATGTGCCCTGCTCGCGGTCAAAGGCTTCGAGGCCCGTCCGGAGGGCAGTGGCTGCTTCCCGTTGCAGCTCTGGGTCGACGGTGGCCCGGATCGCAAGCCCCCCGCCAAAGAACTCTTCCTCGCCGAAGTTGCGCGACAGCTGACGGCGGATCTCATCGGTGAAATAATCGCGCGGTGGCAGTTGCTCGCGGAAGGATGGGAAATCGCCGTTCTGAACGCTCAAAAGCGGGGCGTCGCGGGCCGTTTCATAGTCCTCTTCGCTG
Source organism: Oceanicola sp. (assembly GCA_022447275.1). GTDB lineage: Bacteria > Pseudomonadota > Alphaproteobacteria > Rhodobacterales > Rhodobacteraceae > JAKVBK01. The sequence goes on along the minus strand of JAKVBK010000038.1, from coordinate 12,903 downwards.
AGGTAGCCATTCTCGAACATCAGACGCAGGGTGTTGTTGCGCCAGAACAAGGCATCTTCCAGATCGCGCACCGGGTGACGGTTTGACGGGCTCTTGGGCAGGGAGGCAAGGTAGGCGGCCTCCTGGGCGTTCAACTCGCTCAGTGTCTTGTTGAAATAGGTCTGCGCGGCGGCCACCACCCCGTAGGAATTCTGGCCGAGGTAAATCTCATTGAGATACAGCTCGAGGATCTTTTCCTTGCTGACCGTGTTTTCCAGCCGCACCGACAGGATCAGTTCCTTGATCTTGCGCTCCGCGGTCCGATCCGAGGAGAGCAGGAAGTTTTTCACAACCTGCTGCGGGATGGTCGAGGCCCCGCGCAAGCGCCCCCCCTGCAGCGCGTCTACTGCCGCAGACACGATGCCTTTCACGTCAAATCCCTGATGGGTGTAAAAGTTCTTGTCTTCGGCCGAGATGAAGGCCTGCTTGACGATATCGGGAATATCCTCGGCCGGCGCAAACAGCCGCCGTTCCCGCGCGAATTCATCGATCAAACGGCCCTCACCGGAATAGATCCGGCTGATGGTGGGCGGGGCATATTGCGCCAGCTGCTGGTGGTTTGGCAGATCGCGGCCATAGGTCAGGAAGATGGCAACGATCATCACACCGGCAAACAGCGCCCCGTTGACGCAAAGCGCAAACAGCGCACCAAAGATATTCGTCACGAAGCGGATCATGGGGTCGTTGCGCCTCCGGGGCACGGCAATGGGGTGGAGGCGGATGCCTCCGTAGTCCCTGCTTATATGGGAGCTGTTCGGCCCGGTCAAAATCATACGGGGCCTCTGAGCGGGCCCGTGCCGCTATGTCACGCGGTTGTGTTCCACCAAATTGTGCGGATTTGGGCCGAAATTGGCGGGGTATCCAGCCAATCAGCGCCGACGCAGAGCTTTCAGCGTTGCATCGCGCGACAGCCAATCCTCGATCCCAACGGCAACTGCACGGGCCGTGTTGCTGCGCCAGGCCGGGTCTTGCAGCCGCGCCAGATCATCGGGGGAGGACATGAAGCCCAACTCCAGCAACAAGGCAGGCATATCGGGCGCCTTCAGCACGGCGAACGCTCCGGATTCCCGGGGGGATTTATGCAGCTGCACCCCATTGGCGCGGAACGCATCCACAAGCGCATCCGCCAAAGCATCGGTCCGGGGGGCCGTTTCGCGACGGGCGATCTCCATCAAAGCGGTGGCCACCGCGTCATCGGTGGCTTCCAGATCGACCCCGGAGAGCAGATCGTCGCGGCGGTGCCGCTCTGCCAAAAGGCGTGAGGCCTGTGAGGAAGCAGTTTCGGCAAGGGTATAAATCTGAGCCCCGTTCGCCCGCCCGACCTCTAGCGAGTCCGCATGGATCGAGATGAAGATATCTGCGCGAAAATGACGGGCAGCGGCAATGCGCCCCTCAAGGCTCACGAAGGTATCATCCCCCCGCGACAGGGCCACGTCATGGCCCCGGCGACGCAGGATATCGCGGGCCTCGCGGGCAAAGGCCAGAACAATATCCGCCTCTTCCGTATCGCCGACGATTGCACCGGGATCGATGCCACCATGGCCGGGATCGAGCAGGATGCGCAGGCGGTTGCCTCCAGCCTGATCGGCCGTCCCGTCAGGGTCTGTGGCAAAAGCTTCCTCGGTGCGGAACAGATCGGACAGGATGGGCCCTGTCGCGGCTGCGAATTCCGGCCCGGTGACCCGCTCGAGCACGACATTTAACTGCACCGCCGCGTCACCGTCGCGGGTTTGCAGGGCGACCGTGTCAATCGTCAGAGGCTCCGCAATCGACAACACCAGCCGTGACCAGCCCTGGCGAAACGGACCCGCGCGCAGCCCCGTAATGCGCCCGCCATCCACAAGAGCCGCCTCAAGGTCGGCGAAGGGAACAGAGGCGAAATCGACATCCCGGAAATCCATGACGATGCGGCGCGGATTATCAAGCGTGTGCACACGGAAAGGCACCGCTTGGCTCATCCCAAGCGAGACTTCCGCCCCGCCCCAAGTGCCCCGTTGGCCGGTTTCATCCATCAAAACACGGGCAACCGCGCCAAACCCCTGCCCGCCGGGCACGGTGGTCTGCGCTTGCGCTGTCAGGCCGAAACAAGCGGCCAGCACGATCATCAGGCTTCGCAACAGGCTCATTGGCGCGGCTCCCGCTTGGCAAAAAAGCGCGCGAGCCGGGCGATACCCTCTTCGATATCCTCCGTGGAGCGCGCATAGGACAGGCGCAAGGTCTGATGCCCGCGCACCGCATCAAAATCGAGACCGGGCGTGACGGCCACACCGACCTCATCCAAGATTTCGGCGGCCAGGCTGCGGCTGTCATCAGTCCAGCGCGACACGTCCGCGTAGATGTAGAAAGCCCCGTCCGGGGGGGCAAAATCCGGCAAACCGGCGGCCGGCAACTTCTCGATCATCAAAGCCCTGTTGGCTTTGTAGACCTCCAGATTGGCGTCCAGTTCCTCGGTGCAGTCCAGCGCGGCCAGCGCCGTCACCTGGCTGGCATGGGGCGGACAGATGAACATGTTCTGCGCCAACCGCTCATAGACGCGAATGTCGCTTTCAGGCACCACCATCCAGCCCACGCGCCAACCCGTCATCGAGAAATACTTGGAGAAGGAATTGATCACGAGGATGTCGTCAGACACTTCGAGCGCCGAGATCGCGCGGCCCTCATACTGGATGCCATGATAAATTTCGTCAGAGATGAAGTTGGCGCCGATATCATGGCAGCGCGTGATCAGCGCGGACAACGCGGCACGATCCAGCATGGTTCCGGATGGGTTCGCAGGCGAAGCCACGATCAGCCCATCCACATCCGAAGGCACATCGCCCGCCACAGGCTGCAACCTGTTTTCAAGTGCCGTTTCCAGCGCCACCGGGGTCAGCGACAGCGCCTTGAGGATCTGGCGGTACGAGGGATAGCCCGGCGCGCCCAGTGCCACCCGCGCCCCGGCATCAAACAGCGCCGTGAAGCCCAGAACAAACGCACCTGACGCGCCCGCCGTCACCACAATGCGCTCGGGATTGATGTCGAGCCCGTACCAATCAGTGTAAAGCCGGGCGATGCGGGCCCGCAAAGCAGGCAGCCCCAGCGCCACCGTGTAGCCAAGAGCATCCGCCCCCATGGCTTGGGTCAACGCCGCCCGTGCGCCCGCTGGCGCCGGGGTGCTGGGCTGACCCACTTCCATGTGGATCACCCGACGCCCGGCCGCTTCCGCTTGCCGGGCGGCCTCCATGACATCCATCACGATGAAGGGATCAACCCCACTTCGGCTTGAATTCCGCATCAACCGCTCCTTAGGCTGCTGTGAGCGTTGAACCAATCACAGGAGGGAAGGTCAATGCGCCTGCGCGCCTTCCTCGCACTGCTTGCCCTGTTGGGCACAGTTTTGTCATCTTTGCCTGCGGCAGCGATCACGATCCTGCGAGATGCAGAGATGGAGCGCGCCCTGCGCGAACTGGCCCGGCCGATCATCTCGGCTGCGGGCCTGTCCGCGGGCCAAGTGCGCATTATGGTGATCCAGGATGACAGCTTGAACGCATTCGTGGTCGATTCCAGTTCGGTCTTCATCCATTCCGGCCTGATCCTGAAGATGAAGCGCCCCGAAATGCTGCAGGGGGTGATTGCCCATGAGGTGGCTCATATCGCAAACGGTCACCTGACACGGCGCGCGGGCAATGCCCGAGCCGCCCGAAACGCGGCGCTCTTCGGCATGATTGCCTCCGGTCTTGCGGCCGCAAGCGATTCCCGGCTGGGCGCGGCTATTGGTGCGGGCAGCATCGCGTCGGCGCAGGGCCGGTTTCTCAGCCATACGCGGGGTGAAGAATCCGCCGCCGACCAATCCGCTGTCCGCTACATGACCCGCGCAGGAATAGACCCAAGCGCTCTGGCTGATGTTATGGAAATCTTCGAGGGGCAGGAGGTGCTGTCGGCGGCGCGTCAGGATCCCTATGTGCGCACCCACCCGCTCTCGCGTGAGCGGCTGCGTGCGATCCGCGGCTATGCTGCCGCCTATAGCGACGATAGCCCCCCTGCCCCCGAAGCCGCTTATTGGTACGCCCGCGTGCAGGCCAAGCTGACAGCCCATATCCGCGCCCCGCGCTACACTTTGCGCAAGTTCAAGGCCAAGGACACATCCGACGCGGCGCTGGTGGGCCGGGCCTATGCCTATCATCGGCAGGCCAATGCGCCAAAGGCTCTGGGCGAGATCGGCAAGCTGATCGCGCGCAGGCCCAATGATGCCTACGCCCATGAATTGCGGGGGCTGATCCTGATGGGCGCCCGCCGGTTTGGCGATGCGGCGGCCGCCTATCGCAAAGCCGCATCCCTGGCCCCGAAAGAACCCCTGATCGCCGCCGGGCATGGCGCAGCCCTGCTCGCCGCCGGACGTTCGGCAGAGGCGCTGCGTGTTCTGGAAAAGGCGCGCGCCCGGGATCGGCGCAACCCACGCCTGCTGCGGGATCTTGCCGTAGCCTATGCCAAACAAGGCCAGCCCGCTCAGGCCAGCCTTGCCACTGCCGAGCGTTACGCCCTCACCGGGCGGCTCGAAACTGCCGGAATTCATGCCCGCCGCGCGGCGGGCCAGTTGCCCCGGGGCTCTGCCTCGTGGCAAAGAGCCATGGACATCGCCGATGCGGCGGACCGCCTTGCCGAAAGGAAACCCTAGAATGCTGACACGCCTGACACTTGCCGCCGGGGTCGCCCTGGCGACAGCCCTGCCCCTCGCGGCACAGGACCTGACCGCCCTCACCGATGAAGAACGCACGGCCTTCCGTGCCGAAGTGCGCGCCTACCTGCTGGAAAATCCGGAGGTGTTGATGGAGGCGATCGCCGTTCTGGAACAACGCCAGGCCGAGGCGCAGGCGGAAGGGGATGTGCTGCTTGTGTCGCAGAACGCAGCAGAGCTGTTTGAAAGCCCCGATGACTGGGTCGGTGGCAATCCCGATGGCGACATCACGATCGTCGAATTCCTCGACTACCGCTGCGGCTACTGCAAGCGCGCGCATCCAGAAGTCAAAGAGCTTCTGGAAAGCGACGGCAATATCCGGCTGATCGTGAAGGAACTGCCCATCCTCGGGCCCCAGTCTGATCTTGCATCGCGCTTTGCACTGGCGGCAAAGCTGGTGGCAGGGGATGCGGCCTATGCCTCTGTCAATGATGCGCTCATGGGGCTGCGCGGCGAGATTAGTCCGGCCAGCCTCGATCGTCTGGCCGCTGATCTGGGCCTCGATGGTGCGGCAATCCTCGCCCAGACCACATCTGACGACGTGGAGCGCGTGCTGCAACGCAACCGGGCCTTGGCGCGTGCCATGGATATCTCGGGAACACCCAGCTTTGTCATGGCCGGTGACATGGTGCGCGGCTACGTGCCGCTCGAACAGATGCGTCTGATCGTGGAAGAGGCCCGCTCCGACGGGTAGGCCCTTCAGCACCACAGCCTTCGTGAGGCCGCCGCCCCATACATAGGGCGGCGGCTTTTTTTGTTCCGTCATCTGCCCTTAGGGCAACGGTGAAAGCTATGTTCCTGGCGCAATGCGGCAATGCAAAACTGATGGTTGCTGCAGCGCGGCAAATGCTTAATTTCCCCTTAACACAGAGCGCAACGCTCAGAACGCAACACGCCAAGGAGACCATGATGGCCGCGATCGACACCCATGTTGCCAGCCCCAGCCTGCTCCAGATTCTGGCGACCCCGTTCACTGCGTTTTGGAACTACTGCATCCGCGTGGCCGAAAATGACCCCCGCGTGAAGCAAGCTGCGGCCCTTTCGGCCCTGAGCGACGAACAACTGGCGGAACGCGGCCTTCAACGCGCCGATATCGCGCGCTTCGTGTTCCGCGACCACCTGCACCTCTGAGGGTGCATCCGAATACCCGCCCCTCTTCTCCTCCCTAGGGGTCGGGCAATGACCGCCGCTTCGGTACCTCCTCCCACCGAAGCGGCGGTTTTTTTATGCCATAGACGCCGATAACCAGGCGCAGATGTGAAATGGACGCCGGGCAGCAATGCGCAGACGTCCTTCGCTCTTACGTGAGGATTGAGGTGCCGCAGTCGGCGCAGGGGGCAGCACTTTGCCGTCGGGCCCGGAAGGGCCAGTACGCGCCCGCGCAGACGCTACTCCGCGGGCTCTATGATTTCGGCTTCTGCGTCACTGATGGCCTTGGCATCCAACTCGGCCGCTTTCGCTTCAACCTGTTCGACGATGTGCTCGACCATGTCATCATTAGACATCTTGTGGCTTTGCTTGCCGCCCAGATAGACCATCCCGTGGCCTGAACCGCCGCCCGTCCAGCCCACATCGGTCATCAAAGCCTCACCGGGCCCATTCACAACGCAGCCAATGATCGACAGGCTCATGGGCGTCTTGATGTGCTCCAACCGCTTTTCCAGCGCCTCAACCGTTTTGATCACGTCAAAGCCCTGCCGGGCACAGGACGGGCAGGAGATGATATTCACCCCGCGATGGCGCAGCCCGAGCGACTTGAGAATCTCATAGCCGACCTTCACCTCCTCGACGGGGTCTGCCGACAGGCTGACGCGGATCGTATCCCCGATGCCCATCCAGAGCAGATTACCAAGCCCGATTGCGGATTTGATCGTGCCCGACGTCAGCCCGCCTGCCTCAGTGATCCCAAGGTGGATCGGGGCATCCGTTGCATCGGCCAATTTCTGGTAGGCCGCGGTGGCCATGAACACGTCGGACGCCTTGCAGGAAATCTTGAACTCGTGAAAGTCGTTGTCTTGCAGGATCTTGATGTGATCCAAGCCGCTTTCCACCATCGCATCCGGGGTCGGCTCGCCGTATTTCTCGAGCAGATGCTTTTCGAGGCTGCCAGCATTGACCCCGATGCGCATGGAACAGTTGTTGTCCCGTGCGGCCTTGATCACCTCCTGCACGCGGGCCTCAGAGCCGATATTGCCCGGGTTGATCCGCAGACACGCTGCGCCCGCCTCGGCTGCCTCAACCCCCCGCATGTAGTGGAAGTGGATATCTGCCACGATCGGAACGGACACCTCGGGGATAATCTGCTTGAGCGCCGCAGAGCTATCCTTGTCCGGCACGGAAATCCGCACGATGTCGGCCCCGGCCTCGGCGCATCGGTTCACCTGTTCGATCGTGCCTTTCACATCCGTCGTGACGGTGTTCGTCATGGTTTGCACCGAAATCGGCGCATCACCGCCCACGGGAACGGGGCCTACGGAGATCTGGCGACTTTCCCGGCGGTAAATATTGCGCCAGGGGCGAACGTGATTGATCGACATGCTTGACAGTCCTTCTGTCAACTCAAGATGACACTACTCATATGCTAGGTGTAAAGCCAAGTTTTCATTCTGACAATGCGGCAGCCTGCACCGAGGCCCCAATCATTGGCTTTCTTCGCTGAGATTTTCCAAAAGAGCGGCCTCGGCGAACCGCACGGCAGCGCGGCTTTGGGCGCCTTCTGCCTCGTCGACCTTCGCAAAGGTCTGGGTCAGGTCATCGGAGGAGAGCGCAACATTTGAAACGACAGCTCCGGTGCTGCCGGCCGGCCCGTATGTTTCCCCGTTGACCATGAAATACAGATTGCCCGCGGCACCGGCGCGCAGGGTTGCCGGGCGCTCGGTGCGCGGCAAAACGAAACTGTCACCCGCTTGCAGGATTTTCTCCAAGAGGATCGAGCCATCCGCATCGCGCACGCGCACCCAGGCCTCATCCACCGCGACCAGCATCACCTCCGGCGCATTTTCGGCCAGAACAATCGGCCCTTGCGCCCCGGCGGAGCCGGTGGACTGATCGGCCAGTGCGCGGCCCAAAGCAGAGCCTTCGCCAGGTGCGCCAGTCTCGATCGTGGGCAGGGTATCGGTGCGGGCGGACAAGACGCCAACTTGCTGCGGATCAAGTGCAGCGATGGGCCCGTCGCGGGGGGTCATCACCGGCACATCCAGCGCCTGCGGGCGGTACAGACGGTTCAGTGCCTCAGGTGCAACGAGGGCATTCGGTGCATTAAAGGCGGTCGCATCGGCGACAGGCTCGAGATCCTGCAGCGGATCAAGCTCAGCCAAGACACCCGGTGCAGACTCCATTGGGGTCACCCGCACTTGCTGAACTTCGTGCAAAACAGACACCGCCCCATACCCGATGGCGCCCAGCAGCGTCAGCATCACCAGAATCGAACCAACTGCGCCGGGCTCGATTCGCGCCAGAATGCCATCCGATTGCGGCGTGAAACTCAGCGCCCCGCCAAGCTCGCTTCCGAAGGTTGCGTCGTTCTTGGACGCGGCCAAAAGCGGGGCTGCCGGCGAGGCTTTTGTCTTCGCGCGCTCCAGCCCATTGCCAAGTGCAAAGCCGGACTCGCGGCTGAAGGTTTCATAGGCCCATTCGGGATCAATGTTCAGATAGCGCGCATAGGAGCGCACATAGCCGGCGATAAACCCTTTTGTTTCAAAGGCATCAGCATCAGCATTTTCGATTGCGGCGATGTAGGCGGCTTTAATTTTGAGGTCACGCTGAACGTCGAGCAGCGACTTTCCGAGGGTCGCACGCTCGCCGCGCATCATGTCGCCAAGCTTGAAGTCGAAGTCGTCAAAGCCCTTGGGCTTCTCCTCTGACTTCTCTTCAAGCGTCTTATCTCGACGCCCGATCATCTGCTCGAACCGCTGTTTCGCAACGTGTTTTTTCCCCAATCGCCGCGAGTCGTGTGGCAGCGACTCGCAGATATTCCTGAGAGTATAACACGTTCTGCGAGAAGGATCAGATCAAAAGTCGCTAACCGGCCAGGTCTTGCCGATTCAAAGCGCAGTGGGACCAGAGCGCGTCCATTGCCTTAACCAGCCCATCGATCATTTTCGGCTCATGCACCGGGGACGGGGTAAAGCGCAGGCGCTCCGTGCCCCGCGGCACTGTGGGGAAATTGATCGGCTGCACGTAGATGCCATGATCTTCGAGCAGCATGTCCGACAGCATCTTGGTGTGAACCGGATCGCCCACGATCACCGGCACAATGTGGCTGCCATGATCAATGATCGGCAGGCCAAGGCCCTTGAGCCGCGTCTTGAGGATGCGGGCGGCCAGCTGGTGCGCATCGCGGCGCGCCTGGTCGGTTTTCAGGTGAGCAACAGAGGCAGCAGCGCCCGCAGCAACCGCTGGGGGCAGCGACGTCGTGAAGATGAAGCCCGGCGCATAGGAGCGGATGGCGTCGCACATCTTTGCAGAGGCGGCAATATAGCCCCCCATCACCCCGTAGGCCTTGGCCAAGGTGCCGTTGATGATATCGATCCGGTCGACGAGGCCATCGCGCTCTGCCACACCGCCGCCGCGCGGGCCATACATGCCAACCGCGTGCACTTCGTCGATATAGGTCAGGGCGTTGAATTCATCCGCAAGATCACAGATCGCCTCGATCGGGCCGAAATCACCGTCCATCGAATAGATCGATTCGAACGCGATCAGCTTGGGCGCATCAGGATCATCGGCTTCCAACAGGGCGCGCAGATGGTCGAGATCGTTGTGACGGAAGATCCGCTTTGCCCCGCCATTGCGCCGAATGCCCTCGATCATCGAGGCATGGTTCAATTCGTCGGAGTAGATGATCAGGCCGGGCAGCAGTTTCGGCAACGTGCTCAGCGTAGCGTCATTTGCGATATAAGCGGAGGTGAACAGAAGAGCGGCCTCTTTGCAGTGCAAATCCGCCAGTTCGGCCTCAAGACGCTTATGATACACCGTCGTGCCCGAGATGTTCCGCGTGCCGCCAGAGCCCGCGCCCGTTGCCTCGAGAGCTTCCTGCATGGCCGACACCACGACCGGGTGCTGGCCCATGCCCAGGTAGTCGTTGCCACACCAAACAGTGATATCCTGTTCGGTGCCATCTTCGCGACGCCAGACGGCGCTGGGGAACTGACCCTTGCGACGTTCGATGTCGATAAAGGTGCGGTAGCGGCCTTCTTCATGAAGGCGGTCCAATGCGGCGTCGATCTTGTTGGCATTCACCGTGGTCAAAGTCACAGCTGCGCTTCCTCGTCTCTCACATTCCAAAAATGTTATGTGTTTTGTCTCAACATGACAATAGGGTGTGAGTTTGCGTTTTACAGTGGGCCCGTCCCTCGCATTGGTGCGGCCTGAATGCAAATCACACCCTGTTGTTCAAGCCAGAGACCGCTTAGGAAACTTTCCGTCATGGTAACAGACACTTAAGCGACGCCGTCGCGGCATGCCTCCGCATCTGCGTGCCGTTCTGTCGCGCTGCGACCATGGCGCGCAGGGGCGCCCATCAGACAGATTTCAGCGGTCTGCCACCACAATTTTGCAATCTTTCGCACCGCCAGTCTTTGCATTGCACTGCTCCAGTGCCCGCCCCCCGTCGCCACGCGCAAAGCCCCAAGCGCCCGTGGCAGGCGACACCGCAAAGGCCTTCGGGGCCTCCAACTTGCGAAAGGCGCCTTTCAGCACACCTGTGGCCTCCACCGACAAGGTGAGATCGCGCGCCTTGTAGCGGCGCGGAGTAACGGTCGCGATGATGACGCAGGCCGCGCCGGTTTTTCGCCGCGCTTCGCAAGCAGCAAGGGCTGCCCTCTCTGCATCCTGTGGCGAATGATAGTTCGACAAAGCCACCGCAGAGCCACTGTCGGCAGGGTCACCGGGGCTGAGCGCCATGGCACCGTAATAGGGGAATTCCGCGGCATAGGCCTCCAGCGCTTTGCGCTCCGCGTCGCCCAGAAACGGCACATCCGCCACCACGACACTGCGCCCCTTTTCCCGGAACATCAGCTTCCGCGCCTCTTTTGTCGTCAATTCGGCCAAGGCGGCACAGGGCACAAGCAGGCTAAGGGCAACAAGGGCGCCGGTTATACGCAGCATGAACGCTCTCCTTTTTCGGTCTGCACCGTTTTAACCGCTTGTTGCCACCTGCGCCACCGCGCCCGCCATCTGCTGGACAGTGCGCCGCGGCTGGCTCACTGTGCAGCCCAAACACCGACCACAGGAGCTTTTGACACGTGACTGCCGATCCCCTTCTCACCCCGGTGCTAGACCGCCTCGATGCTGATCTGGACGCCGCAATGGCCCGCCTCATGAACCTGCTGCGCATCCCGTCGATCTCGACCGATCCGGCCTATGCCGAGCCGGTGCGGCAGGCGGCTGACTGGCTTGTCGAGGATCTCACCTCTTTGGGATTCGATGCCTCGCGGCGCGACACGCCCGGCCATCCCATGGTGGTCGGCCATGGCGGCAGCGGTGGCCGCCACCTGCTGTTCTATGGTCACTACGATGTTCAGCCCGTCGACCCGCTGGACCTTTGGGATCGAGACCCGTTCGACCCCGAGGTACAGGACACGCCGAAAGGCAAGGTGATCCGCGGCCGCGGCACCTCTGATGACAAGGGGCAGTTGATGACCTTCGTGGAGGCCTGCCGGGCATGGAAGGCCGTGCATGGCACCCTGCCCTGCAAGCTCACGCTCTTTTTCGAAGGCGAAGAGGAAAGCGGCTCGCCTTCGCTTGTGCCCTTTCTCAAAGAGCACGCAGAGGAACTGCAAGCCGAGTTGGCCCTGATCTGTGACACAGGCCTGTTTGCAGACCGGGTGCCCGCGATCACCACACGGCTGCGCGGCATGCTGCAGGAAGAGATCACGATCACAGGGCCGGACAAGGATTTACACTCAGGCACGTTCGGCGGGGCTGCGATCAATCCGATCCGGGTGCTCAGCCGCGTACTGGCTGATCTCCATGATGAGACGGGCCGAGTGACGATCCCCGGGTTTTACGATGGTGTGGCCGAGCTTTCAGATGATCAGCGCGCCCAGTGGGAGGGGCTGAATTTCGATCACAAAGCCTTCCTCGGCGGTGTCGGGCTGTCAGATCCAGCCGGCGAGCAGGATCGCACGCCGCTGGAAATGCTGTGGTCTCGGCCCACCTGCGAGATCAACGGGATTTGGGGCGGCTACACCGGGGCAGGCTTCAAGACCGTCCTACCCAGCAAAGCCCATGCCAAGATCAGCTTCCGCCTTGTGGGCAAGCAGGATCCACATGCGATCCGCACCAACCTGCGCGCCATGATCGAAGCGGCCCTGCCGGCTGACTGCTCCGTCACCTTTGAGACCCACGGCGCAGGCCCTGCCAGCGAAATGGATACCTCTGATCCCGCCTTCGAGCAGGCCCGCAAGGCCCTGACCGAGGAATGGGATGTTGAGGCCGCGATGATAGGCTGTGGCGGCTCGATTCCCGTGGCAGGCTATTTCAAAGAGCATGTGGGCATGGATGCGATGCTGATCGGTTTTGGTAAGGACGACGACCAGCTGCACTCGCCCAATGAAAAGTACGATGTAGAGAGCTTTCACAAAGGTATGCGCAGCTGGGCGCGCATTCTGGCAGCACTTGCCCGCGACTGAGCAATCAGAACAAGAGGGGGCAGCCCGTTTGGGCTGCGCCCCTGCCCCTAGCCCGCGTTGAACACAGCCGTCAGGCGGTTTTGCCCGCCGCTGCTGTCATAAGACAGGCTGCTGGCAGTCTGGCGCACAAGCGACAAGCCCAAGCCCCCGATTTGCGCCTGTGCGACATCGGCATTGGGCTCTGGCTGCGGCGCTGCAAAGGGGGAAAACGGCGCGGTATGATCCGCGATTGTGAGGGTGACATGATCACCCTGAGCTTCCAGTTCGATCGTCACGATGTCAGCAAGATGCGGATCCGTTCCGGCGGGCACACCGCCATATTTCGCCAGATTGGTGAGGATTTCCTCGCACACCAACTCCACGCCGTAGCGGGCCTTCGGGCCAATCTCCATCGTGTCCAGCAACGGTGCCAGCTCTGTCAAAGCAGCCCGGACCCCATCGGCACTGCGCTGGGTTGTGAGGGGAGCGGAACGCATCAAGGCAGGCGAGCGCGCGGTCGGCTCAGGCAGGCAGCGC
>JAKVBK010000037.1 GCA_022447275.1 Oceanicola sp. | reverse complement strand
GTCCGCTGGGGGAACATGGGTGAAATCACGCTCAGCGCTCATCGCCATGCCCTGATCGCGCAACGTCTCGGGTATGGCCGAACCTGCGAAATCGAAGGCGTCCTCTTGGCGCAGGGCTGCGAAGGCGGTTTCCACCATGTCCAGCACCATGTCCTTGTGCCGTTGCGCCGAGTCCTCGGCAAAGAAGCCCAGCGCCAACCCGGCATCGGACAGGCCCGCGCGGTCCGCCGCCATGCCGGCCCGCATCAAGCCGCGATAGCCTTCCGCAAGCGCCGGCGGGACCTCTCTGGTGGCCCCAAAATCCAACAGCACAAGCCGGTCTTCCTCCGGCTGCCAGCGGTAATTTGCAAAGTTCGGGTCTGTCTGCATCAGCCGAAACCCCATGAGCTCGTCAAAGAGCAACCCGACAAGGCGTTCCATGATGCCATCGCGCACATGCTGGGGGGCAGTGACGGCCTCTTCCACGGGCACGCCTTCCATGAAATCCATGACCAGGACAGAGGCTGTTGTCAGGGGCTGGTGGACATCCGGCAAGGCAAAGCCCGGACGCCCGGCCATCAGGCCCCGGAAGCGCATCAGCGACGCAGCCTCTCGCAGGTAATCTGCCTCTTCGTGGAGTTGGGTTTTCGCCTCGGCCAGAAGCGGCGCAAGATCCATGCCCTTTGGCACAAGGCCAGACAGGCGCATGAGGCTGGCCACGTTGTCCACGTCGCTGTCAATGGCACGCCGCACCCCGGGATACTGCACCTTCACGGCCACCTCTGCCCCGTCCCGCAGGCGGGCCTTGTGCACCTGCCCGATCGACGCTGCCGCGATGGGACGGGGATCAAAGCGCGCAAATTGTTGCCGCCAGCCCGCGCCCCATTCGGCGTTCAGCACCGCTTGCAATTGCTTGGGGGGCATGAAATCGGCCCCATTGCGCAACCGCGCCAGAATGTCTGCAATCTCGGGCGGAAGCATGTCTCCGGCGTCCATGGACATCATCTGCCCCACCTTCATCGCCGCACCCCGCATCGAGGCCAGCTGGTTGGCAAGCCGGGTCAGGTTCGCAGGTGTTACGAGCAGGGATTGCCATTCCGGGCGCTGGCCCCGCGCAAGCGCGACCGCGCCGTCAAAGGCGGCGGATGTGGCGATACCTGCGGCTACGCCCCCCAATCGGGACGCGCGCGACAGGCGCGAGGCAGGGATGGCGCGGGCACGGCCCGTTGCGGAAGGCTCTGTCATGGGGGCTGAGGTAGGGCGTCAGAGAGCGCTGTCAGCCCAGCTTGTCTTTCACGGCCTGCATCGACACATGGGTTGAGGTTGATGAGACATGGGGCAGCGCATTGATTTCCTCACCAAGGACACGGCGATAGCTTTCGATATTCTCCGTGCGCACCTTCAAAAGGTAGTCGAAGGCGCCTGCGATCATGTGGCATTGCTCGATCTCGGGCACCGAGGCAACGGCTGCATTGAAGGCCTCAAGCGCGCCCTCCCGCGTCGAGGACAGCTTCACCTCCACAAAGGCGATATGCGCACGATTGAGCTTGTGCGGATCGAGGAGCGCCTGAAAGCCCAGAATATAACCCTCATCCTGCAGACGCTTGAGGCGTGTCTGGCAAGGGGTTTTGGACAGGCCAACAGCCTGCGCAAGCGCGGTTACGGGGATCCGCCCCTCGCGGGACAGAATCTCGAGGATCCGACTGTCAAAGCGGTCCAGCGGGCGGGGCGTGTCTTTGGCCATGGCGGTGACGCTAACCCGTTGAGGCGGGATGTCAAAGCCCCGCACCCAAGGATCAGCAGCCCTTCGTGCTTAGGCAGATTGCGCCGCGGCAACGGCCCGTTTCCAGGCCGCATAGCGCCGGTCCCGGATGGCCTCGTCCAAGGCGGGCGTAAAGCGATGCTCCAGCGCCCAACCCTTGGCAAACCCTTCCATGTCCGGGTAGAGGCCGGCCCGTTGCCCGGCCAGCCAGGCTGCGCCGAGGGCGGTGGTTTCCAACACATGGGGCCGATCAACCGGCGCGCCTAAGATATCCGAAAGGAACTGCATCGCATAAGCGCTGGCAGACATGCCGCCATCGACGCGCAGCACCCCTTCGCTACCCTGTGCACCAGACCAGTCTGCATACATGGCCTCAAGCAGATCACGGGTTTGGAAACCCACACTTTCCAGGGCGGCACGGGCAAACTCTGCGGGGCCTGAATTGCGTGTCAGACCAAAGATGGCTCCCCGGCAATCCGGGTTCCAGTAGGGGGCGCCAAGGCCGGTGAAGGCCGGCACAAGCACAAGCTCCTGGCCCTGATCGGCGCGCTCGGCAAGGCCTTGGGTTTCCCCGGCCGACCGGATGATCTGCAGCCCATCGCGCAACCATTGAACAACGGCCCCCGCAATGAAGATCGATCCTTCCAGCGCATATGTGGGCACGCCATCCATCTGGTAGGCAATCGTCGTCAGCAGACGGTTGTGCGATGTCACGGGCGTGTCGCCGGTGTTCAAAAGCGCAAAGCAGCCCGTCCCGTAGGTGGATTTGAGCATGCCGGGCTCAAAGCAGGCCTGCCCGATCGTGGCCGCCTGTTGATCCCCTGCAATCCCGAGGATCGGGATTTCCACACCGAAGAGATCCGCCCGAGACTTCCCGAAATCAGAGGCGCAATCGCGCACTTCCGGCAGCATTGACATGGGAACACCCAGCATGTCGCACATGGTTTGAGACCAGCGCCCCTTGCGGATGTCATAGAGCATCGTGCGCGCGGCATTGGTGGCATCCGTGACATGCACGGCACCGCCCGTCAGGTTCCAGACCAGCCAGGAATCCACCGTGCCAAAGGCCAGCTCGCCCGCCTCGGCACGGGCGCGCGCGCCCTCTACCTCATCGAGAAGCCACGCCACCTTGGTGGCCGAGAAATAGGGATCGAGCAGCAGCCCGGTACGATCGGTTACCGTGGCCTCGTGCCCCTCCGCCTTCAGACGCTGGCACATGGGTGCCGTGCGCCTGTCCTGCCAGACAATGGCATTGTGGATCGGCTTGCCGGTCTTGCGATCCCAGACAAGGGTGGTCTCGCGCTGGTTGGTGATCCCGATCGCGGCAATATCGCCGGGGCGCAGGCCGGCCTTCTCGATGGCAGCGCGGCAAGTGGCGGCCGTGGTGCTCCACAGATCGCCCGCGTCATGCTCGACCCATCCGGAGGCCGGGTAATGCTGGGTGAATTCCTCTTGGGCGACAGCGGCAATCTTCATGGCGCTGTCGAACAGGATCGCGCGGCTCGAAGTGGTGCCTTGGTCAATGGCAAGGATATGGGTCATGCGGTCCTCCCGGGTGGGCCCTGCGGCCTCTCTTCTTACGTGGTGTTTCACTGCAGGCTACAGCCATGGCGCGCGGCTGCAACGGCCAGATGCCCGCTGCGCCCGCGCTACTGCGCCGCCATGTCAGAGGTCAGGCGGTCAGCCATCCAGCCATCGAGATGGGCAATCTGCTCGGTCGAAAGCCGCAGTCCCAGCTTGGAGCGGCGCCACAGCACATCTTCGGCAGTGCGGGCGTATTCCTGCTCCATCAGCCAGAGCACTTCGCTTGCGTGCAGCGACGCGCCAAAATCCTCTCCCAGATCGGCGGCCGTCTGAGCATTGCCCAAAACCGCATGGGCCTCGGTGCCGTAGGCGCGCACGAGCCGCTTGGCCCAACGATCGTCGAGAAACGGATAGGCGGTTTTCAGCTTTGTGATCTGGCTTGGCACGCCGTCCACCGGGAAATCGCCACCCGGCAGGGCAACACCGGCTGTCCATTTGCCCGGCGTGCCCTCAAAGAAGGGCACGATCTCATCCAGCGCGCTTTCTGCCAGCCGGCGATAGGTGGTGATCTTGCCGCCGAAGATATTGAGCAAGGGCGCGCCGCCGGCGGTTTCCACCTTGATCGTGTAATCCCGCGTGGCGGCCGTCGCCGAGGACGCCCCATCATCATAGAGCGGGCGGACACCGGAATAGGTCCAGACCACGTCCTCATCCGTCAGGGTCTGCTTGAAATAGCCATTGGCGAAATCCAGCAGATAGCTTTGCTCTTCGGCGGTGCAGACAGGCGCCTTATCAGCATCCGTATGGTCCGCGTCCGTTGTGCCGATCAGGGTGAAATCGGTCTCGTAGGGAATGGCAAAGATGATCCGCCCGTCCGTGCCCTGAAAGAAGTAGCACTTGTCGTGGTCAAACAGGCGTTTGGTCACGATGTGCGAGCCCCGCACAAGGCGCACATTGTCTTTCGTGTTCAGCCGCAAACGCCCACGGATGATGTCCCCAACCCAGGGGCCCGTTGCATTGACCAGCATCTTGGCATGTTGCACCCGGCGCTGACCGGTCTGCATATCCTCAAGCTCGATGCGCCAGACGCCGTCTTCGCGCTCTGCGCTAAGCACTTTCGTGCGCGTCAGGATGGAGGCACCGCGGGCCTGCGCATCGCGCGCATTCAAAACCACAAGGCGGGAATCCTCGACCCAGCAATCGGAATATTCATAGGCAGTGGTGAAGCGCTCCTGAAGAGGGGCGCCTTCCGCGGTGCCCTTCAAAGGTACTGTGGCCGTTCCGGGCAGAATCTTGCGGCCCCCCAGCGTGTCATACAGAAACAGGCCGAGGCGGATCAGCCAGGCCGGGCGCCGCCCCTTCATCCAGGGCATCACCCGGGTCAAAACACGCGAGGTCGGCGTTTCGGAGTCGAACCGCATATCCTTGTGATAGGGCAGCACAAAGCGCATGGGCCAGCTGATATGGGGCATCGCACGCAGCAGGACTTCGCGTTCGATCAGCGCTTCGCGCACCAGTCGGAACTCAAAGAATTCAAGGTAGCGCAAGCCACCATGGAACAACTTTGTCGAGGCCGAAGACGTGGCAGAGGCGAGGTCATTCATCTCTGCGAGGGTCACGGACAGACCACGGCCCGCTGCATCGCGGGCAATCCCGCAGCCATTGATGCCGCCGCCGATGATAAAGAGATCCGAGATCTGTTTCTGCTCCGCCATGATGCCTGTCCTCGCATAGGGTGGTGGTCTGGTGTCGCCTATGGCGAGAGTCGCGCAAAAAAGAAAGCAATTTTCGGCGAAAATGTTCGCTTTATGCCAAAATTCGCAATCTTGGTTGCGAAATACGAGTACAACGCGCAAAAGGAACATATACCGAAGATATTCGAACACGCACAGGCAGCCGATGGCCCATCAGAACTTCCGCCACCCTGAAATTCTTGAGATCGCGCGACGCGACGGCAAGGTCACGGTGGAAGACCTCGCCCGACGCTTTGGCGTCACCTTGCAGACCATCCGCCGCGATCTTGGCGAATTGGCGGACGCGGGCCGGCTGGAGCGTGTGCATGGCGGCGCGGTTGTGCCCTCGGGCGTCAGCAACATTGCCTATGAAGAGCGGCGCGCCCTGAATGCCATTGCAAAAGACGCCATGGCCCGCGCCTGCGCCGCCTGCATTCCCGATGATGCCTCGGTATTTCTCAATATCGGCACCAGCACCGAGGCGGTGGCCCGTGCCCTGCTGGATCACCGCAACCTGCTGGTTGTCACGAACAATCTCAATGTCGCGCAAACCCTCTCTGCGAACCCCCATTGCGAAACCATCGTGACCGGCGGGCGCTTGCGGGCCGCAGATGGTGGGCTGGTTGGCGCAGAGGCAGCCACAGCCATCGGGCGCTACAAGCTCGACATCGCCATTATCGGCTGCTCAGCGATCGACGGGGATGGTGACATGCTGGATTTCGATCCCGATGAGGTGGCCGTAAGCCGCGCCATCATCGCCCAGGCGCGCAAGGTGTTTCTCGTGGCCGATGCCAGCAAGTTTCGCCGCCTCGCCCCGGCACGGATTGGCAATCTTGCAGGCATTGATCGTCTGTTCACGGATGCGCGGCTGGGGCCTTCTTTGGCGCGGCTCAGCGCACGCGAGGGCATTGACGTTCAGGTGACAGGCTAGAGCCGTCATCCGCGCAAGGCGTGGCCGATCCCCGTTGCACTTTCGTCAGGGCACACCGCGCCCTGAGCAGATCAGGGTGAGGGCAAGCCCGGGGGGATCAGAACGAAGTTGCCAAAATGGGATTTCTTGAGAAATTCCTGCTGGGCCGCAACGATATCCGTCAGCGGGTAGCTGCGGGCCAGCAGCGGGCGGATCTCGCCCCGTTCGATATAGCCCACCAACGCCGCAAAGACCGGTTCATCCCAGGCGGTGCTGCCAAACAGTGTGATGTCTTTGAGGTACATGTCCCGCAGATCGAGCGCCACGATCGGCCCGGCGATGGCCCCCGACGAGGCATAGCGCCCAGCCTGACGCAACACCTTCAACATCGCCGGAAAGCCCGCCCCGCCGACATTGTCGATCACCACATCGATCGCGCGTTCACCCAGAGCCTTCACCACATCGGCGCCCCGCTCGATGATCGCATCTGCACCGATTTCACGGGCCATTTGCGCCTTGCCAGCCCCGACAATGGCCGTGACATGGGCGCCCCGGCGTTTGGCCAATTGCACCGCAGCAGACCCAACGCCGCCCGATGCGCCCGCGATCAGCACCCGCTCCCCGGGGCCAAGGGAGGTACGGTGCAGCATCGTTTCAGCCGTGCCATAGGCGCAGGGAATGGTGGCAAGCTCAGCGTCAGACCAATCGCATTCCACCGGGAACACCTCGTCGGCTGGCACTTTCACATATTGGGCAAACGCGCCGTCGAAATCCGATGCCATCCAAACATTGTCCGGCGCAGAAAACCCGTGGGGGCGCATGCAGGCCCGCACGATCACCCGTTTGCCCAAAAGCCCCTCTGGCGCGTCTTTGCCCAAGCGCACCACACGGCCACAGCAATCGGTGCCCTGGATCAGCGGAAAGGGCGTGGCCGCATTCCACCCCCCGTCTGCCTTGTGCTGCGCCGCCTGCTGCTGGGCGCTCTGAGCCGCGTCGGTTCCGTCTGTGACACTGGCGGAATACCAGCCCAGCCGCGTGTTGATCTCGGTGTTGTTCACCCCCGCGGCCAGCACTTGCAGCACAACCTCACCTGCGCCCGGTTTCGGCGTGTCCACATGCCGGATCTCGAGCTTGTCGTAGCCGCCATTGCCAGTTGTCACGACGGCCAGCATCTGCGCGGGCAAGGGCGCAGTCTGGGGATCAATCTGGGAGGCGGACATGGCAGTTCTCCTTCTTCGGGCAGCATTCCTGCCACCGAGGCAACGCACATTCGGGGGGCAAGAGGCCTCCATGATCATTGCCCTACATATTTTCGCACAGCGCACCGTGTTGAAGGGACTCGTTAACAGGTCATCTCCAAATATGAAATTGGAACAACGTCGGATAGGGAATCATCGATGCCGCTGAGAAGCATAACCGCTTTGGTTGCGCTGAGCGCCGTATCGGCAGGCTCTGCCACGGCCCAGCAGGCAGGCGGCTTTTCCTATGGCCTGATGGGCTATGCCTCTGATTCCGCCTATGTTGGCGATGGCAGCGGCCCGCGTGTCTGGCCCCTGCTGCGCTATGAAAGCCCCACATTCTCCATTGGGACGGATGGCCTGCGCCTGACACTGGCGGACAGGGCCCCCATGCGGATCGAAGGGGTCATGTCGCCGCGATTTACCGGCCTGTCCGATCCCGATGCGCCCGAACTGGCGGGCATCGATCGCGACATCACCGCCGATGTGGGCGTCACGCTCAGATACTCTCTCGGCACGGGCACAGCCCTGACGGCTACCGTCCTGCAGGAGGTCACCGGCCAGCATGACGGCCAGGAAGTGCGGCTTGGCGGCCAAGCCCGGCTTGGCACGGGCCCTGTCCCGCTCACATTCGGGGCGGGCGTCAGTTGGAAAAGTGAAGAGCTGACAAACTATCTCTACGGTGTCGGCGCAGATGAGACAGCGAGCGGCCGCCCCGCCTACACACCCGGCGACAGCCTGACGCCCTATATCAGTATCAGCGGGGGCATGCCCGTCGGCCAGAGCATGGCTGTGATCGGGGGGATGCGGGCAGATTTTCTCGATGATGCCGCAACAGACAGCCCCATCGTTGAGGGCGATCTCGCCGTTTCTGGGCGAGTAGGGGTTGTGTTCCAGTTCTGAGCCTTGGCTGCCCATGGGGCTATTTCTGGATGATGGCATTTTCCCATTCCGTGAGAAACCGCCGCCGCTTGAGCGTATCGAGAAATGTCATCAACGCCGGTTCCAGCACGATCGTGGAGCCTTGGCTGGCGCTGTCGAGCGGGGGCAAGGGTGCCTCTGCGCCCCCATCTCCCCCTTCGCCCGATAGCAGATGCTGCACAAAACCCGTCGCCGCGCCCGATGCCCCAGTGTCTTTCGAGACGAATGCCGTGCGCATCATCGTGATCGGGAAATCGGAGGGCAGGATGGTTTCCAAAGCCCCGCCGGGCACAAGACGCGCCGCCGCGTAGCTGCCCAGCACGTTATAGGCCATCACCAAGCGGCCACTGGCGAGATCGTCAATCATGTCGCCCGAACAACAGTAAAGCTGTGCGCCAAGGCCGCCCATCACCTCCATCAGGCGCCAATAGGTCTCGGATGCACGGGCATCCTGCGTGGCAAAGAGATAGCCGAGGCCCGATTTGCGAATGTCATAGGTTCCGATCTTGTTGCGGAAGATTTCGGGGTGATCGCGCATCTGCCGGATCAGATCCTGGCGCGTCTTGGGAATGTCGCGCCCGGCAAAGGCTGCCCGGTTGATCACGATGGCGGCAGGCTCGGCGGTGAAGGCAAACAGGCTTTGGCGCCATTGCGCCCAACTCGGGTGGGCCACGTCATTCAGGCGCAGGGCATACCCGTCATTGGCCAGCTTCAACTGCAAATCCATCGCGCTGGAAACCACCACGTCATAGGCACCGGGATCAGCGCGAAACAGGCGGTCGATCTCCGCGGTGGAGGTCACGAGGTATTCCACCCCGGTCTCGGGCGTCTCTGCCACGAACGCCTCGATGATCGGTGCAAACACCGCCGTATCGGTGCTGGAAAGAATGCGCAGCACCGTTCCGCTGGCCGATGGGTTGAACAGGCGACGATCTTCCCAATCCTGCGCATATGCCAGAACCGGCATCACCATCAGCATCAAAATGACAGGCAAACGCATGCGCCCCCTCCTTCCCGGTTTTCCAGCGTCAGCGCGCCATCATGGGCGGCCGCCACATCATGGGCGATGGTCAGCCCCAGCCCCGATCCAATCGTACCTTCGGCATTGCGCCCCCGCTTGAACCGAGCCGTCAGTGTATCCATCTCGTGCAGTGGAAAACCCGGCCCGCGATCCTGGATCGTCACGTTGGGCCGCGGCCCCCGCCACACAGCAATCTCAACGGTGCTTTCGGGCGGAGCATATTTCAGGGCATTGTCGATCAGATTGCGCACCGCATTCTGGATTTGCACGGGATCGCCCAGGATTGGCACGGCCCCCTCGGCCTGAAACGCAAGATCGAGGTCTTTCATGTCGGCGACAGGCGTCAGGCGTTGCACAAGATCCCCAACAAGCTCAGCCAGATCGACATCCTGCAAAGTCAGGTGATCGGCCCGCACCGTGATCATGGCGTGATCCAGCAACTGGCTGGCCGCCCGAGAGCTTTCATCGATTGCGCGCACCATGGCGCGCAAAGCCTGCCGGTTTTCTGCCTTGTCGACCCGCTGCAGCGTGGCCTCTGCATGGGCGCGCACGGTGGCCAGCGGCGTGCGCACGCGGTGGGCGGCCTCGGCGATGAAATCCTCCGATTGGCGCAGGGACTGATCCAACCGCCCCATGAGTGAGTTGAGGGAGGTGACAAGGGGCGCCATCTCTGTCGGGACAGGCTTTCGGAACGCGCTCAGATCTTGCGGGCCGCGGCGGGTCACGGATTGGGTGAGGGTCTTGAGCTGGCCAATCGTCGTCGAGGTGGCCCAGAAGGACAAAAGCGCCGCAAGGGCAAAAAACCCCGCCCCGAGCAGCGCCGCATTGCGCGAAATCCGTTCCAGCGTCCCTGCAAGCTGGTCCTGTGTCTGGGCCAGTACAATGCGGATCTGGGTGCGGTCATCCGCGCCAATCAGCGTGCGCGTATCGGTAACCACACGCACATCCGCCCCGTTGAACTCTGTCGATTGAAATGTCGGCTGCCCATCCGCCTGATTGGCCGGCGCATCCAACCCCTCATAGCCCGACAGGAACGTATCATCGCGATAGATCGCGTAGAACACCCTGTCATCAGAAGCATTGGCGAGCATCGAGAAAGACGCATATGGCAGATCGATCTCGACCTGCCCATCATGAATAGCTGCCGCATCAAGGATAGACGCCGCCGCAGCGCCCAAAATGCTGTCCTGTCCCTCCTGCGCCACTTGGGCAGCAAAGTTGCGCGTGACAAGAAACAACAGCAAAGCCAGGAGGGCCGCCCCCCCGATCAAGGACACAACCAACTGATTTCGAAGGGAACCAGAGACGGGTAGCCTAGCCATCTTGATCCAATCTATAGCCCAGCCCGCGCAGGGTTGTGATCTTTAGCGAAGAGGCTTCAAGGTGTTTGCGCAGCCGGCCAATATAAACCTCGATCGCATTCTCAGAGGCATCATCATCGTAGGAGAACAGCCTGTCTGCCAGCTTTTGCTTTGACAGGATCTGGCCCGGGGCACCCAGCAGTTGCTCGAGCAGGCGCAGTTCCCGGTTGCGCAGTTGAACAACCTCCCCGTTCACAGTGAGATGCCCCGCAAGCGGGTCGAACACGACCCCGCCCATCGACACGACAGAGCGTGACTTGCCCGCCATTCGGCGCAAAACAGCGCGACATCGCGCCTCTAGTTCAGCATGGTCGAACGGCTTGGTGAGGTAGTCATCCGCGCCAAGGTCCAGCAGACCGATCCGGTCAGACACTTCGCTGCGGGCTGTCAGCACGATCACCGGTGTGTCCCGCTCACTGGCCCGGTGGCGTTTGAGGAATTCCCGGCCATCCCCGTCGGGCAACATGATGTCCAAAAGAATGAGATCATATTCACCGGTTTCCACGAATGCCGAAGCATCTTCGAGGGTGGCGGCATGGTCCACAACATGCCCGTCCAGCCGCATCCGGGAAGAGACGGCATTTGCAAGCTCCTGATTATCCTCAACAAGAAGGTATTTCATTGGGTCCGTAGATCTTTGCGTCGGCGTGACAGGTTTGTGTCAGGTTGCTGTGAAATCATGCGGCAAGCTGAGCCGCGAAGCGGCAGCTTGTCAAACGGGAGGAAAAAATGACGACATTGAAACTGGGCCGTCGCGCCCTGATGGCCGCCGCTGTGGCGGCGCTTGGTTTTGCAGGCCCCGTCTCCGCTGGCGGACACCAGGTTGTGGAGAGCATTCACTTCCTGATCCCCGGGGGCGCCGGCGGCGGCTGGGACGGGACCGCACGCGGCACCGGAGAAGCCCTGACAAACGCAGGCCTCGTGGGCAGCGCATCCTATGAAAACATGTCCGGCGGTGGCGGCGGCAAAGCGATCGGCTACCTGATCGAGAATGCTGACAGCAACCATGGCACGCTGATGGTGAACTCCACACCCATCGTGATCCGCTCGCTCACAGGCGTGTTCCCACACAACTTCCGGGACCTGACGCTGGTCTCTGGTACGATCGGTGACTACGCCGCAATGGTGGTGGGCAAAGACAGCCCGATCAACAATATGGCAGACCTGATTGCCGCCTATGAGGCAGACCCATCTGCCACGGCCATTGGCGGTGGCTCGGTGCCGGGCGGCATGGACCATCTGGTTGCAGCCATGGTCATGGAAGCCGCTGGGAAGGACGCGCTTGGCGTCAAGTACATTCCCTATGATGCAGGCGGTAAGGCAATGGCTGCCCTGCTGTCCGGTGAAATCGCAGCGCTTTCCACCGGCTTCTCAGAGGCCGTTGACCTCGCAAATGCCGGCGAAGTGAAGATTATCGGCGTCACGTCAGCAGAGCGCGTGCCCGCAGCCCCCGATGCGATGACCATGATGGAACAGGGCATCGACACCACCTTCGTGAACTGGCGTGGGTTCTTCGGTGCGCCCGGCCTGCCAGCTGACAAGCTGGCGATGTACCAGGATGCGATTGCCAAAATGTACGAAACCCCGGAATGGGAAGAGGTGCGCGCCCGCAACGGATGGGTGAACATCCACAACCCCGGTGATGATTTCAAAGCTTTCCTGGAGGATCAGGAGCAAGTCATCGGCGATCTCATGAAGAAGCTGGGTTTCCTGTAAAAATAAAGGTGCGAGGGGTTCCACCCCTCGCGCTCCCCGAGGTATTTTGAGCAAGAGGAAGGGGAGACCGCGCGCGACCTCCCCCAGGTTCGAAGGCACAGCCTTCCCCTTGCACGGTCATCGGCTCCTCAGCCTGTACCGTAAGGCAAGAACAACCAAAACTGGTTAAAATTTGCTTTCCTTTTGCCCAAAATACCTTGGGGTGAATTGAGCCACAGGCTCAAGAGGGGCAACGCCCCTGCACACTTGCCTAATCACGGGGGGAGACATGGCACTTGATCGTTGGATAGCGCTTGTTTTGCTCGGCATCTGCCTTGCATACGGCTATGCGGCTTGGTTCACGATGGATGATAACCTGGCGCCTTTCATGCGGCGCAATCCGATCTGGCCCAGCACCTTCCCCAAGATACTGTCTGTCCTTGGTATTATCGCCGCATCGGTCATTTTGCTGGGCTTGGAGAAATCCGAAGATACCAAGGAAGCGGAAATCGATTATCGCCGCCTTGGCGAATACAAAACCGGACAGGCAGTGCTGCTGCTCGTGCTCATGGTGGCCTATGCCCTTTGTTTGCGACCGGTTGGGTTTCTTTTGTCCACAACCGTTTTCCTGATCGCGGGCTCCTTCATCCTTGGGGAGCGTAAGTGGCATGTCATGATCCCTGTCGCGGTGATCGCGACGGCATCTGTCTGGTATCTGGTGCAGGAAGTTCTGGGCATCTACATGCGGCCCCTTCCCGGCTTTATTGGAGGCTGATGATATGATCGAGGGACTTTTGATCGGCTTGCAGACAGCCTTTTCCCTGCAAAATCTGCTCATGGTCATAGGTGGGTGCTTGATCGGTACCTTCATCGGCATGCTGCCCGGTCTGGGCCCAATGTCGATCATTGCGATCATGATCCCGGTAGCGATTTCCATGGGCGATCCTTCGGCTGCGCTGATCCTTCTTGCAGGCGTTTACTACGGCGCAATCTTTGGCGGCTCGACCTCTTCTATCCTGCTCAACGCCCCAGGCGTTGCCGGCACGGTGGCATCAAGTTTTGACGGCTATCCGATGGCCCGACAGGGCAAGGCCGGCAAGGCGCTGACCATCGCCGCCATTGCAAGCTTCATGGGGGGGACGATCGGGGCCATTCTGCTGATGGTATTCGCCCCGGCCCTGTCTTCCGTGGCGCTGCTGTTTCACTCTGCGGAATACTTTGCGCTGATGGTCGTAGGTTTGTCCGCCATCGCGGCGTTCGCCGGGTCCGGTCAGGTGGCAAAAGCCCTGATGATGACGGTGCTTGGCCTGATCATGGCCACCGTCGGGGAAGGCGCATTGTTCAATCTGCCACGCTTCACGATGGGCATCATGGATCTGCAATCCGGCTTTGGATTCATTACCCTCGCAATGGCCATGTTCGCCCTGCCCGAAGCGCTCTTCCTCGTGCTCAAACCACGCGAGATGGGTGACAGCGGGGAGGGCGAGATCAAAGATCTGCGGATCAATGCGCAGGAAGCCAAGGCGATTGCCCCGGTGATTGGGCGGCAATCGTTGCAAGGCTTCTTCATCGGGGTTTTGCCAGGCGCAGGGGCGACGATTGCCAGCTTTCTTGGCTATGCCGTTGAGCGGAATATTGCTCCGCGGGAAGAGCAGGAGCAGTTCGGAAAAGGCTCGATCAAGGGGCTTGCCGCCCCCGAGACGGCCAACAATGCGGCCTGCACCGGCTCGTTCGTACCTTTGCTGACTTTGGGCATTCCGGGTTCAGGCACCACGGCGATCCTGCTCGGGGCGTTGATCGCGTTGAACGTCACGCCGGGGCCACGGCTGATGCTGGACGAGCCGCAGATTTTCTGGGCGGTGATCATGTCAATGTTTATTGGCAACCTCGTCCTGCTGATCCTCAATCTGCCGCTGATCCCCTATATCGCGAAGGTCCTGTCGATCCCGCGCAACTATCTGATCCCATTCATTTTGTTCTTTACGATGATGGGGGCTTATATCGGGCAAAACAACGCGACCGAGCTGTTGTTGCTGGTAGGGTTTGGGGTGTGTGCAACGGCATTGAAATTTGCCAATTACCCTCTCGCGCCTCTGCTGATCGGCTTCATTCTGGGTGGGATGATGGAAGACAATTTCGCCCGCTCCATGCAGCTTTATGACGGCATCGCCTTCATCTGGGAGCGCCCGATGACACTGGCCCTTCTGGTGATCGCGGCCATCCTGATTGTCTTACCCAGCTTTCGGGCGCACCGGGCGCGCAAGCGCTCGATGGAGGTAGCAGACGGCGATTGATCGCCGCTCAGAGCTTTCCCAAACCTTATGTGCCGCCCCCTTGCCTTGGGGCGGCATTTTCCATTCAGCCCTGCCCAGGGGCGCGCGCCTGCGCGGCAGGGCGCATAGCATGGACAAACAGCAGCACCGCCGCTGCTCCTGCCGCACCGATCCAAAGCAGATCGACCTTGAGCATCAGCGCCACAGCCAACAGCAGTCTGAGCGCAATCTCGCCTGCTGAGAGCCGCTTGCGATCAAAACCGGCCAAAGCAGATGAGAGCAGGTAGAGCGCCAGGATCAGCCGGGCCAGCAGCAACGCCAGCGCACCCATATGCAACTGTCCATCATAGCCGGGCAGGAATGTGCTGCCCCCCGGTGCGTTCGGGTCTATCACAGCCTCGGGGATCAGCAGCAATTCTGGGTGAAAGGCAAAGATGAAGGGCACAACGAACATCACTATGCCCGACTTCACAGCAGACACCGCCGTTGCCATGGGCTCTGCCTTGGTGATCGTTGCGGCCGCAAAAGCCGCAAGCGCAACAGGCGGCGTGATCGCGCTGGCGACGGCGAAGTAAAAGATGAACATATGCGCGGTGAACAGCGACAGGCCCAGCCCCGCCAATACAGGGCCCATCAACAGCGCAGCATTGATGTAGGCGGGCACCGCCGGCATCCCCATCCCAAGAAGCACTGCCAGCAACATCGTGAGCAAGAGCGCGAGGAACTGGAAGCCCTGCGATCCGCCACGGCCAAGCTCCAACCCGTTCAACCAGGCCAGCACGTCCAGCGACAGAAAGACCGGCAGGCCCGTAAATGACAGGCAGAAATCGATGATCGAGACCGCGAGGAACATCAGGTAAAGCGTTGCAATCAGGATGCCCGCCTGGCTGAGCGCATCAATGATCTTGCGCGGCTTCGCGCGCACCTCCGGATCAACGAAGAGCAACAGCAGCAGCAGCATCACCGCCCACCAGCCCGCAGCCCCCGCCGCACCGGCTGAATTCTGGATCGCCTGCTGCACCCAGCTGAGGCTCTGCACCTGACACCCGGCGTCGGTGATCAGACGCTCTGCGCCCAGCAGGCCACCCAGCAGGCCACAGCCCACAGCGTCTTTCGGTGTCAGCAGCAGCGCAAGGATCAACAGGATCGGGCCAAAGATCATCAGCAAGTTGAGCCCGTCCTGCCGGTCCAGAAGCATATCGTCTGTCAGTTCCCCGATCGCCGTGATGTTCTGCTTGCGCGATTGGAACACCGCAGACAGGAACAGGCAGCAAAAATAGGCCATTGCCGGGATGATCGCGGCCACAATCACGCTGGAATAGGGGATCGCCGTCAACGAGGCCAGAACGAAGGCCGCCACGCCCATGACAGGCGGCATGATCGACCCACCGGAAGAGGCCGCCGCCTCGACCCCGCCCGCAAACACTTTCGAAAATCCACGTTTCAGCATCATCGGTATGGTGAGCACACCGGTGGACAGCACATTCACGATCGGCCCGCCCGAGATTGTGCCAAACATCGCCGAAGACACGATGGCCGCATGGGCCGGCCCGCCGCGCAGGTGCCGCGTCCAACGAAAGGCCAGCTTGATCAATGAGCGCCCGCCAGCCGATGTGCCAAACAGCGAGCCCAGCACGAGATAGGGGAAGATCGTGTTCAGGACGATGTCCATGAAACGGCCCAACAGCCCTGTTGAATTGTTCACAAGAACATCATGCACCCGGGGCCGCCCGTCTGACAAAAGACGCGGCTCACCCGCCAGCTTCGTCACGAAATACTTGTTCATGTCCTCGACGCCATAGACGTACCAGACAAGGACCGTGATGATGGTGTAGGCCGAGATCAGGATGGCGACGATCACCAGTGGCAATCCCCAGACCTTCACGTTGTAGGCAAGAAACACCACGATCGCGAGTCCGACGATCAGCACCAGCCACCCGCCTGTGGTGTTCACGCATTGCGGATCCTCCACAGTGGTTGGGGCTGGCAGCCCAAAGCTCGCATTGAAATCCGCCGCCGCCTTCAGGCTTTCGGCGATCAGGCGGGCCCGATCCCCGGTGATCCGGTCAATCAGGCAGATCGACTCGATCTCGACGAGGTAGGTGAACGAAACGGTGAAGGCCATCGCCACCAGCGCAATGTCCAGAAACAGGCCAAGGGCGCGGCGGGCCGCTGAGCGGTCCTGCCAGTCGCGCCACATCGAGTGTTTCAGCACCACGACAAGCATCATCAGCGCAAAGAATGCCGGGTAAAACCACTCGAAGGGAAACTTGCGCAGTTGCAGGCCCGGCTGATCGAACAGGGTGGAGATAAAGCCATCATAGCCGGGAATGCCGGGCGTGGCATTTACCAGACCGATCAGCACCAAGGCGACCGAAAGAACATAGAGCAGCCGGCCAGACAGGCTGCGCCGGCCCTGCGCGTCGGTCGTGGCATCGGTCATTGCTGTGTCCACCCCCACCCAGAATTGAAAGGCACCGGGCGCCCTATGAGACGCCCGGCGCGGTGCATCTGCACCTTACTTTGCGCAATCCGGGATCGTGTAGCCAGCTTCTTCCCACGCGGCGACGGCCCCGGGGTGGTATTTGATCGGGTTGGGTCCGCACATATCGGTGATGTCGATATCGGTTTCCCCATGCCACGTGACGGCCATGAACGGGGCCTTGGCATGGTAGATCGACTCAATGTTTTCGATGAAAGCCGCGGTCAGCGCCTTGGCCATGTCGAAATCCATGTTGACGTTCACGATATCGGCGCCAACGGTGCCCGGACCACGGAAGGTATCGTCCTCTGACACGATGGTAACGCCCTCACCGTAGCCCATATCGGCCACCGGCATGGAAAACCGCACCGTGCCCGGCAACCGCGCCACGTTCTGGAACGCTTCGCTTTCATAGACCTCTTTCGAGGTTGAAAAGATCGTCATGTTGCCCGAGGCCAGCGCCGCGGAAACGCGGGGGTCGGGGAAAGACATGGGCAGCACGAACGCGTCCGCGGATCCGTCCTGGATCGTCTTTACGGCCTGGCCCCAGTTCACCTGCACACCGGTATAGCCGGTGCCTTCCTCAAGGCCGGTGTTTGTCTTGATCAACAGGCGCGCATTGGTGAGCGCAGCGCCACGCGGCGGACCGTTGTAGATCGTCTTGCCTTCGATGCCATCCCACCCGCTGATGCCCGAGCTGTCATAGGCATAGAGGCCCTGCACCGAGATCCGGTACGTATAAAGGGCTGCGAGATTTGCCGCGAGCGCCGCGCCGGCCTCCTTGCCCAGCCCGGCATAGGGGCCAACCCCGTTTGACATCAGGAAGGGCAGAATGAAGGGCGCAGCCGCAATATCCGTCTTGCCTTCGGCGACATTCTGCACCGAGTTGGTGAGGGTCTGGCCAGCGGTGACTTGAATGTCGGCAACGCTGTTCTGCGCAGCGGCCTCCGAGAGGGCGATGATCGAAATACCGGGCGTCGAGTTCGGCGAGGCGGTCTCGGCCGTGAGGATAGTTTGCGCCTGCGCGCCGCCAACAAGGGCGAAAGAGGCAACAACCCCAAGTAGGAACCTGCGTGACATGAATTTCCTCCCTTCATGATCTGTCCTGACGCCCAGCGCCTCCCCGCGCTTGAGTGGGTTCAGGAATCATCGCAAAAAAATCGATTTTTCACTTGCCTTATAACTAATACCTAGAATAATGAGTCTGACAATGCCTGATTTATTGCTTTTTGTTGCGCCAAACACCTGTGCGCGGGTTCCAACCATCGCGTTGGAAGAGATCGGAGTTCCCTTCGAGACGGAGTTGGTGCGCATAGCGATCAACCAACAGGGGTCTCCCGAATTCCTGAAAATGAACCCCAAGGGCAAGGTGCCAACCTTGCTGATCGACGGTGTTCCACTGACCGAAAACGTTGCCATCTTGAGCTGGCTGAACGCCACTTATCCGGAGGCAAACCTGCTGCCCAAGACGGACAATACGCTCGATGCACTGGCCCAAACCGCCGATCTGGCGTTTTTTGCAGGCACCGTGCATCCCACCGTCACGCGCATCGCCATGCCGGTCAAGTTCATCGCTGACAAGGCGCTGTCCTTCGAGATCGTGCGGCCCGTGGGCATCCAAGACATGCACAAGATCATGAAGATGATCGATGCCCGGCTGGAAAACGGGCCATGGTGGTATGGCGACAGCTGGTCGGTGCTGGACGGGTATCTTTACTGGGTCTGGGGCCGCATCACCGCAATCGGGTATCCGGGTGAGGGCTTCCCCAATATTCAGCGCCACTTCGAACTCAGCAACGCGCGCCCCGCCATCCAGCGCGCGATGGCCCGCGAAGCGGTCAATGTGGAAATTTTGAAGGCCGACGGCCACTACATGGCGCCGCGATAGACGCCACGGCCTCTCCGTACAGCAGCCCCGGGGGATCGCGATGAATGTTCTTTGGATCATGGCCGATCAATTGCGCTGGGATTACCTGAGCTGCTACGGCGCGCAGCACATTGAGACACCCCATATCGACAGGCTGGCCGCAAAGGGCGTCCGGTTTGACAGGGCCTATGTGCAATCCCCGATCTGTGGCCCCAGCCGGATGAGCTTTTACACGGGCCGCTACGTGCGCAGCCATGGCGCCTGCTGGAACGGATTTCCCCTGCGCGTGGGCGAGCCGACCCTGTGCGACCATCTCCGTGAGGCGGGGGTGACCAGCACCCTTGTGGGCAAAACCCATATGCGTGCCGATCTGGAAGGCATGGCCCGCCTTGGCATCGCGCCGGAAAGCCTGGTGGGTCAGCGGGTCAGCGAATGCGGATTTGAGGTCTTTGTCCGCGACGATGGCACCAATGCGGCAACCGACAAAAACCGCCATGCGGAGGATTACGAACAGTACCTGCGCGATCACGGCATGGGGGGCGACACCCCGTGGGAAGAATGGGCCAACACGGCAATCGCTCCCGATGGCACCAAGAAATCCGGCTGGCTTCTGGAAACGGCGCCCCTGCCCGCCCGGGTGCCCAAGGCCCATTCGGAAACGGCTTGGCTCACAACCCGTGGCATCGAGTTCATCGAAAGCCAGGGCGACAGCCCCTGGATGTGCCATCTGAGCTATATCAAGCCCCATTGGCCTTATCTGGCCCCCGCCCCCTATAACGACATGTATTCCGCCGACGATCTGCCGCCGGTCAACCAACGCGCGGGCGAGCATACCCATCCGCTGATGCAGGCCTGGGCCGAGACACGCATCTGCAAAAGCTTTGCCCGCAAACATGTGCGCGACACAGTTGCCCCGGTCTATATGGGGCTGATCAAAGAGCTCGATGACAACCTAGGCCGGCTGTTCGACTATCTGGAAACCAGCGGGCGCATGCAGGACACGATGGTCGTCTTCTGCTCGGATCACGGCGACAACATGGGCGATCACGGGCTGGGCGAGAAAGATCTGTTCTTTGATTGCTCCGCGCGCATTCCCCTGATCATCTACGATCCGCGCCGCGCCGCCGATAGCACCCGCGGCACCGCCACTGACAAGCTGATCGAAGGGATCGATCTGGCCCCCACCTTTCAGGAATTCCTAGGAGGCCCCCCGAAGCCCCATGTGTTCGAGGGGCGCTCTTTGATGCCGCTTCTGGAGGGCGCAGAGGTGGAATGGCGCGATCACTGTATCTCGGAATATGACTATGCCACCCGGGACGCGCGTGCCGGTGTGGACGTCAAACAGGAGGA
The DNA here is from genome assembly GCA_022447275.1 of Oceanicola sp. Taxonomy (GTDB): domain Bacteria; phylum Pseudomonadota; class Alphaproteobacteria; order Rhodobacterales; family Rhodobacteraceae; genus JAKVBK01. The sequence continues at coordinate 8,393 of JAKVBK010000037.1, read as the reverse complement.
TGCGCGCCTTGTCATGGTGTTCGATGGGCGCTGGAAATACATCCATGTAGAGACGATGCGGCCCATGCTTTTCGATCTGCAATCCGACCCCGATGAACTGCACGACCTCGGCGAAGATCCCGCCTATGCCCGCGAGATTGACCGGCTGGCAGATCTGCACTTTGCGTGGGCACGGCGTCATCACACCCGGATCACGCGCACACCGGAGATCATCGAGACAATGGCCCGAACGCGGGAGCCCGAAGGCATCTACATCGCCTATTGGGACCAGCAGGAACTGGAGGCACACGGGCTGAAAATGCCGCCCCACATCACAGGATAGGCAGGCCCAGCCGCTGTGTGATCACATCAAAACACGCCGATAGCTCTGCCTTTGTGGACGCCGTGGCCGCCACATAGAAATCCGGCCGCACGATGAAATAGCGCGCGCCGATTTCGGCCATCCAGTCGGCATATGTGCTGTCCTTGGTCTGCACATCCCAGTCCGCGCCCTGCCCGATCGACAGCACCCGTCCGCCCAAGCGATCCAGCAGGGCAAGTTGATCGGCACTCAGCAGCCCCTGCGCATCCGCATCCACTGCAATCACATACCAGCCGGTTCCGACGGCCTGATCAAAGCGGTCCGTCCGTCCGGCATGGGTGACAATTCCCTGGGGCGAGAGCATGCCTGCGTCCGGGGTTTGTGCGCACCAGATGCCGGGGCCAAGGCAGACCAGATCCCCTGTGATCGGCGCATTGTTGCGGGCTGCCAGATCTGCGCGCATGCGCGCGTCGCGGGCTGCGGCTTCGTTGGGATCGGTAATGCAGATGATTTCGCCCAGTTCCTGGCTGAACTGGATGTAGTGACGGGCATGGGCGATCCGCTCTGTCTCATAGCTGTCCAGAATGGATCGTGGCAGGCGCCCTTCAAGGATCGCAGAAAGCCGCCAGCCCAGCGCCACCGCGTCGCGCAGGCCCGCGCACATACCCTCGCCCGCGAAGGGCGGCATCAGATGGGCGGCATCGCCCGCGATCATGCACCGGCCCTTCACCCAGGTTTCGGCCCAGCGCGCCTGAAACTGGTAGACGGCACTGCGCTCAAGCTGGGCGTTTTCCGGGGTCAGACCCCAAGGCGCAAGAAGCTGCCAAGCCGTTTCCGGCCGCGCGATCTCTTCGGTGTCTTCTCCGGGCAGGACCATGAATTCCCAACGCCGCCGGCCCGGGCCACCGGGTACGATCGTGGTTGGGCGGCGCGGATCGCAAAGCTGCCATTGGGCGGGCGTCACTTTAAAGGACGGCTCCGGGACCATGTCGAGGATCAGCCAATCAAAGAAGTACCCCTTGTCGACCACCGGCAAACCCAACGCTGTGCGCACGAAACTATTGGCGCCGTCGGCCCCCACCACGAACTGGGCCCGCACCGGGCGCTGCGGATCGCCTGTTTCGGTGTTCAACAGGTCCAGCGAAACGCCCTCTGCATCTTCGCTCAGCGCTGCCACCGTGGCGCCACGCAGGATTTTGACGGACGGCAGCTGGCCCGCCATGGCAGAGAAACGCCGCTCAAGGTCCGGCTGGTTGAACCAATAGGTAACATGCCAGCCACAGGGCGCGCGGCTTTCCCAGTCAACAATCTGCAAATTCTCGAGGGCGGCGTTCTTCCAGTAGTAAAGCTCCTTGTGGTTTTCGAAGCCGGGATCGTGATCCACATCAATGCCAAGCGCCGCGAGAATACGGGCAACTTCTGCGTCCATCGTAACAGCGCGCGGGCGATCATAGATGTCGGGCCATTTTTCGATCAGCGTGACAGCGCGGCCCTGTTGGCCCAGCAAAATCGCCAGCAAGAGGCCAACCGGGCCCGCCCCAACGATGGCGACTTCTGTTTCAATGGGAGGATCGAGCGGCTCTGCCATAATGGTTTAACCGTTGCTGAGGCCTTTCAGTCTGACAAGCGGTTTCCGCGTCCGGGCATTGGCACCCTGTGGTTTTTGAAGGGCCTCTGGCGGTTTTTCGGGCCCCGTTCCGGCTGGCAGATCATCTGGCAGCAAAGCGGCGGCCATGCGGGCCCAATCCTCGGCAAGGGCGTCAAGCGGGGGGCGCATGGCGTCCTTTGTGATGCAATACCCCTCAATCAACGGCAAAACGGCGGCTGCAGCCCGATCCAGCTGCGCATCCGGGGTGCCGTCCGGGGCTACAGAGGCAAGGATCGCGCGGTAAAACGCTGTCAACCGCACGTAGTAGGCTGTCAGCCCCTCCTGCATCTTTGGGGCATGGTTGGCAGCTGCCCAGATCTCTTTGTAAATCTTGGCACAGGCGTCGAAATTCGGATGGCGCAAAGCTTCCAGAAACAACGGTTGCAACGCCTCCGCCACGGTGCGGCCAGAGAGCTGAGGGCGCGTTTCAAGGCGCGCTTCATAGGGCGCCAGAAAACGGAGAAGCAGCGCAAGCAGCAGATCCTCCCGGGTCGGGAAATGGTATTGCAGGTTGCCAAGGCTGATCCCGGCGGCCGCAGCGACCTTGCGCATGGTGAGGGCGCCAATGCCCGCCTGCAAAAGCAATGTCTCGGTCGTGTCGAGCACGTGGGCCTGCCGTGTCTGTGCCTTCATGTCAAAGCTCTCATCCTCTGGTGATGGGTGATCAATATCCCCATTGACGAAATAGGTCAAACGACCTAAATGCCGATTCCTGAAAATTGGGTCATATGACCTAAAAGGAGATGAAAGATGATGAGAGCCCTGCACAGCAACACCGGTAATCTTGAATTGAAGCCGGGGCTTGAGATGCCCACAGACGGCAAGAGCACCGTGAAAGTCCGTGTTCACTATGCCTCTCTGAACCCGACGGATCTGGATATTCTGAAGGGCGATCTGGATCTTTTCTTCCGGCTCTACCGGGTGAAATCCCCCGTGCGCACGGGTTTGGAATTCTCTGGAACCGTGGTGGAGGGCGACGCGCGCTTTGGTGCGGGCACAAAGGTGTTCGGCTACACCCACCTTTTGAAGGGGCCAAAAACGCATCAGGATGTGATCACCATCCCCAGTGACTACATCGCCGAAATGCCCAGCACGATGAGCTTTGCGCAAGCCGCCGCTTTTCCACTGGGCGCACAAACCAGCCTTGTGGCCTTGCGCGATGTTGCTCGGCTAAAGCAGGGTCAGTCTGTGCTGATCCTTGGCGGCAGTGGCGGGTTGGGCGTCTATGCCATCCAGATTGCGCGCAATATGGGGCTGTCTGTCACTGGCGTCTCCGGGCCGGACGGCTTGGCAACCATGAAAAGCCTCGGAGCGGACAGGGTGATCAACTACCGCGAAACGCCCCTCGCCGAAATCACCGGCCCGTACGATGCGGTGCTCGATCTGTCGGCAAGATACGGGTTGCGCGATATCCGCCACCTGCTCAGCCCAACCGGCATTTTCGTCCCGGCGGATCCAATGAAGAACATTCCGTCATTGCTGACCAATCCGTTGCGCAAGCAAAAGACCGGTTACCTGCTGGTTGATCATGGCAATCAGGACATGCTCACCGAACTTGCTGGCATGGTTGGGGATGGCACTTTGGTTGCCGGACCATACCGCACCTTCAGCTTTGAAGATCATGATGCCGCCTTTGCCACCCTGACCGAGCCCGGGCAAATCGGCAGAACGGTTCTGGATATGGCCGCCTGAGAACGGCAAGAAACGAAAGGGCAATGGTGCGGCGAAAGACACATCACAAGATCAGCCCAGGGCGGGCCGATAGGGCCCGCTCAATAAAGTGGCAGAAGCGAGACGTTTTGCCCCTGAATAAGTCTTAGCGAAAACCAACCAAGCTGTGCCATCGTACGGGAAAGACTGTCGAAAGGTGGATGCCGTGTCCCATGATGCATTGATGATGATACCCCAAGGTATCGTGATACTTCTGTTCATTTCCCTTGGTGTCCGGATGGGCGGTTTGTCCATCGGCCTTTGGGGCGGGGTCGGCGTTCTGGTGTTGGTTGCTGTATTTGGCCTTGCACCCGGCTCTGTGCCGATCTCGGCAATGCTTATCATTCTGACAGTTGTTACCGCGGCAGGCGCGATGCAGGCCGCGGGCGGGATCGAGTATCTCGTGGGCATTGCCCAACGCCTGATCCGCGCCAATCCCAAACGGGTCACATTCATTGCGCCCTATGTGAGTTGGATTTTCACCATGGGTGCAGGAACGGGCAACGTGTATTACTCACTGCTGCCGGTCATCTATGAAGTGGCCCATGACAACAAGATCCGCCCTGAGCGGCCACTTGCCATTTCGCCGGTTGCTTCGCAGTTGGGCATCACGTCCAGCCCGGTTTCCGCAGCTATGGCCGCAATGGTTGGCCTGATGGCAGGGGTTGGCTTCACCATTGTCGACATTCTGGCCATCGTCATTCCATCCACCGCGGTTGCGATCTTTGCCGGGGCCTTGGTGATGTCCTTCAAGGGCAAAAGCCTCGAGAATGATCCCGTGTATCAGGCCCGGCTTGCGGCAGGTCAGGTCGCCCCGCCGGAGCCTATCGGAGATGAGAGCGGAGCCTTGCCCCCCGAAGCGCGCAGGTCTGCCTACCTGTTTTTGGGCGCAGTTGCCGCGATCATCTTCTTTGGCCTCTTCCCTGGGCTGCGGCCAGGCTATGTTGATGCAAGCGGCACGCCCGGCAGCATGAGCATGACGCAGTTGATCCAGGTGATCATGTTCACAGCCGCCGTGCTGATCATCGCTTTCTGCAAAGCAGACCCCAAAGACGTGCCGGGCACCAAGATCTTCACAAGCGGTGTCATCGCGGTGGTGGCCCTCTTCGGGGTCGCCTGGATGGCCAACACCTTCATCGAGGCCCATCGCGACACGATCATCGCAGGCCTTGGCGGCGTGGCTGAGCAGTTCCCGATGGCCATTGCCTTTGCGCTCTTTGCGGTGGCCGCGCTGACAACCTCGCAATCCTCCACCACCCTTGCGATCATCCCCATCGGCCTGACCCTTGGCATCCCCCCGCAGTACCTGATCGCCATGTGGCCTGCCGTTGTGGGCATCTATTTCTTCCCGGCCAATGGCGGGCAGATCGCAACCATTAACATAGATCAGACCGGCACAACCAAGATCGGCAAGTTCGTCATCAACCACTCGTTCTTCCTGCCGATGGTGGTTTGCGCGGTGACGGCTGTCTGCGTCGGGATGGCGGTTGCAACAGCCCTTTACGGCACGGAAGGCGTTTCCGAAGAGGTGCTGCGGAGCCTGTCACAATGAGCGGGCCTGCGGGCCTTCCGCCCACACAGGAGCAGGATCATCCCGGGGCAACCGTCTTTTTGAAGGCCGGCACCCGCTTTGCCCCCGAAGACATGATGACCTACGCGGAGAAGGGCAAAAAGCCTTTCTCCGAAGTGGCCCATAAGATCGATCTGATCTTGTCTGGCCCGCACGCCTCCGCCGCCTTTCCACGCGAGATCGCGCCGTTTCTGGCCGATGAGCTTGGCCAACGTCTGCAATATGATTTCTCAGACATCACAACGGATCCGCTGGCCCGGCTCTGGGCCCAATCCGATCCCCGCGTTGTCTATATCGCCAACCCGGTGAGCCGCCTGATCTTTGATCAGAACCGGCCCCATCCGGACGATGTTGCGGGGATGCTGCGCGGCTTCTTTGACCGGCTGCGCCGAAAAACAGCGGGCGAGGACGTCGGTTTCTCCGGCGTTGATACGGTGCGCGGGGTGACCTTTGGCAACGTCCCGGTGCTGCGCGAACCCGCGGATGACGCCGCCTATGAGGCCCTAGTCGCCGTGCTGAACGAGGCGGCAGGGCGCACCTCTCTGGCCTATGCCGCTGCCCGCGACGCGGTCATTGAACAGGTGATCGAGGCCAAAACCCGCCACCTGCACGAAATCGATCTTTCCACCGTCTCCCATCGGGATTTGCAAAGCGCGACCACGCTGTATGTGCAAAGTGTCCATGACACCATGAACGCCACGGCCACCCCCGATGGCGCCGTGGCCACGCAGCGGGCGAAACCGGATCGATTGCCCTGGCTGGTAGAGCTTGGCAATCGCGGCAACCGCCAAGGGGACGCGCGCGTTCCGGCCACGCCCGGGTTTTTGCCAGCCTCTGATCCGCTGACGATCCCCGGGGCGGAACTGCGCGGCATTGCGGGCGCCCTTTGCACCGCCTTTGGCGTGGAGGATGCGGAGTTTGACGCGGCGATCTCGATCAACGCGCCCTATATCGGCGCCTGGGAAGTGCAGCATATGGCGCGGCTTGTCCGGTCCATGCTGCCACAGGCCTCGGCCATGCGGGCGGATGGCAATCACCTGAAGCTGCGCGCAGGCGTCTACCAATCGGAGTATTTGCGGGAAACGCTGCTGGGCCCCAGCGCCGTTCAAGCACTGCAAACCCCCGGCACCGATTGGCCCATGGCAGATATGGATGGGCTGCGGGCATTTGCCGAGAAACTGGCCGCGAGCCAGGATATCCTCAGGTGCCGGGTGACCTCAGCCCTGTAGCAACAGCTCCGAAATGCCGGTCAGAGGCGGGGCGCATTGCCCTCCCGCTGGCTTTGCTCAAGGGTCAGGATGTCATCTACCAGCAGATCTGACAGACGGATCTGCGCCTCGGTCGGGATCAGCCCCCGGAGTTGCAAATCCAGGAACCGCAGGCAGCAGACACGCAGGAAAGATGTGAAGTTGCCCACATCATGGCCCGCGTCGAGGCTTTCGTTATACAGGCGGTGCAGCAATTGCGGCACGGTCAGGTCATCGCGCTCACCGATGGTTTGCAGCGCCCGCCAAAACAGTTCTTCCAGGCGTACGCTGGTCACCATCCCATCCATTCGAAACGATCGCGTATGGGAGGCCCAGAGCGCCGGATCGGCATTGATAAAAAGCTGACACATGCTCAGGCCCTCCCCAAAATGATCATCTGCCCAGACGTTCTTTCACGTCCGCTGCAAAATCCTCATAGCGGCGCAGTGACTTCACCTCGACATCCACATGGTGCCCCATCTTCTGCATGATCGGCAAATCAAACAGGATCTGATCGAGCGCATCGGGGCTGTCCACCTCGACGATTGCAGTCACCTTGCGCTCGCCCACAACTTTCCACAGGTCTTTCACCAGGCCCGCAGATTTTGCGCCCAGCGCGGCGTCCGCTTCTTCGGCCCAAACACCCAGCAGCCCCTGCTGCTGCATCGTTGCATCATATTCGACGTTGAAATTGAGTAGATAAAGCATGAGATCTCCTCCATCCGTGCTTTCTGTTTCAGGAAAATCGGCCGCCCTTCTCGATCACCTCGATCTGGTAGCCATCTGGGTCCGCCACGAAGAAGAACCGCGCAACGCGCGTGCCATCGGGGCGGAAATCGACGATATCTCTGGGCTCAAAACCAGCAGCGAGCGATCGCGCGCGCGTGGCTTCGAGATCATCCACGACAAAGGCGATGTGGCCATAGCCATCGCCGAGGTCATAAGGCTCGGTACGTGCCTTGTTGATGGTGAGCTCCAGTTCGAAATCTGAGCCCTGCGAAACCATGTACACCAAGGTGAAGGTCTCGAAATCGAGCCGGTCCTTTACGGAAAGCCCAAACGCTTCTTCATAGAATGCAATCGAGCGTGCCTCGCTGAGCACGCGGATCATGCTGTGGATGAGTTTTGCCATAACCAGCCTCCCTTCCCTGTCCTAACCCGGGAACGAGACGCGGTGGTATTATCAGGCTACTACAGGGTAAAAAATCTTAACCATTATTTTTATCACTCTTTTTCATATATTTACTCCCGATGCTTGCGCCTTCCAAATATCTTTGGATGCGCTTTTTCACATTTGGCGTAAGAATGAATAGCCAGATCGCGGCATCGGATTGGTTCCGGATAGGAATGTTCCCTTGGGGGGCCTGATGAGCGAAGGCGCCAGTGCTGCAACAGGTTCAAAGCCGCTGGTGTAAATCGCCGCCAACCATAAATGCGCGCAGAAAGTATCCGCCATGCGCGGAGGTTGGATAAAACCTCTTGATCGGAGCTCATGTCTAGTAGCGCTATGGGTCGTTGGGGCCAGCGTGACCGGCGGGAAATCAGCAAACGTTATGTGCCCGCAGGACATCTTGTATGTCATAGCCTCGACTATGGACTTGGAACCGATCAGCGGCCACTTGGCCCTCGCAGTAATCCGCAGGGCCTAACGTCTGGAACATGGATCAGAGCACTGAAACCTGTGCTCCAGTGGGGGTGCCGTTCACATTGGGCAGGCTGCAGAGGTCGAGATCGAGCAGAAGGATCTGCGCGCCTTGAATCCATATCAAACGGCTTTCCTCTGACAATTGGTGTATGAAGGCTGCGTTTACCAGTCGAAGGCGCAAGTCCCCAAATCGGGAAAGCACCTGTGGCCTTCAGCAGACAACCGGATACACTGCACCTCACTGCAAGGGCACCATCGGGATGGATTCTCAT
>JAKVBK010000036.1 GCA_022447275.1 Oceanicola sp. | reverse complement strand
GCACATGAGGTTGCTGGACAATCTCAACTTGGCTGCCTTGGACAGCGCATCACCAGACGACCTGCGCCAAGAAATTGCCGACATCTCAAACGAAGCGCTGGCAGAAATGTCGATCGTTTTGAACAAGGACGAGCGCACAACGCTCTTCCACGATCTCTATGACGAGGTGACCGGCCTCGGCCCGCTTGAGACGTTGCTGCGCGATGACGCGGTCAACGACATCCTCGTCAATGGGCCCCACCAGGTGTTTGTGGAACGCGCGGGCAAGCTGCAATTGAGCTCGGTCACCTTCAAGGATGAACGACATCTGCTGCGGATCATCGACAAGATCGTCTCGGCCGTGGGCAGGCGCGTCGACGAGAGCAACCCCTATGTGGACGCCCGCCTCGCCGACGGCTCTCGCTTCAACGCGATGGTCCCGCCCGTGGCAGTGGATGGATCACTCGTCTCGATCCGAAAGTTCAAGAAAGACAAGCTGGGTATTGATGATCTCGTCAGTTTTGGCGCTTTCTCCGATGAAATGGCCGCCTATCTGCAGGCCGCCGTTGCCTGTCGCCTCAACGTGATCGTGTCTGGGGGAACGGGCTCTGGTAAGACGACAACCCTGAATGCCCTGTCGAGCTTCATTGATGACAGCGAGCGCATCCTCACCATTGAGGACACCGCCGAATTGCAGCTTCAACAGACCCATGTCGGCCGGATGGAAAGCCGTCCGCCGAATGTGGAGGGCCGCGGCGCCGTTACCCAGCGGGACTGTTTGAAAAACGCCCTGCGGATGCGCCCAGACAGGATTATCGTCGGCGAGACGCGCGGCGAAGAAGTGATCGACATGCTGCAGGCCATGAACACGGGCCACGATGGATCCATGACCACGATTCACGCCAACTCAGCCCGCGACGCCGTCAGCCGCCTTGAAAACATGGTCGCAATGGCTGGTATCGAGATGCCGCTGAAGGCGATCAGATCCCAGATCTCTTCGGCTGTGAACCTGTTCGTTCAGGCCTCGCGCCTGCAAGACGGCTCACGCCGGATGACATCGATCACCGAGATCACCGGCATGGAAGGCGAAGTGATCTCGATGCAGGAAATTTTCCGCTACGAACGGCTTGGCCTGGAGCCAAATGGCAAGATCATCGGTCGCTTCAATGCAACCGGTGTCCGCAGCCATTACTCGACCCGATTCAAGCAGTGGGGCTACGACCTGCCCGCCTCCATTTACGAACCCATCTTGGACTAGACCCATGCAGATCAGCGCAGAACCGATCATCTATGGCCTTATCTTCGTGGCAGTTCTTGTCATGGTGGAGGGGATATACCTCACCGTTTTCGGCAAATCGATCAGCCTGAATTCCAAGGTGAACCGACGCCTCGAGATGCTCGAGAAGGGCGGCAACCGAGAGGAAGTTCTCGAACAGCTCCGCAAGGAGATGAACCAACATATAAACGGCGCCAAGTTCCCGCTCTATTCGTTGCTGTCTGAAAAGGCCCAGAAGGCAAATATTGCTTTCACGCCAACGCAATTGATTGGCGTAATGTGCGCCTTGTCTATCATGGCGTATTTCGGACTGACGATCGGAACGGCTGCAGCCATGCCCGTGCGTATCGTGGTGGCCTTGGCCATGGGATTTGGCGGGGTCTACATGTGGATCAACAACAAGGCGAAGAAACGCCTCGCCATGATCGAAGAACAATTGCCAGATGCTGTGGAATTGATGGTGCGCAGCTTGCGTGTTGGCCATCCGTTCTCATCCGCTGTAAATATCGTTGCGCGCGAAGTACCTGATCCTTTGGGCAGCGAATTTGGCATGATTGCCGATGAAAGTGCGTACGGCCGAGAGGTGTCAGAAAGCCTGAAGGACTTGGCCGAGCGCATGGACATGCAGGATTTGCGCTTCCTCGCTGTGGCCGTAACGATCCAGCAGCAGTCGGGCGGCAACCTCGCTGAGATTCTTGACGGGTTGTCAAAAGTGATCCGGGCGCGGTTCAAACTGTTCCGCAGGGTTAAGGCAATCACGGCCGAAGCGAAATGGTCGGGCATGTTCCTGTCGGCATTTCCGATCGTGGCGCTTATCGCCATCATAACGATCAAGCCTGACTACTATGACACCGTGAAGGAAACAGCCGTGTTCATACCGGCCTGCCTGGCTGTGGCAGTCTTTCTCTTCACCAACGTGATCTACATGAAAATAATGGTGAATATTAAGGTCTGAGGGGGCCTTCTATGGAACAAATGCTTTCGTTTCTTGGGCCTGTTAACGACTGGCTGGTCGACACTTTCGGAACACTTGGCCCACTCTACGGGATCGGTTTTCTTGGGCTCGCGCTGATCTTGCTTACGCTGCCGAGTTTCCTAGCCCGGCCCGAGGATCCGCTGGACAGGCTCAAGCGGCAGGCATCAGAAACTAAAACAGACCAGAATGGCGAAGAAAAGCAGCGCCTGCGCCACGCAGGCGGCAGTAAGAAGCTCGACAAGTTTGCCAACTTTCTTGAGCCGCAAGATGAGGAAGAGTTCTCCGCGTCCCGCATGACACTTTTGCGGGCGGGCTACAGGACGAAGTCTGCCGTTCGAACCTATCATTTTGCGCAGTTTGCCCTTGGTTTGATTTTCCTCGCAGCAGGTGTGCTCTATGCCGTTATAACGTCTGCAACCGGGGAAATCAGCACTCAGAAAATGATCCTCTCGATCATAATTCCAGGCGGAGTGGGTTACTATTTGCCGAAGTACTGGGTCAATCGACGGGTACAGGAAAGAGAAGTGCAGATTACCGAAGGCTTTCCCGACAGCCTCGATATGCTGCTTGTCTGCGTTGAAGCTGGCCAGTCCTTAGAGCAGGCCATCTTACGTGTGTCCAAAGAATTGCAAGCGGGCTACCCGGCCCTTGCCGAAGAACTGGAACTGGTCAGTCACGAGCTCAAGGCCGGCAAAGACAAGGTGACAGTTCTTAAGGACTTTGGGGAACGCGCAGGCGTTACCGATGTTTCAAGCTTTGTCACTGTGCTGATCCAATCGGCGAGTTTTGGCACCTCGATCGCAGATGCATTGCGGGTCTACGCCGCTGAGATGCGAGACAAGCGTGTGATGCGAGCAGAAGAAAAAGCAAACGTGCTGCCGACAAAGCTAACGCTTGGAACAATGATGTTCACCGTGCCGCCGCTCATGATCATCCTCATCGGACCTTCGGTGTATTCAATATACACCCAGCTTAACGGCGCCAACTTCTAGAGGTTGCTGACCAAAGGGTGGGGTTGCACCGCTGCGTCCTGCAGGGCAAGACTGCGCTCATGCATCACTGCCCACCCATCTACGTGTTTCTGCTGTGTCTGCTGTTACCTGCATGCAATCCCGGAAGTGGCCTGATTGGGCCATCGGGCGAGCGCGTGTCAGGTGAAAGCGTTGATCAGTTGGTGGTGGCGCAGCGCTTGGCGGCGTCAGGCGAACATGAACTGGCCTTACGGGCCTATCTGCGGGCCGCTGCCGAAAATGGCACAACGGCAGAGATTCTCACTGGGCTTGGCTCCTCAAACCTGGCCTTGGGACGGCTGGGCCAAGCCGAAGAGCAGTTTCGTATTGCCCTCGAGCGAGACAGCGAAAACATCGCAGCCCTTAACAACTTGGGCGTTTTGCTGCTGGAGCGGGGCAAACCCGGCGAAGCGCGCGGCTATTTAAGTCAAGCTTTTGCGTTGGATAGTGGCAGATCGGACGAGATCCGCTCGAATTTACAACTGGCTATCGCAAGATCAGAAAATTCTGCGTATACTGCCGAAGAGGCTGGGGAATACGTCCTCATTCGGCAAGGCGGCGGAACATACAGACTGTCAGCTGGATCAGGCGCTCCCCAAGGATGAAATAACCGGGCACACCGTTGAAATCTGCGCAGAAACGCGCGGCACGGCGGTGGCGCAGGCAACAGCCAAAGCCCGTTCGAGCAGGGGACGCAGACCATGCGCCGCAGTAAATCTGTCCTGAGCACGACAGCTCTTCTCGCAATCATTGTCAGCCTTTCTGCGTGCCAGAAAGACAGTGAAAGCGACGTCAATCGCGCCATCCAAGAGGTCAACGCCATCGACGAAAGCAACATGTCAGACATCATGCTGACAGTTGCTGATCCTCAGGAGGCTGTCGCCTATTTCAGCCGATCCGTCAGTGAGCAGCCCGATCGCATCGATTTGCAACGCAACCTTGCGCGCTCATTGATCCGGGCAAAGCAGCCGCGCGAGGCCCTGCCAGTTTGGGAAACCGTCACAGGTCATCCGGATGCAACCAGCGATGACAGCGTGGACTATGCAGATGCCCTGATCAGGGTTGGCCGCTGGGATGAAGCGGAGGCCATTCTCGACACCGTGCCTCCCACCTTCGAAAGCTATAAGCGCTATCGTCTTGAGGCGATGGTGGCAGACAGCAATCGCGAATGGGATAGGGCCGATGCCTTCTATGAGACGGCTTCGGGAATGACTGCGAAACCCTCTGGCGTGCTGAACAACTGGGGCTTTTCCAAGCTGACCCGCGGCGACTTTAGCGAAGCCGAGCAACTGTTTGTCAGCGCGATCCGCCGGGATCCCACCCTGTTTACGGCTAAGAACAACCTCGTGCTGGCCCGCGCCGCCCAACGCAACTATCAGATGCCCGTCATTGATATGACGCAGGTAGAGCGCGCGCAATTGCTGCATACGGCAGGTCTGTCTGCGGTCAAGCAGGGCGATGTCACCCTCGGCAAAGGCTTGCTGCAAGAAGCCATCGACACCCACCCACAGCATTTTGAGGCGGCGGTGCGCTCGCTTCGGGCGCTCGAGAACAACGCAACGAACTGATCCGTCATGTTCGCAGCTGATCTGACGATGCCGTCTGACGCGGCCCTGGCGTTTCTGCCGGCCGCGGCGATTATCGGCCTTTGGGTGGCATGGTCAGACATGCGCAGCATGAAGATCCCGAACCGGGCTGTTCTGGCATTGGCGCTCTGCTTTGTCGTGATTGCGCCGTTTGTGCTGCCCTTGCCTGAAATCGGATGGCGGCTCGTGGCGCTCCTCGTGGTTCTGGTTTTTGGGTTTTTCGTTTCAAGCGCAGGCGCGTTGGGCGCCGGAGACGCAAAATACATGGCCGCCATGGCACCTTACGTGGCCTGGGCCGATGCGGGCGCCTTCATGATGATCCTTGCGCTCGCCACACTTGCGGCTTTCGTCACGCACCGGGCGCTGCGAGCGATGCCGCCAGTGCGGGCCGCCACGCCTGATTGGGTCAGCTGGACCAGTGCAAAATTTCCGCTGGGAATGGCGTTGGGGCCGACCCTGGCTTTCTATCTTGCCCTCGCAGCCTTCAGCTAGTCGGGCACAGCCTGCACATAAACGGGGCTAGGCGCGCCCGGCGGATGTCAACTTCTCTGACAGGTCCTCGAACAGCGACAAGCGTTCCTCTTCGGACAGAAACGCGCCGATCTCCACTTCACGCCCCCCTCCGGTCAGCGTGACATAGTTCTCAACCGGCCCGCCTTCCGGATGGAGGCGCACCTTGACCCAGTGGGGGTTGGCCTCCCAATCCTGACGCTCACCCCGTGGATTGTGCCGGACAAGCGCCACTCTGTCCGGCCAGATCGACAACTCTTCCAGCAATTCACCGTCCCGATAGTTGCGCATGATCGCAAGGTAGAGACCTCCGATTGCAAAGATGGCAAAGGGCAAAATGCCCCAGAGCACGATCGATCCAAGCACAGCCATCAGGGGGATCGCGATAAAGCCCATTGCCATGCACATGATTGCAAAGAACCCCCGCTTTGGCATGGACCGGTAGGGCCAAAGCGAAAGCACCTGGGGATCTCGCGATGCTGACCATTCATAGGGCATGTGCTGCCGCCTCCGCGACGGTGGTGGTTTGATGATACGACGTCCCCGGCACAAGGCATATGCTGGGGTGGAATGAAAACGGCCCGGAGTTTCCTCCGGGCCGTTTTGCCTATCAGGTTCAGCCCTTGATCAGTGGGCCGGGCCCTTGTCCCAGTCTTCCTGCTTCGGGAGGATCTCGAAAGTATGCTCCGGCGGCGGGGAAGGCAGCGTCCACTCAAGCGTGTCCGCATAGGGGTTCCAGGGGTTCGGACGCGCATCACGAACGCCTGCGCGTGCTGCATAGATCATCAGGTAGAAGAACAGCAGGAACGAGGCGAAGGAGATGAACGCACCGATCGAAGACCACCAGTTATATGTGGCGAATGCCTCTGGATAGTCGATGTACCGGCGCGGCATGCCCTGACGGCCCAGGAAGTGCTGCGGGAAGAACGTGATGTTCGTGCCGATGAAGAACATCCAGAAGTGGATCTTGCCGAGCGTCTCATTGTACATCCGGCCCGTCATCTTCGGGAAGTAGAAGTAGCACCCTGCAAAGATTGCGAAGGCCGCAGCGATCGCCATCACGTAGTGGAAGTGCGCCACAACGTAGTAGGTGTCATGGTAGGCGCGGTCGATGCCGGCCTGCGACAGGACGATGCCCGTCACACCACCAACGGTGAACATGAACACGAAGCCCACGGCAAACAGCATCGGCGTTTTGAACTCGATCGAGCCGCCCCACATCGTTGCAATCCACGAGAAGATCTTCACGCCTGTCGGCACCGCGATCACCATGGTGGCCAGCATGAAGTAGCTCTGCTGTGTCAGCGACATGCCCACGGTGTACATGTGGTGTGCCCACACGACAAAGCCCAGCACGCCAATCGCCACCAACGCATAGACCATCGGTAGGTAGCCAAAGATCGGCTTACGCGAGAAGGTCGCGATCACGTGAGAGATGATGCCAAAACCGGGCAGGATCACGATGTACACTTCCGGGTGGCCAAAGAACCACAGGATGTGCTGATAGAGAATCGGGTCACCACCGCCGGCAGGATCGAAGAAGGTCGTGCCGAAGTTCCGGTCGGTCAGCAGCATGGTGATGGCGCCAGCCAGAACCGGCAGAGCCAGCAGGATCAGCCACGACGTCACGAAGATCGACCATGAGAACAGCGGCACCTTGTGCAGCGTCATGCCGGGGGCACGCATGTTCAGGAAGGTGGTGATCATGTTGATCGCGCCAAGGATCGACGACGCACCGGAGACGTGTACGGCAAAGATCGCCAGATCCATCGACCAGCCCTGTTCAGTGGTCGAAAGCGGCGGGTAGAGCACCCAGCCCACACCAGAGCCAAGCTGGCCGTTGCCGCCGGGGCTGACGACGGACAGCACCGCCAGAGACGTACCTGCAACGTACAGCCAGTAGCTGAGGTTGTTCATGCGCGGGAACGCCATATCCGGCGCACCAATCTGCAAGGGCATGAAATAGTTACCAAAACCGCCAAAGAGGGCTGGGATCACAACGAAGAACATCATCAAGATGCCGTGGCCGGTGATCAACACATTCCAAAGGTGGCCGTTCGGCGTACATTCGGCTGCTGAGGGCAGCATGCGCGCGCCTTCGAGGCACATGTACTGCACGCCCGGTTCCATCAATTCCATCCGCATGTAGATGGTGAAGGCAACCGAGATGAAGCCGGCGATGGCCGCCGTAATCAGATAGAGAATGCCGATATCTTTATGGTTGGTCGACATAAACCAACGGACGAAAAAGCTGCGCTCGTCCTCGTGTTCGTGGCCGTGAATGGCTGCGTCCGCCATGGAGGTCCCTCCTGACATGATTTTTGAGGGCGACGAGGCCGCCCCGGTTCCCAAGGCTCTGGTTAAAGGTCAGCCGCAGTGGAAGCAACGCACAAACCGCCGCAGTTGGGCGATTGGCCGCATCTTGGACACAGAGTGCCGCAGCCATAAGTTTCTCGCCAAGACAGGCACTTGCAACTCTGGCGAGAAGAATCGCCCCACGCGAAACGGCGCAAATCGCGCAAGGTGCGACGTCATGGTTTCAGGGGCTTTTCAGCCAGCGCGCGGCACCACGCTCCACAAGGTCAATCACGCCATCGAATCCCCCGGTAAAATAGGGATCCGGCATCTCGTCGGGGTTGCCCCCCTCCAAATAGAGGTGCAAGCCCGCGCCGGAGCCATCATCCGGGGCCATCCGGGCAAGATCGGCGAGGTTTTCCCGATCCATGGCAAGAATCAGATCAAAGCGGTGAAAATCTTCTCGCCGCACTTGGCGCGCGCGCAGAGGCGCAAGATCATAACCGCGCTTTGCGGCAGCATCCTGCATGCGTGGATCGGGCGGGTTGCCCACATGCCAGGCCCCGGTTCCAGCACTGTCGACCTCTAAATCCTCCGGGCCGAGCTTGCGCAGCACCGCCTCCGCAGTCGGAGAACGGCAGATATTTCCAAGGCAGACGACAAGGATGCGCATCAGCAGGCTCTCCGGTTGGCTCGATCCACCACCACCATGCCCCAGCGCAGCAGAATTTCAAACCGCGCCGCACCGTCTGTGCGGGTTTTGTTGCGACGCAAGCTGTGTCAGCGTGAGGGAAGCGGGGGCCCTGGCCTGCGCAAGCGGCAGCAAAGGGACAACCGGGATGAAAATCGTAATCCTGACGGGGGCTGGAGTTTCGGCTGAAAGCGGGCTCGGCACCTTCCGCGACACAGACGGGCTCTGGACTCAATATGATCTGAGCGAAGTTGCCACGCCCGAGGGGTTCGCCCGCAATCCAACTCTGGTGCATGATTTTTACAATGCGCGCCGCTCCAATGCGCGGGATGCGAAACCCAACGCAGCCCATTACGCCTTGGCCCGGCTGCTGCAGGCGCGGGATGACGTAACATTGGTGACCCAGAATGTGGATGACCTGCACGAACGGGCGGGCGCAACCGGGGTTTTGCATATGCATGGCAGTTTGATGCAGGCCTTGTGCGCGGCCTGCGGCACCCGGTGGCCCGCACCTGATGCAATGCAGCCGGAGCACGCCTGCCCCGCTTGCGCCCAGCCAGAAACCCGGCCGGACGTGGTCTGGTTTGGCGAAATCCCCTACCACATGGATGAAATTGGCGCGGCCTTGGAGGCCTGTGATCTGTTCGTATCGATCGGCACCAGCGGCGAGGTCTATCCCGCCGCCGGCTTTGTCGCGCAGGCAAGAGCGCAGGGCACGCGCACATTGGAGCTGAACCTAGAGCCCTCTGGGGCCCTGTTTGATGAAGGGCGATACGGGCCCGCCACCCGCATTGTGCCCGAATGGGTCGAGGGCATACTGAAGGGCTAAAGCAAGCTGCCTTGCCCGTCATCCCGATCCGGCTCAGACCGCTTTGGCCGGGCACGCGGGCGTGGCGCAGCACTCAGGCTTTGCGCTGGCACCGTTTCCCGACCCGCAAACTCGATCTCGAATGTGCCTGCCGCGCGGGCAGCAGATGCTGATGTCAAAATGCCATCCGCCCCCCGCACAACTGCAAAGCCGCGTGCCAATGTGGCTGTATAAGACAGGGTGTCGACCATGCGCCCCAGCGCGGCGAGGCGCGCGGTCGCATCGCGTAAATGCTGCCGCTGAACAGTCTCGAGCCGCCCAGCCACCTGATCAAGCGCCTGACGCTGCATCTGGACTTGCCGATCCAGCGGTGTGGGTGACAAACGCGCGCTCAGCTGTTGAAATTGCGTTGCCGCAAGCCGCACAAGCCGGCCCGCTGCGCGCTGCGCCCGCTCCGAGCGGGTGCGCAATTGCTCGGCTTGTCCCTGCGTGGCCCGTTCCAGCGCCGAAGGGCGCAACGCGCCTGCAGCTTGTCCAAGACGTACCTGATCCCGGGCCACTCTGGCAGACAGTGCCGCTGGCAGACGCCGGTCCAACGCATCGAGCCGCTGCGCGGGAATATCCAGCAGGCTTTCAGCGCGTGGTAAGCCGCGGGAAAGGTCGCGCAAGCGCTGCCCGCGCTGGTTTTGGGCCGCGCCCAGCGCCCGACTGGCTCGCGCCCCCAATGTTTCGATATGGGCCAACAGGTCGGCCCGCACCGGCACGGCCATCTCAGCCGCCGCTGTCGGTGTGGGGGCACGTCGATCGGAGGCGTGATCGATCAAGGTGGTGTCAGTTTCATGGCCCACGGCAGAAATCAGCGGGATTGCGCTTTCGGCTGCGGCCCGCACCACGGCTTCCTCGTTGAAGCCCCATAAGTCTTCGACCGATCCGCCCCCTCGAGCCACGATCAGCAAGTCAGGCCGTGGCAGCGCGCCGCCCTGTGTGAAGGCGTTGAATCCATGGATTGCAGCAGCCACTTTGGGCGCGCAGTCAGGCCCCTGAACCGGCACCGGCCAAACCAGCACCTTGCGCGGAAACCGGTCGCGCAACCGATGCAAAATATCGCGGATAACTGCGCCTTGCGGGCTGGTGACCACGCCAATCACCTCTGGCAGGAAAGGCAGCGTCTGCTTGCGCTCTGCATCGAACAAGCCTTCAGCCGCCAAGGCTTTGCGGCGTTTTTCCAGCATGGCCATGAGCGCGCCCTCGCCCGCAACCTCCATGCTGTCCACATTCATGTTGTATTTTGACTGCGGTCCATAGCCCGACAGCTTGCCGGTCACGATCACTTCCAGCCCTTCTTCGGGCAACACGCCCAAGCCGCGCACCTGTCCTTTCCAGGTGGTACAGTCGAGCGCATTCCTGTCATCTTTGAGCGTGTAATAAAGATGCCCGGAGCGTGCATGCATCACACGCCCTATCTCTCCGCGCACCCGGACACGGCCAAACGTGGCCTCAAGTGTGCGCTTTACGGCGCCTGAAAGCTCGGCAACCGAAAATTCTGGTGTGTTGTTTCCGCCGCCCGCCGGGCCGTCATCTTCAAGAAGGTCCATCTTGCCCCGTTGTGCTGGAACTGCGCTGATCCTAGAAGGCGGGGGCAAGCGGGACAAGCGGAAGGGCACCGATCATGAATATCCTGATCCTTGGCAGCGGCGGGCGGGAACATGCGTTGGCATGGGCGGTCAGCCAGAACCCGAAATGCGACAAACTGATTGTCGCGCCAGGCAACGCCGGCATTGCCCTGCTCGCGGATTGCGCCGCGCTCGACATTGAAGCGCCTGGCGCCGTGGCTGAATTTGCCGCTGAGAACGCGATTGACCTTGTCATCATCGGGCCTGAGGCGCCCCTTGCAGCCGGGGTCGCAGATCGGCTGCGCGCAACGGGCATCGCAGTGTTCGGCCCCTCTGCACAGGCTGCCCAGCTTGAGGCATCCAAAGCTTTCACCAAGGAAATCTGCGACGCCTGCGGCGCTCCAACAGCCGCCTACGCACATTTCACCGATGCCAACAGCGCCAAAGCCTATATCCGCGCCCAAGGCGCGCCGATTGTGGTCAAGGCCGATGGTTTGGCTGCGGGCAAGGGTGTCACCGTGGCTGAAACCGAAGAGCAGGCCATTGCAGCAATTGACGAC
Organism: Oceanicola sp.; assembly: GCA_022447275.1. Lineage (GTDB taxonomy): Bacteria > Pseudomonadota > Alphaproteobacteria > Rhodobacterales > Rhodobacteraceae > JAKVBK01. Next base: position 19,169 of record JAKVBK010000036.1, on the reverse strand, counting down.
ATGTTCTCAGGTGCTTTCGGAAGCGCTGGGGCTGAGGTTGTCATCGAGGAATTTATGACAGGCGAAGAGGCCTCCTTCTTCGTATTGTGCGATGGCGAGAATGCATTGCCCATAGGCACCGCACAGGACCACAAACGCATCGGCGAAGGCGATACCGGCCCGAATACCGGCGGAATGGGAGCCTATTCGCCCGCACCGATCATGACTGCGGAGACGACGGACGCAGCGCTCGAACAGATCGTGAAGCCAACTCTTGCGGAAATGGCCCGTCGCGGGACGCCCTATCAGGGCGTTCTCTACGTTGGGCTGATGATTGAAAACAGCAGGCCAAGACTGGTCGAATACAATGTCCGCTTCGGTGATCCCGAGTGTCAGGTCCTGATGATGCGCTTGGGCGGACAAATCCTCGATGCGCTCCAAGCCTGCGCGGAGGGACGACTTACCGAAGCACAGATTAACTGGGCGGATGATCATGCTATGACGGTTGTGCTGGCGGCAGATGGCTATCCGGGCAGCTATGCCAAGGGCCAAAAAATCGGCGGCCTAAACGGCCTTCCCGAAACCAGTTCGCAAATGATGTTCCACGCAGGGACTGCGAAACATGAGGGTGAGTTCGTATCCAGTGGCGGGCGCGTTCTCAACGCAACGGCCCGCGGAGCCAGCCTGAAAGACGCGCGCGATCGTGCCTATGATCTTGCCGACGCTGTAGAATGGCCTGGCGGTACAATGCGCCGGGATATAGGTTGGCGTGCGCTCAAGCCCTGATCGCAGCGCAGCGGCAGCCATCCAAGCGCCTTCGGCGAGAGTATTTTCAAGACAAAGAAAGAAAGGAACGCTCTGCCGTCTTTGTCTTTGAAATACTCCGGGGGAGCAGGCAAAGCCTGCGGGGGCTGGCCCCCAAAAGAAGCTTGAATTCAAAAGCGCACCAAGCCATGTTTTTGCAGCCTTACAAGGATGGCGTCCTTGCGCAAACAGGCTTTGTCGGTCCTGAACGCCGGGACACGTCTCGTAAAAGGAGAGGACCGGCAATGCGTACCGACCGGCCACAATTCCATCCCTTCCATAACGGTGAAAAGGCGTCTCTGCCCTTTGCGCCAGATGAATACGAAGCCCGGCTTGCAGGGTTACGCCAGATCATGCTGGCAAAGGACCTCGATACAATCGTTCTGACCTCCATGCACTGCGTCGCCTATTATTCGGGCTTCCTGTATTGCAGTTTTGGCCGCCCTTACGGCGTGGTTGTGACAGCCGACAACATGGTGACGATCGGTGCCGGGATCGATGCCGGCCAGCCTTGGCGCCGCTGTTATGGCGATGCCATCACCTACACGGATTGGGAGCGTGACAACTTCTGGCGCGCCGTGGCCCATATCGCCGGTAGCGGAAAAGCCGTTGGCATAGAGACAGATCACCTCACCCTAGCGCAGCGCGACAAGCTCACCGCCTTTCTCGCGCCTTCCCGCCTTGAAGACATAGCGCAGCAAAGCATGCGTCAGCGCATGATGAAATCAGATGCAGAAATTGCCCTGATCCGGGAAGGGGCCAGAGTGGCCGATGTCGGGGGATATGCCATCCGGGACGCAATCCGCGCAGGCACACGCGAAATTGACATCGCCATGGCCGGGCGCGACGCCATGGAGATGGAAATCGCGAAGGCTTTTCCCGATGCAGAGTACCGCGACACTTGGGTCTGGTTCCAATCGGGGCTGAACACAGATGGGGCTCATAACCCGGTCACTGGCCGCGTATTGGAGACAGGCGACATCCTGTCATTGAACACATTTCCGATGATCTCCGGCTACTACACCGCGCTGGAGAGGACTTTGTTCGTCGAACAGGTCGACCCTGCTTCACTGGACATCTGGAAAGCCAATGTCGCGGCACATGAATACGGCATGAGCCTTCTCAAGCCTGGCGTGTCTTGCGCAGACGTAACCCACGCGATCAATGCCTTCTTTGCCGAGCGGGATCTGCTGCAATACCGCAGCTTTGGCTACGGCCACAGCTTTGGGGTCCTGAGCCATTACTATGGGCGCGAGGCTGGCTTGGAGCTCCGGGAAGACATCGACACTGTGCTCGAACCCGGGATGGTCATTTCAATGGAGCCGATGCTGACGATCCCCGATGGTCAACCGGGCGCAGGGGGGTACCGCGAACATGATATCCTGGTGATCACGGATGACGGCAACGAAAACATCACCGGCTACCCCTATGGGCCTGATTTCAACGTCGTCGGCTGAGAACTGGCACCTGAAAGGTGCCGAAAGAGCGGCGAAGGCTGGCCTAAAGCCAGCTTGAGCCGCTCTTTGCGTTTTGCCCGACGCGCTGCATCCAAAATGGTCCAACAGGGGCGCGGCGGGCCAGATGCGCCGCGCCCAGGTTCGAGCAATCGCTCAGTCGCGCCAACGCACGGCGGTTAGGTCATTGGCTTGGGTAGGCGCATTCTCCCACAAGCCTTCGATCTTGGCGTTCGCGACCCCTGTTTTCGCCAGTTGGAAGAGATAGCCGTTCACATAATCCTCGGCGATCTTTGCCTGCGCCGCCTTCAGAATGCCCGAGCGTGCATCCGCATCGCTGGTCACGGCCAGATCCGCCATCATGGCTTGGAAGTCAGCATCGTCATATTGGAAGTAGTAATCGGGGCGCGCGTAGATATTGATATCTGCCGGCTCCGTATGGCTCACGATCGTCAGGTCGAAATCCTTGCCGCGAAACACTTGTTCAAGCCATTGCGCCCATTCCAGGTTTGACACCTCCACATCAATGCCGACATCGCGCAACTGCGCCGCCACGATCTCTCCGCCACGGCGGGCATATGCCGGGGGCGGCAGCATCAACCGCAAGCTCAGATCAGACTGTCCGGCCTCAGCCAACAGCGACCGCGCCATATCGGGATCATGCGGGCTCATCCCGGTGAGATCGACGTAATCGGGGTTGTGGGGCGCGAAGTGGGTGCCAATCGGCGTGCCATATCCATTCATGGCGCCGTCGATAATGGCCTGCCGATCGATGGCATGGGCGATCGCCTTGCGCACCCGCACATCGGACAGAGCGCCCGATTTGTTGTTTGTCGAAAGGATGGTTTCCCCTTCGGTGCTGCCCACGATGACGCTGAACATCGGGTTTGCATCGAAGGCGGACAGGGTCTCTGGAGCGGGGAAATTCGGGAAGGCATCCACATCCCCTGCCATGAGCGCCGCAAAGGCTGCGTTTGGATCAGAGATGAACTTGAAGGTCGCGCTTGCCAGCGCGGGCGCCGCGCCCCAGTAATCCGGGTTGCGGGTGATTTCGACACGGTCGCCCTGAACCCATTCCCCAAACAGGAAGGGCCCTGTACCCACCGGTGCCGTTGCGGCCTGATCGATGCTTTCGGGTGCCACAATCACGGCATCCCCCCAGGCCATCTTGAACGGAAACGCGCCATCGGCATTGGCAAGCGTGATTTGCACGGTCAGCGGGTCGAGCGCTTCAACCGCAGTGATCCCCGCAAACAGCGCTTTCTGCGCATTTGTGCTGTCTTCGGCACGGGCGCGATCGAGCGAAAAGATGACGTCCTGTGCATCCATCGCCGACCCATCGTGAAAGCGCACGTTCTCTCTCAGCTTGAAGGTATAAACCGTGCCGTCCTCTGACACCGTCCAGCTTTCGGCGAGGCCCGGCACGATGGAGCCATCGGGGGCAAAGCGGGTCAGGCCTTCGAAGATATTGGCGTAGACGACCTCATCGATGGCAGCGGCGGCCCCCCCCGTGGGATCGAGGTTAGGAGGCTCAAGCGCCATGCCAAGCGTGATGCTGTCCTGTGCCGCAAGCGCTGGCGTTGAGAGCAGCGCAAGGAGCGCGGCAGCGGGCAGATTCCTGGTGAACATTTCCATGACCTCCTGTTTGCGGGCGCCGGGTCTGGGCCCGGACGTTCACAGACAGTATTCCGCGACAGAGCGCGTTCGGGCAAGATTCGCGTCCTGCCAGCCGCTTGGCACACTGGGCGCAAGCCCCTTGGAACATCCAAGCAGGAGCATTCACCGTATTGATTTAACACGATATTCAGACACAGATCCACAACGCGCACGGCCCTGTCCAAAACTCTGGACTGGCCGTCTTTTGCCCATTTCAGAGTGCTTTGGCGCGCAAAAAGGAGCCAGCCCTTGCGCCCAAACGCGCTTAAACGGAGTGCGCGCCGTCTGCCAGCGAGGCCACGAAAGACAGCACCTCGTCCACCGGTTTGCCCGCTGCAATCTCTCCAACGATCGCCGTGCCGACGACAGCACCATCGGCCACGCGCGCAATTTCTGCGGCGCGCTCTGGCGTGCGGATTCCAAAACCCACGATCACGGGCAGATCGGTTGCCGCCTTGATCCGCGCCACTTCGGGGCCCACATCGCCGGCTTCGGCCGCGGCCGCCCCGGTGATCCCGGTGATCGACACGTAATACACAAAGCCCGACGTGTTCTGCAGAACCGTTGGCAACCGCTTGTCATCGGTGGTCGGTGTGGCGAGCCGGATAAAGTTCAGCCCCGCAGCCTGGGCCGGCACACACAGTTCGTCATCTTCTTCGGGCGGCAGATCCACCACGATCAGGCCATCGATACCGGCATCCTTTGCATCTGCCAGAAACCGCTCAACGCCACGGCTATAGATCGGGTTGTAATAGCCCATCAGAACAATCGGGGTGCTGTCATCCTGCTCCCGGAAAGCCCGTACCATGTCCAGCACGCCTTGCAATGTCATGCCGCCCTCAAGCGCACGCTGACCGGCCAACTGGATAGTGGGACCGTCTGCCATGGGATCGGTGAAGGGCAGGCCAAGCTCGATGATGTCCACACCGGCGGCTGGCAGGCCCTTGATCACCTCAAGGCTGGTTGCCGCGTCGGGGTCACCGGCCATCGTATAGGATACGAAAGCCTTCCGGCCCTCGGCCTTGAGTTGCTCGAACTTTGCGTCGATCCGGGTTTTCATGGCGCGGCCCTCTCAGCTGTCGTCGCAGCGGTGTGCCTCAATCGCGCCCAAGGAGCAAGAGGGGAGGCGCCTTGCCGCCGCAAACCGTGCTGCGCCGTCATTCAGATGCAGGCAGGCCTTCCGCAAACAGGGCCGTGCCCTCTGCAAAAAGCGGCCCCGTTGCGCGATCAAAACGCAAGTAGGCAAGGGCTTGGTCGCCAGACACAGTGCCCAAACGCCCCGCGGGCTTGCCGGCCTCTGTTACGATCTCGGCACCGGTTTGGGCCGCCCCCTCAAGCCGCACGCGCGCCAGACCCTTTTTTAAAGTGGTCTTGTGCTTCATGCGGGCGGTGACCTCCTGACCGACATAGCAGCCTTTGCGGAAATCAACACCCGACAGAGCTTCAAAGCGATTCTCCAGAATGTAGCTGTCATCCGGCACCAGATCCGTGCCGGACTGGGGCACCAGATGCGCGACACTCAAGGCCTCCCAATCAATGGACGCATCATCGGAAGCATCCCTTGCATAGCGGCGCCAGCCCAAGGCCGGATCACGCGGATCGGCAAAAGCCCCTTCCGGCATGTCGCCAAGCCCACGGCCCACCTGCAGTTCGCTTTGCGCAATCCCCACATCCGCGCGCAGCTTGTACATGCTCAGCCGGCGCGCAAGGTTTGCAGCCTGTGCACTGTCCACATCAACCCCAATCTTGTCCCCCAGGGGCACAAGAAAGAAATCTGCCAAGTATTTGCCCTGGGGGCTTAAGAGAGCCGCATAAACCAAACCGCCCGCTTCCAGCCGCGCCACATCATTGCTGACCAGGCCTTGCAGAAAGCTCACGCGGTCTGCCCCAGAGATTTCGAGAATTGTGCGTGTCATGCAAAGGTTATGGGCTGGCCTAGAGCGCTTTGCCAGAGGAAAACTGCAGAGCGTGCAGATGGGCATAGGCCCCACCTGCGTCGACCAGCGTTTCATGGGTGCCTTCTTCGACAACACGGCCCGCATCCATGACGACGATTTTGTCAGCGTTGCGCACCGTTGCCAGCCGGTGGGCAATCACCAGCGATGTCCGCCCTTTTGCCAAGGCATCGATGGCCCGCTGCACAGCGACTTCGCTTTCGGCATCAAGCGCGCTCGTTGCTTCATCCAGCAACAGGATGGGGCTGTCGCGCAGCAACGCCCGCGCGATGGCTACCCGCTGGCGCTGCCCCCCTGACAGAGCCGAACCGCGCGGCCCAACAGGCGTATCCAACCCATTGGCCAGCTTGGGCACAAAGCGATTGACCTGCGCTGCCTCCAACGCTGCATTCAGCGCCTCGGGAGAGACGTCTTCACGTCCGAGCAGAACGTTGTCGCGCAGCGTCTCGTCAAACAGGCTGGGGTCCTGAGTGACCATCGAGAATTGGCTGCGCAATGCGTCTGGATCGAGATCAGTGATCTCGACGCCACCCATAAGCACGCTGCCGCCATCATACTCCGCCAACCGGGTGAGTACGTTGAATATTGTGGTTTTTCCGGCGCCAGACGCGCCGACAAGCGCAGTGGTCTGGCCCGCTTTCGCAGTGAAAGATACCCCCTGTAAAACAGGCGAATCCCCGTAGTTCAAAGTGACATCGCGGAAGGTCAGATCCCCCACTGCACTTGGTATGACAGCGGGCGTTTCAGGGCGCGTCAGGCTGGGCTGGGTTTCAAACAGCTCCTGCAAACGGCCCAAAGAAACGGTCGCCTGTTGCCAGTGCCCCCAAAGGCTTCCAACCCTGCGCAGCGGCTCGAATGCCAGAGCCATAGCAGTGAAGAACGCCATAAACTCTCCAACCGTTTTCGTACCTGCAATGATCTCTGAGCCGCCATAGAGCAAAACGGCGAAAAAACCGATGCCCGTCATGACATCGACGAGGCCTGGGATCAGCGCTTGGCCCAGTGCGGCCCTGGTGGAGGCCGACACACGCGCATCCGCTAAAGCCTCAAATCGGTTGCTTTGATAGCGCTCCAAAGCATTCAATTTAATGGGCACGATACCATGGAAAATTTCGTCGAGACGGGTTGTCATGCGCCCAGCCAAGATCCGCGACCGGTGAGATGTGCGGCGCACATAGGCCTGCGCAAGCACTGTTGGTAGCACCAGTAGCGGCACGCCGATCATCGCAGCAATCGTCCAACGCCAATCGATCGAGATGACAACGGCCAACAAGGAGACCAACGCAATACCGTCACGGCCAAACCCTGACAGGATGACCGCCGAGATGTTGCCGGCGATCCCTGCATCCCCATTCAACCGTTCGATAAGAGAGCCCGGAGGGTTGCGCTGATGGAACTGTGTATCCAACCGCATCAGGTGACCCAGCGCATCAGACTGAACTGCGATCACAACCTTGGCGCCCACCCTTGTCAGCAGGGTTTTTTGCGCAACCGACGACACCGCCCGAAGCATAAAGATGCCAAATATCACGCTACCAACCCAGTAGATGGCAGCCGTGTCCCCTTCGATGAAGATCTGATCGAACATCGGTTTCATCATGTAGGAGAGCAGGCCCATCATGGACCCCTCGATCATCATGAAGATGCTCGCGATGATCAACAGCGGCGCGAGCTTTGACAGATAATTGCGCCAAAGCCACTTCATCAAACCTCTACGTGCCTGCGCAGTTTCGACTTCCTGCTTGGCATCGACAACGGGCCGAGCCCCCTGAGACTGCGCGTTCTCCATTGTCATGCGGGGCTTCCTGCTTTGAAATCTGCAAAGATAGCCGCGGGATCATACTCCCTGCGCAGCCACTCTTCTATGCCTATGCCGGTTTCACGGTTTCGGCGTATCCAGCGATCGATGATAAAATCCAGCACGCCAGTCGCTGTGGATTTGAGGTGGAGATAGCGCAAGCCAAGATGGGGCCGCGCTTCCTCGATCGGGCTGCCTTCGATGGCCAATTTGTAGAGCACAGAGGCCAAGCCGGCCCGATCGGCGCCAGATTTGCAGTGCAGCACAAAAGGCTTTGGCATCGCGCGCATGACGTCAATCAGGTTCAAAAGTTCATCGGCCGAAGCGGGGCGGCGCGGGTAGATCGTGGCGACCCGCAGATCCAAGCCAAGCGCATCGCAGGCCTCCTTTTCAAAGAGCCAAGAAGACTTGTCTGCATTGGCGCGCAAGCTCAGAACCGCGACAATGCCCTTTTTCTTGTAGGCGGCCAGCCGTTTCGGATTAGGTTGGTTGGAGCGATACACGCCTTCCGCCACTTTGTCGAAATTGGTCCACCACAAACGAAGGAATGCGTGATCAAAAAGCTGGAAATGCCACCAAGCCCGCCGACGCGCCTCCGGCGTTGACAGATCGTCCCCCATCGACGAGCGCAGGCGATCTTTGAATTTCGTTAGGCGCTGTGACAAGTAGAGGCTCATGCTAGCTTGGACTTTTGCGTAAACTTGGGGGCTGAGGTGACAATGCTCAAGACCGAGACGCGCCCGCCTACCCCAGAAACGGGGTGTGGGGCAAGTCTTGGGCAAAACGCCGCCTCAATCCAATTCAACCTGATCGCTCCAAAACCAGTCATTCAGAAGCCCCTTGTTCAGCTGCGCGCGGTCGCAGCAGAAATGGTGCGCGCATGACGATTGACGACACAACGCGACCGGCATAAGTGCGTAGCAGCACAGTGAGCGCGGAGAACATCATGAGCTTGTCCAACGGAACGCATTATCTTGCCATACCAGGTCCTTCGGTCTCTCCGGAGGAGGTGTTGCGTTCCATGCACCGTACGGCGCCCAACATCTACACAGGCGCTCTCCATGACATGGTGGATACCATCATTCCGGATCTCAAGCGCGTGGCCCGCACACGCCATGAGGTGGCCATGTATATCGCCAATGGCCATGGTGTATGGGAAGCGGCTGTGACCAACACGCTGTCGCGCGGAGATAAGGTTTTGTGCCTGGCAACGGGCCGTTTCGGTGAAGGCTGGGGGGCTTTGGCCGCGAATCTGGGCATCGAGGTTGAGATGATGGACTTTGGGCGTCGTGCCCCGGTCGATCTGGCCGCGGTTCAGGCGCGCCTCGCCCAGGATGATGCCCATGCGATCAAGGCCGTGCTTGTGGTGCAGGTCGATACGGCAACCTCCGTACGCAATGACATTGCCGGCCTGCGCGCTGCAATGGATGCCGCCGGCCACCCTGCCCTTTTGATGAGCGACAATATCGCCTGCCTGGGCTGCGATGCCTTTGAAATGGATGATTGGGGCGTAGATGTCATGATCACCGGCAGCCAGAAGGGGCTGATGGTGCCGCCGGGCATGGCCTTTGTGTACTATTCGCCAAAGGCTGATGCGGCGCGCGAAACCGCAGATCTTGTCACGCCCTACTGGGATTGGCGCCCGCGCAGCCATGCGCAGGTATTCTACCAGTATTTCTTCGGCACAGCCCCAACCCATCACCTGCACGGATTGCGCACCGCACTCGACATGATCCATGAAGAGGGGATCGAGGCGGTTTGGGCGCGCCATGCCGGGCTGGCATCCGCCGTGTGGGCAGCGGTTGATGCTTGGGGTGCAGGCGGCGCGATGGAGTTGAACATCGCCGATCCCGCCATGCGCAGCCACGCGGTGACCGCCGTGCGCCTTGGGGCACCCGACGGCAAACGCCTTCAGGATTGGGTCAGCGCCAATGCCGGTGTTACTCTTGGCATCGGGTTGGGCATGGAAACCGAAGAAGATCCCGACTGCACGGGCTTTTTCCGAATTGGCCATATGGGCCACGTGAACGTGCAGATGGTGATGGGCTGCCTTGGTGCCATCGACACCGGCCTCAAGGCGCTAGACATACCCCACGGGTCTGGCGCGCTGGAAGCCGCAAGTGCGGCCTTGGCTGCCGCATCGCGGGGCTAAGCCCCTCTGCCTGCAGCGGCGCCCCCCGGCAGTTTCTCGGGGGAGCGACATTGCGGTCAACCAGACACAGGCCTGAGATGCCCTCAGAGCAACTCGTCAAGCACGAGGGCCATAACGGTACCAGCATCGACCATATCCTGGATGCCGATCCATTCGTCGGGCTGGTGGGCCAGATCAAGAATGCCCGGTCCGTAGGCAATGCAATTCTTCAACCGGCCAATCCGGTCAATGTGCTTTTGGTCATAGGTGCCCGGGCTGACGACATAGTCAGGCGCCCGTTTTAGCACTTTCTCGATTGCCTGCGCGGTTGACCGCACCACGGGTGCATCCCGATCTGTCATTGTGGGCTGCACCTCGAAGAGATCGCGCACCTCATATTCAAAGCTGGGCCGGCGCGCCTTTACCCGCTCGAGCAACGCAGAAATCTCTGCTTTGACGTCGCCGATGTCCTCTTCGATCAGGAACCGACGGTCGATCGTGATCCGGCAGCGGTCCGGCACACAAGGGGCTGGCAGACCGGTATACTCCTCGGGCTGTTCCGGCGCGCCCCCGTGGATCGCATTGATGTTCATCGTGGACTGACGCGCCCCTTCGGGCACAACCGGCATGGCCGTGTGTTTCTCCGCTAGCAGGGGGAAAAGCTTTTCCTCCATCTCCTCAAGCACCGCCCCCATGTGGCGGACGGCACAATCTCCGAGAAACGGCATGGAGCCATGGGCAATACGGCCGTGGGTTTCGATCTCAGCCCACCACACACCCCGGTGGCCGAGGCAAATCCTGTCTTTGTTCAGGGGCTCCGGAATGATCACATGCTGCACGCGCTCTGGCGCAAACCAGCCGCGTTCTGACATCCATGCCACCCCGCCAAACCCGCCGGATTCTTCATCGGCAGTGGCGGAAATTTCGATCGCGCCTGCAAAATCGGGGCGTTGGGCTACGAAAGCCTCGGCCGCGATGATTGAGGTGGCAATGCCCCCCTTCATGTCACAGGCGCCGCGCCCAAACACCTTGCCGTCGCGCACCGTGCCCGCGAAGGGATCAACGGTCCACCCGTGGCCAGCCTCGACCACATCATGATGGCCGTTAAAATGCACACATTCCCCGGGCCGGGTCCCTTCAAGGCGGGCCACCACGTTCCAGCGCGGGTATGTTTCACTGTCCGCAAGCGCCCCCTCGGCCCGCAACAACTCCACCTGCCAGCCCGTGCGCGCAAGACGTTCGGCAAGCATGTTGCAGATGTCGTGGTAATACTGGCCGGGAGGGTTTAGCGTCGGAATACGGATAAGATCCTGCGTCAGATGGGTCAGTTCATCCGCGCGTTTCGCCATTTCCGCAGCAAGGGCATCATGTCGTTTGGGATCACTCATGCTACTACGCTAGGCTCAACAGGGCTTCAGGGCAATCCGGCCCAACCACCACTTGCCGCGCACGGCGCCTTGCAACCGCCCCACCACGGAGAGCCTCTATGGCCCATATGATCCGATTGCTTGTCCTGTCTGCTGTCGTTTTGACGATCGTTTTTGTTTGTGTTGACGCGTATTTGCGCGCAGGCAAAAGGTCAGAGCTCGAAGCTAAATGGAACAGTCGCAAAGCCAGCGGGCGCGCCGCTATAGCGGGCACCGATGACATCGAAGCCGGCGTCAAAGCCTATTCGCGCAGCCTGCGGCGCCGTTTGGTGATATTGATTTACCTACTGCCGTTGTTGCTGATCGCGGCAATCGTTTATACACCGGCTGACTGATGGAAACTGGAAAGACAGCGCCATGTATTATGTGAAGTGGACATTCTGGATCCTCTTTTGGACGATCACGGCCCTATTCCTGCATTACACCCTGCCTCAGACGGATATCGTCCGGATCGTTGACACCAATGAGACCCGGGTCGATTTCGGGATAAACCGCATGTTTTATTCGAATGTGGATGCGGGCGGCGGCGTTAATGACGTCAGCCGCGATGTGTTTTTCATATCGACCCGCCGCCCGGATGACCGCACGATTGTCTACCGCAATGAGGATACGGGCTGGGGCTGGCCGCCCTATTTCAAGTTCGACACCCGCGATCTGCAGACCGAGGCCGCTGATCTGATTTCCTCCTCCGATGCGCCGCGATGGGTGGCGATGCGCCATTACGGCTGGCGCCTGAACTGGCTGTCTATCCATCCCAACGCGCTTGACCTCTGGGAGGTTCCCAGCCCCGATGAACGGATCATCCCATGGTTTAACATCGTGTTCCTGACCCTGTTCGGCATGGTTGTTTGGGCGATCTGGGCACGTTTGCGCCGTTTCCGGAAAAACCGGATCGATCCAGCCATGGAAGAAGTGCAGGACGCTCTGCGCAACGTTGGAAAGTGACCGCCCGCTCTGTTTTGGCAAGCCTCGGCCCCGTGCTGTGATCATCGCGCGTCACCAAACGCCAGAGCATAGAATGCTCCGATGACAGCCGCTGCGCCTTTGATCCGCCCAGCCAAGCTGGAAGAGGCTGAAGAGATTGCCGCGCTGAGCCGCACCTCGCGCGCGCATTTCCTGCCCTATCTGCCGCAGTTACACACCCCGGAAGAGGACAAGGCATTCTTCCGCAACACCGTTTTTTCGGAATGTGAGGTTTGGGTTGCCGAAGACGGGGGCCAGATTGTCGGGTTTTGCGCTTTCAAGGAGGATTGGCTCGCGCATCTTTACCTGCGGCCAAGCCATGTTGGCAGATCGATCGGCACGCAGCTTCTGGGTAAGGCAAAAGACCGACACCACACACTGAAGCTGTGGGTTTTTCAGCAAAACCTGCCTGCGATCCGCTTTTACGTGCGACACGGGTTTCGGAAGATCACGGAAACCGATGGGGCTTCAAATGAAGAGCGCACGCCCGATGCGATGTATCAATGGAACCGCTGTCGGTAGCGTCGGCCCTGAGGACTAGTTTTCAGCCTTCAGGCCCGCACGGCCTGCGTTGAACCAAGCGACCAGCGCAGCACGCTCTTCCTCCTCCATGTAGCTGAGATTGGCGGGCGGCATGGCATGGCTGATCCCGGACTGCAGATAGATTGCATGGGCGTTGTGGGCGACTTGTTGCGGGGTTTCCAAGATGACGCCCTTCGGCGGCCAATGCAGGCCGGCCCAGTTGGGCTCTGCGGCATGACACATCGAGCATCGGCCCAAAACGATGTCTGTTGCCTCTGTAAATCCGGGGGCCTGTGCAAAGCGCTCTGCGCTTGGTGAAAGCGCTGTTGTATCCGCATCTGGGCGGAACATCGGCGCAGTGGACAGCCACATGATCAGGATGAAGATCAAAGTCGTGGCCAGCCATGTCCAAGTGGGCTTGCCCTTACCCGCATGCATCGAGTTGAAGTAGTGGCGGATCGTGACGCCCATCAGGAACACAAGCGACGCTATGGCCCAGTTCGCCTCGCTGGCAAAGGCAAGGGGATAATGATTGCTGAGCATCAGGAAGATGACAGGCAAGGTGAGGTAGTTGTTGTGGGTAGACCGTTGTTTGGCGATCTTGCCGTATTTCGCATCAGGCGTGCGGCCTGCCTTGAGATCGGCAACAACGATCTTCTGGTTGGGAATAATGATCATGAACACGTTTGCCGACATGATCGTCGCCGTGAATGCGCCCAGGTGGATCAAGGCCGCGCGCCCCGTGAACACCTGCGTATATCCCCAAGCCATTGCGACCAGAACGAAGTACAAAAGCACCATCAAACGCGTGTTGTCCTCGCCGAAGCGGGATTTGCACAGCATGTCATAGACAAGCCAGCCCAACACGAGCGATAGAACGGAAATCAGGACAGCCTGCCAGGGGCGCAGGTCCGCGACATCCGGGTCAATCAGGTAGAACTCAGCGCCGAGGTAGTAGATCAGCGCCATCAGCGCAAAGCCAGACAGCCAGGTGGCATAGCTTTCCCACTTAAACCAGATCAGGTGATCGGGCAGGTTGTCGGGCGCCACGAGATATTTCTGAATATGATAGAACCCGCCCCCATGGACCTGCCATTCCTGACCATCCGCGCCCGAAGGCGGCGGTGGGTCGCGGCGCAGCCCAAGATCGAGCGCGATGAAGTAGAAAGAACTGCCAATCCACGCGATGGCAGTGATCACATGCAGCCAACGCACGGCGAATTCGATCCATGCGCCAGTAACGGCCAAATCATACACGGGGGCGTGCTCCTGGAGTTCAGAACGTCGCTGTAGTGTCGCTTTGCTGCGCAGCAGGTGCAAGAACCTACGTCGCGACATTCGCCCACACGGGCGGGCGTTCACACAAAGAAAATGGCGGGAACCGATTGGCCCCCGCCCACACTCTTCACCCAAACAGAGCAGAGCGGATGTTACGCACTGCGGCTTTCAGGCATATACGGCGAGGATTGTGAAATCGTGAACTGACCGCGTTTCAGTTTCTGTATGCGGCCCTGACGCAGCAATTTCCCGAATGTCCGCAGCCCGGCTTCGCGGGTCACGCCATCAGGATCATCGGGATCAACGACCCGGCTGATCACGTCAGACTGAGAAAAGACCGCTTTTCCTTCAACACCCGTGGTGTAGGCTGCCGCGCATTCCAGCAATTCTGGCAAGCTGTTTGCGCCCATGCGGGCTGCAAACTCCTGGAAATCGGCAGAAGACGCCCGGATTTGGTCAAGATCTGGCTGATCTTCGGTGTCGGAGGACTTCCCACCAAGGAGTGCACGGTGGCGCTTGAGCGTTGAGCGAATGGCATTCGCCAAGGCAGAGCGTGTCGGAACGCCTGGGGCCGTCAGATCAACGGCGCGTCCTTCGACCGGTTCATCTGCCCGCCGCTGCACTTTGGGCATATCCGGACTATCCGCAGTGTTGTTCAGATCACCAGTTTCAACGCGATCTTCCGAAACCAGGACCAGCGGCGCGACAAGCCCTTCCTTGATGGACACAGGGCGCTGTGTTTTGCCCGTAGGGCCCGCAGGACGGCTCGGACGTACGGGCGGGCCATCATGCGCCACTTCTTTGCGGGGTTGGCTCAGGTTGGTGGGCATAGCCATCGGGCGTTGCGTCTTGGCCTGCGCTTTGGGGCGGGACGGCACCAGCTGAGACAAATCCTTGCGGTAAGCTTCTTGGCGTACTTCCGTGCGCGCTTCTTCCGTTTCGCCCGGAGCATCGGCTTCTTTCGCGCGGACGGCGGCGCGCAGATGCTGGATCGCAGCGCGCCGCCGCTGATTCTCTGCACCTTCCATCTCTGTGTTGGTTTGATCAACAAGGCGGTCAATGCGGGCGTCTTCCGTTTCACCATCACGGAACGGGCTTTTTGCAGCTTCTGCTGCGTCTTCCGCTTCTGTGTCGATCGTTAATTCTACGGCATCTTCAATCTCTTTGGCGGGATCGGGCTCAACGGCGGCACTGCTTTGTTCCGCCGCTTGGGGAGCCATTTCAACTGCTTCGTCGACAGTTTCATCGGTCACGCTGGGAGAGGCACCGGAAATCGGCTCGAGGCCCAATTCCCGCTCAACCGCAGCAAGCTCCGCCATCAACTCTTCTTCAAGAGGGTCAATTTCAGAGGTCGTCTCAATCTTGGGCTCGGCTGCATCTTCAGATTGGGACGGGGCGGCCTCAGTGGCGTCTTCCGTGGTATCGTTTTCTGCAGCGGCTGCATCAACGCCTGCATCCTCAGACGCTTCGACATCCAAATCTTTTGTAGTTGCCGCCACTGCGGCAACAGCCCCAGTGCCAGCCACCGCAGCCGCCAGCTTTTCGAACGCTTGATCACGTCGCACATTCACAACGCGGTCGCGCAATTCAGGCGCATCTTCTGCGTTGGTATCAGACGGTCCTGCATCAGATGTTGCTTGCTGCTCGGATGCAGACTCTTCCACAGGAGCCGTGTCCGCCTCCTCGGCCATCTGCGCCACCGCATTGGACACATCCGCTACGCTGTCCAAGGGTGCATCTTCCGTCTCTGCAGCGGTTGTGGCTGTCTCTTCAACTGCCACCGCTTCCTTGATACGCGCCAGCTTTGCAGCCAATTCGATGTCCGCGCTCTCCTCTTCGGCATCTTGGCTGTCGCGCGCAGCCGCGTCATCCACGATGACACCTTGCTGATCTTGATCGCTTTCCGCGTCCGCGTTGGCATTATCCGCCTCTGCCACGTCAGGCGCCGCTTCATCTGATTGAGATGCGAGAGCGTCTTCGTCCTGAGCCACCTCATCTGGCTCTGAAAGGTCATCCTCCGCAACAACCTGGAGGTCTGTCTCCTCCTGCGGGTTTTCCGCATCGGGCGTGTCTGCGACTTCAACTTCAGGGGCGACAGCTTCATCCGCGCCCTGCTCTTCTTGTTGGGCCTCCTCCAGCGCAGCCTCTTCTGTGATCTGCGGCGCGTCCGCCTCTGCGGCTTCGGCAGGCTGTTCATCAAAGCGGGGTTCAGAAGCGGCCACGACAGCGGCAACAGCTGCCCCCGCGACAGCAGCGCCGCCTAGGGCAGAACTTGCGGCGACCGGTGTTGCTTCTGGGGCCGGGGCTGCCTCAGCAGATGCCTCTGCTGCGTCGGATGTCTCTTGGGCACCGGACTTATCCGCCCGTAGGTGAACCTCATCGCCCGCAACGCGGGCTTGCACCCGGCGCTGGATTTCCCGCTCTGCAATGCGCTGCAGCATTTCAGCATCAGGCGTGGGGGGTTCGGCACCAAAGTAGCGGTCATCCGCCGCAAGATCGCGGAAGTATTCCGCAATTGCGCGCATGGTATCGAAGTTGTCCTCAAACCCTTCAAGGGTGCAGGAGAACGTGCCGTAAGACACAGTCAAAACTTTTTTCGATCCTACCACAGGTGCCGCCTTTCGTGCGTCTGGAAACATACTAACCATATTTGGTTTACCACGCTTGGGGTCACGGAACCGATCAGAACAGAGGTAAAAAATGTATCATTTTGTGGCAAAAGTTTGATCAGGCAGGCCATGCCCTTGGATTCGGAACCACACAGGACCTTCATGAATACCGTCATCCACAGCCATGATCCTATCACCGCTATCGGAGGCGGTGATGTGGATTTCGAAACGCTGGAACAAGCACTTAGCCTCGCCCCATGCCTTGTTGCAGCAGATGGTGGGGCCCGCGCAGCCTTGGCCGCAGGCCATGCACCAGAGGCTGTGATTGGTGATCTGGACAGTCTTGAGCCGTCCGTCCGCGCGCAGCTTGATCCAGAAACAGTGCATCACCTCGCTGAACAGGATTCGACAGATTTCGATAAGTTGCGTCGCTCTGTTGAGGCTCCCCTGATTCTCGGCGTGGGCTTTCTGGGGCGCCGTCTTGATCACTCCCTCGCCGTTCTCTCCTCGCTTGTGAGCAAACCCGCGCCCCCAACAATCCTACTGGGCCCCTGGGATGTGGTGTTTCATCTCAATGCCACCGTGACACTTGATCTACCAGCAGGCAGCCGGGTGTCCCTGTTTCCCATGCGAGAGGTGCAGGGGCGCTCCAGCGGACTGCATTGGCCCATTGATGGGGTGCCGTTCGCACCGGATAGCCGGATTGGAACGTCGAACAAGGCCTCGGGGGATGGGCCGGTCCTCCTCGAGATGGATGGCCCCGGAATGCTTGTCATGCTGTCACGGGACGCATTCTCGGCCGTCTGGGACAGCTTTGCAGCGCCTCTTGGCAAGAGGCGGAACCGGTAAGCCGCGATAGATGTGTCTGTCTAGGCGGTGGGTGTCGCGCTGGAGCGCTGGGCTGCCTGAACCTGCTGTTCGCGCCACACATTGAACAGCCCCGCCGCAAGAACAACACCGATCCCCGCGAGGGCCAACCCGTCGGGAAAGTCGTGGAACATGACCCAGCCGACAAGCGCCGCGAACGGGATCTCGAGATATTGCATCGGAGCAAGCGTGGCGGCAGGCGCGTAGCGCAACGCCCAACTCATCATCAGATGTCCGATCATGCCGAGCACCCCCATCACGATTACGACCGTCCAAAGGCTGGTGGACATTGGGCGCGGCTCAAGCTCTGCCCATCCAGTGCCAAGCGAAAGGGCCATCAACGGCAGCAGAACGCCCAACGCCATCGTGCCGGAGACCGCTTGCATGGCTATTGGATCGAGTGCTTTGGCGATCAGCCGCGTGACCAGCATGAACAGGGCAAAGACCAGTGCAACACCCACGGGCAGCAGCGCAGGCGCTCCCACTTCGGCAAAGCTGGGCTGGACCACCATGAGCGTGCCGACAAAGCCTACGGCGCATCCGCCCAACCGCCACGGGCCGACCTGCTCGTTCAACACGAAGCGTCCCAGAAGCAGCATGATGAACGGCATGACGAACGCAATGGCGATGGCATCTGCCAGTTCGAGATAGCGCAGCGACAGGAACATCATGCCGATGCCCAGAATATGGAGCGCCGTGCGCAGCCCTGTCAGCAGAGTTTCGCGCCGGGCCATTCGCAGGCTGCGCCCTGTGGCCAGACAAAAAGGCACCAGACAGACCGCTTGCAGCGCAAAGCGGGCTGCAATCAGTTGCAGCAGAGGGATCTGATCACCAACCAGTTTTGCCAGCCCGTCTGCCAGAGGGGCGATCAGGCAGAACCCCATCATGAGGGCCATGCCGAGCAAAGGTTTGTCCGTCATTGGGTTGGGATCTGCCATGGGGCTTGGTGCCAGAAGCCTACGAGATGGGAAAGAGGCAATCGACGCGGACAGGGGGCGCTGCCCAACCGTTAATTGCCCTAAAAGTGGATCTAGCTTTTCTTAGGATCAGCGCAGATTGTCTGGTTATAGGGAAATTCAGAGCAGCCAGGACTTTGGGCTTAGGCATCCACGAGTCCTGCAACCGGGTCGGTGCATACGGATTTGCAATCCGCTTTTAAGAGGTGACCTTTGAGACGCTCGTTGTAGCCATTACTTACAATGGCTTCCCGGGAAGACCTGCATCAGCTGGACGCCAGCGCATCCAAGCTCATCTTGAAGCCGCGTAAAAACAAGCTCAGGGCCCTTGTCCGAACTTACACACTTTGGTTTGCCGTGCTCCATCAGCAGCGTATGCAGCACATCCAAAAAATCGTTGGCCTTAATCTTTGGGACGTGGGCCAAGACGGATTTCAATGGTGGCGCTTGAGCCAAACTTATTTCAGGCAGCAGTAGCCGCGTGCTGATGATATGTTGCGTATCCAGCACAATGCACTTCTTAAAGTTGACTGCGGACCAAAGGAACTCTTTCTGAACAATTTTGTTGACAGAACTTTCTAAGTTTTTTTGTTTTTTGCCGAGTGAAAACTCGAACACACACGTTGAAGTAGCATCACATATGATCAATTGGAGATAGATATGATCAAACCCCTGAGGCTCACCACTGCCATATTGAGCGCCTTTCTAATCAACAGCACAGCGCTGACCGCCCAGCAAATTGGAGATGGAGACGGCCCGCCAGACTTTAC
>JAKVBK010000035.1 GCA_022447275.1 Oceanicola sp. | reverse complement strand
ACCTCAAACGTCAGCTAATCATCGTTCGCGATATCGGCGTGGTTTGATGGGCTTGCGGCATAAACACTGACGATACTAGCCAAAACCGTAGAAGAAGCGCACCTGACGCGGAGCACCCTTCAGGGAAAATTTTCCCTAAAATCAGTCCGTGTAGCCTCGCAGCTTTGTCATAAAAAACAGAAACCTACCGCGGAAAGTCCGCGGTAGGTGTGTGATGTATGTCCCGACAACCTGAATGCGTCGAGCAGCACTGGACGGGGTCAATTTTAGTCTCGTCGACCGAATTACATCCGGCTTGCAACGTTTTCCCAGTTCACCAGCTTGTCGAGGAAGTTTGACAGGTAAACCGGGCGCTTGTTGCGGAAATCGATGTAGTAGGAATGCTCCCACACATCGCAGCCCAGCAGAGCGGTCTGGCCAAAGCACAGCGGGTTCACGCCGTTCTCGGTCTTGGTGACTTTCAGGCCACCATCGGTATCCTTGACCAGCCAGCACCAGCCCGAGCCAAACTGACCAGCGCCTGCCGCCGCGAACTGCGACTTGAACTCATCGACAGAGCCGAAGCTGTCGACGATGGCGGCTTCCAGTTCGCTCGGCATGGCGTTGCCGCCAGGGCCCATCATTTCCCAGAACTGATTGTGGTTCCAATGCTGGGAGGCGTTGTTGAAGATACCGTTCTGGGCCACGGCGCCCGACTGGTAGGTGCCGGTGATGATATCCTCAAGAGCGGCGTTCTCCCACTCGGTGCCCGCGATCAGCTTGTTGCCATTGTCCACATAGGCCTTGTGGTGCAGATCATGGTGGAATTCGAGGGTCTCGGCGCTCATGCCAAGATCGGCCAATGCGTCATGGGCGTAGGGAAGATCAGGAAGTTCGAAAGCCATTGGGGCGCCTCTCGCTGCGGTTAATTGTCAGAGCACAAATGGAGGGGACATGCCCGAAAGGTCAACCCCGCTCAGGCGGTATTCGCGCAAAACCATCACTTTAGGGGCCGCGTTTTCCCCTCGAATCATAGCGCCATGCCCGCATGGTCCATCAGCTTGGGGGAAATACTCCGGGGGGAATGGCCCGGATGGGCCAGGGGGGCAGCGCCCCCATGAGGCAGGCGTGGCTAAAGCTTATCGCGGAGGGCATACCAAACCATGCCAGCCACCAGCAACGGGTGGCGCAAAGCCCGGCCACCCGGAAAACGTGGCGTTGGCAGGCTCGCCATCAGGTCAAATCGCTCGGCTTGGCCTCGGATCGCTTCCGCGGCCATCCGGCCAGCCAATGTGGCCAACGCCACGCCATGGCCGGAAAATCCGCCAACGGACAGCACATCTTTGCCGACCCGTGTGAAATGCGGCAAACGAGACATGGTAATGCCCAGCGTGCCGCCCCAGGCATAATCAATACGGGTATCGGCAAGCTGGGGATATACCTCCAGCATTGGTCGGCGCACCTTGGCCGCGATGTCGCGCGGGAAGGTCCAGCCATAGCTTTCTCCGCCGCCAAACAGCATCCTGAGGTCCTGTGACAGACGGAAATAGTTGATTACAAACCGGGTGTCGGCCACAGCGTGATTGTCCCGGATGAGGCTGCGGGCAAAGTCGGGTGACAGCGGTTCGGTCGCCGCGATGAAATTGTTGATCGGCATTGTCCGGGCTGCGGGGCCGGGCAGCAATGACCCGAGATACCCATTGGCACAAACCAGCACGTGGCTTGCGGCGATATCTGCCCCCTCAAGCTGCACGCCAGTGCCCGGCGTGATGTCCAAAACCCGGCTGCCTTCGTGAATGCGCACACCCGCGGCAACGGCGGCCCGCGCCAGCCCGAGCAGATATTTCAGAGGGTGCAGATGGCCCGCCTGCCGATCCAGCAGGCCGCCATGATAGCCCGGGCTGCCCACATGAGCCTGAATTCCTTCCCGGTCGAGCACTTCCAACTCATGGCCGTAATGCTGGCCCATATGCGCGGCGTATTCCTCAAACTCGGATACAAACCGGGGCCTGTGCGCGGCTTCGATCACGCCCGGTTGCCATTCCGCATCGATATGATGGGTGGCGCAGCGCGATGTCACTTCCTCCAGCGCGCTCAGCCCAACCTGCCAGAGCGCGCGGGCTTTGCTGGCCCCCACCATGCCCTCCAGCGACACCTGATCAACCCGTTGGCCGGGGCCGACCTGTCCGCCATTGCGGCCGGAGGCACCGGCGCCAACACGGTTGGCCTCCAGCACGATCACGTCATAACCGGCCTCTGCCAGACAGAGCGCAGCGCTGAGCCCGGCATAGCCTGCCCCCACGATGGCGACATCTGCCCGCCGCGCCTCTTGTGGCAGGCTGGCAGCCGGTGGAAACGCATCGAGCAGCGGGGCTGTGGCCGCATAGTAGCTGTCCGGATAGTGGCCCGGCCTGTCATTCGCGGTCAGAAGATCCACGCTGCCCTCAGCTCGCTGCGACCAACAGGCCTTCGCGTGTGCAGGTGTCCAGCGCGGTGTTCAGCGCCTTCTCCGCCCGGTTTGCCATCTCGGTGATTTCGTCTTCGGTGATGATCAGCGGAGGGGCCACGATCATCCTGTCGCCCACATGGCGCATCACCAGATCATTGGCGAAACAGGCGTCCCGGCAAATCGTGCCAACGGTGCCCTTGTCGGCCGCGAAGGGGGATCTGCTGCCCTTTTTGGGCGTCAGTTGCAGTGCGGCCAGCAGGCCGTGGCTTTCCACGGCGCCCACAAGCGGATGGTCTGCAAACCTGTCCTGCCACGTCTTGGCCAGATGCTTGCCCGCCTCTGCGGCGCGGTCCACGAGGTTCTCGTCTTCCATGATCCGCAGGTTTTCCAAGGCGACAGCACAGGCCATTGGGTGGCCTGAATAGGTGTAGCCATGATTGAAATCGCCGCCTGCGTTGATGCCTTCGGCAACGCGGTCTGACACGATCGAACCGCCGATCGGTGCATAGCCCGAAGACAGCCCCTTGGCGATTGTCATGATATCGGGCTTGATCCCAAGGGATTGGCTGCCAAACCAGTGCCCCGTCCGGCCGAAGCCGCAGATCACCTCATCGGCAATCAAAAGCACATCGTACTGCTGGCAGATACGCTGAATTTCGGGCCAGTAGCTTTCGGGCGGGATGATCACGCCCCCGGCACCCTGAATTGGCTCGCCGATAAAGGCTGCAACGCGGTCTGCGCCCACTTCCTGAATGTAGGCCTCCAACTCCCGCGCGCGCGCCAGGCCGAACTCTTCCGGCGTCATGTCGCCGCCCTCGGAATACCAATGGGGCTGATTGATATGCGCTATGCCTGGGATCGGAAGCCCGCCCTGGGCATGCATTGCCACCATGCCACCCAGACTGCCCGAGCCGACAGAAGATCCGTGATAGCCATTCTTGCGCGCCACGATGATGGACTTTTCAGGCTTGCCCTGCGCCGCCCAGAAATGCCGGACCATGCGAATATTGGTGTCATTTGCCTCTGAGCCTGAGCCGGCAAAGAACACGTGGTTGAGGTCATCGGGCGCCAACTGTGCGACACGCTCTGCCAAAGCGATGACGGGGGGGTGAGTGGTTTGGAAGAAGGTATTGTAGTAGGGCAGTTGCTTCATCTGTGCGGCAGCCACATCTGCCAGACTGTCCCGTCCATACCCGATATTCACGCACCACAGACCAGACATCCCGTCCACCAATTGCCGCCCGTCGCTGTCGGTCAGCCAAATGCCGCGCGCTCCGGTGATAACCCGCGCTCCTTTGGCCGCAAGAGCGTTGCCATCGGTAAACGGGTGCATGTGGTGCGCTGCATCCAGCGCTTGCAATTCTTCGGTGGGCAGGTGGTTCGGAATCATGCCGGGCCTCGTCGCGTGGTTTTCTCGCCAAGCCTAAGCAAGCCCCGTGCACGGGGCAATGGGGGCAGCGGCATGCCTTGCCCCGAAAGCGGCGCTTGCGCGGCTTAGACGCAGGTTTTGCCGCTTGCCGTTGCGTGAGGCAAATCCGGCTATAACAGTGGCGTCATTTGTCATCTGTCGGGGCACGGGCGAAATACATCTTGCGCCGGTGCAAACCGTAACAGAAGATCGTTGCGAGCGCGCCGCGGAAGCGCGTCCATGCAACATGGGAGTACCACAGATGACACGCACCCTCCTGCTGGCCACAGCGGCCACGTTCACGGCTCTCGCGGCCAGCGCAGACGAAGTCCGCGTCTACAATTGGTCGGACTATATCGACGAAGCCCTGCTGGAGAAGTTTGAAGCCGAAACCGGCATCGATCTGATCTACGATGTGTTCGACAGCAACGAACTGCTGGAAACCAAGATGCTCGCGGGCAGCTCCGGATATGATGTTGTGGTGCCGACGGGCTCGTTCCTGTCGCGCCAGATCACTGCCGGCGCCTTCCAGCCGCTGGACATGGGCCAGCTATCCAACGCAGGCAACCTCTGGGACGTGATCAAGGATCGCACGGCCATCTACGATCCCGGCAACGCCTACTCGATCAACTACATGTGGGGCACAACCGGCATCGCCACGAACACGGGTAAGGTGCAGGAAGCCCTTGGCGCGGATGCGCCAGTCGACAGTCTCGCCCTGCTCTTTGAGCCCGGCAACATCGAAAAGCTCGCAGAATGCGGCGTCCATATTCTGGATGCGCCGACAGAGCTGTTCCCAGCCATGCTGGCCTATATGGGCGAAGACCCCAACAGCCACGATCCTGATCTGATCAAAGCTGCCGCCGAGCGGCTTATGGAAATTCGGCCTTATGTGACCAAGTTCCACAGCTCCGAGTACATCAACGCGCTGGCCAATGGCGAAATCTGCGCGGCGATCGGATGGTCGGGCGATGTATTGCAGGCACGTGATCGTGCAGCCGAGGCCGAGAACGGTGTTGAGATTGCCTATTTCGCCCCGAAGGAAGGCGCCCTGATGTGGTTTGACCAGATGGCCATCCCTGCGGATGCGCCAAATCCTGAGGCCGCGCACACATTCCTGAACTTCATCATGGATGCCCAGAACATGGCTGATGCGTCCAACTACGTGTACTATGCCAATGGCAACCTCGCCTCGCAGCCGCTTCTGGAAGAGGATGTGATCGGGGATACCGCCATTTACCCGGATGAAGCGACGCTGGAAAACCTCTACACCGTTACGGCTTATCCGCCCAAGGTGCAGCGCGTGGTCACGCGCGAATGGACACGTGTAAAGACGGGCCGTTAAGGCCCCTGCTGGCCCGGGGGGCAGCCCCCCGGGTCTTTCCCTGAAAGTATCCCAATGGTTTCTGCCAAAGCCGCCGCCCCCCAATCGGCCGACCGGCCGGACTTCGCCCCTTGGCGAGACGCGGATGCCAAGCCCCTCATCCAGATGCGCAATCTGGTGAAACGGTTTGGCGAATTCACAGCCGTGGATGGGATTGATCTCGATATTTATCCCCGTGAGTTCTTTTCCCTATTGGGGCCGTCAGGCTGCGGGAAAACGACCATCATGCGCATGCTCGCAGGCTTTGAAGAGCCTACGGAGGGCGCCATCACCTTGGACGGCCAGGATATTGCGGGCGTCCCGCCCAACAGGCGTCCGGTCAATATGATGTTTCAGTCCTACGCCTTGTTTCCCCATCTCTCGGTGGAACAGAATATTGCCTTCGGTCTGAAGCGCGAAGGCATGCCAAAAGATCAGATCACTGAGCGGGTTGCAGAGATGCTGCGTCTTGTTCAATTGCAGCAATTTGCCAGTCGAAAGCCGCATCAGATTTCTGGTGGACAGCGGCAGCGCGTGGCCTTGGCGCGCAGTTTGGCAAAGGCGCCAAAGCTTCTCTTGCTTGATGAACCTCTTGGCGCGCTCGACAAGAAATTGCGCACCCAGACCCAGTTTGAACTGATGGACATTCAGGAAAAGACGGGCACGACCTTTGTAATCGTGACCCACGATCAGGAAGAGGCAATGACAGTCTCCTCCCGTGTGGCTGTGATGGACAATGGTCGGATCATGCAAGTGGCCACGCCGCGCGATATCTATGAAGCGCCGGGATCGCGCTATGTGGCCGAATTCATCGGGGATGTGAACCTGATCGAGGGGCGTGCGGGTGTCTGGGTCGATGGACAGCAGCAAATCCACCGTCACGAGGGGGAACAGCCCCTCGTAGTGCAGGCAGAAACCGCTTTGCCGGAAGGCGCGCAAGCCTGCCTGGCGATCCGGCCCGAGAAAGTTGAAATCTTCCACGAAAAGCCTGCACACGCAAATGCGGTCCAAGGCAAGGTGCTGGATATCGCCTATCTCGGTTCAACGACCACTTATCACGTGGAGATTGCCGGTGGGCTGGTCCTCAAGGCGCTTGTAGCGAATGCTCACAAAGACCTTGAGACACCTTTTACATGGGATGATCAATGTTGGCTGGGCTGGACCGCGCGCCGCAGCGTGGTGCTAACCCAATGAATGCAGCCGATGCCGCTTCCGCCAAAATTATATGCGAACCCCAAGCGCGGGACGCCTCCGGCGGGAGTATTTTTAAGACAAAGATTGCCGCGTACGCGGATCCTATAGAGTGGCGCGCGTCTGCCCTGTCTTTGTCTTTTAAATACTCAAAAGTGCAACGCCTTCGTTCGCTGACCGGATCAAAATCGGCTGGGAGCGCGGGATGAACTGGCGCCGTTTTCTGCTGATTGGAACGCCATATTTCTGGCTTTTGGCATTTTTTCTGGTTCCGTTTGGCATTGTTTTGCGGCTTGCGCTGTCTGATGCAGCAATCGCCATTCCACCTTATACACCGGTACTGGACCTTTCCGAGGGCTGGCGCGGGCTGCGCGATATGGTGGCGGCCTGGGATTTTGAAAATTTTCAGTGGTTGCTGGACGATGACCTTTACTACATCGCCTATCTCTCTTCTCTGAAGATTGCGGCCCTCTCGACCCTTCTTACGCTGTTGGTGGCGTTCCCGCTTGCCTATGGCATGGCCCGCGCGCCGGAACATTGGCGTCCGGCTTTGATGATGGCTGTAATCCTGCCGTTTTGGTCATCTTTTTTGATCCGGGTTTATGCTTGGATTGGGATCCTTTCGAATGAGGGTTACCTCAACAACACATTGATAGCGCTGGGCTTTATTGAGTCGCCAATCCGTATGTTGAATACGGATTTCGCGGTTTATATCGGGATTGTGTACACGTATCTGCCCTTTGCGGTGCTCCCCATCTACGCAACCTTGGACAAACTCGATACCTCTCTGCTCGAGGCCGCTGAGGACCTCGGGTGTTCGCGGATCAGCGCGTTCTGGCTGATCGTTCTCCCGCTGTCGCGGCCAGGCCTGATCGCCGGTGGCTTTCTTGTCTTCATTCCAGTGGTTGGGGAGTTCATTATCCCGTCGATCCTTGGTGGTCCGGATACGTTGATGATCGGGCGCGTGCTTTGGGATGAGTTCTTTTCCAATCGTGACTGGCCCGTGGCCTCGGCTGTGGCCATCGTGCTGTTGCTTCTGCTCATTATTCCGATTGTTCTGTTCCAAAGGGCGCAGGAACGGGTCCGCGAGGCAGAGCAATGATGGGGCGTTTCACATGGTTCAACGCGACCTCGCTGACCCTTGGTTTTGCGTTTCTCTACATCCCGATCCTTCTGCTGGTGGTCTACAGCTTCAACGAGAGCCGCCTCGTGACTGTTTGGGGCGGATGGTCGACCAAATGGTACGGCGAGGTGCTGCGCGATGAGCAGTTTCTCGATGCGGCCTGGGTGACGCTGCGCGTGGCTTTTGTATCTTCCACAATGGCCACGGCTTTGGGGACATTGGCCGCTCTTGCGCTTGTCCGTGCTGGCCGCTTTTCCGGACGCACTCTGTTTTCGGGCATGATCTATGCACCGCTCGTGATGCCTGAGGTGATCACTGGCTTGTCGCTTTTGTTGTTGTTCATCGCCCTCGACGTCAATCGCGGCCTTGGCACCATTATCATTGCGCATACTACCTTCTCGATGTGTTTCGTCTCGGTTGTGGTGTCTTCACGGCTGGTGAGCTTTGACCGATCGCTGGAAGAGGCGGCGATGGATCTCGGGGCAACCCAGGCCCAGACCTTCCGTCTGGTCACGCTGCCGATCATCGCGCCGGCGGTGATTTCGGGCTGGCTGCTGGCTTTCACGCTGTCGCTCGATGACTTGGTGATTGCGTCTTTCACGGCGGGCCCATCCGCCACGACACTGCCGATGAAAATCTTCTCATCCGTGCGCCTTGGGGTCAGCCCTGAGATCAATGCCCTCTCAACGATGCTGATCGGCATCGTGACGGTGGGCGTGCTTTCGGCATCGATTGTCAGCAAGCGGTCCGCACAGCGGCGGGCTGCGCAGGAGCGGGCGGCACGGGCTGCCGGGCAATGAGCCTCACGCGGCTCTATGAACCCGCGCTGTACGCTCCTGAACCTGTGCCCAGTTACTGGGAAGCTACTGTTGCCCGGCCCCCTTTAAGCCCCTCTGAGATTGCCAGTCATACCTGTGACGTGGCGATTATTGGGGGAGGCTATACGGGCCTGTCTGCTGCCTTGGAACTGGCACAGTCGGGGTATGCGGTCACTGTTCTGGAGGCCAATGCCCTTGGTTGGGGCGCCTCCGGGCGCAATGGTGGGTTTGCCTGTCTGGGTGGCACTGCCCTGCCACGCACGGCTCAGATCCGCCGCTTTGGCGCCGCAGATGCGGATGCGTTGTTGCGCTTGCAGGCCCGCGCCGTGCATCGGGTTGAAGAGATCACGCAAACCCATGGCATAGAGGTGGACCCTCAGCCCGGGGGAGAAGTGTGTGTTGCGCACCGGCCCGGTGAACTGGAATTGCTGCGATCCGAGGCTGAGATGCTGAGCCGCGTTTTGGGGGTCGAAACTCAAATCTGGTCTCAGGAAGCGCTGAGCGCGCGTGGCTTTGGCATGGCTGGCTCCCACGGTGCCATGTGGCTGGGATTGGGCTTTGGGGTGAACCCGCTCAAGCTTGCACTCGGATTGGCGGATGCAGCGCGCGCCGCCGGGGCCAACCTGTGCGCCCACAGCCCGGTGGCCCGCATGTCGTCAGAGCAAGGCGTATGGTCTCTGACCTGTACGGGTGGAACACAGGTCCGCGCGCGCAAGGTGATCGTGGCCACAAACGGGTATTCCAGCGAAGGGATGCCAGCTTGGCTCGGGGGGCGGTACCTGCCCGTTTTGTCCAACATCATGGTCACCCGCCCGCTCACTGGAGCAGAATTACAGGCGCAGGGTTGGACAGCCCGCACGCCCAGCTATGACAGCCGGTCTTTGCTGCATTACTTTCGCCTCTTGCCAGATAATCGCATGTTGTTCGGGATGCGGGGCAATGTCCGCGCCACCCAGAGGGAAACGGCCACCCAACAGGCAGATATGCGGCGCCATTTTGCTGCGATGTTTCCGGCCTGGTCGGATGTTGAGGCCGCCTATCAGTGGTCAGGCCTTGCGTGTGTGACATTGGACCGGTTGAGCTATATCGGGCCTGTGCCGGGGATGGAGGGCATCTATGCCGGGCTCGGCTGGCACGGCAACGGGGTGGCGATGGGCGTTGAGGCCGGTGTGCGTTTGGCTGCTTTGGCAAAGGGCGCGCGG
This sequence comes from Oceanicola sp., assembly GCA_022447275.1. Lineage (GTDB taxonomy): Bacteria > Pseudomonadota > Alphaproteobacteria > Rhodobacterales > Rhodobacteraceae > JAKVBK01. Next base: position 22,300 of record JAKVBK010000035.1, on the reverse strand, counting down.
TGGGAAGAGACTGTGCCGCGACCGGTGCGTTCTGGGCTGCGTCGCTTCCCCCTCGCACGCTGGCGCCGGGGGCTGCTGCCCCTTGTCTACGGATGGTACCGGTTTCGGGATGGCGCGCCGCTTTGAGAAGGGGCCGATGCACTGTGCCATGCCCCCGCAGGGCATCCCTATGACCCTGTGCGCCCTTGCCTATCAGGAGCGCATGCGCACGCCTGAGGGATCCCAAGGGGAGGCCCGGATGATCTCGACCGGGCGCTCTACGCCGACGATGTGGCTTTTCAACTTTGTGCCCGGGGCGGCCAAACTGACGTCTACCAGCCCCATGGCCAGCGATTGCCCAAGGCTATGCCCGTAGCCGCCCGACGTGACAAACCCCGCAAGCGTGCCGTCATGCCAGATCGGCTCATAGCCTGAAGCGTCTGCATCGTCTGCATCGACCCGCAGGGTCACCAAAGCGCGTGAAGGACCGCCGCCGTCGCGTTCCGCGAGTGCAGCAGCGCGGCCCACAAAATCCTCTTTCTGCCAGTCGATCCAGCGGCTCATCCCCGTTTCGCCGGCGGTGTAGCCCTGCGTGAACTCGCGACTCCAGATGCCGAAGCTCTTTTCCAATCTCAGGGATAGAAGGGCGTTGAAGCCGTATTCCACCAGCCCAAGCTCGGCACCGGCCGCCAAGAGCAAACGGCGCAGCCCGATATGTTCCGCCGCCCCAACATTGATTTCATAGCCCAACTCCCCGGTGACAGAGAGACGCGCCACCCGCGCACGGCTCAGGCCCACATCCATCTGGGCGCAGCCCATGAAAGGCAGTGTCTCAAGATCGTAATCCGTGACTTTCTGAAGGATCGCGCGGCTGTTGGGGCCCGATAGCGAGAAGCCAACCGTTGCATCAGATATATCGCGCACCGTGACAGTGCCGTTGTTTGCCCCGTGATCATGAAACCACCGCATGTGCCAAGCGCGCAGGTAGTAAGAGCCCATGATCCACCAACTGCCATCGCCCCAGTTGAACAGGGTCAGATCGCCCTTGAGGCGCCCGTCCGGGGCCAGCATCGGCGCAAGGCGTGCCTGACCGGGCCCAGGCAACCGGGAGGCCATCAGGGTGTTGAGCCAATCCCGCGCTCCGGGGCCACTGACTTCGAACCGCGAAAAGCCAGAGATATCCAGAAGTCCCGCTCTGTCCCGCACGGCCTCACATTCGGTGGCGACGATATCATGGGCATTTGAGCGTTTCAGGGTGTGGGTCTCTACGAAATCCGCTTGCGGCGCAAAATACAGAGGCACTTCCAACCCCCAGCTTTCGCCAAAGCGGCAACCTGCGGCGCGCATCGCGTCATGGGCGGGCGCCATTTTCAGTGCGCGGCCCGCGGGCAGTTGCTCATTGGGATAGGACATGACGAAACGGCGCGAGTAGAACTGGCCGGTGGTCTCCCGGATATAGCGTTTGTTCTGGGCGAAATCGCCGTAGCGTGCGACATCCATGGGCCAGGCGTCGGCTTCGGGCTCACCATGGATCATCCATTCAGCCAAGGTCTTGCCGACGCCGCCGCCTTGCAAAAAGCCTGCCATGACGGCACAGGCCGACCAATACCCGCGCTTGCCCGGCACCGGTCCGACCAGCGGATTGCCATCGGGCGAAAAGGTGAAGGCCCCGTTCACCCATGTCTTGATGCCGACATTTTCCAAGGCGGGGTAGCGCTCGTAGCCGCAGATCAGTTCCTTTTCGATCCGGTCCGTCTGCTCTTGGAACAGCTCCATCCCATAGTCCCACGGCGCGCCGTCCATGGCCCAATGTTCGTGATCGAGCTCGTAGATGCCCACCAGAAGGCCCTTCTGATCCTGCCGCGTGTAGGTAAAGCCCTCGAGGTCCACAGTCATGGGCACCTCGAAATCAAGCGCGGCAATTTCGGGCACGGTATCGGTGACAAAGTAATGGTGTTTGAGCGGCGAAACGGGCAGCTCGATCCCGGCCATGCGGCCCACCTGCTTGGCCCAGAGGCCCGCCGCGTTTACCACATGCTCGCAGGTGATGTTCCCCTTGTCCGTTTTCACGATCCAGCCATCGGCCGTCTGCTCGAGCGCGTCTACCTTGGTATGTTCGAAATACTGTGCCCCCCGTTTTCTGGCGGCTGTGGCATAGGCGTGTACCGTACCGGTGGTATCGATATAACCCTCGCGGTCGGCCCACATGGCGCCAATCACACCATCCGTTGACATGATCGGGCAGCGCTCCTGCGCCTCTTTGGGCGATAGCAGCGCGCAATCGTCGATGCCGATGGACTGAAAGACACGATAGTTCGCTTGCAGCCATTCCCAGCGGTCAGGCGTGCCGGCAAGGGTGAGGCCACCGGTCATGTGCAGGCCGATGTTCTGTCCTGACTCCTCCTGAATTTCTGACAGAAGATCAATTGTGTAGGCCTGAAGGGCAGCCATGTTCGGATCGGCATTCAGCGCATGGATGCCACCGGCTGCATGCCAGGACGAGCCCGCCGTCAGCACCGAGCGTTCCAGCAGGCACACATCCTTCCAGCCGAACTTTGCCAGATGGTAGAGCACCGATGTGCCGACGACACCGCCGCCAATTACAACGACCCGGTAATGGCTGTTCATCATAGTGGTTCCCCCGGTTGGGCCTTGGCCTTACAGGCACGGTAGGGGCAGTTGGGGGCTCAGGCCAAGTCTGTTTGCGCCACTTCTTCTGCGCAATTGCGGCATGCAGGCCGTATCGCGGGGGGAATCGCCATGATTTGATGGCAGGCAGGTTCAGGCTGCGCGCAGGCCCCGGAGTTGTCCCACGAGGCGGGGAATATGCTCTTTGAACCGAAAGAAGCCATGGGTGGCATGGGGCCATGCCTCCGCATCGAAGGGGCGTATGCGCGTGACCAAGTCGATCCCAGCCTCCTCCAGCAACGGGCGCAGGGCCCGTATTTGCTGCGCTGCTGGCCCAACGGGGCTGAAGCTGGTGAGTACGCGGGAAAGATTTTGCGCGCGCGCCCAGGCAACGATGATCTGCGGATCAGTGGTGACGGGCCCAGCCGGGCCCAAGCGAGATGCGTTGCGGCTCAGCGCGTCTTTCAGGGCGGCCTCCGTGAAATTCAGAACTCTCTCAGATACCGCCAACGGAGAGCGCGCTTTGGTGCCGTGCAGCGCCGCGGCGCCCACGGCGGTGTCTCCACCCTCCAACAGCCAGCCGGGTGACATGTCGTCCTCTGTCAGCAAAACGCCAGTGCCCGGTGCCGGCACCCAGTCATCGCTGGTGGGCAGGGCGGAGCGACTGGGATGTGCGGGCCCAGCAAGGGCAATGGCGTCGCGCGCCAAATCGCCCATATCGGCGAACCGGCCTCGGGTGTATTTTGCGATGTTGGAGGGGCGCGCGAGATAGGTTTTGCCCTTGGTTTGCAGACCGGCGACCCAGCGCCAACTCAGCGTGTTGGAGGCCGGATCGCCATCCAGCAAATGCCGCATGAAAAAATCGGCGCCCAGTTCCCAAGGCAGCCGCAGCGTAAATACCCAGATCGAGGCAAACCACATGCGTGCGTGATTGTGCAGATAGCCGGTTTGCGCAAGCTCCTGCGCCCAAGCATCCAACGGGGCAAGACCCGTCCGCCCAAGGCACGCGTCTTCCCATGCTTGGCGGAGGCCGGCTTCGGTTGCGAGGCGGTCGCGGCATCGCGACAGGGCCGCACGGTAACCTGACCAGACGCCGGGCCGCATTTGCAACCACCCTTTCCAATAGGTCCGCCAGTACACTTCCTGTACAAATTTTTCCGCTGCGCGCAGGGAATGGCGGCCCAGTACCGATTGCAGCACCTCTTCCTCCGTGACCATGCGGTGCCGGACATACGGCGACAGGCAGGACACATGGGGGTGCGACTGTTCGGGCAAATCGTAGTTGCGCAGCTTTGCATAGTCTGCGCCAGCATGTGGCAAGAATGCCGACAGAGCTTCGAGGCCGGCTGTGCGCGTGGGTTCAAAGTGCAATTCTGACATCCGTGCCCTCCCTGCTCGGCAGGCAGGTATGTCAGTCGGGCCCGTGGTCAACCGCTGCCCCCCGTCGATCGACCAGCGATTTGCTCGTCGGGCACTCCCTGTTGCGCACCTCTTCCACGGACAAAATCGTGCGCTTTGGTAACCGGCTGTTAACCTCGATCGGGTCAATCGATAGAGCAGACCTTGCAGGCCCTAGGGGGCAACACTAGACTCACTGAATATACGCCGGAGCGGTCCACGCTCCCCCAGATCCCCGAGGCAAACTTTCATGCAAGACCCGATCGAAACCTATATGAACCTCGTGCCGATGGTGGTCGAACAGACGTCCCGTGGCGAACGCGCCTATGACATCTTTTCGCGCCTCCTGAAGGAGCGCATCATTTTCCTGAATGGCCCCGTCCATGATGGCATGAGCCAGCTTGTGGTTGCGCAGCTTCTGCACCTTGAGGCGGAGAATCCGAAAAAAGAAATCTCGATGTATATCAACAGCCCCGGTGGCGTCGTCACCAGTGGCCTGTCGATCTATGACACGATGCAGTACATCAAGCCGAAGGTCTCCACGCTGGTTGTGGGGCAGGCGGCGTCGATGGGCTCGCTGTTGCTGACGGCCGGTGCGCCGGGCATGCGATTCTCGCTGCCCAACAGCCGGATCATGGTGCACCAGCCATCCGGTGGCTATCAGGGTCAGGCAACGGACATCATGATCCACGCTCAGGAAACCCAAAAGCTGAAGGATCGCCTGAACGGCATCTATGTCAAACATACCGGCCAAGATATGGACACCGTTGTCGATGCGCTTGAGCGCGATAACTTTATGGATGCCGAAGAAGCCAAGGCATGGGGCCTGATCGACGAGATCGTGGAAAACCGCGATGCTGGCGATGAGGATGACAGCTGAGGCCACAAAAACTGACGTGCCCGCCCCGCGGGGCGGCGCGTCGTCTGCCGGGCTTTCCGGCGCCCTGGCGGGGCTACAGTGGTCAGCGTGGGTCCAATCCGCACAGTGCGGCCCCACGATTCGACATTGTATCCCGCTGGACGGGGGTCTACGCTGCCCCTGACATGACTAAAACCGTCCCCGGCGTACTGGGGAATTGCAAGGCTAACTGGCCTTGGAGGAATCGACCATGGCGACCAATTCGGGCAACGACAGCAAGAATACTCTTTACTGCTCCTTCTGTGGCAAAAGCCAACATGAGGTGCGCAAGCTGATCGCCGGCCCGACCGTGTTTATCTGTGATGAATGCGTCGAGCTGTGCATGGACATCATCCGCGAAGAAACAAAGTCGGCTGGCCTGAAGGCCTCTGACGGTGTTCCGACGCCGCAGGAAATCTGCGAAGTCCTCGATGATTACGTGATCGCGCAGGGCCACGCCAAGCGCGTACTCTCGGTTGCGGTGCACAATCACTACAAGCGCCTGAACCATTCCGCCAAATCCTCGGGCGACATTGAGCTGGCAAAATCCAACATTCTTCTGATCGGTCCCACGGGCTGCGGCAAGACGTTGCTGGCCCAGACCCTCGCGCGCATCCTCGACGTGCCCTTCACCATGGCCGATGCCACCACGCTGACCGAGGCGGGCTATGTGGGGGAGGATGTCGAGAACATCATCCTCAAGCTGCTGCAGGCCTCTGAATACAACGTGGAGCGGGCCCAGCGGGGCATCGTCTACATCGACGAAGTGGATAAGATCACCCGCAAGTCTGACAACCCCTCGATCACGCGCGACGTGTCGGGCGAGGGTGTGCAGCAGGCATTGCTGAAGATCATGGAAGGCACCGTGGCTTCGGTACCGCCGCAAGGTGGGCGCAAGCATCCGCAGCAGGAATTCCTGCAGGTCGACACGACCAACATTCTGTTCATCTGCGGTGGTGCGTTTGCGGGGCTCGACAAGATTATCGCCCAGCGGGGCAAGGGCTCAGCCATGGGATTTGGCGCCGATGTCCGCGCCAATGACGAGCGGGGTGTTGGCGATCTGTTCATGGATCTGGAGCCGGAGGACCTGCTGAAGTTCGGCCTGATCCCTGAATTTGTGGGCCGTTTGCCTGTGCTCGCAACCTTGCAGGATCTCGACCGTGATGCGCTGATCATCATCCTGACCCAGCCGAAGAACGCGTTGGTCAAGCAGTACCAACGCCTGTTCGAGTTGGAAGATGCCAAGCTGACCTTCACCGATGATGCGCTGACGGCGATCGCCGATCGCGCGATCGAGCGCAAGACAGGGGCGCGGGGCTTGCGCTCCATTCTTGAGGATATCCTTCTGGACACCATGTTCGATCTGCCCGGGCTCGAGGGCGTTGAAGAGGTTGTCGTCAACGAGGATGCCGTCACCGCCAACGGAAAGCCGTTGATGATCTACACCGATGCCAAGCAGGAGCCAGCGGCCAGCTGACCCGCTTTGTGTAAGAGCTAATGGAAGGGGCGGTCTCGGGGCCCAGCCGTTCACTTAAAGTGTGCCAATTTGCGAACTTTAGGTGAACACTTGATGTTTTATTCAAACCGGGCAGTATGTTAGCATCCTGCCTGGTTTGGTTCGTGTGCCGGAGATATTTTCGGCAGACGACAATGAACAGCAAGCCAGCAAAATCAACATATAGTATCTCTCCAAAAAACCTAAGTTTTCCAGAGGCTTGTGGGGATTTGCAGGTCAACGCTTGCCGCAACGCAACTTGTGAAGGCTTGACGGGAAAACAGTCACGGCGACCGGCGGCTTAGTCCGCAGAACGGCCGTTGATGCTGAGTGCAGCCAATAACCGGTCCGAGCCCATACAACCCTAATGCTGCTACTTAACGAAGGTCGGCTTCAACAGTCTCGGCTTGGTTACGCTGACCGTTATTGTTTGATCATGAGGTCGCGCGATCCCATCGAAGAGCCATCCCAAAGACAAAAAAACGCCAATCTTCTAATGCAGCCTGAAACCGTTCAATGCGGGAGAAAACATGCGCATCATTTCGAACATCCTGTTATCAATAGCTTGGTTTATCGGACTGGCCATCGGTTTGCTGCTTCTCATGATGGTGATGGGTAACGAAGCCGCCATATGGATCGGTGGGTGGGGTCTGCTTTTCTTTGGTCTGCCACTGCTTGCTGTTTGGTTGCTTTGCGTTTCGGTGGGTAAGTCGCTGCGAAAGAGGGTAAACACAGGAGAAACCCAAGTCGTTGAACGCAAGCCGGATCGGAAAAAGTACCTTGCTTGGTTCGCCTTTTTGGTTGGGGTGCTTCTCCTGATCTACTTCGTGTTTGAAGTGGTTTTCTTGCACTTTCATTTTGTACCGCTGGGCTACGATGCACTCCTTGATACCGGACAACCAGTTCCGTCAAATGCCTGGCTGTTGTTCGTCATCGCACTCTTCGACATAAAATTGGCGCTCGCAATTGCGGCCATCGCTTACGGCGTGACAAGGTTACAGTCCAAGGATTAACGGAGCGCGATGGCATGCAAGTAATCAAGAAACTTGGGGCATTGATTCTTACTTTTTTTTGCGGGATGTGCGGAATTTCTGACCTGGAACCAATGCGTTACAGTCGTGATCAACACGCCGGAAGGGCAACAGGAATTCTCGGCAGTTCAGGCTGTAAAGCTGGAAACAACCACGCAGGCTTATGACCGGCTTGTCTCTGGAATTGCAGGGCCAGACGCTCACGCTTACTTCTTGCAAGGACAAGCACCGTACATAGAACTGGCTTCGGGTCATCTGCTTATCGCGCTGATTATGGGGAGTGGCTCTCCCAACAGTGAACCTGGACGCATGGCGCTGACCTACCTGGGTGACCCATCAATCAAGGGTCCTGAGAACGACGAAGCCGCGCGCGCAGCGTTTGAAGACACGGCTGTCGGAGTTTCCGTCGCGATTCCTCGAAAAGATTGGCCTTATATCGTTGTTATTCCCCCGAACGGTGACTTCGCAGAACTGCAACCAGTGAATGGCCCTTCTGGACGACCCCTCGAAACACTGGTTGGGCCAGGCTACGCCGTCAAAGCGGTTCTAGTCGAGAAATCATACGATAAACCGGGCCCGATCGACATTGACACCGCAATACCTTGCTTAAGGGAAGCTACGCCGATCTGTCCGTTCCACGAACTGGCGAGGGAAGTTCTGATGACACGGTATGTCATGGGACCAGGAAGCTACCTAAATCGAGCCATGCAAAGATGACAGCGGCATCATAGCCGACATTCAAAATGGACTTACAAATGGCTGCTTTGTCCCGCATTGCCGACGTTGGCGCTCGATGCAACGAATGACCGCAATGTGTCCTTTGAACCATTCTTGCGACAGAACTTTCCGAGGCTAGTTTCTACGGTGTTTTCTGAGCCTAGAGCGCAACTAACTTTAACAGTTTCTAGCCGAAGCTACCATATCTTGTGGCTAGTCTAATATTCAACCGAGATAGTGCTCCCAGGATCGACCTGGAGGCACACTTTAAGTGAACGGCTGGGTCTCGGGGCCGCCCTTTTTATTTGAGCTTGCCTCAGAAAACGGGGCGCGAGACGTGGGGCAAAGGGCAGCAGGTTGCTGCCTGCGTGCCAATGCGCACTGGACCTTCGCGTGATGCTCGTCGATATAGGAACCAGCGCCAAGACTCGGCGCGCCGCAGTGATCCGGCCCGGGAGGCTCCGATGGGATTTTTGAACACGATCAAACGCGCCGTGATGTGGTGGGACAGCCAAACTATTGGCACCCAGCTTTTCACCGCGCGCAATGGTGTGAAAGTTGGCGAAGACGCGGCGGGCAACCAGTTTTACGAGACCAAGGATGGCGGGCGCCGCTGGGTGATTTACAATGGCGAATGGGAAGCCAGCCGCATTGGGCCCGAGTGGCACGGATGGCTGCACCATACCTGGGACAAGCCGCCTACCGAGGCGCCCTTGCAGCACAAGGACTGGGAAAAGCCGCACCTGCCCAACCTGACTGGATCTGCACAGGCCTATACGCCCATCGGGTCTCTGCGCCGGGCCGAGCCCGCGCCGCGCAGTGACTACGACGCGTGGTCGCCCGAGTAAGCCGCAGACGCGCTCCGCGTGGCGGAACCTGCATCCGCGAGAGAGGTCGATATGTCTGAAACCCGAACCGAGGCTCTTGTTGGGGCAGCAGTCCTTGCAGCAGCCGTTGGCTTTTTGATCTATGCGGCCCAGTTGACGGGGTTTGACACGGGCTCGCGCGGTGGCGATGGCTATGACCTTTCCGCAAGCTTCCGCTCCGCCGAGGGGGTGTCCGTTGGCACGGATGTGCGTTTGGCAGGCGTTAAGGTGGGGTCGGTGTCTGATCTGGCTCTCAACGCGGATACATTCCGGGCCGAGGTGACGTTCCGTATGCAAGGCGCCGTCGACATCCCGGAGGATTCCACGGCGGCTGTGTCCTCGGAAGGCCTTCTGGGCGGGACCTTTGTCGAGATCATCCCTGGCGGTTCGCCTTTCGCGCTCGAGGCAGGGGACGCGTTCATCGACACCCAAGGCGCGGTGAGCCTCGTCGGGCTACTTGCCCGGTTTGTCTCTGGGGTGGGCCAATGACACGGGCGTTCTTTGCAGGGGCCATGCTGGCGGTCTGGGCCCTGTGTCCGGCCCAGGCCCAGCAAATCTTGCTGCCGCAGGATCTGTCGCCCGAAAACCTAGACATAACAACCTTGCAGACAGAACAACTGCCTTCTCTGCGCCGAATCGAGCCCAGCCGACGGGGCCTTGTGGTGCAGGAGCCCGTTGAAAGCGGCGCCCGCGCCGTGTTGCGCGGCCTCGACAAGATCTCGGGCAGTGTAACCGATCTGGATCTGGCAGTGGGGGCGCAAACCCTCTTCGCTGACAGGCTGACGATCACGCTGCAAGACTGTCGCTATCCCGGCAGTGATCCAGCCTCAAACGCCTATGCCTATCTCACCATCGAAGATAAGCTGCGCGACGCCCCCATATTCGAGGGCTGGATGATCGCTGCGTCGCCCGCGCTCAATGCGCTGGATCATGCGCGCTATGATGTCTGGGTGTTGCGCTGCACGACCACCTCTTCGGGTGATGGGAACGGCTGAGACGCGTCGAACTCAGCCGGCCGTGTCAGCGCTTTGCGCAGCGCCTTGTGATAATCTGTCCGTGCAATTTCAACTGCGCCCAAGGTGCGCAGATGTGGCGTGATGAACTGCGTGTCAAACAGGGAAAACCCACAGGCCTGCAATCGGTGGGTCAGGTAGGTGAGGGCGATCTTGGAGCCATCCCGTCGGTGCGAGAACATGCTTTCACCGAAGAATGCGCCCCCAATCGCAACCCCGTAGACGCCGCCGGCCAAGTCGGTTCCGTCCCAAATTTCGAGGGAATGGGCAAAGCCTGCCTCATGCAGCCCTTCGTAAAGCAGGCGAATCTCTGGATTGATCCAGGTTTCCGGACGATCGGCGCAGGCGGCAACAACTTCACCAAAGGCCGTATCTGCGGTGACGGTGAAGCCACAGGTGCGCAGCCTTTTGCGCAAAGAGCGCGAGATGTGGAAATCCGCAAGCGGCAACACGCCCCTGCGCCGCGGGTCGACCCAGTAGATCTCTGGTGCATCCCGGCTGTCTGCCATTGGAAAAATGCCAACGGTATAAGCCTTGAGCAGGGTTTCTGGTGTCAGACGAGCGTCCAAGTCGGGTCCCTTCGGGGCTCTGTCAAAGATGGGGTGGGCGCGCTGCCCTGGCGGTCAGTCCTGAAGGCTCTGCAAAGGGCGTGGCCTTGCCTGCACTGTGGCACGGCTGGGCCATGGGTTCAAACTGCGCAAACGCACAAACCTTGGGCAAGGGCCGTCTGATGTGCTTTTCCGGGGATGTGTGGAGACGTTTCGTCAAAAATGTAAGGCGCCCCACTGTGGGGGCGCCCCGGGTTCAGCCGAAATTCTTCTCCAGCCATTTTTCCAGCCAGTGGATCGTATAGTCACCCGCATGAATATCGGGTTCCTCCAGCAAGGCGTGGAACAAGGGAACGGTGGTCTCGATGCCATCGACAACCAATTCTCCCAAAGCTCGCTGCAAACGCGCAAGCGCCTCGGGCCGGTCACGTCCATGAACGATCAGCTTGCCGATCAGGCTGTCGTAGTAGGGCGGGATCGAATAGCCCCCATAGAGGGCCGAATCCATCCGAACACCCAGCCCGCCCGGAGCGTGGAACGTATCCACCTTACCCGGACAGGGCGTGAACTGAGGCACACGCTCTGCGTTGATCCGCACTTCGATGCTGTGCCCGTTCACTTCCAGCTCATCCTGGCTGAAAGACAGGTCCATGCCCTGTGCCACACGAATCTGCTCGCGCACGAGGTCGACGCCGAAAATGGCTTCGGTCACCGGGTGTTCCACCTGAAGACGGGTGTTCATCTCGATGAAGTAGAACTCGCCGTTCTCGTAAAGAAACTCGATCGTGCCCGCACCGGAATAGCCCAGATCCCCCACGGCCTTGGCGCAGGTCGCGCCGATTCTGGCCCGCGTTTCAGGGTCAATTGCCGGGCCGGGGGCTTCTTCGAACACCTTCTGGTGGCGGCGCTGCAGCGAGCAATCGCGCTCGCCCAGATGCACGGCTTGCCCCTTGCCGTCCCCGAACACCTGCACTTCGATGTGGCGTGGCTTTTCGAGATACTTCTCGATGTAAACCTCATCATTGCCAAACGCGGCTTTGGCTTCGGCACGTGCTGTGCGGAAGGCGGTTTCCATTTCATCGGCGCTGCGCGCGAGCTTCATGCCGCGGCCACCGCCGCCTGCTGTCGCTTTTACGATGACCGGGTAGCCGAATTCCTCGCCGATTTTCAGCGCGGCTTCAACATCCGGCACACCGCCGTCCGATCCGGGCACACAGGGTACGCCCAAGCGCTTCATGGTGTCCTTCGCGGTGATCTTGTCGCCCATCAGGCGGATATGTTCTGCCGAGGGACCGATGAAGGTAATGCCGTGGTCTTCGAGCGCCTGCACAAAGCCCGCGTTCTCGGACAGGAAGCCGTAGCCGGGATGGATCGCGCCTGCCCCGGTGATCTCTGCGGCCGAAATGACGGCCGCCACGTTGAGATAGCTCTGTGGCGACGGGGGTGGCCCGATGCAAATAGCTTCGTCTGCCATGCGCACATGCATTGCATCGCTGTCAGCGGTTGAGTGGATCGCAACAGAGCCGATCCCCATCTCACGACAGGCACGCACAACCCGCAGGGCAATTTCACCCCGGTTGGCAATCAGAACCTTGTCAAACATCATTCGATGATCATCAGCGGGGCACCGAACTCAACCGGTGCGCCGTCCTCAACCACGATCCGCTTGACCGTGCCGCCACGGGGTGCGGGGATCTGGTTCATGGTTTTCATCGCTTCGATGATCAGCAGGGTCTGGCCTTCGGTCACCTTGTCACCGACGGACACAAACGTAGCCGAGTCCGGCTCGGGCTGCAGATAGACGGTGCCCACCATCGGTGAGGTCACTGCACCCGCCATCTGGGCAGGATCGGTGGCTTCGCTGGCGGGCGCTGCTGCCGCGGCGGCAGGGGCTGCGGCTGGAGCTGGCGCTGCGGCGGCTGCAACCGGGGCCGCGATGACAGGCGCTGCGGCAGGCGCCGGGGTCACCCGGGATACACGCACATTCAGGCTGTCACTGTCGCCATAGTCGCGTTTGACATGAAGTTCGGTTAGGTCGTTCGCCTTCAGCACCTCTGCAAGGGCCTGAATAAAGGCGACATCCGCGTCTCTGGTGGTTTCTGTCATCTGTGGTTGCCTGTCATTGTCTTCCACTGGAGACCCCGGTTTGCGCCAGGGTCGTGTCGCTGCCTGCGCAGCTTTTCTGACTGCTGCTTATAAGGGCAAGTCAGTTGGGTGAAAAGCTTAAGCGGTGGTGGCAAGTGGGCGCAAAGGCCGGAAAAGCAGGCGTGAGGCGCATTTTGCAGCCTTTTCGATGGCTTTGTGGGCTCTGTTGCACGGGCCAGTTGGCGGATCGGCACGGGCGAAGCTGTGGGTAAATTAAGGGTCAGGGTGCCCTAGCGTTAGAATCAGGGCAACGCGGTGCTGGGCCTGTCTATGCCATCGCCCACACTGTGCGGTATTGGTTCGTGTCGTTCGACGCGGAAAGGCGCTGCCCCCCCAATCGCCCAAACGGGGCCGCCTCAAATGGCCAGCATTCGCTCGAACATCTGCTGCAAATGGCGCGCTGCGGTCGGGAAGGGATCCCGTGCTTCCGCTTCGGGCAGCACGGCCCGCACCTGCACGTCGAAATCCGCATAGTGCTGTGTCTGTGCCCAGATCGAGAAGATGAGGTGGTAGGGATGGACGGGCGCAATCTGTCCGGCATCAACCCACCCTTGGATGACAGCGGCTTTCTGATCCACCAGCGCTTTCAAAGCGTTTTTCGTGTCCGCGCTGAGATGGGGTGCACCGCGCAGCACTTCATTGGCAAACAGCCGGCTTTCGCGTGGCATATCGCGGCTCATTTCCAGCTTGCGCTGGACATAGGCGAGGATCTCGTCTTTCGGAACGCCATCGGCGTCAAGCGCGCGCAGCGGATCCAGCCACATGTCGAGCAACTGCTCGAGCAGCGTGACGTGGATCGCTTCCTTCGAAGAGAAATAGTAGAGCAGGTTCGGCTTGGACATCTTGGCTGCCTGGGCAATGCCGTCCACCGTTGCACCGTTGTAACCAACCGCGGAAAACACCTCGAGCGCGGCCTCAAGGATATTGGCGGTGTTGCGCTTTTGGATGCGCGTCTTGGGGGCGGCAGAAATCATCAGGGCAGGGGCTTTCAACTTACCAGTAATCCCGTCAGTTTTCTCTGTAAGCGACGCAATTGCCAAACGCTTTTTCCAGAAACGTTGCGTGCTGTGGGGCGCTCTGGGGCAAGTATGTCTGTGACATGCGGCTGGGAAAGGCCGGCTAAGACGTTGGAGCCAGTGCAATAATCGTTGGTGGCGCGCAAAGATGCGTGGGCCCGAAGGGAATGCCAAATAATGCGGCAAGTTGTGATCGACACCCTGGGCTGCTCCGCGGTGCTTGACTGAGCGACACTGCATGGTAGCGTCCCAATTGACCGCTTGGTCAAAGACGCGGGTAAATGTCAAAAAGGCATACCCGCCACGGCACGAGACAGCAGGAGAGCCCCCATGCCATCCCCCGGAGAAAACCTGAAAATCAATGGTGCGCGCCTTTGGGACAGCCTGATGGACATGGCGCAGATTGGCCCCGGCGTTGCGGGCGGCAACAACCGCCAAACCCTCACGGATGAAGACAGTGAGGGCCGCCACCTGTTCCAGCGCTGGTGCGAAGAGGCCGGCATGACGATGGGTGTCGATGAGATTGGCAACATGTTTGCCCGCCGTGAGGGCACCGATCCGGACGCCTTGCCTGTCTATGTCGGCAGCCATCTCGATACACAGCCCACGGGCGGCAAGTATGATGGCGTGCTCGGCGTTTTGGGGGGGCTCGAAATCATCCGCACGCTGAATGATCTCGACATTAAGACCAAGCACCCGATCGTCGTGACCAACTGGACCAACGAGGAGGGCACGCGCTTTGCCCCCGCGATGCTGGCTTCGGGCGTCTTTGCCGGCAAGCATACCCTGGATTGGGCCAATGACCGGGTCGACGCGGATGGCAAGCGCTTCGGCGATGAGTTGGAGCGGATCGGTTGGAAGGGCTCTGAGAAAGTGGGCGACCGCAAGATGCATGCGTTCTTTGAACTGCATATCGAGCAGGGCCCCATTCTGGAAGCGGAAGGCAAGGATATCGGTGTCGTCACCCATGGGCAGGGGCTGCGCTGGATCGAATGCACCATCGTCGGCAAGGAAAGCCACACCGGTTCAACCCCGATGCATATGCGCAAGAATGCGGGCCGCGGGCTCGCGCTGGTGACAGAGCTTGTGCATGAGATCGCGATGAACAATCAGCCCAATGCCGTGGGCGCGATCGGCCATATTGATGTCTATCCCAATTCCCGGAATGTCATCCCAGGCAAGGTCGTGTTCACGGTGGATATGCGCACCCATCTGCTGGACAAGCTGAATGGTATGGTGGACGAGCTCATGGCACGTGCGCCTCAGATTTGCGAAGAGATCGGGGTGGAGTTCTCGGCTGAGATTGTTGGCCAGTTTGACCCGCCCGCCTTCGACGAGGGCTGCGTGAGTGCCGTGCGCGCCGCGGCCGAACGCCTTGGCTATACCCACATGGATATCGTCTCTGGCGCAGGCCATGATGCCTGCTGGATCAACGATCTTTATCCCACGGCCATGATCATGTGCCCGTGCGTAGATGGGCTGTCGCACCACGAAGCAGAAGAGATCAGCCCAGAATGGGCCGCCGCCGGCACAGATGTGCTGTTCCACGCGGTTGTCGAAACAGCGGAGATTGTTGGGTAGGCTTGCCCAACGCGGCTATGGGCTTGCTGAACAGGTAGGCTCACTGTGGTATTTTTTGCAAAGCTCTTGTCTTTCCGGGCCCTTGCTGTCTCCATCGTGTTCACAGGGATTGCAGGATGCGGGCTCGGGCGCGTTAATGTGAACCGGCGATACTAACCTAGCGGAGTAACCCATGTCCAAAGTCATCAAAGGCGGCACCGTTGTCACGGCGGATCGCCAGTTCAAAGCGGATGTCCTGATCGAGGGCGAAAAGATTGCGGAGATCGGGGAAAACCTGACCGGCGATGAGGTGATTGACGCCTCGGAGGCCTATGTCATCCCGGGCGGTATCGATCCCCATACGCATCTCGAGATGCCTTTCATGGGCACCACCGCAGCGGAGACATTCACAACCGGCACATGGGCCGCCGCTGCGGGTGGCACGACAATGCTGGTGGATTTCTGCCTGCCCGGCGAAGACGGCTCGCTGCTGAACGCCATCGATGAATGGGATCGCAAATCCAAGGACCAGATTTGCTGCGATATCTCGTACCACATGGCCATCACCGGCTGGAACGAGACCATTTTCAACGAGATGGAAGCCGTCGTCAAAGAGCGTGGGATCAACACGTTCAAGCATTTCATGGCCTACAAGGGCGCGCTCATGGTGGAGGATGACGAAATGTTTGCCTCCTTCAAGCGCTGCGCTGAGTTGGGTGCGCTGCCGCTGGTGCACGCCGAGAACGGCGACATCGTGCAGGAACTGCAGCAGAAATACCTTGCCGAGGGCGTCACTGGCCCCGAGGGCCACGCCTATTCGCGCCCGCCCGAGGTGGAAGGCGAAGCGGCCAACCGCGCGATCATGATCGCGGATGCAGCCGGCACGCCCCTCTACATCGTGCATGTTTCATGCGAGCAGGCCCATGAAGCGATCCGGCGCGCGCGCCAGAAAGGGATGCGCGTCTATGGTGAGCCTCTGATCCAGCACCTGACGCTTGATGAGGGCGAGTATTTCAACAAGGACTGGCAATATGCGGCGCGGCGCGTGATGTCGCCGCCCTTCCGCTCGAAGGACCATCAGGCCAGCCTCTGGGCCGGTCTGTCCGCAGGCTCGCTGCAGGTTGTGGCGACTGATCACGCAGCCTTTGACGATAAACAAAAGCAGATGGGCGTGGGGGATTTCACAAAGATCCCGAACGGCACCGGCGGCCTGGAAGAGCGGATGGCGATGCTATGGACACATGGTGTTGAAACCGGCCGGCTGACGCCCGAGGAGTTTGTGGCCGCGACCAGCTCTAACATTGCCAAGATCCTCAACATCTATCCGCTCAAGGGCGGTATCAATGTGGGTGGGGATGCAGACATCGTGGTTTGGGATCCCGCGCTGGGCCGGACCATCACAACCTCTACGGCGAAGTCCATCCTTGATTACAACGTCTTTGAGGGCATGGAGGTGAAAGCTGCCCCGCGCTTCACCCTCAGCCGTGGGGATGTGATCTGGGCCCATGGCCAGAACTCTGAGCCCCAGCCAGGGCGCGGCAAGTTTATCCGCCGTCCCCCGGCGGCAAGCCCATCGCGTGCCCTGAGCATGTGGAAGGCGCTGAACACGCCCCGCAAGATCGAGCGCGACCCCATGAATATTCCGTCGGGGGTCTGATTGTGCAGACCAAAGCGCCTCAAGGCCGGACTCGGACAAGGTAGAGGGGTCCATGGACGCATCTTCTTCCGCCAATGATGCCGCAAAGTGGCGATCAGGCACCTTGCTTTCGGGCGAGGATGAACTTGCCAGTCGCAAGGGTGGGTGGCGCTACACGGCGCCAGCCAAACCCGCCGCTCCGGCGCCAACCGTTCACGTAGCGGTTGCGGCTGACACGCCCGCAACCGGCGAGGGCACTGCCATGGCCCCTGTTGGCGCGCAGGAGGCTGACGCTGCTGAGAAGGATGCCGTACCGCTGCCCCCTGCCGTCATCGAGGCCTCTGCGCTGGATCTGACCTTCCAGACCAATGATGGGCCGGTGCATGCTCTCAAGGACGTGAGCCTGACCATCCGCAAAGGGGATTTCGTGTCTTTTATCGGGCCTTCTGGCTGCGGAAAGACCACCTTTCTGCGCTCTGTTGCGGCGCTTGAGCAGCCCACCGGGGGCACCTTGACCGTGAACGGCATGACGCCGGACGAGGCGCGGCGGGCCCGGGCCTATGGCTATGTCTTTCAGGCGGCCGGTCTCTATCCATGGCGTACCATTGCCCGCAATATTCAGTTGCCCCTGGAAATTATGGGCTACAGCCGGGCCGAGCGGCGCACCCGCACCGAGGATGTGCTCAAACTGGTCGAACTGGACGGCTTCGCCAACAAGTATCCCTGGCAGCTCTCGGGGGGCATGCAGCAGCGCGCCTCTATCGCGCGGGCGCTGGCCTTTGATGCAGATATTCTTCTCATGGACGAACCATTTGGCGCGCTGGATGAGATCGTTCGCGATCATCTTAACGAGCAATTGCTGAAATTGTGGGATAGAACAGGCAAGACCATCGGCTTTGTGACACACTCGATCCCGGAAGCTGTGTACCTGTCGACCCATATTGTCGTGATGTCGCCGCGCCCCGGTCGCATTACGGATGTTATCGAGAGCCCGTTGCCGCGTGAACGGCCGCTCGATATCCGCGACACGCCTGAATTCCTCGCCCTTGCGCACCGGGTACGCGAAGGTTTGCGCGCCGGACATGCCTATGATGACTGATCTGGACACCCTCCCAACCTTGGCCCGGACGATCTCGAAGCGTTTGGCCTGCGCCCTGCTCGGGGTGGGTTTGGCGACAGCCAGCCTCGCCGACACGGCGGTGGACCAGAAATTTATCAAGGGATTCATGGGGTCTGCGGCGGTCGTGTTGGATGAGGATTGGCAAGAACTGTTGGCGGATAGCAATGGCAGTTCGGTAAACCTCACGGTTGCCTCCGAGATCACGCCGGATGACCGTCCAACCTTGGTGCTGAGCTTCTCGCCTCCGGATCTCTCGGTGCAGCCACAGAGGATCCTGTGCAAGGTGGAAGTTCTTACAGATAAAACCCCGGTCCTCAGCATCGCGGAGCGCCCCTGCTTTGAGGCCACGCTGACTGGGGATGCAGACAATGTCTGGCAGACAGAGCTCTACATCGCGTTCACGGCCACCGAGGAAGATGTTGGTAAGGAGTTTCGGTTCCTCGTCAGCTTGCGTGACCCCGATCGCAGGGTGCTCGTGCCGCTCAGTGTTTCTGTCCCCGTCGTGGAGGCAGAATAGCCCATGCTCCAAGCCCGCCGCGCCACCCCTGAGGATCTTCCGGCCTGTGCCGGGATTGTCCATGACTGGGAGCGGATGACGGATTGGCTGCCCGCGGGGCAAACCCCTTCTGTGACCGAATTGACGGGGTATCTGGAGGCGGCTTTTGATGCCCGTGAAATTTGGGTGATCGGCGATCCCGTTGCGGGATATGCCAGCCTCAATCCAGAAACGTCACAATTGGGCGCAATCTATGTTGCGGTGCCCGGGCGGGGCCATGGCCGCCACCTGATGAACTGCGCCAAGACGGGACGTGATCACCTGTGGCTGACCACACATGCGCCCAATACCCGCGCGCAGGCATTCTACCGGCGCGAAGGCTTCGTGATGGGCGATGTGTTGCCGGGGGCGGCGCCGCATTCCGAAATTGCACTGCATCGGATGGAGTGGTGGCGATGACGTCAAAACGCTTGCCCGCATCCTGCGAAGGCAGGTTTGATCAGAAACCGCACAAGGGCAGGGAGTGCCAGTTTTTCGTGAGGCTTTTCAATGATGTGTAACTGGGGGCACGGCCATGCGTAGTATCCTGCCCGTGCTGACGGTCCTGGCGATTATCGTTGCCATCTGGCAACTTGCGGTCGCGCCAATGAATATCCGCACCGCCCTTGATATGGCCGAGCGCGGCGGCGCGGTGGTCGAGCCAGAAGGAGGGCGTGCGCGTCTTGAGGTGTCCTCGTGGCGGCTGATGATCGACAACCCCGAGCACGTTGCTGCGGGCTATAGCCTTGACCGGCCGCGCTTGCCGACGCCAGCGCAGGTGGGGGAAGAGCTTTGGAAAGGCACCGGCAAGATGATCGAGCGGGGGCGGGCGTGGTCCAAACGTTCCTTGATCTACCATGGTTGGATCACGCTGCAATCGACGCTCTGGGGCTTTGCTTTGGGCACGACCTTGGGCCTTCTGGGTGCGGTTGCCATCGTCTATAGCCGCGTGGTCGACATGAGCCTTATGCCGTGGGCGATCATCAGCCAGACAATCCCGATCGTGGCCCTTGCGCCGATGATCATCGTGCTCTCGGGCCAACTGGGGATCGAGGATCGCATTGTGCCCAAGGCGATTATCTCGGCTTATCTTTGCTATTTCCCCGTGCTTGTTGGCATGGTGAAGGGGCTGCGCTCGCCCGGGGCTCACCAGCTTGATCTGTTGCACACCTATTCTGCGACGGGCCTGCAGGGCTTTCTGAAGCTGCGTGTGCCGGCCTCGCTGCCCTATCTGTTCACATCGCTCAAGATTGGGATCGCTGCGGCGCTTGTGGGCACGATCGTCGGCGAGTTGCCGACAGGGGCCATCAGCGGATTGGGCGCGCGCATTCTGATTGGCGATCAGTTTGGCACGCCGCTGGCGATCTGGGCGGCTTTGTTTGCTGCAGCGATCTTGGCGGGGGTGCTGGTCACCCTGATTGACATCACTCAGCGCATCGTTCTGCGGAGCATGGGGATGCAGACATGATCTGGTTTATTGCAGCACTGGTGTTTTGGCTGGGGGCCTGGGCGCTCAATGCGGCGCTTGCGCGCTCAGCCTACGCGGACAGCCGGGCCGTCAAAATCGCAGTGCCTGTTCTTTTCGGTCTGACGCTGCTTGTCCTCTGGGAAGGGGTCGTGCGGGGCTTTGGTATCTCGCCGGTGATCTTGCCGGCCCCCTCGGCTGTGGCTGGCACGTTCATGGCCTCCACGGACATGCTGTGGGAAGATTTCCAACAAACGGTCTTGAAAGGCGCGCTATCGGGCTTTGCGATCGGGGCTCTGGCCGCTTTCAGCGTGGCCATCGCCATTGACCGCTCGCGCTTCCTGACGCGCGGCCTCTTGCCAATCGGCAATTTTGTGGCTGCCCTGCCCATTGTCGGGATCGCGCCAATTCTGGTGTCCTGGTTCGGCTTTGACTGGCATTCCAAGGCTGCTGTCGTGGTGGTGATGGTGTTCTTTCCGATCCTGGTGAACACCGTGCAAGGCCTGCGCGAGACCGACCAGATGCAGCGTGACCTCATGCACACTTATGCGGCAGGATACGGCGCGGCACTGGTGAAACTGCGCCTTCCGGCAGCGATGCCGTTTATTTTCAACGGACTTAAAGTTGCAACAACCCTTGCCCTGATCGGGGCAATTGTTGCTGAATATTTTGGCTCCCCGACGCGTGGCATGGGATTCCGCATCTCTACGGGCGTTGGAAGCTTGTCGATTGACCTCGTCTGGGCCGAGATTGCGGTTGCCGCAATGGCAGGCACGGCGCTTTACGGCGTTATGGCGTGGATCGAGAAGCGGGTGACATTCTGGCACCCGTCGCAACGTGGCTCTGGCCGCGCGTGATAAACCGAAGACCAACCTAGACGGAGGGAAAAGAAATGAAAAAAACAATTATGGGAAGCGTGGCCGCGCTTGCTCTGGCAGCGCCAGCCTTTGCGGCAGACGAAGTGACCTTGCAGCTCAAATGGGTGACCCAGGCGCAGTTTGCGGGCTACTATGTGGCGCTGGATCAGGGTTTTTATGCTGAGGAAGATCTCGATGTGACGATCAAGCCCGGCGGCCCCGACATTGCGCCCCCGCAGGTGGTCGCCGGTGGCGGCGCCGATGTGCTGGTCGAATGGATGCCCGCAGCATTGGCCGCGCGCGAAAAAGGCCTGCCGCTGGTCAATATCGCGCAGCCGTTCAAAAGCTCTGGCCTGATGCTAACCTGCTGGAAAGACACCGGCATTGCCGCGCCAGAGGATCTGGCCAACCGGACCCTTGGCGTCTGGTTTTTCGGCAACGAGTTCCCCTTCATGTCCTGGATGAGCCAGTTGGGCATCAGCACCGATGGCAAGGGCGAGATGGGCGTCGATGTCCTCAAGCAGGGCTTCAACGTCGATCCGCTGCTGCAGCGCCAGGCGGATTGTATCTCGACGATGACCTACAACGAGTACTGGCAGGTGATCGATGCTGGCGTCAGCGCCGACGATCTGGTGACGTTCAAGTACGAAGATCAGGGCGTGGCAACGCTGGAGGATGGCCTCTACGTGCTGGAAGATCGTCTGGACGAGCCGGGCTTCTCTGACAAGATGGAACGCTTTGTACGGGCCTCCATGAAAGGCTGGAAATGGGCCGAGGCCAACCCCGAAGATGCGGCCATGATCGTGCTCGATTTCGATGAAACCGGCGCGCAGACCGAAACCCACCAGATCCGCATGATGGGTGAGATTGCCAAGCTCACAGCCGGTTCCAACGGGTCTCTGGACACGGCCGACTATGAGCGGACTGTTGCCACTTTGCTGGCTGGCGGCTCCGATCCGGTGATCACCGCACAGCCCGAAGGCGCCTGGACAAGCGCCATCACAGACGCCGCGCTGAAGTAAGGCGAATCGGTGAAAAATGCGGGCGTATCCGGGCAAACCGGGTACGCCTCACAGGCACAGAGGCCTTTGTGCCCGATCAAGAAAACCCTTTATTTTTGAAAATTTGACGGTCAACTGCTGGTAAATCAGCGCAAATCTGTGGCTTTGAACTCTCGCAACCGCCGCTTGACCAAAATAAGACGCCTGAATGGCTAAAATTTGTTGCAAAACACTTTGCCGAAAGTGTAGCAGTAAACCAACAAGTGCAGGAGTGTTATATGCGTACTTTAAACAACCTATCCATCTTGGCAGCGGCCCTATTTCTTTTGTTCACCTCCGCGGCATCGGCGGTAACGGTCAAAAATAAGAAAATTATTAATATATATATTTAT
>JAKVBK010000034.1 GCA_022447275.1 Oceanicola sp. | reverse complement strand
ATCGACTGTATTGGCACGGGAGTCGGCTGTGGCCATC
Source organism: Oceanicola sp. (assembly GCA_022447275.1). GTDB lineage: Bacteria > Pseudomonadota > Alphaproteobacteria > Rhodobacterales > Rhodobacteraceae > JAKVBK01. The sequence goes on along the minus strand of JAKVBK010000034.1, from coordinate 32,018 downwards.
GCCGTGATCGTGCCAGAGTTTTCGAAACTTCCGAGAATGTTTTCTGTTTCTACCGTATCAACACGAGAATTCCCTGTGGCCGTGGCTGTGATCTTCCCGGAGTTTGTGAAATCGCCAAAAATTTCGTCCACTTCAACGCCGTCTGCGTCACTGTACGGCCCACCCTTGGACGTGATTGTCCCGTTGTTGATTACAGAACCGTCGACATTTCCGAGGATTTTGATGGCAGACCTAACTGGGTATTGGTCGGTTGCTGTATCGTCCACTGTTGCACCGCTAATGACTGTTACATCGAGAACATCGCCCTCGATAAAGAGCCCGTTTGTGTCATTCCCCGCACATGCAACGACTCCGCCGTTTATGGTGCACCCGTCGGCGACTTGTGTCTCAGCGATGGTTGGCAGCGCCATCGCTGCGCTTAGGACGATCGCGCCTGTCGACAGGGCTGTGCGCACGCGGCCTAAACAAGGCGCGTAGCTTGCGGCGACCCCGGCGACCTTGGTCATGCGGCCGCCACGCAGCATCAATGACACATAGTTTTGGTCTGCCTTGGCCTTCAGGACCACATCGTTTTTCATCGTCTTTTGCATCTGTCTAATCCACTTCTCGGCGCGTCTGTCGCTACGTTTGTGACGTTGCGTAATTCAGTTGCGGGGCCTCTAAACCCATTCATGTTGATGCGTCAACAAAAAAGTTGATGGATCAACAAAAAAGTTGACGCATCAACCAATCTGTCGCAGAGATAGGGGGTATTCTGGGTCTGGCAGGGGCTTTACGTCTCAGTGGAAAGAGGCGGAGTGCTTGGTGGCGCTGTGCTCTTGCCCGACGCTTCGATTGACGGATTCGCGAGATCGACTTAAGGCAGATAGAGCCAATGCGTGCCTTTGACGGATTGTGAGAGAATGGGTTTCGAAAAAGATGACTGAGACAAAAACAAACACGCAGAGCCAGCCTGAAACGAAGGTGGATTATTCGGCGTCATCCGGGCTTGCAAAGCGGCTGGCCGATTTGCAGGTGTCGTTTGCTTTCACGTCTTATCAGTCGAATTTGCTTTACTCGGTCGGAGTGAAAACCAACGGCGGCATCAACGTGCACCAAACCAGCGTCCCACGCCCGATGGGGATGTGCTTGAACGGGCCGCATGGGCTGTCTTTGCTGGCCGGTCCGCAGATCATTCATTTCCAGAATGTTCTGGAGCCGGGCGAGTTGATCAATAACCAGTTTGATGCCGGTTTCCTGCCGCGCCGGACGGAGTTTATCGGTTCTGTTGACGCCCATGACTTGGGAGTGGATGCAGCCGGCAATGCGCTGTTTGTTGCCACGCTCTACAACTGCCTTGCGCGCCCCCATGCTCGCCACAGTTTTGAACAGGCTTGGCGGCCCCCGTTTATTTCGACCCTTGTGAGTGAAGACCGCTGCCATCTCAATGGGTTGGCTATGGAGGACGGCGTGCCACGCTACGTGTCTGCGGTCAGTCGCTCTGATACGATTGATGGCTGGCGAGATCGGCGCAGCAATGGCGGTGTCATCATTGATGTGCAAACCGGCGAGGTGGTGTGCGAAGGGCTTTCCATGCCGCATTCGCCCCGTCTGGTGAATGGGCGCCTATGGGTGCTCAACTCCGGCCGGGGAGAGTTCGGCGAGGTTGTCTTCGATCGCGCGGGTAAAGGACGGTTTGAGCCCATCGCCTTCTGCCCAGGCTTCGTGCGCGGCCTTGGGATCGTGGGGCAATATGCCTTCGTTGGCCTGTCAAAGCCGCGCTACAAGCGCTTCGAAGGCCTCGATCTGGACCAGAAGTTGCAAGATGCAGACAGCGAGCCGTGGTGCGGCGTGCAGGTGATTGATCTCAAGAAGGGCAGCTGTGTGGATTGGTTCCGGATAGATGGTGCGGTGTCCGAACTCTATGATCTGATGCTGATGCCGGGCATTCGCTGCCCCATGGTCGTTGCCCCCGGATCATCAGAAGCGGCCAACCTGATCACATTTGCCCAAGACAGCTAACAGGATCACACCCAGAGCCCACCAGACATTGCAGCATCTGCATGGAAGAGAGGCTGCTGCGGTCCGGGTCGGGCAGCCTTGGCGCCTCTTCGAATTTCGCCCCAGATGTGGGATGAAGGATCAGACAAACCCAAGCGCGGCTGCTTCCTTTCATCCAGCCCACATATACAAGAGGCTTCCGATGCGCCTTCTGGTTCTTGAAGATGATGCAACGCTTGGCCCCTGGACGGCCAAGGGCCTCAGGGAGGCGGGGCATGTGGTGGATCTCTTTGAAGACGGCAAGGATGCACTGGTTGCTGCGATGGGGCATGACTATGACGTGCTGATCCTCGACAGGATGGTTCCGGGGCTGGATGGCCTCTCTGTTCTCAAGGCCCTCAGACAGGCAAAAGTCCACGCGCCCGCGATTTTTCTGACCGCCCTCGACGATGTGGATGACCGCATTGAAGGGCTGACATCAGGCGGTGATGACTATCTCACCAAGCCCTTTGCGTTTCGGGAGTTGCTGGCCCGTGTGGAAATCCTCGGGCGGCGGCGCACCGAGCCTGCGGAAGACAGCTCGCAGTTGGTTGCAGGGGATATCACCCTCGATCTGCACAAGCGGACATGTCTGCGCCAGGGGCAGGCTGTGGATCTCAACCCAAAGGAATTTCTGTTGCTCGAAGCCTTCATGCAGGCCAAGGGCCGCGTTCAGACGCGCACCATGCTGCTCGAAAAGGTGTGGGATATGAGCTTTGATCCCACTACCAGCGTTGTGGAAACCCATATCAGCCGCCTGCGCGCCAAGATTGAGAAACCCTTCGGAGATACCTTGATCCGGAACATTCGCGGGGCAGGCTATGTCTTTGAGCAAGCTTAGAGATATTCTGCGCCTGTCGACGGTTCGACAGACCGCTGGCCTGCTGGTGCTGTTTTCTGTGATCTCACTTCTGGGATGGGGCGCCACGTACGGGCTGGTGCGCTATGAAATGCGCAGCCTTGTCGATACCCGGCTGGCTGTCCGCATGGAACAGGCGGTTGTTGCGGTCAGTCAGGGCGAGCCCCTGCCAGAGCCCGGCCCGGGGCAAACTGCGCGCCTCGTGCCGGCGGGTGGGCCTGATGGCTACAGATCTCGCGATGTCGGCTCCCAGAACCGGGACACACGGTTTCTGGCCCAGACGGTGCCTGCGGGGCAGATTATCCTTGGCGAGGATGTCGAGGCGCAGGAAGAATTGGGCGAAATCCTCGCCACTGGCATGGAGTTGAGCTTGCTTGCCACTTTGCTGGCCACTGTCCTTGTGGGGCTGTGGATGGCGCGGCGGGGGCAGGCCCGCCTGACAACCCTCACGGAGGGGTTGGCCCGTGTGGCGGGCGGCAAGCTCAACCAACCCATTGAGTTGGCAGGTAACGACGATCTGGCAGTGCTGGCAGAGCGGATCAATCTGACCACGGCGCGGCTCGATACAGCCATGACCCAAATTCGCGTGCAATCCTCAAACATTGCCCATGATCTGCGCACACCTTTGGCCCGTCTGCGCGCCACTCTTGAGACGGCCCTGATTGCCACCGAAGAGAGCCGCGCGCCCGTTTCCCCCGAGGTGCTGGAGGAAGCGCTTGAACAGATCGATCGACTGACTGGCACATTCGAGGCCTTGCTGCGGCTCTCTCGGCTGGAGAGCGGTGCCGGGCGTCAGGCCTTCAAAGAGGTGGCGCTTGCGGACGTGATCTCAGACGTTGAGACAACCTTTGGGCCGGTTGTCGAGGATGCTGGTCAAACGCTGTCAGTGGACATCGCGGCGCCGGGCATCGTGTTGGGTGACAAAGCGTTGCTGATCCAACTCTTCGCCAATCTGCTGCAGAACGCGCTGCGCCACGGGGCATCCGAACAAACAATCCGTCTCTGCCTCAGGGGCAGGCGGATTGTGCTGTCAGACGAGGGCCCCGGCATTCCCGCCGCAGAGCGCGAGCAAGTCCTGCAGCCTTTGTATCAGCGCGCCACCACCCGGCAGAACGAGGGCTTTGGACTGGGCTTGTCGCTTGTCCGTGCCATTGCCGAGCTGCATGGCGCAGAGCTTGCCCTCTCGGATGGACCCGGTGGTAAAGGCCTCTCTGTCGCGGTGGACTTTCCGAGCCAAGAGGCGATGTGATCTTTTCTGCCGCCCTTGGGCCGGCCCGCATCGACTAGCCACGAGGTGGCATGGTCAGAAAGCCCGGACAAAACCATGGGGATAGTGGCGCCTGCCAGGGTTCCGTGTGGAGGGCCAAAGGCAGACTGATCGATGTTTTGAGCGAGGCGCCTCGGATCAGTCAGGCGCTTACCCGCCAAGGGCGGCGCGGGAAATCAGTTCGAACCGCCCATCTTGCCGTTCGCCAACCAGCGCAATCTGGTCCACTGCAAATGGTGTGGGCAGAGGGCCGAAATGGGCCGTGGCGTGTGCGTGCCAAGTGTCGATCTGTGCATCGTTCAGACGCCCGGTCAGCGTGATGTGAAATTGGAACGCGTCGAGCACATAGGGGTATCCCCAGCGGATGAGATGCTGTTCTTGGGCGGCGCTCAGCCCGGCCTTGCGTCTGCGTGCCAGCTCCGGAGCGCTCGGCGGTGCGCGATGGCCATCGAGCTCGGTGACGCAGCTTGCCGCCAATGCAGAAATGTCCGCATCGGATCCGCGCAGGGTTAGGGCCAGAAAGCGTCCAATGCGCGAGAGGCTCAGCCCGTCTGCACCGGCCGGGGGCAGGCGGCTTGCCAGAGCGTTAAAATCTTTGGCAAGGGCCGTTTCGGTTGTGCCCTCAGCCAGCCTGAACGGGGGCTTCAGCGTTGCGTGAAAGCCGTACTTCGCAGGGGTCTGTGTGATGTCTTGCAGACTGGGTACGCTGGGCTGCGCGGAGGCTGCGCCGGCGATCACATCCCAGCCCAACCACTGTGCCCCGGCCTCTGCAAAGGGCCCTTCCGGTGCGATGTAGTAGATTGCGTAACGCGTGTAGGTCATGGGGCATGTGCCTTCCGGATATGTCCTTGTCTCTGGCTGATGCTCTTGTCCCTGATGACCGCAGATATGGCAACGCGATTTGCCCCGCCCTCGGGCAGATCGGGGATTGGAACGGGGCGCTGCTTTCCGTCATACTGACGCGCAAGACGCAGCGACCACCGGGATACGCCGCGCTGTACGAGGGAGGAAGGCGATGAACATCCTGTTCGTCATGTATGACCAGCTGCGGTTTGATTACCTGAGCTGTGCAGGGCATCCGCATCTGCAAACACCGAATTTCGACCGCGTGGCGGCACAGGGTATGCGATTTACCAATGCCTATGTGCAGTCGCCCATCTGCGGTGCCAGCCGGATGAGCTACTACACCGGGCGCTATGTCGCCTCGCACGGGGCCGCCTGGAACAATTTCCCCCTGCGCGTTGGCGAGCAGACCATGGGCGATCATCTGCGCCGCGCGGGCATGGGGTGTTGGCTCATTGGCAAGACCCATATGAAACCTGATGCTGAGGGCATGGAACGTCTGGGCATCAGCCATGACAGCGTCATCGGAGCCCGCCAGGCCGAATGTGGCTTTGATGTCTGGATCCGCGATGACGGGCTGTGGGCGCAGGGTCCCGACGGTTTCTACGATACACGCCGCTCGCCCTATAACGCGTATCTGGCCTCCAAGGGCTACCCCACTGACAACCCTTGGGCCAATCACGCGAATGCCGGTATCGGGCCGGATGGCCGGGCGGCTTCGGGCTGGATGCTGGGCAATGCCGACAAGCCCGCCAATATCCGCGAAGAAGACAGTGAAACCCCTTGGCTCACGCGCCGTACGATCGATTTCATCGAACAGGCCGAGGGCCCGTGGTGCGCCCATGTCAGCTACATCAAGCCCCACTGGCCCTATATCGTGCCAGCGCCCTACCATGACATGTTCGGGCCAAACCATGTGCCGCCCGCGCGCCGCCATGCCATCGAACAGGAGGATCCGCACCCGGTCTATGGCGCCTATATGGGCAACAAGATCGCCTCCGCTTTCCAGCGCGAGGAGGTCCGCAACAAGGTGATCCCCGCCTATATGGGGCTGGTCAAGCAATGCGACGATCAACTGGGTGTGCTGCTGGATCATCTGGAGGCCACGGGGCGCATGCAGGACACCATGATCGTGCTGACATCTGATCACGGCGACTATCTTGGCGATCACTGGCTGGGCGAGAAAGACCTGTTTCACGAGCCCTCCGTAAAGGTTCCGATGATCATCTACGATCCGCGCTCTGAGGCTGATGCCACCCGTGGCACCACCTGCGACGCGCTGGTCGAAGCGATCGATCTTGTGCCAACGTTTCTGGAGGCCGCTGGCGGCACCATCCCCGGCCATATCCTCGAGGGGCGCTCATTGCAGCCCTGGCTGCACGGTGAGACACCCGAGTGGCGTGACTACGTGATCTCGGAGTTCGACTATTCCGCGACACCTCAGGGCGTCAAACTGGGGTTGGAACCTGCCGATTGTCGCCTCTTTATGGTCTGTGACGGGCGCTACAAGATGATGCATGCTCAGGGTGGCTTCCGCCCCATGCTGTTCGATCTGCAGACGGATCCCGATGAGTTCCACGATCTGGCAAAGGGGCATGACCATGAGGATGTCATTGCCCGCCTGTATGACCATCTGGCGCAATGGGGGCGACGCTGTTCGCAACGGGTGACGCGGTCAGACGAGGATATCCGCAACATGCGGGGCAAATCCCTGCGCAAGGGCATCCTGCCTTTCCTCGTGGACGGCTCGGAAGTGCCGGATGAACTGACCGAGAAGTACCGCAAACCGGTCGAGGCTCGCTACATCGAGGAGTAACCGGTCTGCGGTTGGGCCCCGTCGCGTCAGAGGCCTATTCGTTCACGCCGCCCGGAGCGCGGCGGTGCAGCGTATACGCGCGAGGGGCAGCCGGGATCAGGCGTGCAGCGGGTTTGCCCGGTTGGGCCGGGGTCACCGGATCGGGTTGGGCCCGTCATATGTCCAGCGATAGGCGGGCGGGGTCGGGCCCTTATTGCGCCCGCCCTGCTGCATCTGCTCCCATCCATGGGCCAGTGCCCCGACCGAGCGCGACAGGCAGAACAGCCCGCGCGCCAGAGGGCCTGCAAAGCCAAGCTCGGCATAGATGACGGCTGTTGCCCCATCGATATTCATCGGCACCGGCTTGCCTTTGCGCTGTTTGAGCTCTGCCTCGATCGCGCGCCCGATGGTGGCAAAGTGGCCCTCCACAACACCGCTGGCGGCAGCGGCATCCACCAGTGACAGCAGGCGCGGTGCGCGCGGATCCTGCGGCGTATGAAAGCGATGCCCGAAGCCGGGCACATAGGCTGAGCGCTCCTGTTGCCAGCGATCAATCGCGCGCTGGGCAGCCTTGCTGGGTGCGATCCCATCCGAGATGTCTTGCAGCGCCCAGCCATAGAGCTCAACTGCCTGCTCCCCCGCGCCCCCGTGCACATCATCGAGCATGTTCACAGCGCTCGCCATGGCGCCGTTCAGGCCCAGCCCGCAGGTGACAGCCATCCGGGCTGCCGCGATGGACGGGGCTTGCGGACCATGATCCACTGCCGCCACCAAAGCGCATTCCAGCAGCTGCGCCTGGGCAGGGGTGGGATGCTCTGCGCGCGTCATCAACCAGATCATGCCGGCAAAGCTCATCTCTCCGATCAATGTTTCGATCGGCGCGCCGCGCAGGCGGATTTGACCCGGCGCCATGTCGATGATCTCTGTGCGCCACCAATCGGCAACATCCGATGTCTTTTCGGTCATATCACGCCCTCCGCTTTCAGGCTGTCCAGTTCCGCGTCGTCCAAGCCCAGGCTGCCCCAGACCTGGGCATTGTGCGCCCCCAGTTCGGGCGGCGGTGTGGCGACCTTTGGCGGCGCGCCGTCAAGCTTGATGCCGGTGGTTGCCACGGTGATATCCCGGCCCACGCCCGGGACATCGGCAAAACTATCGAGAAAGCCCCGATCCGCAACCTGAGGCAGGGCCAGCGCTTCAGGAACGCTCAGCACCGGGCCTGCGGGCACGCCGATCTGGTTCAGCTCTGTCACCCAGTGTCCAGCGGGCCGGGTGCGCAGAACGGCTTCCAAGGCCGCTTTCAGGGCGACCCGGTTGCGCTTTCGGTCCTCGCGGGTGGTGAAGCGGGGGTCTTTGCGCAGGGCCGCCAAACCAAGGTGATCGGTCAGCAGCACCCATTGCGCTTCTTTATTGGCGGCGATGTTGAGCAGCCCATCGCCAGCCACAAAGGCACCCGATGGGGCAGAGGTGGGGTTTTCGTTGCCATGGGCGCCCGGCGCTGCCTGCGCAATCAGGTGGTTGGAGACCACCCAGCCCATTGTCGACAATGTGGCCTCCAACATCGACACATCTATGAAGGCACCGCGAGGTCGGGCATTCAGCGCGGCGGCAACGGCAAAAGCGGCCGTCATGCCGCCGACCGTATCGCTGACGGGATAGCCCACCCGCAGGGGCGCGCTCTGCTCATCGCCGGTGATTGACATGAGGCCCGATGCCCCTTGCACGATCTGGTCATAGGCGGGCCGATCCACCCATGGCCCGTCCTGCCCAAACCCTGAAATGGCGCAGTAGATCAGTTCGGGCCGGGCGGATTTGAGGGTTTCGTATCCCACGCCAAGACGGTCCATCACGCCGGGCCGGAAATTCTCAACAAGCACATCTGCGGTTTGAACAAGGCGCAGGAACAGCGCTTTGCCCCGCGCGTCCTTCAGATTGAGGGTGACTGATTTCTTACCCGCATTCTGAGCCAGAAAGGAGACGCCCATGCCTTTCTCATTCAGGTCCGGGTCCGCCCCCAGCTGCCGGGCCAGATCGCCTCTGCCCACGGCCTCTACCTTGATGACCTCTGCGCCCATATGCGCGAGGTGGTGGCAGGCAAACGGCCCTGCCAGAACATTTGTCAGGTCAAGGACACGGATATCACTGAGCGGGGAAGGGGGCATGGGGCTTTCCTTACTGTGCAGGCCACAGGGCGGGCGCATGGCCTGAGCTTGTTCTACCTGATGGCAGGGCCTGTGTACCACCTTGAGGTGCCTGATGGGGCGCTGGTGCGGAAGCAGGGGCGCGCTCAGGCACGGTGCGACGTAGCCCCCGCGGCAGTGCTGTTGTGGCGGCGATCAAGATAGCTGCGCATGGCTTGAAGGCCCTCGGCCATGCCTTTGCGGCCCATCCCGATCCGAAAACGGTCCACCGGCGTTTCCATCAGCTCTGAGCGATAAATCGAGGCGGGCAAAAGCAAAACACCGGCGCTTTCCACGATGTCCGTGCAAAAGGCCTCAACCCCGTCTGCGCCGAGGTAGCGCGGATAAGCCACGCAGCCGCCATCCGGGTGGCGCCATTCGAACAGGTTTGGATAATCGGCAAAGAAGCGATCCAGCAGATCGCGGTTGTGTTTCACGAGGGCACGGTTGCGTTGCAGGATTTTGTCTCGCACCCGCAGGGCTGCGACAGCCAGACGCTCAGCCGGGCCGGCGCTGCAAATCGACAGGTAATGGCGGTAGCGCTCAAGGGCCGCCAGAACCTCCGCATCGCGACACGCCGCCCAGCCGATGCGCAGGCCGGGCATCCCATAGGCCTTGCTCATCACATTGACCGAAATGCCCTTCTCATAGACATCGGCAGCCTGAGGCAGACGTTTGCCGGCGTCGATCTCCAGCAGGCGATACACCTCGTCGGAAAACAGCCAGATGCCATGGGTGCGACAGATCTCGATCAAGGCCTCAAAAGTGGCCCGATCGGGGATTGCCCCGGTGGGGTTGTTGGGAAAGTTCACCGAGACGAGCTTCGTGTTTGGACGGATCGCGTTGCGCAGCGCGTCGAGATCCAGTTGCCAGCCCGCATCGGCGTGCAGCGGAACACCTGTGACTGCGCAGATATCAAGCGGCACTGTTTCAGCGGCTTGGTAATTGGGCACCACGACGATCGCGTGATCTTGCGGGGACAGCAGCACCCGCATGGCCGCGTAGATGCCCTCCTCAATGCCCACGAAGCATTGGATGTCATCGGGCGCGCAGACATCATAGGTGCTTGCGATCGCCGTGCGCAGATCGGGGGCGCCCCGTGTTTCAGTGTATCCCAGCCAGCTGCCCAGCAAGTCATCCCGCGCCTCAGGCCCTGCAAGCTGCAGCAAGTCTTCGACGCTCATGCTTTCGGCATCGGATGCCGTCATGTGGTGACGCGCTGCGAATTCCCACTTGGAGAAGTGCTTTTCCAGTTCGAAATCACGCATTCAGGAGGCTCCAGTTGATTTGGGGCGCAGACAGATAGTTCCGTCAGAGCACCATTGGTCAAAGACGTCCAGCACGGCGTCGCAAAAGGCGCGGTCATTGATATGAGCGTCAATCACTGTGCTGGAATGGGCCGGGGCCAGCACGGTTTGGATTTCATCGAGCATGGCCGCCAGCCCGTCGGGGTCATGGGTGGGGCCGCCGGGCCTGTCCCATTCCTGCACCCCGCCGCGGGGGATCATGACATGCACCGGCCCCCGGGCTGTGCGCAGTCGATTGGCCATGGCCTGCACATTGGTGCGTCGCTCCTCGGGTGTGAAAACCGCGGATGTGATCAGGCGGTTATGTTGGTGGAAGGGTTTGGCGCTGTGGGCTGGGGGAATGTCTTGTCCACAGGCGAAGTCCAACAGGTCGAGCGCGCCGGGCGCAACGATTTGGGGGGTGCCGCTCTGGCCAGCACCGCGCAGGCGATCTGGCCCGCTGGACACCACAGAGCCGGCCACCGCGTTGACCAGTTCCTGCATGCACAGATCCATGACACAGGCGAAGGCCCCTTGCCGTGCCAGCTGTTCAAAGGCCAGCCCACCCATGCCGGTGGAATGGAACACAGCGACTTCGAAACCGCGGCTTTCCAATGCGGGTTTGAGGTGTGTCATGTAGCGCAAGCAGGAAACCCCCAGCGATGTCATCCCGATCAGGGGACGCGCAAAGCTGGGTGGGCGGGCCGCCAGAGCGGCGCCATAGACAGCCCCAGCCGCCTGGGCCAGCGACGAGCGGCACAGATCATTCATGCCATAAAGCCCGCCAGCCCAGAGCATCATCTGCGTGTCGGCCGCAATCCGGTGCGCTGGGATCAAGGGCGAAAAAGCAACCGTTGACAGGATGTATTTCGGGATACCGAGGGGCAGGGCCTGGGCGCAATCCAGCGCGAGATCCGTGCCCATCGTGCCCCCCAACACCAGCAAGCCATCACAGGCCCCTTGGCGCGCCCTGTCCGCACAGAGCTGCGCCGCGCCCTGCGCCATCACCTGAAACGCCGCGTTTTCGTCGTCCAAGGCTGTGATGCCCGCGATTGAATGGCCGGCAGCTGCAGCAACCGCATGCTTAGAGATCTCGCACGGGACTGTGGTGTTGCCCAGCACGCTGACATCCATGCGGGTGACCTTCGCGCCAAGCCCCTGCAGCGTGTCGGCCAGGAAGGACAATTCTTCCTGCTTGGTGTCATAAGTGCCGATCAGAAGAATGGCCTTGGGCATGTTGGCCTCTCTGGAGTGGTTCACTATTTGAACCGGCGGTTCAAAATTGTTGAAGTGTGAGCTGTGCTCGGTCAAGCTTGGTGGGAAGCCTAGGAACTGTGATCCCATATGTCGACCATCACCAAAGCTCTGTCCCTGCTAGATCTCTTCACGGAGGCGCGGCCTGTCATCGGGCTGAGCGCGTTTCAAAAACTGACGGGATGGGACAAGGCGACGGTGTATCGTCAATTGCGCGCGCTCGAGCAGGCCGGTTTTCTTGAACAGACGCCCACAACGCGGGCTTACCGGTTGGGTCACGCGGTCGCGCGCTTGGCGGAGATGCGGCAACGGACAGTGTCCGAGGCCGAGACGCTGAACCCGATTGTCGAAGAGATCTCCCGCAGTTTGGGCGAGCGGGTCCATGTCAATCGGCTGGTTGGGGACGGCTTGCACCAAGTGACCCAGGCGGACTTTGGACGCCATGCCATTCGTGTCGAGTTTGAGCCGAACCTCGTGCTGCCATTGCTGACGACATCTTCGGGCAAGGCCATCCTGGCTTTCCTGCCCGCGGCACGGCGCGCGGCGTTGATCAAGGCCCCGCAAGATCGGATTGACACCGCACCCATGCCTTCCGGTTCGGATGTGCAGGCGGCTTTGGCGCAGGCGGCCAAAGTGGGCTACGCGCAAAGCCGGGATAGCTTTGAGATGGGCGTTGCATCCGTTGCGATCCCATTGTTTGACGCCCAGGGTGCCGCCTGCGCCGCATGCTCTGTCGTTTATCCGACAATCCGCCATGACAGCCGGTTTCTGGCCAGGGCTGTTTCTGTTTTATGTGCCCAAGGGCCCGGGCTGGTGGCGCGCCTTGGCGGGCAAATCCCATCCCGGGTGCAGCAGCTTTGGCAGCGCAGCGTGCCCGATATTCCAACGATGCGCCAAGAAAGAGCCCAGCCGTGAAAGACAGCAATTTCCTCAAAGAGAACAACGCCCGGCACATGTGGCATCCAATGGCGCCTCCCGCCGCCAGCCAGGAGCAGCCGCCATTTATCATCACACAGGGCGCGGGCGTGCATGTTGTGGATGTGGATGGCCATCGCGCGATCGATGCCGTGGGCGGGCTGTGGAATGTCAATCTTGGCTACTCCTGTGAGCCCATCAAGGCCGCGATTGCCGCGCAGATGGAGGCCTTGCCCTACTATTCCACCTTCCGGGGCACCACGAATGACAAGGCGATCGAGTTGTCGTACGAGTTGCGGGCGTTCTTCGCGCCAGACGGGCTTAGCCGGGCCTTCTTTACATCCGGGGGCTCGGACTCGGTGGAGGTGGCGCTGAAGCTGGCCCGTCAATATCACAAGCTGCGCGGTGACGCTGGCCGGACAAAGTTCATCAGCTTGCACAAAGGCTATCACGGCACCCATTTCGGGGGAGCGAGCGTGAACGGAAACCCGAAGTTCCGCCAAGCCTATGAGCCGCTTCTGCCGGGCTGCATCCACATTCCCGGCCCGTATCTTTATCGCAACCCGTTTGACGCGGCCACGCCTGAGGCGCTGGCTGGCAAGATTGCCCAAGCCCTTGAGCAAGCCATTGCCTTTGAGGGTGCTGACACGGTGGCCGCTTTGATCATGGAACCTGTGCAGGGCGCTGGTGGTGTGATCCCCCCTCATGCCAGTCTGATGCCGATGCTGCGCGAGATTTGTGACCGGCATGGCGTATTGCTGATCTCGGATGAGGTCATCACGGCTTTTGGGCGTACCGGGTCGCCCACGGGCGCGCGCCATTGGGGGGTGCAGCCTGATTTTGCCTGTATCGCCAAAGCGATAACCAACGGGTATTTCCCCTTTGGCGCTGTGATGATCCATGACCGCATTGCTGAAGTGTTCGAAGGGGCGGGTGGGGCCGCGTCTGTGGATACCGGCTATACCTATTCCGGCCATCCGGTCGGAGCGGCGGCGGCGCTGGCGTGCATGGCAGAGACTCAGCGGATCAAGCCTTGGGAGAATGCCGCCGCCCGTGGCCCAGAGCTGTTGTCAGGCTTGCAGGCCTTGGCCGAGAAATATGAGGTGGTCGGCGATGTGCGCGGGGAGGGGCTGATGTGCGCCATGGAATTCGTTGCAGACCGGACTGCCAAAACGCCCGCGCCTGCAGCCGTTTCAGGCGCGTTTCAGAAGGCAGCCTATGAGGCGGGCACGATGATCCGCGTCTCGGGGCCCAATGCAATCTTTTCGCCACCGCTTGTGATCTCTGCCGAAGACGTGGCCACGATTTTGCAATCGGCAGAGGCGGGCTTGAAGGCAGTCTGCGGCTGAAAATCGGTGCCCGGCTGTCTGCCGATCTTGTGCGCTGCCGCACATGGCCTCAGAGGTCAGGTGCACAAAGGCGTTTGATCGCCCGGCACTGGCTTGCGATTTTGCGCCGAAATTGGCACATCTAGCAGGCCTGCATGACAGGCCGAGCAACCAGCGCAGTCTGCCCTTGTCTTCAAAGCCCAGATCTTCCCGATCCGAGACTCTGCTGGTCGCCTTTGCGATGGCCATCGCTGCGCTGTGCGTGCTGCCCCATATTGCAGTTGTTCTGGCGGCGATTTCCGGCACCTCTGATACGCTGGCCAGCCTTTGGGAAACCGTTTTGCCCCGCTATATTGGCACAACGCTGGTGTTGGTTGTGCTGGTGGCGGTGGGCACCTTCCTGATGGGCACAGGCGCGGCCTGGCTGGTGACGATGACGGATCTGCCGGGGCGACGGTTTTTCGAAGTGGCGCTGGTGCTGCCATTGGCCTTTCCAGCCTATGTCATGGCCTATGCATATACCCACCTGCTGGACCATCCTGGCATTGTGCAGACGACCCTGCGGGATGTGATGGGGTGGGGCCCGCGCGACTACTGGTTTCCGGAAGTGCGCTCGGTAGGCGGCGCTGCCGTGATGCTGACGCTGGTGCTGTACCCTTACGTTTATCTGCTGGCGCGGGCCGCGTTCCTGTCGCAGAGCGGCAGTGTGGTGCTGGCCGCCCGTGCGATGGGCAGTTCCCCGTTCAAGGCCTTCGTCCAAGTGTCTTTGCCAATGGCGCGCCCGGCCATTGCCGCGGGCGTTTTGCTGGCCACGATGGAAACCATCGCGGATTTCGGCACGGTGTCATATTTTGGAGTGCAGACCTTCGCGACGGGCATCTATACCAGCTGGTTTTCCATGGCAGACAGGACCGCGGCTGCGCAGCTGGCCTTGGGCCTTCTGGCTTTTGCCCTGCTGCTGGCTCTTCTGGAACGGTCCAGCCGGGGCCGGGCGCGCTACGCCAATGGTCGTCGTCAGGAGCCAATGCCACCGGCCCCCCTTGTGGGATGGCAGCGCTGGGCGGCGACAAGCCTGTGCGCGTTCCCCGTGCTGTTTGCCGTGATCATTCCAGGCATCGCTCTGTGGTTGATGGCCCTTGGATCTGAGCAGGATCTGCTCAGCCGCCGCTACATTCACTTCATCGAAAATTCGCTCACATTGGCCAGCATTGGCGCCGTGGTCACGATGGTCGCGGCCGTGGTGCTGGGCTCTGTGGCGCGGCTGCGGCCCGGCCGCCTGACCAGCGGGACGCTTTATGCCGGTCGGCTCGGCTACGCGGTGCCCGGGGGCGTCATTGCTGTCGGCCTGCTGGTGCCCTTCGCCGCGCTCGACAACACGATCGACGCATGGATGCGGGCCAATTTCGATATCCGGACAGGCTTGCTGTTCACCGGCTCGATCTGGGTGCTGATCATGGCCTACATGATCCGGTTTTTGGCCGCTGCGATTGGTGCGTACGAGGGGGGGATCGCGTCTGTAAGCACAAATATGGACAGCGCCGCGCGCGTGTTGGGGCAGGGGGCTGTGGGCACGATCCGCCGCGTTCATGTGCCCATCCTGCGCCCCAGCCTGCTCACGGGAATGCTCATCGTATTTGTCGATGTCATGAAAGAGCTGCCCGCAACATTGATCATGCGGCCCTTCAATTATGACACATTGGCCGTGCAGGCGCACCGCCTTGCCGCTGACGAACGCCTTGAGGGAGCGGCTGTTCCCAGCCTCGTGATCGTTGGCATTGGCCTTTTGCCCGTCATGTTGCTGATCCGCCGCCTGCGCAATACACGGTAGCCCATGGGGCCGGCGATCGCGGACGGGCATTGGCAAATCCAACCTTGGTTTGGGCCGGTATACAAGGGACCGAAACATACCCGCAGGGCGCACAGAAAAAGGGAGGCTGATTGCTCAGCCTCCCGCGTGGTTTCAAAGCAGGGCTTCGCCCCACAGTTTGCCCTGTTCAGGCGTTAGGGATTACTCCCAGCCAGCCTCGTTCAGCAGCTTCTGCGCGTCGGCAACGTTGCCGGCGATTGCAGTTGCGTCCAGATCATCCGGCTTGAAGAAGCCCAGAGACGCCACGGAGGGGCTGATCGCCACGCCGGGGACGGCCGGGTATTCGTCGTTACCGGCAGAGAAGTACTGCTGCGCCTGCGGAGAGGCGAGGTACTCAAGGAACTTGATGGCGTTTTCCTTGTTGGGGGCATGTGCTGCCACACCGCCGCCAGACAGGTTCATGTGCGCGCCGATGGAGTTCTGGTTCGGGAAGACCCAGCCCACCTTCTCGATGTCAGGGGACAGGCCCGAGACATCTTTGCGGATGGCGCGTGCGAAGTAGTACGTGTTGGACATCGCCACTTTGCACTCGCCCGACACGATGCCGCGCAGCTGGTCGGTGTCGCCGCCCTGCGGATCGCGGGCAAAGTTGCCAACAACGGCCTTGGCCCAATCCAGCGTTGCGTCATAGCCCAGGTGCTCGATCAATGCCGAAACGATCGTCTGGGTGTACACGTTGGAGCTGGAGCGGATGCAGACCATGCCTTCAAACTCGGGGTTTGCGAGGTCCTGGTAGGTCATCGGGGGATTTTCGACCGCGTCCTTGTCATAGAACAGGATCCGCGCGCGCTGGGAGAAGCCAAACCACTGGTTGTCTTCGTCCTGCACGTAGTCCGGCAAGGTCGCTTCCAGCGTGTCGCTGTCGATGGACTGCAGAACACCGGCGTCTTTCGCACGCTCCAGACGGGACGTGTCGACGGTCAGCAGAACGTCGGCGGGGCTGTTTTCGCCCTCTGCCTGCATACGGGTGATCAGCTCGTCGGCCTTGCCTTCGATGCGGTTGATGGTGATCCCGGTCATTTCCTCGAAGTCCGAGTACAGACGCTCATCCGTGTCATAGTGACGGGACGAGTACAGGTTCAGTTCACCTTCTGCGATTGCAGCGGCCGGGCTCAGCACGGCGGACGCAGCAAGTGCAATGACAGATAGTTGGAGGGTGGTTTTCATGGCTCTCTCTCAAACAAGAATAACAGAGTGTTTTTGTCAATTGCAGGAATCGCGCTGCTCTACAACCTTTTTTTGATTATTTTGGTCAGATTTAATTTTCCCTTAACCACTGAGAAAGCCGGCGGCTTTTTCGCGGCGTGGCGTGAGAGGCTGCAAGGCGCCAAGGCAATCGTTTGCGCGCTGGGCCGCCGGCAAAATACAACCGAGGGCCTGTCAAGCATTTAGTTTAACGCTAAACGACATAGCAGCTATGCAAAATTGACCCTACCTCATCGAGAGTGTGCCATTTAAGCATTTCTCCCATGAATATCGTGCGAGCGTTTGGGCCTAGATGCATGAGGGACCTGTATGAAAGGCTTATAATGTTGGGAAAATCGTACGATTTCGGCTGATGTGTGCTGGCTGAGAACGCGACAGTGCGCCACCTGTTGAATTATAAACGATCCTGTAAGCGGGGTCATGACTACCGCAAGGGCGTCTACACGCCTTGATTGAAGGGGAACCACCATGTCCAACCAGATGCCGGATATCGACCCGGTCGAATCCCAGGAATGGCAGGAAGCGGTTGAGGATGTCATCCAGCGCGACGGCGCGGACCGCGCCCATTACCTGCTCGACAAGGCTGTCCAGCAGGCGCGCGCTGCCGGTGCCAAGCTGCCATTCTCGGCCACCACACCGTACCAGAACACGATCTCAACCGATGATGAAGTCGAGATCCCCGGTGACACGGACATGGAATGGCGCATCCGCACGATCAACCGTTGGAATGCGATGGCCACGGTGGTCAAGCGGAACAAGCTCTCCAGCGAGTATGGCGGACACATCGCCTCGTTCGCCTCGTCTGCGGCAATGTACGATATCGGGCTGAACCATTTCTGGCGGTCGAAGTCGGCCATCCATGGCGGCGACCTCGTCTTTTTCCAGGGTCATGTGATCCCGGGCATCTACGCGCGTTCATTCATGGAAGGGCGTATCTCCGTCGAGCAGCTTGAGAATTTCCGCTCTGAAGTGGATGGCGGTGGCCTTTCCTCCTATCCGCATCCCTGGCTGATGCCGGAATACTGGCAGTTCCCCACGGTTTCGATGGGCTTGGGCCCGCTGATGGCGATCTATCAGGCGCGGTTCATGAAATACATGCACAACCGCGGTCTGATTGACGCCTCCGACCGCAAGGTTTGGGCCTTCCTCGGGGATGGCGAAATGGATGAGCCCGAAAGCCTTGGCGCGATTGCGTTGGCTGCGCGCGAGGGGCTCGACAACCTGATCTTCGTCGTCAATTGCAACTTGCAGCGCCTCGATGGGCCCGTGCGGGGCAACTCCAAGATCGTGCAGGAACTCGAAGGCGATTTCCGCGGCGCCGGCTGGGATGTTATTAAGCTGCTCTGGGGCAAGGGCTGGGACGAGTTGCTGGAAAAGGACACGTCCGGCAAGCTGCGCCAGTTGATGGAAGAAACCGTTGATGGCGACTACCAGACCTTCAAGTCCAAGGACGGCGCCTATATTCGCAAGAACTTCTTCGGCAAATACCCGGAGACGGCGGCCCTCGTCGAAGATTGGACCGACGATCAGATCTGGGCTCTGCGCCGGGGCGGGCACGATCCCAAGAAGGTCTACAATGCGTTCAAGCGCGCCACGGAGGCCAAAGGCCAGCCGACGGTTGTTCTGGTCAAGACGGTTAAGGGCTATGGTATGGGCTCTGCCGGCGAGGGGCAGAACACCACGCACCAGCAAAAGAAAATGCAGCTGGATCAGCTCAAGGCCATGCGTGACCGTTTCCAGATCCCAGTGACAGATGCTGAGCTGGAAAAGGACATTCCCTTTGTCGAGCTGAACAACTCGCAGAAGGCATACCTGGCGGATCGGCGTCGTGATCTGGGCGGCGAGTTCCCGAAACGGTTCACCGGCGCCCCCGCCCTAGAGGTGCCTGCGCTCGATATGTTCAAGGCGCAGCTCGAAAGCACGGGCACGCGTGAAATTTCAACGACGATGGCCTTTGTGCGCATTCTGACCACGCTGCTGCGTGACAAGAAAGTGGGCAAGAACGTGGTGCCGATCGTGCCCGACGAAAGCCGCACATTCGGCATGGAAGGGCTGTTCCGCTCGGTGGGTATCTACAATCCGCTCGGGCAGAACTACACGCCCGAAGATGCTGATCAGATGATGTTCTACAAGGAAAAGACCGACGGTCAGGTTCTGCAGGAAGGCATCAACGAAGCCGGCGCCATGGCAGATTGGATTGCAGCCGCAACCGCCTATTCGAACCACGGCGTGCCGATGATCCCGTTCTACATCTACTATTCGATGTTCGGGTTCCAGCGTATCGGTGATTTGGCCTGGGCAGCCGGTGACAGCCGGGCACGGGGCTTTATGCTGGGCGGCACGGCCGGTCGGACCACGCTCAACGGCGAGGGTCTGCAGCATGAGGATGGCCACAGCCACATTCTGGCGGGCACGATCCCCAACTGTATCTCCTATGATCCGACCTTCAGCTACGAAGTGGCGGTGATTGTGCAGCACGGCTTGCAGCGTATGTTCGCCGAGCAGGAAGATGTGTTCTTCTACCTGACCCTGATGAACGAGAACTACGCCCATCCCGAAATGCCCATGGGCGCTGAGGAAGGCATCATCAAGGGCATCTACCGGATGCAGAAAACCGCAAAGCCCGGCAAGAAGCACGTCAACCTGATGGGATCGGGCACGATCCTCGTTCAGGCCATCAAAGCGGCTGAGATGCTCAAGGAAGATTTCGGTGTGACTGCCGATATCTGGTCGTGCACCTCGTTCAATGAACTGGCGCGTGATTGTCAGGACACGGTGCGCTTTAACCGCCTGAACCCTCTGGCCGAGCAGCGCACCTCTTATCTGTCGCAAACGCTGGCCGGTGTGGAGGGCCCCTTCATCGCGGCCACGGATTACATGAAGAACTACGCCGAGCAGGTCCGCGCCTGCGTGCCGGGGCGCTACACGGTTCTGGGCACAGACGGTTTTGGCCGCTCTGACAGCCGTGTGAACCTGCGTCGTTTCTTTGAGGTGGACGCCAACCATATCGCCGCCGCTGCCATGGTGGATCTGTGGCACGAGGGGGCTGTGACTGAGGCTGCCCTGAAGAAAGCCCTCGCCAAATATGACATCGACGGCGCCAAGCCGAACCCGCGCCTGGTGTAATCGCGGACTGGAGTAAAAAACATGAGCATCGAAATTAAAGTCCCCGATATCGGCGATTTCTCTGAGGTCCCTGTGGTCAGCATCCTGGTCTCGGTGGGCGATACAATCGCCGAGGAAGATCCGATCGTTGAGTTGGAAAGCGACAAGGCCACGATGGAGGTGCCTGCCTCCCATGGTGGCGTAATCCGCGAAATCAAAGTGTCTGAAGGCGACAACGTCTCTGAGGGCGCTGTGCTGCTGATCGTGGAGGCCGATGGGGCCGCTGCTGCGCCCGCCGCAGAAACCGCTGCCCCGACCCCTGCCGCCGCCCCGGCACCTGCTGCTGCCCCGGCCCCCGCCGCTGCCCCAGCGCCCGCGGCCGCCCCGGCTCCCGTCACGGATGCGGGTTTCTCCAAGGCGCATGCATCGCCCAGCGTGCGTGCCTTCGCCCGCCGCGTCGAAATTGATCTGGCCCAGGTAAATGGTACCGGCCGCAAGGGCCGCATCCTGCGGGAGGACATCGAGGCGGCGCTGAAAGCCAAGGCCGCTCCGGCGCCATCCACGGCAGGTGCGCCTGCAGGTGGCATGGGCATTCCGCCCATCCCGGCGGTGGATTTCTCCAAGTTCGGCCCGGTCGAAGACGTCGAGATGTCCCGGATCAAGAAGATCTCTGGCCCGGCCCTGCACCGTGCCTGGCTCAACATTCCCCACGTCACCCATAATGACGAGGCGGATATCACCGAGCTGGATGCCTACCGCAAGGAAATGGACACGATGGCCAAGGAACAGGGCTACCGTGTCACCCTGTTGTCTTTCGTCGTCAAAGCCTCTGTCAGCGCCTTGAAAACCCATTGGGAATTCAACTCTTCCATCCACCCGGATGGCGACAAGCTGATCAAGAAGAACTTCTACAATATCGGGTTTGCGGCCGACACGCCCAACGGGCTGGTCGTGCCGGTGATCAAGGATGCTGACAAGAAGGGCCTTGTCGAGATCTCGAAGGACTTGATGGATCTGTCGGCCAAGGCACGTGCCGGTGAACTGAAGGGCCCCGACATGTCGGGCGCGACCTTCACGATCTCGTCGCTTGGGGGGATTGGTGGCACCCATTTCACCCCGATCGTCAACGCGCCTGAGGTGGCAATCCTGGGTCTGACACGCTCCAAGATGGCGCCGGTTTGGAACCCGCAGACAGAAACCTTCGAGCCGCGCCTGATGCAGCCGCTGTCGCTGTCCTATGACCATCGTGCCGTCGATGGCGCCTTGGCGGCGCGCTTCTGCGTGACGCTCAAGACGCTGCTGGGCGACATGCGCAAGCTGATGTGGTGAGGAGGATAACCGATGGAAGTCAAAGTACCCGATATTGGTGATTTCACCGACGTTCCCGTCCTTTCGATCTTGGTCTCCGTGGGGGATACGGTGTCAGCCGAAGATCCGTTGATCGAATTGGAAAGCGATAAGGCCACCATGGAAGTGCCCAGCCCGGTTGCGGGCAAGGTGCAGGCCATTGCCGTTTCAGAGGGGGACACGGTGTCCGAAGGCACTGTTATCCTGACGCTAGAGGCTGAGGGCGCCAATGCCGAGGCCGCACCGGCAGCCGCTGCGCCTGCCGCGGCAGCGCCCGCTGCACCGGCTGCTGTTGCCGCAACCGGCACGGCCTCCGGGCCTGGTGACGTGCATGCGGAAGTGGTTGTTCTGGGGTCTGGTCCGGGCGGCTACACAGCCGCGTTCCGCGCCGCGGATTTGGGCAAGAAAACCGTTCTGATCGAAGCCAATCCCACCTTGGGCGGGGTTTGTCTGAATGTGGGCTGTATCCCGTCAAAGGCGTTGCTGCATGTGGCCAAGGTGATCACCGAGGCTGAGGAAATGGGCGCCCATGGCATCAGCTTTGGCAAGCCTCAGATCGATCTCGATGAGCTGCGTGCGTTCAAGGATGGTGTGGTCGGCCAGTTGACTGGCGGGCTGGATGGCCTGTCCAAGGGCCGCAAAGTGGACGTTGTCCGCGGTTACGGCAGGTTCACGGGGCCAAACATGATCGCCGTTGAGGGTGCAGAGGGCACCCGCACCGTATCCTTTGATCAATGCATCATTGCGGCGGGTTCCGAGCCCGTGGCGCTGCCTTTCATTCCCCATGACGATCCCCGCGTGATCGACAGCACCGGCGCGCTGGAGCTCAAGGATATCCCAGGCCGCATGCTCGTGCTGGGTGGCGGGATCATCGGTCTGGAGATGGCCTGCGTTTATGATGCGCTGGGCTCCAAGGTGACCGTTGTCGAGCTGATGGATCAGATTATCCCCGGCGCGGACAAGGACATCGTCAAGCCGCTTATGAACCGGATCAAGGGGCGGTATGAGAATATCCACCTCAAGACCAAAGTGACAGCTGTCGAGGCGCTGGATGAGGGGCTCAAAGTCACCTTTGAAGACGCTGCCGGCAAGAGCTTTACCGACATGTTCGACAAGCTCTTGGTCGCTGTGGGCCGTCGCCCGAACGGCGCCAAGGTCGATGCGGCCATGGCCGGTGTTGCGGTGGATGCGCAGGGCTTTATCGCCGTTGACAACCAGCAGCGCACGGGCGTGCCCCATATCTTTGCCATCGGTGACGTGGTGGGCCAGCCCATGCTGGCGCACAAGGCTGTGCATGAAGGCAAGGTGGCTGCCGAAGTCTGTGCGGGCGAGCAACGTTACTTCGATGCCAAGTTGATCCCCTCGGTGGCGTACACCGATCCCGAAGTCGCTTGGTGCGGTGTGACCGAGACCGAGGCAAAAGCCAAGGGGATCACCTATGCCAAGGGCGTGTTCCCATGGGCGGCATCGGGCAAGGCGCTGTCCAACGGGCGCTCAGAAGGCCTGACCAAGCTGCTCTTTGATCCGGCAGATGACCGTGTGATCGGCGCCTGTATCGTGGGCACCAATGCCGGTGATCTGATTGCCGAAGCGGCTCTGGCCATCGAGATGGGCGCAGATGCCGTCGATCTTGGCCATACGATCCATCCGCACCCAACCCTGTCTGAAACGGTGAACTTCGCCGCAGAGATGTTTGAGGGTACGATCACGGATTTGATGCCGCCGAAAAAGCGCGGCTAGGCAACCGCGACGCAACTGCACTGATGGCGTCCAGCCCCGCAGAGGGTTGGGCGCCATTTGCTTTTTTATATCCCAATCTGGTGGCGCATTGCGCGAGCGCGGCGCGGCAATGCAGTTCGAGGCCAAACCAGACCGGTGTGCGCTTTGCCCAAGCGAAAGTGGCCTGTCGCGACAGGCCGCTTACATCCCAATGGAGAGATTGCAGGGGAGGGCTGGTCAGCCCGTGCGGCGCTCGCCGAAGGACCGGGCGATAAAGTCGGGCACGTGGTCGCCAAGGCCGACAACAGGCTCATCACGCCCACGCCCGCCACGTCCACCGCGCCCACGCGGCTTTTTCGCGGGCTTTTCATCCTGGGCTTTCGGCTCGGGCTCGGCGGCGCGGGATTTGCCTTTGGAGGTGGGCTTTGGCTCGGCTGCGGCCTCTGGGGTGTCTTCGTCAGCCTTTGCAGGGGTAGATTTGGCAGCTTTGCGCGCATCCAAGGGGTTTTCGCCGCGCGGGATTTCCTGCTTCACGAGGTCTTCGATCGCAGCGAAGGCTTTCTCGTCTGATGGGGTGACGATCATAAAGGCCTTACCGGTGCGCCCTGCTCGTCCCGTACGCCCGATCCGGTGCACGTAGTCCTCAGAGTGGCCGGGCACGTCGAAGTTGAACACATGGCTGACATTCGGAATGTCGAGGCCGCGTGCTGCAACGTCAGAGGCAACAAGAAAGCGGATCGAGCCATCGCGGAAGCCATCGAGCGTGCGCATCCGGTGCGACTGGTCGAGATCCCCGTGGATCGGTTCGGCGTTGAACTTGTACTTTTTCAGGGACTTGGCAACGATATCGACATCAACCTTGCGGTTGCAGAAGATGATCGCGTTGGTGCAGCTGTCCCCTTCCTGCTCGATCAAGGCCCGCAAGAGCGAGCGCTTTTCGCTGGCAAGGCGATCCCTGCGCGAGGCTTTATGAAAGACGGCTGCTTGGGTGATTGTGTCTGATGTAGTGGCGGCGCGGGCCACCTCGACCTTAGCCGGTGCAGACAGGAATGTGTTGGTGATCCGCTCGATCTCGGGCGCCATGGTGGCAGAGAAAAACAAGGTCTGCCGGGTGAACGGCGTCAGCTGGAAGATTTTCTCGATGTCCGGGATAAAGCCCATATCGAGCATCCGGTCAGCCTCGTCCACGACCATGATTTGCACACCGGTCAGCAGCAGCTTGCCGCGCTCAAAATGATCGAGCAGGCGGCCGGGCGTGGCGATCAACACATCAACGCCACGGTTGATCAGCAGGTCCTGCTCCTTGAAGGAGACCCCCCCGATCAGCAACGCCTTGGTCAGGCGCGTGTGCTTTGCGTAGATGTCGAAATTCTCGGCAACCTGGGCTGCCAATTCGCGGGTGGGGGCCAGCACGAGGCTGCGCGGCATGCGCGCCCGCGCGCGGCCTTTGCTCAGAAGGGTGATCATCGGCAGGGTGAAGCTTGCCGTTTTACCAGTGCCGGTTTGGGCAATGCCCAGAACATCTTGGCCCTTCAAAGCAGGCGGGATAGCACCGGCCTGGATCGGGGTTGGCTGCGAATAGCCCGCCTCTTCAACGGCTTTGAGAACCTTCGGGGCGAGTTCGAGATCCGAAAAACTTGTCATGTAAGTCCCATGCAGGGTGAACGCATCGGGCCGCCCTTGCTGGCCCTGCTCTGCATCCCAATAGAAGGCCATGCCTCCAATAAATTGGGACGCCATATCGTTGCGCCCCGGCGGAAGTGCCCGCGCGCCTCGCGGACACAGGCGAGATACCCGGTTTCGGGCTGCAGGTCAAATCGCGCCAGTGCTGTGTTGCTCTTAGGTGAATAGGTGTGTTGGTTAATCCGCTGTGATCTGCAGGATTGGCCACAAATCGGAGGCAAAAAGGGCTGCATCGTCGCCTCAGCAGGATCAAAGATGCCTTTGCCCTCAAATTGCCTCTAATTTGGCCACAATTCCTCGAAACTACTGCTTAGCAAGCTCGGTGAGGGCACATGAGCAGTGTTGAGTGGAAGGGTCTGAGATGCCAGAGGAAATTCTAGTCCTGTGGAATGCAATGCATCCCGCCATCGTTGCAGGATGGTTTATGGAGACCGTGCTTGGCGGGCTCGACAAAGTGGGTTTAACCGCTGAGCGGGTCAACTTGTCTTTGACAGCAGGTGCATTGAGCGCATGGATCGTGCTGCGTTGGCTGCGCCGCTTCGTTCCTGTCGCCAAGAGCGACGCCAGCCCGCTCGACGATGCGCCGACATCCTGAACGCCCAAAGGCGTAAGAGTTAGGCAAGGGCTGATCCCGTCAGCCCCTGCGCGTTTTACACCATCATTTCCTTCGTCGCGCCCAGGGTGATATCGGGATAGTCCCGGGCCACTCGGTCAATATCCCATTGCAAGCGTGTGAGGTAGACGATGTCGCCGTCATTGTCGGCGGCCATGTGCTGCTTGTTGGCAGCAGCAAAAGCATCGAGCGCGGTTTTGTCTCCGGTGACCCAGCGCGCAGAGGTGAACTGGCTCGCCTCAAACCGTACAGGCAGACCGTATTCCAGTTCGATTCTTGAGGCCAGCACCTCGAACTGAAGCGCGCCCACCACGCCGACAATAAAGCCCGCACCGATGCTCGGTTTGAACACCTTTGCGGCGCCTTCTTCGGCAAACTGCATCAAGGCCTTTTCCAAATGCTTTGCCTTCAGCGGGTCGCCCGCCCGACAGGTTTGCAACAGCTCGGGCGCAAAGGAGGGGATGCCCGTGACGCGCAAAGCCTCGCCCTCGGTCAGGGTATCGCCGATCCGCAATTGCCCGTGGTTCGGAATGCCGATGATGTCACCGGCCCAGGCTTCTTCGGCGAGTTCCCGGTCAGAGGCCAGAAACATCACAGGGTTGGATACCGCCATGGGCTTCTTCGTGCGCACATGTGTCAGCTTCATGCCGCGCTTGAAATGCCCAGAGGCCATCCGCACAAAGGCCACCCTGTCGCGGTGCTTCGGGTCCATGTTGGCCTGCACCTTGAACACGAAACCCGATACTTTCTTCTCTTCCGGCGCAATCTGGCGTGGCGCAGCGGTTTGCGGCTGTGGCTCGGGGCCGAAATCAGCGATGCCGTCCATCAATTCCTTCACCCCGAAAGAGTTGATGGCCGAGCCGAACCAGATCGGTGTCAGGGTGCCATCTGCAACGGCCTGCATGTCCAGCCTGGGCAGCAATTCGCGCGCCATCTCCACTTCTTCGAGCAGTTTTTCCAAAAGCTCGGCGGGAATGTTCTCTGCCAATCGCGGGTCATCGAGGCCTTCGATTGCGATGCTTTCTGCCACCTTGTTGCGGTCCGCGCGGTCCATGAGTTCCAAGCGGTCATTGAGCAGATCGTAGCAGCCGAGGAATTCCCGCCCCATCCCGATAGGCCAGGAGGCGGGTGTGACATCAATTGCCAGGTTTTCCTGAATCTCGTCGATGATCTCAAACGTGTCGCGGCTTTCCCGATCCATCTTGTTACAGAACGTCAGGATGGGCAGATCGCGCAGGCGGCAGACCTCAAACAATTTCTGCGTCTGGCTTTCCACCCCTTTTGCGCCGTCAATCACCATAACGGCAGCATCCACTGCGGTCAGGGTGCGGTAGGTGTCTTCTGAGAAGTCTGAGTGGCCGGGCGTGTCCACCAGATTGAACCGGAAGTTTCGGAAATCGAACGACATTGCCGAGGCCGAGACGGAAATCCCGCGGTCCTGCTCCATTTTCATGAAGTCCGAACGGGTGCGCCGGGCCTCGCCTTTGGCGCGCACTTGGCCGGCCATCTGAATGGCGCCCCCGTAGAGGAGGAACTTCTCGGTCAGTGTCGTCTTGCCGGCATCCGGATGCGAGATGATCGCAAATGTGCGGCGGCGCGCAATCTCGGGCGGCAGATCGGGGCGGTTTGGGCGTGTGTCCAGCATGGCGCGCGTATACGATGCTGTGGCTTCGGGGGCAATCGCTGGGATGCGTCGCAGCTCTGGGTGTTGCGCTGTTTTGGGCGGCTTGCACTCTGTCTGCCCCGCGGGATTGCAAGGATGTGATGCGGGATGCTCCGCGGCACCGGGGCTTTGCCCCGGCCGGGCCCAAAGGGGGCAAGGCGATCTAGGATCGCCGCCGCCCCCACGGGAGCGCCCTCGGCCCGGGCGCAAGGCGCAGAGTTTGAGGCCGTCAAGGCACTGCCAATGTCTCTCAGGGGGTCATTCGTCCGGGCCGATCAATCCCAGGCCACGCAGGTAGATTCCGATGCCTGTCTCCAACAGGTCTTCGGGTGGAAACGGGCTGCGCGTACCCGGAGCGCCGCGGGCAAACAGTTCGACAACGCCGTGGGACATTGCCCAGACATGGGCCGAAAACATTTGCGGCGGCGGTCGTTTCTCCGGGGGGATGCGTTCTGACAATCGCTCTGCGGCCTTCTCCAGCACGGCGCCCGCGCGGCCCGCAACTGCTGCCAGTTCCGGGTCGCGGTTGATGTTAATCCCGCTTTCAAACATTGCCTGATAGTGCCCGGGATATTTGCGCGCGAAGGCGAGATAGGCCCGGCCGGTGCTCTCAAACGCAGATAGCGCTGAGCCTTCGCCCTTGGCATAGGCAAATTCCATCAGATCGGCAAAGACCTCGTAGCCCTGTTTTGCAATCTCGGCCAAGAGGTCTTCGCGGCCCGCAAAATGCCGATAGACGGCTGCGGGCGTGACGCCTGCGGATTTGGCTGCCTCCGAGAGGGTCCAGCCCTGGGGGCCCTTTTCCTCAATCAGGCCTATCGCAGCTTCCACGAGGGCTTGGCGCAGGTTGCCATGGTGATATCCGCGTTTCTTGTCGGCCAACGCTTCTTCCTCTAGCCCTGCAAGATGTCCGGGCCGCCGCAGATTGCGTCGTCGCGCAGGCCAATGGAATCGGTGTCGCGGCCCTCATAGGGCACGGCCTGAAGCACTGTCTGGATCGCGGCAATCCGGGCCCGCCGCTTGTCGTCGGAACGGATCACGGTCCAGGGCGTGTCGGGCGTGTGGCTGCGCGACAGCGTCTCTCCGATCGCGGAGGTGTAGCCATCCCACAGCGCGAGCCCCTCCACATCGATCGGGCTCAGCTTCCACTGCTTGAGCGGATCGCTTTCCCGCTCGAGAAATCGGCGCAGTTGTTCTGCGCGCCCGACATTGAGCCAGATCTTGAACAGATACATGCCATCGTCGACCAGCGTCTGCTCAAAGCTGGGCAGCTGGGAAAAAAAGCTTTCGCGCTGATCGGGCGTGCAAAAGCCGAACACATGCTCCACCACGCCCCGATTGTACCAGGAACGGTCGAAAATGGTGATTTCACCTGCGGCGGGCAGGTGGCACGCATACCTCTGAAAATACCATTGACCAGCCTCCCTGTCGGAGGGTTTTGACAGGGCCACCACCTTAGCGATGCGCGGGTTCAGGTTCTCGCGGAAGCGCTTGATCGTTCCGCCTTTGCCCGACGCATCCCGCCCCTCGAACACAATCGCAATGCGTGCGCCGCTGGATTTGACCCAGCTTTGCAGTTTGACCAACTCGATCTGCAGGTCATCGAGGTGTTTGTCATAGGCCTTGCCCGACATCTGCTCCTTGTAGGGGTAGCTGTCATCGAGCATGTCGCCCTTGTCGGCCTTGGCCAACGCTTTGCGCACGGCGGCGGGGGCCTCGGTGTCGTGATAGGCGCTGATGGCGCCGTCAAAGGGCAGTTTCTTGGTCATGGGATCGGCTCGACCTGCAGGCTACGGGCGGTTGACGGACTATGACGCCTTGGATTGTGGCACGCAACCTGTGCTCAGCGCATCCCGGCGCGCGCCGCTGCCCTGTCGATCGCGGCTTCTACCGCCTCAGGTGCGCTGTGATGGGGCATGTGCCCGATGCCGTCGAGCACGGTGAGGACCGTATCGGGTGCCGTTTCGTGGAGCGGCTGGGAATGGATGCGTACGGGAACGATGTCGTCGGCCCCGCCATGCACGATCTCGATGGGCATGGGCAGGGTCGCGTAGGATGGCATCAGCGCTGCGATCTCATCATAGAGGCCCACACGTTCGGCTGCATTGATGCGCATGGTCTGGCGGCGCAGGGTCATGGCGGGGCCGAAATGTGCCCCGTAACCCGCCGGTGCTGGCTGGGGGGCAAAGACTGAATCGATGGTGCGGGCCACATAGCCATCAGACACCCATGCGGTCAGCAGCGGCACTGCAATTGCTGCGCCCAAGCTGCGCCCGGTCACCCGGTACAAAAGATCGATGCCACCGTCCCAGGTGTGGGAGACGCCTGCAAGCATCACGAGAGCCGACAGGGTGTCGGGCCGCTCAGCCGCCCAGGCAATGGCCACCGCCCCGCCGTAGGAATGGCCTAGAACAACGGGGCGTTCGGCGCCCAAGAGGGCGGCCGCTTCTTGCAAAGCGCCGGCTTGCTCGGTGATCGTGCCCGCCCCTTGGGGAAAGGGATCGGACCAACCGAAGCCGGGCCGGTCCAGGGCGATGACGCGGTAGCGCGTTGCCAACCTGTCGCGCATCTCGAAGGTCCAATCGCGCACGCTGCCAGAGGCCCCGTGGATCAAGACGATGTCAGGGCCCGAGCCGGACACGACAGCGTGGATCCTCTGGCCCGAGGCAAGGGTGACAAACTGCCCGGAGGGCGGATAGGCGGCCTCGGCCGCCGCTTCGCGTGCGTTGGCCCGCCACAGCGTCAAAAGCCACGCCACCGCGAGCAGAACAAGGATGCTAAGCGCCAATTTCATTCAGATCGAACGGGGTGGTTTGATAAATTTCGTTGAGCCAGTTGCCATAGAGCAGATGAGCATGGCTGCGCCAGCGGTTGAGCGGCGTGCGGGTTGGATCATTGTCGGGATAGTAATTGTCGGGCACGTTGATCGGTTTGCCGGCAGCGACATCGCGATCATACTCGCCCTTCAATGTGTCGCTGTCATACTCGAAATGGTTGAACAGGTAGAGCGCCCGGTGGGCGGCATCTGCAACAAGACAGGGGCCTGTGTCGTCACTACCAAGCAGGGTTGTCAGGCCGTCCACGGCGTCGATCTCGTCTTGGCGCATTTCTGTCCACCGGCTGACAGGGATCACGAAATCATCGGAGAACCCGCGCAGATAAGGTGAAGCGGGCTGCCGGTTCGAATGCCTGAAACAGCCAAAGGCCTTGGCATCCAGCATGTGCTTTTGCACGCCGTGGAAATGATTGATCATGGCCATCCCGCCCCAGCACACGCCGAAGGTGGCGTGGACATGGGTCTGGCTCCAGGCGAAGACCTCGGTGAGTTCCTGCCAATAGGTGACCTGATCGAATTCGAGATGCTCGATTGGCGCCCCGGTAATGATCAACCCGTCAAATTTCTCGCCGCTGGCGCGCACCTCCTCGAAAGGGCGGTAGAACGCATCCATGTGTTCCGCAGACGTGGTCTTGGAGACATGCTCTGTCATCTTCACGAGATGCAGATCGATCTGCAGCGGTGTTGCGCCGATTAGGCGGGCAAACTGGGTTTCCGTGCGGATCTTTTGCGGCATCAGATTGAGAAGAGCGATCCGCAGGGGGCGGATGTCCTGCCGTGCGGCCCGGCCTTCGCCCATCACCATGACGCCTTCCTCAGAGAGGATGTCATAGGCGGGCAGGGTGTCGGGCAACGTAATCGGCATGTTCGTCTCTGAGGTTGCGTCAGCGCGGGGCTGTTGGCGTCGTGCGGGCCGTTGAGATAAGGGTTTTAGGTGGCGCGCTCAAGGGCCTTGGCAATCAACTGATTGAAGGCCTCCGGCGTTGTGGCTGCGGCGATCTCCTGGGCAGTGACGGATACGCCCCAATTGCGCGCCATGGCCGCATAGCGGGGGTGGCGGTGCGACAGGGCGCGGGCATAGGTCCAGCGCACGAAGTCATCCGGGTCGACCGCGTCCTCGGCGAGATTGCTGTCAGCCAGATAGGCCGCCCAGCTTTCATTGAGGAATGCGGGGTCATAATACATCGGCTTTGGCGCACGATCGAAGCGGCGCGCAAGCTCTTCCATATGATCCGGTGTGTCCTCGATCCAGACCATCAGAAGGTTTTCCGCGAGGGTCTTGAGCACGGGATCATCTGCATCCTCAGGGTTCACCACTTCGCAGATCGAGCCGCCACTGTCGCACACGAAATTGTCATAGGCATAGAGCGCCTGAGCGCGCTCGATAAAGCGTGGCGTATCCTGCAGCGCGGCGATCTCGGCGCTGCGATGCTCGGCTTGGCGCTTGCGATAGGTGGCCAGAGGCAACCCGCCTTTTTCTGCACTGCCCGGCTTGCCCAGATACATCGACAGGGGCGCAAGATTGTCGAACGTGATGTTGGACGCGATGTAGATCGAGTCCGTCATCAATAAATGCCGCAGATAGGGCACCTGCATGGCTTCGTGCTTGAAGCTGTCGGCAATCAGTTCGCCCATGTAGCGGGTGCCGATGCGGTAATCGATCGAATAGTGAAACCACTGGCCTTGGCTGCGCAACATGTTCGAGGCATGGGTTTTGCCAAGCCCGGACATGCCAAACAGAAGCACACGTTTGGCCTGTGCGGCAGTCCACGCCGCGGCGTCGGGGTAATAGAGCGGATGCAGTTTCATGCTTAGCGGTCTAGCGGGGGGGCGCGTGCTGATCCAGCGTCTTTTTGCGCCTGTCGTTTGTCTTGCTGGGCGCGGAGGCGCCGGGGGTACTGTCATGGGTGCCTGGCATAGGGGCGCTAAGAGCGCTCATCCCTGCATGGCTCGGCATCGGGTGGGGCGCAGGGTCTATCCGCAAAACGCGCGTTTCATGTCTGCACAAACGAAAAGCCCCGGCGCTTGGGCCGGGGCTTTGAGTGTCAGATGATCGCTTGGATCAGAACTTATAGGCAACTGAGAAGCCTACGCCGAATACGCTGTTGTCGTTGAAGTTCGCGCGAGCGGTGTCTGGGGTTCCGGTTTCAGGTTGGGCATCGCCTACCTTGGTGTAGTTCACGCCTCCGGAGATCGTGATTGCATCAGACACATCGTACGCTCCACCTACGCTTAT
>JAKVBK010000033.1 GCA_022447275.1 Oceanicola sp. | reverse complement strand
CCAAGTCGCCATAAATGCCACGCTCAGGAAATACAATAACATCCGCCCGCATCATGCACTGCATGTGCGTCAGCTAATAACCGAAAGCTCAATAGAGAAACCCCAAATCACTGGTACTGAAAATGTGGAGCTAGATATATCGGCCTTCCATCGGGAATTTGCTTTCAAGTGCTGGGAGCGATAGCTCAAAGCGCTAATTGGGCGCTAATTCAGAGGCGTCCATACCTTAGGCCGCCAAATAAGGCGAAGGATGAGCAGCAGTGCCAGCACTTCGCAGGTTGCGAAGAACACATAGTGTGGCATCAGAGACCCCCCGCCAATCACGAAGGCGGCTGTGATGACCACGGCGATTGTTGAGACCACCTTGTTGGCACGTGCAGATAAGAACTGGGTCAGAACAATCATTGCGACCGGTATCTGGATGAAAATAGCGGCCACCAGCATCAAATTCTCCGACAGTTCAACGCCTTCTACCACGCCCTCCATAACCTGGGGCATGACCCCGGGTGTATAGAGCGAAAGGATATCTGCGAAGGCAATGTTCAGGGCAACAAAGGCCCAAAGACATGAGAGCTTTACGCGTTTCTGATCGGGTTCCATCAATATTTACCTTCACTTTAATGATTGGCGCTTTGAAATTCTCGTGTTCTGCGCCGTGATTTTCTGGCGCGTATTTTGAGGCGCAAACCTGTTGCGTGCGACATTCTCATCAATGCATTAAATTCTCAAAAGCCACCCGGCTTGTGGCCGAAGAAAACCTTCGTCAGGTCCTCCGTGATATCCCATGTGACCCGGCTGCCATCACGTACAAACAGGGTGTCGCCCGGATTAAGGTCGCAAATCTGTCCGTCAGACATGTGAATGAGACGACCGCGCCCGGAGAGTATGGTCATCAATTCGTCGCCTTGTTCGGTGCAGGCAAAAACGCCTTTGGTACAGTGCCAAATGCCTGTGCGGCTGACATGCCCGGGGCCACCTGCGTCCAACCGACCAGAAGCTTGCGGCGTGCCGTCCAAAATCTTGTAATCACTCAGCGGGTTGTCGAAGGGCCAATGCTCCAGCGCGCCCACATCATCGCCTGGACCATATTTCAGCATCGTGTTCACAACCTGTGCCCCCTCTTTTGCGCTTACTGTCTAAAACAGGACGTTCATCACGGTCAGGGATACGACGAGGAACAGAATGGTCATGATCCCACCACTCTTGATGAAGTCAGTCACCTTGTAGCCCGCAGGCCCCATGATCAGCGCATTCACCTGATGGGTCGGGATCAAGAAGGAGTTCGATGTTGAGATCGCGACCGTGAGCGCGAAAATCGCGGGATCACCGCCCGCAGCAATCGCGATCGATACGGCCAGGGGCACCAGCAACACAGTTGCGCCGACGTTGGACATGATCAGCGTGAAAACCGTGGCAATCACGGCCAGCCCCGCCTGCAATCCCCAGATCGGCCAGCCATCAAGAAGGATCAGGACCTGCTGTGCAATCCAGGCCGCTGTCCCAGACATTTGCACGGCTTGCCCTAAGGGGATCAGACCCGCCAAGAGGAAGACCGTGCTCCAACTCACCGCCTTGTAGGCATCATCGATATCCAGCACCCGTGACAAGATCATGCCCACAGCGCCGGTCAGAAGGCACAGGGACAGGCGCAAATCAGTGAAAAGGATCAGGCCGATCGCCAGCGCAAAGAACAGCACGGCCCAGCCCACTTTCTTGGGGCGCAGTTCCTCCTGAGGGAAGTCGGTTGTGACAACCACAAAATCCCTGTCGCGCGTCAGGCGGGTCAAGGCTTCCCAGGTGCTCAGGATGATCAGAGTGTCGCCAGCCCTAAAGGGCACTTCGGCGATTTGGGTTGGCTCATGATCCTCCGTCGCGACAATGCTGAGGGTTTCCTCGCCGCGGTGAATGGCCAGCATGCTGGCGCCATAGGTTTTGCGAAAGACCACGTCATGGGCGCTTTTGCCAATCAACGAGGACCCCGGCGGAATGACAACTTCTGCCACCCCAGACCGCGTCGGCGCGTAGTCTTCGGCAAAGACATCCAGCTTTGTGTGCAGAAGGAGGTCTTCCTCCAGCACCATCTGCCGGATTTCTTTGGCCCGGCCCAAGACGGCCAACCGGCACGGCGTTGTGATTTCCGTGGTGATGACGGGCGCAAACCAAGTCTTGCCGTTATAGGCGCTGCCAATGATGTAGACGTGATATTTCTCGATCAGATCATCAAATGTCAGCCCGGCCACCTGGCTGCCCTCAGGGATCGATATTTCGAAGATATCGGTGCGCAGGCCATAGAGCTGTTGCAGGTAATCCTTCATGGATTGGGCGCTTTGCGCGCCGCTGGCCGCGTTTTCGCTGGGCAACACCCATTTCCCGAACAGCATGAAGTAAAGCACGCCTGTGACGATCAGGCAGATCCCGATCGGCGTGACGGAGAACAGGCTGAAAGAGGCCATTTGTTGATCTTGGGGCAGAGACTGATTTGCGCTGGCGAGCAGATCGTTGAGCAGGATCAGCGGCGAGGAACCAACCATCGTGAGGGTTCCGCCGAGAATGGCGCAAAAGCCCATGGGCATCAGCAGCCGGCTGAGCGGCAGTTCGGTGCGCACGGAAATGCGGCTGACGACAGGCAAAAACAGCGCGGCTGCCCCAACATTCTGCATGAAAGACGAAATAATGCCGACGGCGCCCGAAACGATGGGCACAATCCGCCGCTCCGTGCTGCCCCCATACTTTAGAATTGTCGCGGCCACCTTGCTCATCAGCCCGGTGCGGTCGAGCCCTGCGCCGATAATCATGACGGCGATAATCGACACCACCGCGTTCGATGCAAAGCCATCGAACAGTTGATTTACATCTGCAATCGAACTGAGCCCGGGCACCTGGCTAAGCAGGCCGAGCAAAACCATCACGAGAATGGCTGCCAGATCGATCCGCACGATTTCGGAGATAAACAGGAATACCGTGAAGGCGAGCAGACCCAAAACCACCATCATTTCAAAGGTGAGGTGTATGGTCTCCACGCGTTGCGTCCTTCCCGCTTGCAAGGCCTTTTCAAAGCAGACCAACGTCTGCCCTGCGCCAATATTCGAGTGTCCGCCTGTGTCGTGCAGCCGTCCCTTGTCTTGGGCTTAGCATAGGGGAAGCAGGGACCAAACGCTCAACAGGATTTTCTGGGCGTTTCGAACATAGGTGTTGAAGATTGGCACCGATCCGGACATTCCGACGGACTCAATGCTTCCGCTCTCTGCGCGAGCAGCTTAAGCGCGGCTTCAATTGTTGAACGCCGATGCGCCCGATCAATGGGTCCAGACTGTGCGACGGTGGGTGGCGAAATTCTCGCCATAGCCGCCCGCGCGGATGACCGGCTTGCGCGTTTGGGGCTCGATCACGGTGGCTTCGATGCCCTTCGCGCGCGCATAGGCCTGTGCTGCCGCTTTGCTGTCGAAGCGCAGGCGGACTTGCGCCTGGGTGTCGTCAGACGATGTCCAGCCCATGAGCGGATCGATTTCACGTGCGCTTTCAGGCGCAAATTCCAGCACCCATGCCTTGGTCTTGGCTGTGCCAGACTGCATCGCCGTCTTTGCGGGGCGGTAGATTCGTGCGCGCATGATGCGTCCTCCTGAAGACTGCGCGCAAAAGGACATATCGTGCCCAAATTTGCAATATCCCCCGGCGCCGCAGGCGGCGGGCTAAAGCTGGCGTCCTTGGCCTGATCCGCGACGTTGCATTGCTTTGCGACCGAAACCGCAGCAAACTTTGCGGTGTGTTTCGGCGAGGGGGATAACATGCGCGGTTTGTTTCTGATCGTGAGCCACTGTGCAATGTTGGCCGTGGGCTTTGCGCTGGGCGTCTACTTGCTGCCCATTCTCACCGCCCCGCCATCCCCTGATAGGGCAGACCTCGCGGCGATGGCTGAGGGTGCGAGCTATACCACTGAATTTACACGAGACCGCCGCGGCAGTGATTTCCTGCACTGGGGCGAAGGTACGGTCAGTCTGACGGCGTCGGACATTGTGCATGAAGGCAAACTGGCTCCCGGGCCCGATTACAAACTCTACCTCGTCAATGGCTATGTCGACCATGAGGACGGGTTTTTGCCGGTCAAGTCATCGGCCTTGCAGGTGGGGGATGTAAAATCCTTTGCTGGGTTTTCCCTGCCGTTGCCCGAAGGCGTTGATCTGGAGGCCTACGATACGGTTGTCATTTGGTGCGAGGCGTTTGGAGAGTTCATTACCTCGGCCCAGTACCGTTAGGCTGGCAGGGCGGTTGTGTCTGCCGTGCCTTATGCCCATATCAATCTGTCTCGGCTGAATATCCAGCACCCTTCACTTTTGAAATCTGCGCCTGCCGCGCCTTGAATTGCGCCGCATTTGCCACAAGGTTTGCCCGGAACGAAAGGCCACCGTCCATGCACAACAATTCTCCTGAAGCCATGCCGGCTCAGTCGGCGCCAGATATCCGCGCCCGCGAGAAGCTGGAAGGCGGGCAGCAATTTGTGATGCAGACTGAGTTTTCAGCGGCAGGCGATCAGCCCACCGCCATCGCAGAGCTGTCCCAAGGTGTGCGCGATGGGGAGCAAAACCAGGTTTTGCTGGGCGCCACGGGCACTGGCAAGACCTTCACAATGGCCAAGGTGATCGAGGAAACGCAGCGGCCTGCAATCATCCTTGCGCCGAACAAGACCTTGGCCGCCCAGCTATACGGTGAGTTCAAAGGCTTCTTTCCTGACAACGCCGTGGAGTATTTCGTCAGCTACTATGACTACTACCAGCCTGAAGCCTATGTGGCGCGCTCGGACACCTATATCGAGAAGGAGTCGCAGATAAACGAGCAGATCGACCGCATGCGCCACTCCGCCACGCGGGCTCTGTTGGAGCGGGACGACGTGATTATCGTGGCGTCCGTCTCCTGCATCTACGGCATCGGCTCGGTAGAGACATACGGGGCGATGACGCAGGATCTGCATGTCGGGCGCGAATATGAGCAGCGCAAGGTGATGGCGGAACTGATTGCCCAGCAATATCGGCGCAACGATCAGGCCTTTCAGCGGGGGTCATTCCGGGTGCGCGGCGATGCTCTGGAGATTTGGCCTGCCCACCTTGAAGATCGCGCCTGGCGGATGAGTTTTTTCGGCGATGAGTTGGAAAGCCTGACGGAGTTCGATCCGTTGACGGGCGAGAAAACCGACACATTTGAACGCATCCGCATCTATGCCAATAGCCACTACGTGACACCCCGCCCGACGATGCAGCAAGCCGTTGTCGGGATCAAAAAAGAGCTGCGCGTGCGCCTGGATCAACTGGTGGCTGAGGGCAAGCTGCTCGAGGCGCAGCGATTGGAACAACGCACCAATTTCGACCTCGAGATGCTGGAGGCCACAGGCGTCTGCAACGGGATTGAGAACTATTCACGTTATCTGACGGGCCGAGCGCCTGGCGAGCCGCCCCCCACCCTGTTCGAATTCATCCCCGACAATGCAATTGTCTTTGCCGATGAAAGCCATGTCTCGGTGCCGCAGATCGGGGGCATGTATCGGGGCGACTACCGGCGCAAGTTCACGCTGGCAGAGCACGGGTTTCGCCTGCCATCCTGCATGGATAACCGCCCCCTCAAATTCGAGGAATGGGATGCCATGCGGCCCCAGTCTGTTTTCGTATCCGCCACGCCCGCAGCCTGGGAGTTGGAGGAGTCCGGCGGTGTGTTCACCGAGCAAGTGATCCGCCCCACAGGCCTGTTGGACCCGGAGGTGGAAATCCGTCCTGTCGAAATGCAGGTAGACGATCTGCTCGACGAGATCCGCATGGTTGCCGAGCGGGGCTATCGGACGCTGGCCACCACGCTGACAAAGCGCATGGCCGAAGACCTCACAGAATACCTGCACGAGCAGGGTATCCGGGTCCGCTACATGCATTCTGATATCGACACGATCGAACGCATCGAAATCCTGCGAGACCTGCGCTTGGGCGCCTTTGACGTGCTGGTGGGCATCAACCTGCTGCGAGAGGGATTGGACATTCCCGAATGTGGCCTTGTGGCCATTCTGGATGCCGACAAGGAGGGGTTTCTGCGCTCGGAGACATCATTGATCCAGACCATCGGACGCGCGGCCCGAAATGCTGATGGTCGGGTGATCATGTATGCCGACAAAGTCACCGGATCGATGGAGCGCGCCCTGCGCGAAACCGAACGCCGCCGCACCAAGCAGATTGCTTATAACGAGGCGCACGGCATTACACCTGAAACGGTGAAGAAGAATGTCGAAGACGTGCTGGCGGGCCTCTACCAGGGCGACACGGATCAAAGCCGCGTCACCGCCAAGATCGAAAAGCCGATGGCAGGGCAGAACCTTGCCGCTGTGCTGGACGGGCTTCGGGCAGATATGCGCAAGGCGGCTGAGAACCTTGAGTTCGAAGAAGCGGCCCGCTTGCGCGATGAGGTCAAACGGCTGGAAGCGGTGGACCTTGCCGTTTCTGACGATCCACTGGCCCGCCAATCCGCCGTGGAACAAGCGGTAGAAGACAGTGCTAAAGCCTCCGGTCGCAGCACGGCTGGCCGCGCCGGCCAAAGAGGCGGGAACAAGCGACGCAAAAGACGGGGCTGAGCAGCTGGCTAAGGTCTTGCTGCTATTTGGGGTGGTGAGATCTTGGACCTCGTATGTCGATCATCTTCAGGTGCAGGGCCGATTGTGCGGCGGGGTCTGGGGCGCGACGTTCAAGGTGGCGCCATACGCGCGGGCTTGGGATTGTAGTGTTTGACCCTGCGCCCATGCCCTTTGCTTGTAAGCCCGCGTCGCGCGCGCCATATCTTTAGGACGCAACAGGAAAGGCCGCCCCATGTTTCCATCCCTCATCGGAACCGTCGTGATCGCGGGGATTGTTGGCTATCTGTCTGAACGGTGGGAGTTTACCCGCAATGGGGTGCTGCAATCGATCATCATCTGCGTCGGTGGCGCATTCCTCTTTGCGTTCGTGCGGATCATGTTCGGGATTGGCTTTGGTTCGCCGGGGCTCGACGCGATCATCTCCGCAATCGGGGCGTTGATTATCATCCCGACCCATTGGCGCGGCCGCTAACCCTAGCCCCGCTGCCATGTATGTGACCGCCCCACGATGCAGGGCGATCACAGCGTCGCTCTGTCATCTGATCAGCGGGTGAATTTCTTGTGCTTGAGGCGCTTTGGCTCCAACGCGTCGGGGCCAAGGCGGCGGGCCTTATCTTCCTCATAGGCCTCAAAATTGCCCTCGAACCATTCCACATGGGCCTCACCCTCGAAAGCGAGGATGTGGGTGCACAGCCGGTCAAGGAAGAAGCGATCGTGCGAGATGATCACAGCGCAGCCCGCAAAATCTTCCAGCGCGTCTTCCAATGCGCGCAGGGTTTCCACGTCAAGGTCGTTTGTCGGTTCGTCGAGCAGCAAGACATTGCCGCCGGATTTCAGCAGCTTGGCCATGTGCACCCGGTTGCGCTCACCACCTGACAGCAAACCCACAGGTTTCTGCTGATCACCGCCTTTGAAGTTGAACGCCCCGCAATAGGCGCGGCTGTTCATCTGCGCATCGCCCAATTCGATTATCTCGGCCCCGCCGGAAATCTCTTCCCAGACCGTGGCTTTAGGGTCGAGCGCATCGCGCGATTGATCCACATAGGACAGCTTCACGGTGTCACCATAGGCAACAGAGCCGCTGTCGGGCGTTTCCTGACCGGTTAGCATCTTGAACAATGTCGATTTACCCGCGCCGTTCGGGCCAATCACACCTACGATGCCGCCGGGTGGAAGTGAAAACTCAAGACCTTCGACCAAGAGCTTGTCACCATAGGCTTTTTGCAGCCCCTCAACCTCAATAACCTTGGAGCCAAGGCGTGGACCGTTGGGAATAACGATTTGTGCTTTTCCGACCTTGTCGCGCTCAGACTGGTTTGCCATCTCTTCATAGGCTGCGATCCGCGCCTTGGACTTGGCCTGCCGGGCCTTGGCGCCTTGCCGGATCCAGGAAAGCTCGCGTTCCAGCGTTTTCTGTCGCGATTTGTCTTCCTTGGCTTCCTGCTCGAGGCGCTTGGCTTTCTGCTCCAGCCAGGCGGAATAGTTGCCTTCGTAGGGGATGCCGCGGCCCCGGTCGAGCTCAAGAATCCAGCCGGTGATATCGTCAAGGAAGTAGCGGTCGTGCGTCACGATCAGGATCGTGCCCTTGTAATCGATCAGGTGTTGCTGGAGCCAGGCAATGGTTTCTGCATCGAGGTGGTTTGTCGGTTCGTCGAGCAGCAGCATGTCGGGGGCTTCCAGCAACAGCTTGCACAACGCCACCCGGCGGCGCTCCCCGCCTGACAGGTTTTCCGGCATGGCGTCATCGGGCGGACAGCGCAGCGCCTCCATGGATACATCCACCTGACTGTCGAGATCCCATAGGTTGCCGGCGTCGATCTCGTCTTGCAGCTGGGCCATCTCATCTGCGGTTTCGTCAGAATAGTTCATCGCCAGTTCATTGAAGCGGTCGATCTTGGCCTGCTGTGCGGCCACACCCAGCATGACGTTCTCGCGCACGGTCAGGCTTTCATCGAGCTGCGGCTCCTGCGGCAGATAGCCAACCTTGGCGCCTTCTGCCGACCAAGCCTCACCGGTGAAATCTTTGTCGAGACCGGCCATAATCTTCATGAGCGTGGATTTACCGGCGCCATTGACGCCGACAACACCGATCTTCACGCCCGGAAGAAAGGACAGGCGAATGTTTTCAAAACATTTCTTGCCACCGGGATAGGTCTTGGAGACGCCATCCATGTGATAGACGTATTGATAGGCTGCCATGGGGAAAGCTCCGCGAATGGGTGTCTGAGGTTGGGCAAGTGTTTAGGCTGCGCCGCGCAGAAGGGCAACGGCTGGCGCCATGGGGCGATTTCAACGGTGAATGATTTTATCCCAACGGCCCTACGCAGAGCGCTTTGGGGTGCACTCTGAGCTGCTTTCTGCAAGCCCCGTTGTTTTCATTGTGCATAGGTGTAGCATCTTCTCGCAAAGTATTTTGACCACGAATTGCAATAATGCCTTTAGACAAGACGAAAGTGTCGGATACGGCGGCAATAACACCGGATGAGGCGATCGCGCTGTTTGACAGCTTGGCGCCCGCGAGAGCCTCCCAGGTGATCGGAAAATGGCGCCGAGCCGGCATCGCGACAGGCCATAAAATGGATGGGATGCTCGAAAGCTCCTATTGGTATGGCAAGGAATTCAGGGGCCCAGAGGAAGTTTTTCCGCTCATCCACGAAATACCCATCTGGGGATGAGCGGCTGTAAACCCTGCCTTGCTTCCGATCAACCTGACGGCCAATCTGCCCTTTCGGGACAGTATCCTTCCCATCTTTTTCCCTGTGATGCTGCCCTTTGTGCGCACGTCAAAACCTCGGGCCCGTCTCAGGACTGTTGAGTTCAGGGGAAGAACACATGCCGCCATGGTCTATGACGCCAAGCCGATCATCGATGTCTTCGCCGTTCTTGACGACGATACAATGATGGGCTGGATGGATATGAAAGGCTTGGCGCCGCCCTATTTCTTCAAACTACACCGAGACGCCTGATACTGCGCGACTGCACCCGCTCACAATTCGCGGGCTTGGGTGTCAGGGCAGCGTTATCGCGGCTTCTGGAACCATACGCGACAGCCAGTCGCCGATATCGGTGGCTTGTGTGCCCTGCACCTTGCCGCGAAATGTTGCCGTGTAACTGCCGTGATTTTCAGGCGGTATGGAGCTTGGAAGCCCGCAGGCCTCGCCATCAGGATTGCCGCGTCCCCACATCACCCCCATGATGACGTCGCGGCCATCGCTCAGGCGCAGGATCAAAGGGGCACCGCTGTCACCGCTGTTGATGCGGCGCCCATTGGCACGCTTGGGGGGCAGCGCGTAAAGATGGCAATTATTCTGCCCCCAATAGGACACCCTTCCACCCGAGCGTTGGGCCTTGCCTTTGGCCTCGCCATTTGCACGGCCAAAACCTGCGTGGCGCAAGGGGCCGCGGATCAGCGCGATCTCGAGGCCGTTCTCCGTGCCCGCGCCCGTGATGATTGGAATAGGAATTGCGATGTCTGCCGGTACCGGCTCGCTGAGCCGCAACAGGACCATGTCTCCACACAGTGGCATCGTGAAATGAGAGATCTGGAACGATGGCAAATCTCCATCGCGACCGTCAGCCCCAAAGCGGAGCTTGGGCTGGAACTGGGTTTTGTGCCACGTATACGGGTCTAGCTTCGGGGTCTTGCTCATATTCGCCTGCATGGACAGCTTTGGGCAGAGCGTCTTTTCTGCATCCATGCCGCGGGTACGGATGCTGAAGCAGTGTGCTGCAGCAAGGGCTTTGTCCGGCGCAATCAGCGTGGCGCTGCAGCCGCCCAACATGGCGACGGCATTGGCGCTCGGGCTGTCCACGTCCAAACGGGAACTGTTCGCCTCTGCGGCTGTGGGTAAGCTCTGTAAAAGGGCCCAAATAAGGGCAACCAGAGCGTGTGGAGAACATGACGGGGTGCGCATCATCAAAGACTGTGCCATGAAGCCATCAATCGGAAAAGTGGGAACAGACCATGACATCTGCCCGGCTGATCTTTGCTGACCCTGCGCTGGCACGGCCCGATTTGCCTGTGTCGCGACCGGGGCAGAGGATCGGGGTATTCGGCGGCACGTTTGATCCCCCACATGCAGGGCATGTTTTGGTAAGTCGCACCGCTTTGAAGCGGCTGCAACTCGATGCGGTCTGGTGGTTGGTATCTCCAGGTAACCCGTTGAAAAAGCGCGCGCCTGCGCCTCTATCCAAGCGGTTGGCTACAGCCCGAGATCTGGCCTGCCATCCGAAAGAACATGTCTGCGCGCCAGAGGCGCATTGGGGCACACGGGCAACGGTGGATACGCTGTCGGAACTGCGACACGCCGTGCCAGGGCGACGCTTCGTCTGGATCATGGGCGGGGATGGGCTGGCAGATCTGCATCGCTGGCACCGCTGGCAAGACTTGGCGCGCGAGGTTCCCATCGCCGTTGTGGCAAGGCCAGGCGCCCGCGCCCGGGCATTGCTGTCGCCTGCGGCCCGTTGGATGGCACCTTTCCGTCTGCCGGAGCGCCAAGCCGGTCAGCTACCCTTACGAACAGCGCCAGCCTGGAGTTTTCTTTCCGCCCCCTTGTCGGCCTTGTCATCGACGGCTTTGCGTGCCCAAAACCAAATCATGGGCACGGATGAACAGATATCTTCTGAGTTACGCTGACGGGGTGTGGCGTGATGTTTGGTGCAAACCCACCAAGCGGATATCAGAAGCCTTTGCGCCAAACCCCTTGGTGTAGTCAGGTGATCCAAGCCTTGTATGGCGCGGCTTCTAATTTGGGCGCTGCCTCTTGAGAACGCCTGAATTTGTAAGGTGATCCCTAACACGCATCTTTCCATGCTAAGCATCGAATGATCGATTTAAGTATCAAAGACAGGGGAGGAAAAGCATGTGCACACGACTTTTGTATGAATCCGGCGCTGGCAGCTTCATTACCGCAAGAAGCATGGACTGGTATGAAGACCTCGGCTCTGATTTGTGGTTTTACCCCAAAGGTATGAAGCGGGATGGGGGCTTTGGGCCGGGCTCTGTTGCGTGGGCCTCGACATACGGCTCAGTCACCCTTTCTGGCTACGATGTTGGCACCGCAGACGGCATGAATGAGGCAGGGCTTGTTGCCAACCTGCTCTACCTGGCTGAAGCGGATTATGCAGCGCGTTCAGATGATGATAGGCCCCGGCTTTCTGTGGGTGCATGGGCGCAATATGCCCTCGACAATTACGCAACGGTGGCAGAGGCCGTCGCGGGTCTGACGGCGGGATCTTTCCAGATCATCGCCCCTGCGCTGCCCAATGGAAAAGCCGCGGGTTTGCATCTTTCGCTGTCAGACAGCAGCGGAGACTCAGCGATCTTTGAGTATCTGAATGGCGAATGCGTCGTGCATCATGGTGGCGAATATAAGGTCATGACCAACTCCCCAACCTATGACGAACAACTCGCCCTCACGGCCTATTGGGGACAGATTGGTGGGCTGTCGATGCTGCCTGGTACCAATCGTGCGGCAGACAGGTTTGTCCGGACGTCCTTCTATTTGCAATCCGTGCCAAAATTCGACGATCCGCGTTTGGCGACGTCTGCGGCGTTTTCGATCATCCGGAATGCGTCTGTTCCGCTGGGGATCACGGATGCGAATGCCCCCAACATCGCGAGTACAATCTGGCGCTCTGTCGCCGATCACGCGGCGCGGCGCTATTATTTTGAATCTGCCGTGAGCCCCAATGCCTTTTGGGTCGATCTCGACAATATTGACTTTGCAGAGGGCGGGCAGCCGCAGAAACTGAGCCTGAAAGAGCACCCCGTTTTTGCAGGCGATGTTTCAGACAAGTTCGCCCCGTCTCAGCCATTTAAGTGGCTGGCCCATTGAAG
This sequence comes from Oceanicola sp., assembly GCA_022447275.1. Taxonomy (GTDB): domain Bacteria; phylum Pseudomonadota; class Alphaproteobacteria; order Rhodobacterales; family Rhodobacteraceae; genus JAKVBK01. Next base: position 19,641 of record JAKVBK010000033.1, on the reverse strand, counting down.
GGGGCGCTCTGTTCTTGAGCCCGGAGGCCGCGCTGGGCCGTCTGCACGAATGGGCGGTGCGCGACAGCTCTGGACCGAAGAGAAACGGCCCGTGAGCGGGTGCTGCTGCAGGCGCTGCCCTTACCCATTGGGGCGGGCAAGGCCTTCCGGCCGATCAATGGTCACTAGCCCAAGCTGGCGCGCGGCGGCCAGTGAGAGAACAGCGCTGTCGAGGCCTTGGGCTTTTTGATAGCTGCGGATCGCGTTGCGGGTGCGGGCGTCCACGCTCCCTGTAACGGGTCCCGCATAGAGCCCGCGCACAGCGAGGGCGCGTTGTAGTGATGCGACGAATTCGGGGGTGAACTGGCTGTCGCACAGGGCTTCAAACCACAATTCGCGCCGTTCCCGGACGATGCGTTGACGGGTATCGGTTTTATAGATCGGCGGTTCGAGTACAGCACCATCGGATGCGATGCGCGCAGGCTGTATGAGCACTTGATAGGTTTCGGTTTCGATAATGGCAGGGGTTTGCTCGCGCCCCCAGCAGGTGCCGGGCACTGCATTTGGCGGGCCAGCAGCCAAAACGCGGATTGGCTCGGGCTCCATGAACCGGGCGACGGCTCCGTTCTGCAAAACGGCGTTGCAGCCTGCCAGAAAGAGCACGCCTGCACAGGCCAAAGACGCCCGCACAAAAGCGCGCAAGCGTGCAATGCGATGGCCGAAGGAACGGCGCGTTGGTGTCATATGCCTGCTCGGACAGCGGGTTCTGGGCCCTGTTCGCTGCGAGCATAGCACGCCTGTTACGTGGCGCGAAGGGGCGTGAAACGGCGCGTTACACTCAGGGTTGATCGCCTGCGCGGGCGATGTCCGGGGTGAAGCCGGGCTCCAGCAGGCGGTCCAGCAAGGGAGAGATGTCTTCCACATGTTCGGCAATCACGTGCAGAACAGAGTGTTCACGCTGAATGCGCCCGGTCACCCGCAGCAATCTGCCGGCAATCACAGCGCGGCGATATTTTTCGTAGGTCTTGGCCCAGATCACCACGTTGACCGTGCCGGTCTCATCCTCCAGCGTGACGAAAATCACCCCCTTGGCCGTGCCAGGGCGTTGCCGCACAAGCACAAGGCCGGCAACCGTGATCCGTGCACCGGCGGGCGGGCGGTCCAGCCATGCTGCGGGTGTGGCCGCGGGTGGGCGGGGCCAGCCGCGCTGGGGCATGTTGTCTGGGCCATGGGCTGTCTGCATGAGAACAAAAATAGAACATGCTTCGTGCGTGTCCAGCTTTTATCCGCCGTTGGGGAACACTGGTCTCTGCCCTTCGTTTCGCCTATGTCACATGGGGAAACACTGCTGGCAGAAAGAGACATTGATGGCCAAGATCACCTATATCGAGCACGGCGGGCAAGAGCATGTCGTAGAGGTTGCCAACGGCATGACCGTTATGGAAGGCGCTCGGGACAACGGAATTCCCGGCATTGAGGCCGATTGCGGAGGGGCCTGTGCGTGCTCCACATGCCACGTCTATGTGGATCAGGCATGGGCGGACAAGCTGCCAGAGATCGACAGCATGGAAGAAGACATGCTGGATTTTGCCTTCGAGCCAAAGCCCGGCTTGAGCCGCCTGACCTGCCAACTCAAGGTAACGGACGCCTTGGACGGCCTGGTCGTACAGATGCCCGAAAAGCAAATCTAAGAAGCTTTGGGGTTGGCCCGTACAGTGCGCGGGCTTGCACCGCATAGGAAGGCGCCGCGTCTGCGGTGTCGCGTATTGATGCGTAGCACCCGCGGCGCTTTGGCTGCCCTTATCGCCAGTTGCACGGTTCTTGGCAGTGCTGCTGCGGCTGACGTTGTGTCTGCGCGGTTTGACGATCCAACCAACCGCTACGGCCATGGCGTTTTGGGCGATACACCTGAGTGGGGAACGCTTGTCTTAAAGGCGTCAGGTAAGACAGTGCGCATAACCCTTCCGCAAAGCCGCGTCTTTGAAGACCTGCGGCCGCGTTTGGCGGATGTCACTGGCGATGGTGCGCGCGAGGCCATCGTTGTGGAAAGCGACGCGCGTCTGGGGGCGCGGCTTGCAGTGTACGGCCCGAATGGTCTTGTCACGGCGACCCCGCCGATTGGCACCCGTTTCAGGTGGCTGGCACCTGTGGCCTGGCACGATCTGGATGGCGATGGCGCTGTGGAGATCGCCTTTATTGACAGGCCACATCTGGCAAAAACGCTGCGTGTCTGGCGGTTTGAGCAGGGCGCTTTACGCGAGATCGCCACGCAGTCTGGCCTGACCAACCATCGTATCGGACAGGCATTCATCTCCGGCGGGGTGGCCGATTGCGGCGCCCAACCCGAAATGATCCTTGCCACTGCAAACTGGTCCGGGCTGGTTGCCTTGCGGCTGAACAATGACTTGCTGTCGCTTCGCGAACTGCCGGAACTTACTGCCGACGCAGGCGGCTTTGCAGATGCCATGACCTGTGGCGCGCCGGATCGCTATGCAGGCCCGTTTCGCGCGCGGTGATACTGGCCGCGTTGTTGAGGTGCCCATTCGGTGGCCTTTAGCTGGCCTTTCAAGACCCAAATCGGGGCACGCTTTCCTCGCCCGGCAATACAGCAATCGCCCGGCTGCAACAGTGGATAACGCGGATGTTACCCTTGTTTGTAGCCATCCTTAGCGCTGCTCGCATGAGGTGCTATGTGATCTGACTTGAGATTGGATGACAGAACTAAACACATGAATTAAAATGTATAATTTAGTAAAGTTAGGCCCGTGACCGGATCCAGCACTCTGCCGATGCGCAAGTTACCCTACGTCGGGGATCATTGTATGGGCGAAATCACTGCCAACATGATTGGGGTACTTCTAAGGAGTTCAAATCATGATGGTACGCAACTTCGTCTATGGCGCCTTGTTGTGCTGCAGCACGCCCGCGATGGCGATAATCAACGGTGTTGAAGCGGATACAGACGCGTTTCAATCCTACGTCTCCATTCGTGCAACCAGCCCTTTCCCAAGCCATGATGGCGCGGAGATCAATGCCTGCGGCGGCACACTGATTGCCCCGAACTGGGTGCTCACCGCTGCCCATTGCTGGCCGGCTTATGAAGATGTCTTGAAGGGCGGCGATCCTGTCTTTGTGGGGGTGAATATTGGCCCCGACGGATTGTTTGAGCAGAAGGTGCAGGTCGTCGACTACATGCTGGCGCCGGCCAAACTGGGCCACGAGCGCGTCGATGCGGCGCTGCTCAAGCTGGCCGAAGACGCCACGCTATATGGCGCAGAGATTGCAACTGTCTTTGGTGGCGATCTCTCGATCGGGACGGCCACAACCACAGTGGGCCTTGGACAAGGTATCGAAGGTGACCCGCTGCTCTACTATAATTCGCAGGTGACTGAGTCTGCCCTGTGCGACTCTCCGCGGGCAGATTTTGATGATCGGCATGACTTTTGCGTCGGCATCCCTGGCTCGACCCAAAGAGCAGGCTACGGCGACTCGGGTGGCCCGCTGTACATTCCCGGCGGTGCCAATGGGGACACCTATCAATTCGCTGGCGTTGTGAAAGGCGGCGTAAAGGCCAATGCAACCGGCATCGAGGAGACAGAGAACATCCGCTACACAGACGTTAACGCATTGCGCGATTGGATCTTTGCAACGACCGGATGTGACCTTTCCGCGGCTGACGACGCTGCAGCAACCGGCGGCAAGATGGTGTGTGAGGACAACATGACCCCAGATGCTTCGCTGACCGAGACCTACTGGAAAATCACCACGCTCTTGGGCAAGGACACGGTAGTCGTCGATAATCGCCGAGAGCCGCATATCATTTTCCGGAGCGGCGACGAAGGCAGACTGAGTGCAACGGTGGGGTGCAACAACATCTCTGCGAGTTTCACTCAAGAAGGTGATGCCCTGTCGATCGGCCCTGGCATTTCCACGAAAATGGCCTGCATGGGTGATCTGGCAGACGCCGAGGCCGATCTGTTGGAGCTTTTGGAGCGCGTCACCAGTTTCGAGATTGATGGCGACAACATGGTGCTGATGGATGCCAATGGTGACGTTCTGGCCGAACTGGTGGCGGTCTATTTCCAGTAATCGCCAAAGTCAGATGTAAACCGAAAGGGGCGCGCTCTTGCATACGGGCGTGCCCCTTTTGATTTTGTGCCAGCTTGTGAGCGGGCTTTTGGCCAACGTAGAGCAGGGCAGGGCAGGGAGGCGGCTTAGGCCTCTGCACAAGCCACAGTGCTTATTCTGCCGGCACAGCCGCCATTGGGCCCTTGGCACCCGCAGGCCGCAAAACGGTAGCTGCCAGAAGGCCACCCGCAACGATGGAGATCAGCGCAAGCAGGGCCGCCACGGAAAGTGTTGGCACGCCTGACAGGCCAGCGCCTACCGTGCAGCCGCCAGCAAGCACACCGCCAAAGCCCATCATGCCAGCGCCGAGCAGGTAGCGGCCTGTTTGGGCGGGGCTGTCGAAGCTTGTCCATGCCGCTTGGCCCCGCAGCAAGGCTGTCAGTCCGGCGCCGGCGAGTACCCCGCCCACCAAACCAGTGCCAAATCCAGCCGGAATCGCCGAAGAGGCGATCGTCCAGAACAACGTCTCTGACCAAGGCGAGGTGAACGACAGGCTCTCCATTGCGATCGGATCAAAATCATCTTGCAGCACGAAGCCCGTGCCAACCCATCCGATCACCGCCAATGCACCGATCAGGCCACCGCCGATCAAGGATGGAACGCTTGCACCAGAGCGCACAACCCCGAGCAGCGCGAGCGCGGCAAGAGCAGCAGTCCACACCGCAGGGCCGCCGGGCAGCGCAGCAAGGGACGCGAACTCGCCCACGGGGAGTGTCAGCCCACCCAGGGCTGTCCGCACAGGCGCAAAGATGCCCTTCAGCGTTGCATGGGCCACGACGGCGAAAACGAGTAGTACCGTGAGCGCGCGCAGGTTGCCTGCACCGGCCAGCACTGTCAGGCGCGAAACGCAGCCGCGGGTCAGCACCATGCCGATCCCGAAGAGAAGGCCGCCGATGACGATGCCTGCGACGGGCAAATCTGCGGCCATGAAACGGTGCGCGGAGAAATCGACAAAGCCGAGCAGCACGGCGCCTTGCGTGCCCAGTAGGGCCACAGCAAGCGCGGCCAGCCAGACGCCACGGGCCGCACCACGCTCTGCGGCGGTGTCCCCGGCTACGGCGCGCCGCAGGCAAAAGCGTGTAAGCTGTGCAAGCACACCAAACAGTGCTCCAAGGCCGAGGCCAAAGAGAACGCTTGCGGTGCGTGGGTCAATTTCAAGACCAAGCTGTTCGTACATCGAGATCGTCCTAAAAGCGGTGTGTCACGCGCAATTAGGGTGCCTTTCGCGGCTTTGCAATTGCCCCCTTGGAAACGTCCTATCCGTCTGCTGGCGGTCTGCGGAACAGGCGTTCCAAAGCTACGTATCTTGGCGGAAAGAACGGTTGGTTTTGACTGAAAGCCAAAACAACGGGTCCTGAATCCAAGAATGCACTGGTTGGCGCAAAAAAATGAGCCGCCCGTGCATCGTGCAGGGCGGCTCTTTTGGTCTTACAGAAGTGGCGCTTAGCGGCCTCTGATCCGGGGATCGAGCGCGTCGCGCAGTCCGTCGCCCATGTAGTTCACCGCCAGCACCGTGAAGCTGATGGCAACCCCTGGCCAGATCACACGCTCGGGGAAGCGCTGAAGGCGCGAGGTCGCGTCAGACAACAATTTGCCCCAGGTGGGGAAATCTGGCGGAAAGCCAAGGCCAAGAAACGAGATCGCGCTTTCAGTGATGATGGCGTTGGCCAGACCAAGGGTCGCCGACACCATGATCGCGCTCATCACGTTGGGCAGCAGGTGGCGGCTGATGATCTTGGAGGATGGCGTGCCAATGGAGCGCGCCGCAAGGATGAATTCCCGCTCCTTCAGGGCCAGCACATCGCCCCGCACCACACGGGCTGTCTGCATCCACGAAGTGATGCCGATCACCACAACGATCAGGATAAACGTGCCTGTTTCAGAGCCGAAAGTGGCCCGCAGAGGCTCCCGGAAGAGCAGCATCATCACCAGAAGCAACGGCAGCAGAGGCAGGGCGAGGAACAGATCCGTCATCCGCATCAACGGGCCGTCCAGCGACTTGAAGAAACCTGCGCTGACACCGATCAGAGCCCCAAGGAACAAGGCCAGCAACATGGCGACCCAGCCCACGGCAAGGCTGACCTGGCCACCCAGCATCAGCTTGGCCATCAGATCACGGCCCAGATTGTCTGTGCCCAGCGGGTGCTCCCAACTCCATTTCACGTTGCTGTCTTCGCCCGCAAACAGGCCCACATAGAAGGGGCGCATATCCTTGCTGCGAATGTCGAGCGCGGTGGGATCATGGGGCCAGATCAGTGGCCCGACGGTTACGAAGAGGGTGATGAACACGAGGAACATCATCCCCCAAAACGCGCCCCGGTGTGCCCGGAACTGCCGCCAGACATCGGCCCAGCGGCCGCGGGCAGGGGCCTCGGGCATCTTTTCCCCGATTGTGGCGTTTGTTGCATCAGTCATAGCGAATTCTCGGGTCCAGGATGCCGTAGAGAACGTCGGCAAGCAGGTTGAAGAGCACGATCAGGATCGCAAATACGAAGGTGAGCGTTTGCACGGTCGGCAGGTCATTGGCCTGGATCGCCGTAATCAACAGCTGGCCAATTCCGTTCACCTTGAACACCTGTTCGGTGATGATGGCGCCACCAAAGATGGAGGGGATGCCAAGGGCGATCACGGTCACCACGGGGATCATCGAGTTGCGCAGAACATGCACCATGACAACCGTCCACTCGCTCATACCTTTGGCGCGGGCCGTGCGCACATAGTCTTGCTTGAGATTGTCCAGCATCGAGGCGCGCATGAAACGGCTGATCTGGCTGGTAATCTGTAGGGCCAACACCATCACAGGCATGATCATCTGTTTGAGCTGTAGCTTGAAGGTCTCCCAGTCGACGACCTCGAGCGTGGTGTCATAGATCGAGGGCAGCCACCCCAGATTGACCGAGAAAATCACAATCACCAGAACCCCGGAGAAGAAAGGCGGCACCGAGTAGCCCACCATGGCCACAAACGTACCGGCCTGATCGAACACCGAATATTGCCGGTAAGCAGAGTAGATGCCGATCGGCAGGGCAATCAGGATGGCGACCACATAGGCAGTGCCGACCACCCACAATGTCTGTGGGAGGCGCTCGGCAACGATGTCCATGACCGGCGAGCGGGTTTGCCATGAGATGATGCGCTGCTGTCCCTCGGAGAAGGTGGATCCGAAGATGCCGTCGATCAGCACGAGCGGTTCCACGATGAAGAACTGATAGAGCCATTTCGGGAAGCTGATCCAGATCGGCTGTCCGACCCCGAGCGCTTCGCGCATCTGCTGCTTGACCTCATCCGGGATGGTCAGCGGCATGTTGGCCATTGGATCGCCCGGGGCGAATTCCAGAAGCGAGTAAATCACGAGGCTGATGAACAACAGCGTCGGGACCGCCAGGATCAGGCGTCGGATCGTGAAGGTGAGCATCCGTATCTCCGGCTGGTCTGAGATCGGCGGGCCAGGGGCCCAAACAAAAAAGGCCGGGCGCACCGCAGTGCGCCCGGCCCCGTTATAGACAGATCACTTGATGCGATACCAGTCCGCAACGTTCCAAAGCTCGCTGTCCCAAACATTCAGGGCAACGCCGCCCAGGCTGTTTGCATGCGCAGACAGACGACCGCGGTGCACCAGCGGGATCAAGCCGCCGTTCTCAACCATCATGTCGTTGAGTTTCTTGCCAATCTCGGCGCGGGCTTCGATGCCTGCGGTCGAGGACAGCTGGGAGTGCAGCTCGTCATAGCCTTCGATGCAGACACGCGAGATGTTCTCACCCTGCCACTGGCTGTCCGGACGCGGTGCCTTGTCGCACAGACCGTTGCCGAGGTAGGCCTGCGGGTCGGTGCCGTTGAAGGTGTTCGCGTACATCTGCACGTCAGCATAGAACTTCTGGAAGGTATCGGGCGAGCCCGCATCCCCACCGAAGAAGACCGATGCAGACAGGTTGCGCAGCTCGGTTTCAATGCCGATCTGGCTCCACCACTCCTTGATCAGCGCCTGGAAGTCCTGACGGACGGCGTTGGTGGAGGTCTGGTACAGGATCGACATCTTCACGCCATCGGGCGTCTCGCGCACGCCGTCACCGTCGGTGTCCATGTAGCCTGCTGCATCGAGCATGGCGTTTGCACCGTCGATGTCCTGCGTGTCGCAGCTCAGCGAGGTCGAGTTGAACGCATCCGGAGCTGGCACCCAGTTACAGGTTACCTTACCGGCCTGACCGTAGCCGATTTCCACCAGCAGCGGGCGGTCAATCGCCATGGACATGGCCTTGTAGACGGCCGGGTCACCCAGGAAGGGGTGCTCGGACGGGCCGGACGGATCCTGCTTCACGGAGCGCATGTCGCCAAGTGCCGGATCGGGGTTGGAGTTGTTGAGCATCAGGCGCTCAACCAGCGGGCCGAAGCCAGCCACAGGCGTACCCTTGCCGCCTTCCTGCATCTCGGCGATCACGTCGGGCGCCAGCTGCAGGTTCCAGGCATAGTCAAACTCGCCCGTTTCCATGACGGCACGGCCAGCCGCGGTTGCGTCACCGCCACCTTTGAACGTCACGGTCGCGAAGGCGGGCTTGCCCTCTACGCGATACATGTCGTTGGCTTCCATGGTGATCACGTCGTTCGGCTTGAATTCGACAACCTTGAACGGGCCAGTGCCGATCGGGTTGAAGTTCTGCTCGGTGCAGGTAGACGCCGCCGCGCCGATGCAGTCAGCGAACTGTGCTGCCTGAATGATCGGGCTCTCACCACCCACGAACGGACCGTAGGGGTTCGGGGTTGGCTGGCCGAAGTTCACGACAACGGTGAGGTCGTCAGGGGTGTCAACGGAGGTGACGCCTTCGAACTTCGTGGCCTGGGCACAACCACCTTCGGGGTGGGTGCAGTACTCATAGGTGAACTTAACGTCCGCCGAGGTGAAGTCAGAGCCGTCAGACCACTTCAGGCCGGGGGTGATCTTCCATGTGATCGAGGTCAGGTCGGCGGAGACGCCACCATTGTCGACGCTGGGGATCTCTTCAACGAGCCAGGGCGTCAGGTTGCCGCCTTGGTCATAGCGTGCCAGCGGCTCGATGATCATCGAGGCGGATTCAACGTCCTTTGTACCGCCCGAGAGGAACGGGTTGAGGATCGAGGGGGCCTGCCAGTAGATGATGCTGACGTTGCCGTCACGGCCGCGAGGGCCTTCGTGACCAGCAGCCTGCGCCATCACCGGAGCGAACGCCACTGCGGCGGCCGCGCCCAGAAGGGCGGATTTCATTTTCATGGGTTTCTCCTTGTTGGACTGTTGTTGGGAACAGGTGTCCTGGGCAGCCGTTCCTTTTGTGCCGACCGCGCCAAATCAAAGGGGGCAGCCACAGCCAGCCAAGCGGTTTGAAGCTGCGTCACAGGACGTGACCCAGTTCGGCATACGCTTGAAAGACTCAATGTGGTCATGCAGTTCCGGTTCCTAATTGCACCGGGATCTGACGGTCCTGTTCCCAAGGCCGTCAGCCCCCCATGCGCTGACGCTAACAGGATTGCCGCTGCTGTCCACGCTTTTCCAGAGGTCAATGCCGTCTCAGACCAAAACTGCTGCGTCTATTGGCATTGGGAGGCTCAGGTGCCTGCATTTCCGTGCAAGATATGGATCGCTATATATTTTTGCCTTGTATCTCTGAAAAATGAGGGCGTTTCCCGCACTTTTCTGCGAAGGGCGGGCGTGTTGAGATTGCAACCGCCGCTTCCCGCAGGCTAGAAATGTTCTAAGCACAACAAACAACACCAATCCGCAATGGCACAGGGATGAGCAATGCCAGTAAAGAATCGTTTTTCCGAACTTCTGCCCGAGATCACCGAGTGGCGCCGCGACCTCCACGAGAACCCGGAACTCCTGTTTGAAACGCATCGCACATCGGCGAAGGTGGCAGAGAAGCTTGAGGCCTTTGGGTGTGACGAGGTGGTCACGGGCATCGGCCGCACCGGCGTGGTTGGCGTAATCAAGGGCAAGTCAGACAGTTCCGGCAAAGTGATCGGGCTGCGTGCCGACATGGATGCCTTGCCCATTCACGAGCAAACTGGACTGCCCTATGCCAGCAAAACACCCGGCGCCATGCATGCCTGTGGGCATGACGGGCATACTGCGATGCTGCTCGGGGCCGCCAAATATCTCTCCGAGACCCGGAACTTTGACGGCACTGTTGTGGTGATCTTCCAGCCGGCTGAAGAAGGCGGCGGCGGCGGCAAGGAAATGTGCGATGACGGCATGATGGACCGCTGGGGTATTCAGGAGGTCTACGGCATGCACAACTGGCCCGGGCGGCCGGTTGGCAGCTTTGCGATTCGCCCGGGCGCGTTTTTTGCAGCCACCGACATGTTTGACATCACGCTCGAAGGGCGGGGAGGGCATGCTGCCAAGCCTCAGGAAACCGTCGACACAACTGTGATGGCGGCACAGGCGGTTCTTGCGCTGCAATCCATCGTGAGCCGCAACGCCGATCCGGTGGAACAGATCGTTGTTTCGGTCACGTCGTTTGAGACCTCGTCGAAAGCATTCAACGTCATCCCCCAGCGCGTGCAGATCAAAGGCACCGTGCGCACGATGGCCGCCGAAATGCGTGATCTCGCGGAAAAGCGGATCAAGGAGATCATTGAAGGGGTTTGTATCACCTTCGGGGGCACAGCGGATGTCAACTACATCCGCGGCTATCCCGTGATGGTAAATCATGATGCGCAGACAGAGTTTGCCGCCGATGTAGCGCGCCAAGTTTCTGGCGATTGCCAAGAGGCTCCGTTGGTAATGGGCGGCGAAGACTTTGCCTTCATGCTTGAGGAGCGCCCGGGTGCCTACATTCTGGTGGGCAACGGCGATACCGCATCGGTGCACCATCCGGAGTACAATTTTACAGATGATGCGATCCCTGCTGGCTGTTCTTGGTTTGCCGAGATCGCGGAACAGCGTATGCCCGCTGCGAACTAGCAGTTTCTTTTGCCAACAACCAAAACCCTTCCGCCTGTCGGAGGGGTTTTTTTGTGCGGAAACAACACGCTTCGGTTGCAAATACTTGCAAATTGAATCGATTTAGCGACTCAATTGACCGAACATGAAAATGGTGTTGGCATCGCATACAAAAATGGGGGTCGCCTGCTCTGGACTTTCTCGGTATTTGGCCGACATGGTCACCGCAGGTGGTTGTAAGAGCAGCGAGACAGTTTTCGTGGGAAAAGCTGTGTGTTCGCAGAAGGTCGACTTGGGGGGAACCTGATGAGTGTCATGACAGATATACAGGGGCAACGCGATCTGCCTCGGTATTTTACGGCAGTCTTTCAGCAAGCGCAGAAGATTAATCACGGGCGCCTGGATTTTGAACTGTCCGATGGCCGGGTGTTCCGCGTCGAGGGGCATAAACCGGGCCCGGTAGCCCATATCAAGATCCATAACGATGATGTCTTCTCTCGCCTGATCCGGGAGGGGGATCTGGGTTTCTGCGATGCCTATCTCGACGGGTGGTGGACCACACCTGACCTTCAGGCCTTCATGGATTTCGTCCACGAAGACAACGCGGCTGTCTATGATGGCTTTCCGGGGATGAGCCTCGTGCGCGCCTATGAGCGACTGCGCTTTTGGCTGCAATCCAACAGCAAGCGTCAGGCCAAGAAGAACATCTCGTACCACTATGACCTTGGGAACGATTTCTACGGCCTCTGGCTGGACGACACGATGACGTATTCATCGGCGCTCTACGAGACCGGTCAGGAAAGCCTCGAGAAAGCCCAGACTGCCAAATATGCCTCAATGGTAGATCAGATGGGTGCACAACCCGGTGACCATGTTCTGGAAATCGGCTGCGGATGGGGCGGCTTTGCGGAATATGCTGCCAAGGAGCGCGGCTTGCGCGTAACGGGCCTGACCATCTCAAAAGAGCAGCATGATTTTGCCGTTGCGCGGATGCAGAGACTTGGCCTGTCCGACATGGTTGAGATCAAATTGCAAGATTACCGCGATGAGCGCGGCACCTATGACGGGATCGCCTCGATTGAGATGTTCGAAGCCGTGGGCGAGAAATACTGGCCTGTTTACTTTGACACGGTGAAAAACCGCCTCAAGCCAGGCAAGAACGCCACCCTCCAGATCATCACTGTTGAAGATAGCCGCTGGGAGGCGTATCGAAAAGGTGTTGATTTCATTCAGAAATATATCTTTCCCGGGGGGATGCTGCCCAGCCCTTCAGTGCTGCGCAAAGAGGTTGAAAAGGCCGGTCTTAGCGTTTCAGGCAGTCGCGAGTTTGGGCCCAGCTATTCCACGACCCTGCGCCGATGGCATGAAACCTTCAACGATCGTTGGAGCGACGTTGCTGCGATGGGCTTTGATGATCGGTTCCGCCGTATGTGGGATTTCTATCTCACATCCTGCGCCTCGACCTTTTCTTCGGGCAGCTGCGACGTGACCCAGATCACCGTAACCCGTCCCACCACCTGATCCGGAGTCGCCCGATGCCCACAGCCGCGCGCCTCTTTGCAGCCCTCTCCTTGGCGGGGGTCGCGTGGTTTGCCTCAGTTCTCTATATTGGCCTTTTGCCAGAAGGCACGCCGGCGGGATGGCTGCCGATCGTGAACGCTGGATTGGGCCTGATCACAGGCTGGCGGGTCGTGGGGCGCCTCGTTTCGGGCAAAAGCTACGTTGGAGCAATCGGCCATGGGGTGCGTGGTGCTTTCACAGTGTATTTTTTTGCCGTTCTGTTCTGGTCGATCTGGCGCATGCTGGAGCTGTCGTTGAAGAAACGCTACGGCGATCCAAGCGAGGCCATCAATGCGGTTTTCGGCTTGATTTCTGACTATAGCCTTCTGCTCCTCGAGGACCCAACTCCGGGCCTCGTGTTGTTGTTCGGGGGCATCGGATCTGCGCTTCTGGCTGAATGGGCAAAGCGGCGTTTCTTGTAGGCCGTGCCTTCCCATTGGCGGGCAAGGTGCAATTTTGTTGAGGCTAGGCCAGTGTCTGATCAATCCGCGCTTTTCCTTTATGGCACCCTAAGACATCTGCCCCTGCTTCAGGCCGTCGCTGGCGGTGACGTCGCAGCTGAGGCAGCATGGCTGGTTGACCATGTTGCTTATCGCGTGGTGGGGGCAGACTACCCAATGATTGTGCCCAAGCAGGGCTGGGTCGCGGAGGGGCTGTTGATCCGGCCTACGGCCGATCAGAAAGCGCGCCTCGATTTCTATGAGGGGGGGCACGGGTACGGTGTGCGCCAGTTGCAGGTGAACACCGAGGATGGGTCTTGTGGGGCCGAGGTCTACTGGCATGGGGATGAAATGCTTGAACCAGCAGAGCCTTGGGATCTGCACCGTTGGAGCGTTCTGAACGGACCACGACAGACCATCGCTGCACGTGAGGCCATCGCCATGTTTGGGCGACAATCGCCGCGCAGGGTGCAAGAGCGTCTGCCATCGCTGCTGACGCGGGCGCAGGCCGCGCAGAATGCGGCCAGCCCTGCTCCGACAACCCTGCGCCGTTTCGCAGAGCCCTCGGATGTTGAGGTGCGAACCCGGACCGTTGCTTATGCGGACTTTTTCTCAGTCGAGGAATACCGTCTGCGGCACCGTAAATTTGATGGGCAGATGTCACCGGAATTGCACCGCTCTGTTTTTGTTTCAGGCGATGCGGCCACGGTGCTGCCCTATGATCCGGTTCGTGACCGGGTATTGCTGGTCGAACAGTTTCGCATGGGCATCTATGGGCGTGGGGATCCGCAGCCTTGGTCTTTGGAGGCCATTGCGGGGCGCGTTGATCCGGGGGAGACGCCCCGTGAAACCGTGCTGCGCGAGGCGCGCGAAGAGGCTGGGCTTGAGCTTGCACGTTTGATCGAATTGCCCGGCGCCTATCCATCGCCTGCGGCAAAGACGGAATTTGTCTTTTCGTTCATTGGAATCGCGGATCTTCCCGACAGTGCCGCCGGTACCGGAGGCATGGCGTCGGAGGACGAAGACATACGGGCCCATGTGATCTCTTTTGAGGAATTGATGCATCTGCTGGACACGGGCGAGGTGGCAAACGGGCCGCTGGCCCTTTCGGCACTCTATCTGGCGCGCAAACGGCCAGATTTGCAGGCGGAGCGGCAAGTCGTGTTCACCCGGAAGCGGAATGAGGGGCAAAAGGGTGCAGGGTAGGCCTCCTGCCGCCTTGCCGCCGCTGGCGGCTTGGGGGGTGTCTGCTGACCTGCTCCCCCTGCATGGGGGCCATCGCAACCGCGTCTTGCGCACGAAAGGGTCAGGCCCGTCCCTTGTGTTCAAATCTACAAGGCGCAGTGAAGCCGCACTGCAATGGCTTTCGGATCTCCATGATATCGCCCGCGCGTGCGGGCTTTTTGTTCCGACCATGGTCCGCAGCCTGAGGGGGCGCTTGGCCGAGGATGGCTGGACCTGTGAGCCCTTTGTCGAGGGCCAAGCGGCCACGCGGCGGGATTTGGCGGCGCTGTCACGTCCTTTGGGCGCATTTCACATGAAAACCAAAGACATCTGCCAACGGCCGGGATTTGCGTCTTCAAAGGTTCTGTTGGTCGAGGCGCGTGCAGGGGATGTCGATCTTGGGGCGATGGGCAAGCCCGCAGCGCGGCGCTGCCGGGCGGCTTGGGCGGCGGTCGCTGCCGGTCCCTGCTCCGCCATTCATGGCGATTTGGGCCCGGCCAATCTCCTGCGATGCCCTGATGGACGGCTTGCCCTGCTGGATTGGGATGAGGCGCGCAGGGATCTCACCCTCTTTGATCGTGCGCATATCGGGCCCTGCACGCCCTTGGCGCAGCAGGCGGTTATGGCTTGGGAGGTAGCCTGTTCGTGGCAACAAGAGCCAGACTATGCCAAATCCCTTGTTCATCTGCTTCCCGCCGCCTGACATACGCTGGATGCACGTAAACTTGCGGGCGTTGTGCAGCCCGTTTCGGTTGACACCGGGCCAACGAAAGATACTCACATATCAGTACAAAGGTGCGGAGGCTTTCATGCAGGTGCGTTCAGACTTGGCCGACACGGTCGGCAATACCCCCCTAATCAAGCTGCGTCGCGCAAGCGAGGAAACCGGATGTGAAATCCTTGGCAAGGCCGAGTTCATGAACCCGGGGCAATCCGTCAAGGATCGTGCCGCGCTCTTTATCATCAAGGATGCCATTGCTTCAGGCCGGCTCAAGCCCGGTGGCACGATCGTTGAGGGCACCGCGGGCAACACTGGAATTGGCTTGGCCCTTGTGGGGGCTTCCATGGGGTTTCGGACGGTGATCGTTATCCCTGAGACGCAGAGCCAGGAAAAGAAGGATATGTTGAGAACTGCAGGGGCGCATCTTGTCGAGGTGCCTGCGGTTCCTTACCGAAATCCAAACAATTTCGTGCGCTATTCCGGTCGCTTGGCGGAAGAACTTAACAAGACATTGGAAGGGGGCGCCATTTGGGCCAACCAGTTCGACAATGTTGCGAATAGACAAGCCCATATTGAAACAACCGGCCCTGAAATCTGGTCACAGACGGACGGCAAGCTGGACGGCTTTATCTGTGCGGTCGGATCCGGCGGCACTTTGGCTGGTATGGCAGAGGCGCTGCAACCGAAAGGCGTGAAGATCGGTTTGGCCGATCCCGATGGTGCTGCGCTCTACAGCTACTACACCGACGGGGCGTTGAAGGCGGAAGGCAGCTCGATCGCTGAAGGCATCGGACAAGGCCGGATCACAGCAAACCTTGAAGGCTTTACCCCGGATATGTCCTTCAACATCCCGGACTCCGAGGCTCTGCCCATTATTTTTGACCTTCTTGAAGAGGAAGGTCTTTGCCTTGGCGCCTCCTCCGGTGTCAATATTGCAGGTGCGATCCGCATGGCACGGGAACTTGGGCCCGGTCACACGATCGCGACGATACTGTGCGATTACGGAACCCGCTATGCGTCACGCCTCTACAATGCAGATTTCTTGGCTGAGAAAGGCCTGCCCGTGCCCGCATTCCTAACTCGCAGCATCCCGGATCTTCCGGAGGTTTTTGAAGCATGATCAGAACACTGCTCGCTGTACTTGCACTTGTTCTTTGGCTGCCTTTTGCAGCTGGGGCGCAGTCAAATACGGTGAGCGATGCTTATTACGAGGAGTGGGAACGGGTCGCCCAGAGGGCCGAGGAAGCCGTTGAAGCGAACCGCGCTTCGTCAGATGCGTTCGAGGTGCTCCGATCTGACATTGTGGTCTATCGCAGCGAATTTCAGAAAGCGCAGTCAACCAATGCAGCACGGATCGAAACGGTGGAACGCCAATTGGCTGCCCTTGGGCCAGCGCCCACGGATGGCTCGGTAGAAGACCCCGAAATTGCGGCGCGCCGGGCTGCTTTGCAAGCGCAATTGGCAAGCCTCAGGGCGCCCGTTATCCGCGCAGAAGAAGCCTATTTGAGGGCGGATGGGCTGATCTCAGAGATCGATACGATCTTGCGTGAGCGCCAGACCGAAGGCCTTCTACAGATTGGTCCGTCTCCATTGGCGCCCAAAAACCTCATGGAAGCTTGGGCGGCTGTGCAAAATTGGGCACATGATCTGTGGCGTGAGGTGAAGCGCGTGTTTACGTCGCCGTCGCAACGCGCGCTTTTGCTCAAACGCCTGCCGCTGGTCATTACGTTGATTGTTGTCGGTTCTCTGGCCTTGCTGCGGGCCCAGCCATGGTCGCGTCGGGTGGCTGCAGCCATCATTTTGCGCAGCAACCGCGAATTGCATTGGCTGATCAAAACGCTGCTGTCGGGCGCAGGTGCAATCATTGCTGTTTTGGGTGTGCTGGCGATTGCCTCTGCTTTCTTGTCCGCCGGTTTGGTGGCGCCTCGAATAGATGCGGTGATGACCACGGTGATGTGGATGGCTGCTTGGATATGGGGGTCTGTCTGGCTGGGCCATGTTCTGTTCCCTGATGTTTTGCTGGGCAAGCCGTTCCTTTCGATTTCCGCGAAAGAAAGCCCGGCGGCGCGCCACGCGCTGTTGGGCATTGGGATCTCGGCGGCCGTTTTTGAACTGGCAGAACTCGTAACAGCCCGGCCGGGGCTCAGCGAAGGCGCCAATGCTGTCATACAAGCTGTACCGGTGGTGCTGGGCGGCATTTTCATTGCCCGATTAGGCCGCGTCATGGCGGGCATGGTGCGCACTGAGAAGCCAGAAACCGACGAAGACATCGCGCTAGACTACCGCGATCATTTCGTTGCCGGGGCAGGGCGGGTGCTTACTCTGCTCAGCTTGGCAGGCATTGTACTGGCGCTTGCCGGCTACGGTGTTGGGGCCCGTGCGCTGATCTATCCGTTGATCCTGAGCCTGGCGCTCCTCGGCGGGATCCTGGTGCTGCATCGCGTGCTGACAGACATATATCGTGTCATACTGATCAACGGAACGTCGCAAGAGGAAGGCAGCGATCAGCAACCTTCTGAAGGATTGGTGCCGGTGCTGCTTGGCATTGGATTGACCTTGGTGTCACTGCCTCTCTTTGCACTGGCATGGGGGGCGCGCGAGGCCGATCTGACCGAACTGTGGCAACGCTTCGTCTCCGGCGTGAGCTTTGGGGGCATCCGCGTAAGTCCGGGCAGTTTGCTGACATTCATTGTCGTTTTCATGATTGGATACGTAGCAACGCGGATGGTGCAAGGCACTTTGCGCAATTCTGTCCTGCCCAAAACCCGTTTGGATGTTGGCGGGCGCACGGCCGTGGTATCGGGCGTCGGCTACATCGGCCTGTTCCTCGCGGCCGTGGTTGCTATCACGGCCGCCGGGATCGACTTGTCATCGTTGGCCATCGTCGCGGGCGCGCTTTCAGTTGGAATTGGCTTCGGGATGCAAACCATCGCATCCAATTTCGTGTCCGGGCTCATCTTGTTGGTTGAGCGCCCTGTATCGGAGGGCGATTGGATCGAGATTGGCGGTGTGATGGGCACCGTGCGCCGCATCTCTGTGCGATCGACCACGATCGAAACTTTTGACCGGACGGATGTCATCGTGCCAAACGCTGACCTGATCAGTGGGCAAGTCACAAACTGGACCAAATCGAGCCTGACGGGGCGGCTGATTGTTCCCGTGGGCGTTGCCTATGGCACAGACACGCGCAGAGTGCAGACCATCCTTCAGGAGATCGCCGAGGCGCATCCGATTGTCATCGTGAACCCGCCGCCCATGATCGTCTTTGCAGGCTTTGGCGCGGACAGCCTGGATTTCGAACTGCGGATGATCCTGCGCGACGTCAACCAGATGCTGCGTGTGAAAACCGAGGTCAATCATTTGATTGCCGCCCGGTTCGAGGCTGAGGGCATCGAAATTCCCTTTGCACAGCGCGATCTCTGGCTCCGAAACCCAGAGGCGCTCTCGGGCGTGCCCGCGTCTGGGCCAGTGGCGCCAACCGATACCTCACAAGAGGCGCTCGGCCCGCTGGGCGAGGGGTATGACGACGAGCAGGGCGACGATGCCGCAGAACCGGAGGACCCCCGCTAATGACCCAGACCGACCAGCGCCCGCTTTATCGTGAGGATGCGTATCTCGAACAGGATGAGGCCACTGTCATCGCCCATACCGAGGAGGGCGGCTTGATCCTCGACCGGACGATTTTCTATCCTCAAGGGGGCGGACAGCCGGGCGATAGTGGCAGCCTGACTTGGGGCGACAGGCGTCTTTCGATTGCGACTACGATCAAAGCGGCGGATGGCGCGTCGATTTGTGTTCCTGCAGAGGCGCAACCGCTTCCCCCCATTGGTACAGCGGTAACCCAGACGCTGGATTGGGACAGGCGCTATCTGCACATGCGCATCCATACGGCGTTGCACCTGCTCTCCGTTGTTATTCCCTTGCCCGTGACAGGGGGGCAGATCACCTCTGAGAAGGGGCGGCTTGATTTTGACATGCCGGATGCCCCAGAAAATAAGGAGGAACTGCAGGCGCAACTGCAGGCGTTGATCGATCAGGATCTCGTGGTGAGCGAAAGCTGGATCACCGATGCGGAGTTGGACGCCAATCCGGGCCTCGTCAAAACGATGTCGGTGCAGCCTCCCCGTGGCGCGGGGCAGGTGCGCCTTGTGCGGATTGGCACAGCAGAGACGCAAGTGGACCTACAGCCCTGTGGGGGCACCCATGTGGCCCGCAGTGCCGAGATCGGCCAGATCCGTCTTGGGAAGATTGAAAAGAAGGGCCGGCGGAACCGGCGCGTCTCTTTGCATCTTGAGAGTTGAAGCCACGCCCGTGTGCCTTGCGCCCTGCGAAATCGTGACCGATGAGCCGCCTCGCAAATTAGTCTTGCTCTATCCGCAATTCCATACGTTCTAGCTCTTGCATCCTGACCAAGTTCTGGGATAGGTCCCTCGCCACGGACAGTTGGCCGAGTGGTCGAAGGCGCACGCCTGGAAAGTGTGTAGGCGGGAAACCGTCTCGAGGGTTCGAATCCCTCACTGTCCGCCACTATTTCCCATTTAGTACATGTAAATAAACAGATATATGCACTTTGAAAAATCGTACCCCCCCTAATACCCCCCTCTTGATCGGCGAACGCAGAAGTAGGCCGCGACGATTTGCTGATGTGCCCTGCCCGCACCGCATAAACACAGGCT
>JAKVBK010000032.1 GCA_022447275.1 Oceanicola sp. | reverse complement strand
CACCCGATGCGGGTCGACCTGCCACCGTCCCCCATCATCTTGGCACAAATACTCCGGGGGAATGGCCCCGCAGGGGCCAGGGAACAGCGCCCCCCATTCCTGCGGTCTCAGGCCCGCACGCGTTCCGCCTTTGGATCATACATGGGGGTCAGTGCCGCCTGGGCCGCAACGGTTTGGCCCGCCACATCAATCGCGTAGGTCGACGCCAAGACCTGCTCCCGGCTCTCGCCCGCGCACGGCACATAACCAAGGCCCACCGCGCCGCCGAGGTGGTGGCCATAGGCGCCTGATGTCAGATGCCCAACGATCCGACCGTCGCGCAATATGGGCTCATTGTGATAAACCATCTGATTGGGATCGCTCAGCTTGAATTGCACGAGGCGGCGGGTCAGCCCGGTCTCCTTCTTGCGCAAAACCGCATCGCGTCCGATGAAACTGGGCTTGCCGATTTTGACAGCAAAACCCAGCCCCGCCTCCAGCACATGATCCTCGCAGGTGATGTCATGGCCGAAATGGCGAAAGCCTTTCTCGATCCGGGCGCAATCCATCATGTGCATGCCACAGAGTTTCAGGCCCAGATCCTGCCCTGCGTCATGCAATGTCTCAAAAACATGGCCGGCCATATCTGTAGACACATAGATCTCCCAGCCGAGCTCTCCCACGAAGGACACCCGATGCGCCCGCGCAAGACCCATTCCGATCTCGATCTCCTGCGCCGTTCCAAAGGGGTTGGCTGCGTTTGAAAAATCATTGGGAGAGACCGCCTGCATCAGCGCCCGCGCCTTGGGGCCCATCACCGCCAAGACCCCTTCACCTGCGGTGACATCCGTGAGCACCACATTGAAATCGCCAACATGGCGCCGCATCCAAGCCTGCTCCGCTTGCCGCGTGGCCGCAGGGGTCACAACAAGGTAGGTCCATTCATCCAAGCGGGTGACGGTGACGTCGGCCTCGATCCCGCCTGCGGCATTGAGAAACTGCGTATAGACGATCTTGCCCGCCGGCACGGACATGTCCGCCCCGCACAGATGGTTCAAAAACGGTTCTGCATCCCGTCCCTCCACCCGGATCTTGCCGAAGGACGACATATCATACATGCCCAGCCCATTGCGCACGGCCAGATGTTCGGCGCGCGTGTTCTCAAACCAGTTCTGAGGGCCCCAGCTATAGTCATAGGCGCGCTTCTGGTTCGGCAGTGCAAACCAGTTGGCCCGTTCCCATCCGGCAATTTCACCGAACACAGCCCCCTGTGCGTCGAGGTGGTGGTGAAACGGCGAGCGCCGGACGCCGCGCGCCGTGGCCTTCTGACGGTAGGGAAAGTGATCCGCATAGAGCAGCCCCAATGTCTCTTTGGAGCGCTCAAACAAGTAGTGGCGGTTGCCCTGAAACGGTTGGTTGCGGGCAATGTCCACATCCCCCAGATCGAAGGGCTTCTCGCCGCTGTCCATCCATTCTGCAAGTGCCATACCGGCGCCGCCTGCGGATTGAATCCCGATCGAGTTAAACCCACAGGCCACCCAGAAGTTGTCCACTTCGAGGGATTGGCCAAGGTTGTAGGCATCGTCTGGGGTGAAGCTTTCCGGGCCGTTGAAAAAAGTATGGATTCCGGCTTCTGCCAGCATTGGCATCCGGGTCACAGCGGTTTCGAGGATCGGTTCGAAATGATCGAAATCATCGGGCAACTGATCAAAGCAGAACGTCTCGGGTATGCCGCTCATCCCCCATGGTTTGGCATTGGGCTCGAAGGCCCCCAGCAGCATTTTGCCTGCGTCTTCTTTGAAATAGGCGCATTCGTCGGGCACCCGCAAAACAGGCATCTGCGTGAGCCCGGCAATGGCCTCGGTCACGATATAGAAGTGTTCGCAGGCGTGCAGCGGCACGTTGACGCCCGCCATCCGGCCCACCTCGCGGCCCCACATGCCCGCACAGTTGATCACGTGCTCGGCTTCGATCTCCCCCTGGGCGGTGCCCGTGTCCCACTGCACAGCGGTGGCGCGCCGGTTCTTCACAGTGATCCCGGTGACCTTGACGCCCTCGACCACCATTGCCCCCCGTTGCCGGGCCCCTTTCGCCAGTGCCAACGTGATATTTGCAGGATCCCCCTGGCCATCCTTGGGCAGCCAGACGCCGGCCTTCACCCCCTCAAGGCTCAAATGCGGATAGCGCTCTCCCACCTCAGCGGGCGACAGTTCCTCCACCGCCACGCCAAAGCTGCGGGCCATGGCGGCGGTTCTGAAAATCTCTTCCTTGCGGGCGTCGGTCAGGGCGACGGTGATCGAGCCGCATTGCTTCATGCCCGTTGCAAGGCCGGTTTCTGCCTCCAGCCCGACATAGAGTTCGGCGGAGTATTTCGCCAGCCGTGTCATGTTGGCGGAGCTGCGCAGCTGCCCGATCAGACCTGCGGCATGCCAGGTCGTGCCGCTGGTCAGTTGTTTGCGCTCCAGCAACACCACATCGCGCCACCCCTTCTTGGTCAGGTGATAGGCAACGGAGGCCCCGATCACGCCTCCGCCGATGATGACTGCACGCGCTTTCGAAGGGACCATGGCGTTTCTCTCAGATCAATGTGTGACCGTCGGCCCGCAGGCGGCGGGCAATCTCGGCGATATGGGCGGGGCCGACCTCGCAACATCCCCCAACCATGGTGGCGCCTTCAGCGATCCAGTCCATCGCATGGGCGGCATAGACCTCGGGCGACAGGTCTTGCCGTGCGCTGAGGGCGTCAACGGTTGGTTTGTCTTCGAGAAAGCCGGCGCTGATCTCGACAAAGCCGTTGGCATAGCCGCCAAAGGCTTTGCCCAGCTGCGCCAGGATCGGCATGGCCTGTGTCACGGCCTCGGGGCGCGAGCAGTTGATCAAGGCCGCTGTCACATGGGGGGCTTGCAGCAGGGGCAGCGCATCGGAAAGGGCCTCGCCCGAGCGTAGGCGCGTGCCGTCATCATCATCAACGCTCAGCGCAATCCAGGTCGGCTTGTCGCTCAGAGTGGCTGTTGCATGCAGCGTGTTGCGCAGTTGGTTCAGGGACGTCACGGTTTCCGCCAAAAAGACGTCGACATAGGGCTCCAATGTGCCGATGACCGGGCCATAACCGGCCTCTGCATCGGCAAGCCCGTGGGTGAAATCGGTGCGATAGGAGGCCCCGAGCGGCCCCAGAGCGCCAATGACCCTGCCTTGGCCATTGGCATCTGTTGCCGCCCGCGCGGCGCTGCCTGCCGCCTTGAGCAGCGGCTCGAGCTGCTCTGGCACCCCGTTCTCCGCCATCCGGTCTGGCAGCACCGGATAGCTGTTGGCCGTCGCCACTGTGGCACCCGCGGCGTAGTAATCCTCGTGCAGGGCACGCACTTTGGAGGGATCTTCCAGCATGACGAAGCTGGACCACAGCGGCGTGGGCTTTTTGCCGTGCCGATGGACCAATTCCTGACCGATGGAGCCATCCAGAAGCGTGATCTGACTCATGCGCGCAGCCTTTCATTTAACGGATCCCACAGGGGGGCATCCTCTTGTACAGTTGCCGGGACCCTCTGGCCGTAGATTTCGACCTCGATCTCGGTGCCCGGTGTGGTCAGGTCACTGCGCAGCATGCCCAGCGCGATCGAATGATCGACCCGGTAGCCCCAACCGCCCGAGGTGGTTTCCCCCACCACGGCGCCGTCGCGCCACAGCGTCGACATATAGGGCGCGTCACAGCCGTTGGCTTGCACTTTCAGTGTGACAAAACGCTTTTTCACGCCCTGCTGCTTCTGGTTCATCAGTGCCGCTTTGCCCGGGAAGTCCTGGGGCTTGTCCAGCTTTACAAACCGATCGAGCCCGCCTTCGAACAGGGTGTAATCCGTGGACAGGTCTCCCTTCCAGGCGCGGTAGCCTTTCTCGAGGCGCAGAGCGTTCAGCGCGAACATCCCGAACGGGGTTGCACCGCCCGCGATGAGGGCCTCGTAGATCGCCGGGATTGCATCTGTGTCAGCGTGGATTTCCCAGCCCAGTTCGCCCGCAAAGGAGACGCGCAGCAGGCTGACATCGCACCCTGCGAGCGTGCTTTCCTGATAGCTCAGCCAAGGCAGGGACAGATCCGCATCCCCCAGCCCGCTCAGAAGATCGCGCGACTTTGGCCCTGTCACGATCAGGGTTGAGATGCGGGTGGTCCAATCTTCGAGGGTAAAGCCTGCGTCAGCGGGCATGTGCTTTTCCAGCCATTCGCGATCGTGCCACTGCGCAGAGGCGGCCGTGACCAGCACATACTGGTCTTCGGCTTCGCGGGTGACAGACATTTCTGTCACGATCCGGCCGCGCGTGTCAGCGAAATAGACAAGGCCCACACGCCCGATCCGGGGCAGGGCACCGGTGACAAGGCCGCGCAGCCACTCATCGGCGCCCGGGCCCGCAATCCGGAACCGCGAGAAACCGGGCAGGTCGAGCACGCCAACCGTGTCGCGCACCGCTTCACATTCGGCACGCACACGCGGCTCCCACGGGCCCGCGCGTTCCCATGTGTGGGTGCTGTGCTCGGAGGTGTCGTCGCCCGGTTGCGCAAACCAATTTGCCCGTTCCCACCCGTTATAGGCGCCCATCTGGCCGCCCAATGCCTTGACCCTGTCATGGACGGGCGAGAGCTTGCGGTCGGGGGCGGCGGGCCAGCGGTGATGGGGGAAATGCATGGCATATTCGTTGCCATAGACTTCGAGGCCCTTGAGATTGCAGTATTCCTGATCCGTGTAATCGGTGTAGCGCCGGGGATCGACGGCCCACATGTCCCACTCTGTTTCGCCCTCGGTGATCCACTCGGCCAACACCTTGCCAGCCCCACCAGCCTGAGAGATGCCAAATGTGAAAACACAGGCCTCAAAGGCGTTCTTTACGCCGGGCATAGGCCCAAGCAAGGGCAGGCCATCGGGCGCATAGGGGATCGGCCCATTGATGATGCGCTCCACCCCTGCGCTGCCTGAAAGCGGGACGCGCTCCATGGCATCGGCCACGATATCCATGATGCGATCCAGATCATCGGGATAAAGCTGGAAGCTGAAATCATCCGGCATTTGGTCGTCGGGTGTCATCCAGTGGCCTTTGCAATTCGGCTCATAGGGGCCGATGTTGAAGCCGTTCTTTTCCTGACGCAGGTAATAGGAAACGTCGACATCGCGCATCAGCGGCAACTTCCCGCCCTTCTCCTTGGCGAAGGCCTCGATTTCGGGCACCTGGCTTGTCAGCACATATTGGTGGCTCATCACCATCATCGGTACCGTGCG
Organism: Oceanicola sp.; assembly: GCA_022447275.1. Lineage (GTDB taxonomy): Bacteria > Pseudomonadota > Alphaproteobacteria > Rhodobacterales > Rhodobacteraceae > JAKVBK01. Next base: position 27,533 of record JAKVBK010000032.1, on the reverse strand, counting down.
CCCGCCATAGGGCTTGAACCACTCGCCCACCTGCTGGGCATAGTAGCCCGCCGCGTTCACAACGAATTCGCAGGCGACGTCCCCTTTCTCGGAATGCACGATCCAGGAATGGTCGGGCCGCTGGGTGACCCCTGTGACAGAGCAATGCCGTTCGATCCGAGCCCCGAGATCGCGCGCGCCCTTGGCCAGGGCCTGGGTCAGTTGTGCGGGGTCAATATCGCCATCGGTCGGATCCCAAAGCACTGAATGCAGATCGTGGGTTTCCATGAACGGGTACATCTCAACTGCCTCAGCCGGGGTGAGCATCGCCATGTCGATCCCCTGATAACGGCCCATTGAACTGGCCCGCTCGAACTCCATCGTACGATTGCGGGAATGGGACAGGCGCAGAGATCCGGTGACGTGGTAGTTCATGGGGTAATCAACAGCGGCGCCGAGGTCGCGATAGAGCTCGGTCGAGTAGCGTTGCATGTTCATGATCGCCCAGGAGGTCGAGAAGGTTGGCACGTTGCCGGCCGCGTGCCAGGTGGAGCCTGCAGTCAGCTCGTTCTTTTCCAGCAGCAGGCAATCTGTCCAGCCGGCCTTGGCAAGATGATACAGCGCGGACGCCCCGACGACGCCTCCGCCGATGATGACAACGCGCGCGGTTTTTGGAAATTCGGACATCGCAAGCCTCCCCGTATTTTCATCGACTATGGAAGCAAGAATCCAATCTGGCAATTCGCTGATGGCCGCAGTCATGAATCAGATCTGAAGGGCCGGGCAGGCGGCCGCCTTGCGGAAAGCCGCGCTTTGCCTGTTGCAGGCTTGCATAGGCTTGCAGCGGGATGCTGAAATGGCGCACAAGGGGCCAAGCCGGGCCGCCCGGACACAGGGAGCAAGAGATGAAGATTCAAACCACGCATGTTGGCAGTTTGCCCCGCACTCAGAAGGTCGTGGATTTCATATTCGCCCGTGAGCATGGCAAAGACTATGACGTGGCCGCTTTTAACAGCGCGATGACGGAAGCGGCCTCAGAAACCGTGCGCAAGCAGGTGGAAGCCGGCATCGATATCGTGTCCGACGGCGAAACCTCGAAGATTTCCTATGCCACCTATGTCAAGGATCGCTACACCGGCTTTGAAGGGGATAGCGCCCGCAATGCGCCGGCGGATCTGAAGATGTTTCCGTCATTTCTAGAGCGGCTCAAGGATGATGGCGGCACGCCCACCTACGCGCGGCCTTGCTGCGTTGGTGAAGTGACGTCCAAGGGGCAGGGCGAATTGCAGTCGGATATCGACAACCTGCAGGCTGGCATGCGCGCGTATGGGGCGCAGCGCGGCTTCATGAATGCGGCTTCGCCCGGGGTCATTTCGCTGTTTTTGCCCAATGAGTTTTACAGCAGCCGCGACGCCTATCTTGCGGCCCTGTCCGATGCCATGCGGGCCGAGTACCGCACCATCGTTGATGCCGGGCTTGATCTGCAGTTGGATTGCCCCGATCTGGCGCTTTCGCGGCACATGCTGTTTCCGGACCTGTCGGACGCGGAATTCGTCAAGATCGCCGCCTCTCATGTGGAGGCGCTGAATGCGGCTCTGGACGGGATCGACCCTGACCGGGTGCGGGTGCATATCTGCTGGGGCAATTACGAAGGGCCCCACATCTGTGACATCGGCATGGAGAAGGTGTTTGACGTGCTGATGTCGACCAAGGCGCGCTACCTTCTGTTTGAAACCTCAAATCCCCGCCATGCCCATGAATGGACCGTCTTCCGGGACCGCAAAGCCGACATTCCCGAGGATAAGGTGTTGGTGCCGGGGGTGATCGATTCGACCACCAATTTCGTTGAACACCCGGAGCTTGTCGCCCAGCGGATCGAGCGCTTTGCCCAGATCGTGGGGCCAGAGCGGGTGATTGCGGGCTCTGACTGTGGGTTCGGCACGTTTGCCGGCTTTGGGGCCGTCGATCCATCGATCGCCTATGCCAAGCTGGCGAGCCTGGCTGAAGGGGCCGCTCTTGCGGGTGACCGGCTGGGGCAGGGCGGCTGATGCACGAAATGACAAGCGCCGGGCAGCCTTTGCCCGTGGTTCTTTTGCCGGGCATGATGTGCGACGCGCGCCTGTTTGCCCCGCAGGTGGCGATCCTGTCGCTGGCGTGTTCCGTAATGGTCAGCCCGTTGACCGGGGCTGACAGCATCGAGAAGTTGGCGGAACGCGTGCTGGCCGATGCGCCGCAACGGTTTGTGCTTGGGGGGCTGTCGATGGGGGGCATCGTGGCGATGGAAATCGCCCGGCAAGCGCCCGAGCGCGTTGCCGGTCTGATCCTCATGGACACCAACCCGCTTCCGGAATCCGCAGCGCGTTCGGCCACGCGCGAGCCGCAGATGATCGGGGCCCGCACGGGCCGCCTCGAAGAGATCATCCGCGAAGAGATGAAGCCGAACTACCTGGCCCCGGGGCCGCGCCGGACGGAAATCCTTGATCTTGTCGTGGATATGGCGATGGCGCTGGGCGCGGAGGTGTTTGTGGACCAGTCGCGGGCCCTTCAACGCAGGCCAGACCAGCAGAGCACTCTGCGACGGCTGAAATGTCCGGCGCTGGTGCTGTGCGGCGAGCATGACACGCTGTGTCCGCTTGCTCGGCACACGCTGATGGATGATCTGATCCCTCGGTCGCAGCTGCGCGTGATTTCGGGCGCGGGGCATCTGCCTGTGCTGGAGCAGCCAGACGCCGTGACGTCTGCCATCGCAACGTTTCTGTCAGACTTGTAGGCGCGCAGCGCTCCGCAGACCAACGCACACCTGCAGCGGGCAAACTGCTTCGCGAGAAGCAGCTTGCCTGCGCACCGCCTTAGCTGACGACAGACATCCGACGGCGGGTGTGGGTCATGTTCGCATCGATGAATTCAAGCACAAGCGGGCGGATGTTGTTGCGCCAGCTCTTGCCTGCGAAAATGCCATAATGGCCCGCACCCTCTTCCAGATGGCTGGCTTTTTTGCTGTCGGGCAGGCCGGTCAGCAGATCAAGCGCCGCGATGCACTGGCCAGGGGCCGAGATATCGTCCTTGGATCCTTCAACCGTTTTCACCGCCACATCTGTGATCTTTGAGATGTCGACGGGCTTGCCGTTGACCGTGAAGGTGTTCGTCGCAATCTCGCGCTTCTTGAATACCCGCTCCACCGTCGACAGGTAAAACTCAGCCGTCATATCCATCACGGCGAGGTATTCGTCGTAGAATTTGTTGTGGCGGTCATGCTCCTGCGCTTCGCCCTTGGCGGTGCGCAAAATCTGATCGAAGAAGGCCTTGGAATGCATCTCTGAATTCATGGCCATGAATGAAGCAAGCTGTTGCAGCCCCGGATACACCATCCGCCCTGCGCCCGCATATTTAAAGCCGACTCGCTGCAACACATGGTTTTCGAGCTGGCCCATTGTCACGGTGCGGCCGAAATCGGTCACTTCAGTGGGGGCGGCTTCCGGGTCGATCGGGCCGCCGATCAGGGTCAGCGAGTTGGGCTGGGCGCTCGGGTCTTCCTCGGCGAGGTAGGCGGTTGCCGCAAGGGCCAGGGGGGCTGGCTGACACACGGCAATCACATGGGTGTCCGGGCCCAGATGGCGCATGAAGTCTGCCAGATAGAGCGTATAGTCTTCCACATCGAACGTGCCCGCAGAGACGGGAATATCGCGCGCGTTGTGCCAGTCGGTGATATAGACCTCACAATCGGGCAGCAGCGACACGACGGTCGAGCGCAGAAGCGTCGCGTAATGGCCGGACATCGGCGCCACGAGCAATACCTTGCGCGGCAACTCTTCGCGGCCCTGCACGGCGAAATGCAGCAGATCGCCAAAGGGGCGTTCGATCGCTGTCTCGATATTGACCAGATGATCGCGCCCGTCTTCTCCCACCACGGAGGCGATATTCCAGTCGGGCTTGGCCACCATGCGGGCAAAGCTGCGCTCGGTGACCTCACCCCAAGCCGCCGTTAGCTGGGCAAGCGGGTTGGTCGTCAGTCCGAACGCTGGATAGCTGAACATGGCTTTGGCGGAAGCGCCCAGCCATTGGTTCGTGACCCGCATGCTTTCCATGAGGTCATACGTCACCATATACTTCATCGTATCTCCTAACCGTCTTGGCGGAACAACGTGTCGCTTTGCTCCCCCGATACGGCGGCACTAGGTTGCTGTGCAGAATTTAAGGAAGAAGCCGGGTTATGACAACTAATCAAATCGAGCAAAGTCCCCATGACGTCGAGGACGCCACGGCCGAAATCGACGTCCTGGCGCAAAATCTCAAGCGCATAGAAGAGTTGAGCGGCCGCGTGGTGGCCGCAATCTCACACCAGCGCAGTGTTCCAATGGGCCTGCAAGGCCCGGCGCCAGACCTGTATGTGAAGGCGAGCACGGCCTACATGACCGAGATGATGTCGAATCCCAGCAAGCTGCTCGAGCATCAGATCACGTGGTGGAGCAAGACGCTGAAGCACCATACGGACGCCAATCGTGCCCTACTGTCGGGCAATTTTGCGGCCCCTGAAGACAATACAGGGCGCGACAAGCGGTTTTCCGGAGAACTCTGGGATCGCCATCCCTATTTCAACTACATCAAGCAGCAGTATCTGCTGTCCAGCGAAGCGATTCAGGGCGCGATTCAGGATATCGAGGGGCTTGAGGACCAGGATAAGGTTCGGCTGGATTACTTCGCCAACCAGATCATGGATATGCTCAGCCCCGCCAATTTTCTGGGCACCAATCCCGACGCGCTGGCCAAGGCCGTGGAAACGGAAGGCCAGTCACTGATCGACGGGCTGGAAAACCTCGTGCGGGACCTCGAAGCCAATGACGGTGATTTGGTGGTGACGCTTGCGGATAAGGATGCCTTCACGGTTGGCGAAAATATCGGCACCTCACAGGGCGAAGTGGTCTTTCGCAACCGCATGTTCGAGCTGATCCAATACACGCCGACAACGGAACAGGTGTACCGGACCCCGCTGGTGATCTTCCCGCCTTGGATCAACAAATTCTACATCCTCGATCTCAAGGCGAGAAACAGCCTGATCAAATGGATCGTGGATCAGGGCTTCACATTGTTTGTTGTGTCCTGGGTCAATCCAGATGCCTCCTACGCGGAGGTGGGCATGGATCAATATGTTGAGGAAGGCTACCTCACTGCGATCGACTGCGTGAAAAAGATCACCGGCGAAGACAAGGTCAATGCGGTGGGTTACTGCATCGCGGGCACCACCCTTTCGCTGACATTGGGGCTGATGAAGAAGCGGGGGGACAAATCTGTTCGCTCTGCAACGCTGTTCACAACCCTCACGGATTTCTCCGACCAAGGCGAGGTCGGCGTATTCCTGAACAATGATTTCGTGGATGCGATTGAGGCAGAGGTCGACAAGCACGGCGTATTGGACAGCTTCTACATGTCGCGCACCTTCTCCTATCTGCGCAGCAACGATCTGATCTATGGCCCGGCCATCAAAAGCTACATGATGGGGGAAGCGCCCCCGGCCTTTGATCTGCTCTATTGGAACGGGGATGGCACCAACCTGCCTGCCAAGATGGCCGTGGAATACCTCAGAGGCCTGTGCCAAGCCGACAGGTTTGCGGCTGCCAGCTTCCCGATTTGCGGGGAAGAGGTGTCGATCAAGGATGTGAATGTGCCGCTATGTGCGATCGCCTGCGAAACCGATCATATTGCGGCGTGGAAATCCTCTTACCGGGGCGTGCAGCAGATGGGGTCGCGGCAGAAAACATTCATCTTGTCTGAGTCTGGCCATATCGCCGGCATCGTGAACCCGCCGAGCAAAAAGAAATACGGCCATTACACGAATACCGATCTGAGTGCTGCGCCAGAGGACTGGCAAGAGGCGGCCACCTTCAATGAGGGCTCGTGGTGGCCCCGTTGGGGGGCGTGGCTCGCCAAACGATCGGGTGCCAAAGTGCCGGCCCGTGTGCCGGGCAGCCACCCGGATTTTGCGCCCATCGCTCCGGCACCAGGCACCTATGTGCGCTCTGAAACGGTGAAGGCGAAGTAACGCTTTCGCGCGAGTTGCCCGAAAGAAATTGTCATGCCGCATCCGCATATCGCGGGTGCGGCATTTTGGCATATTAAGCGGATACTCTGAATATTTTCATGTATTTTATATGATTGGCCCCTCTGGTGTCTTTTGCTGCGGTGCAGAAAAAACTTGAAATGCTGCGCTGCAGCGTGTAGATATTGTCCACATAAGCGCTGGGTCAGTCCCTGGCGGGACCCACCGAATACGGAGATTAGACCAATGGCTACCAAGACCAACGACATGACCAAGATGATGCAGGAAATGATGGCATCGTTCCCGATCGACGCGACCGCCATGCAGGACGCGTTCAAAACTCAGGCCGCACTGGCCGAGAAGATGTCGAAAGTGGCCCTTGAGGCAGCTGAGAAGTCCACCGAGCTGTCCGCAAAGTTCACCAAAGACACGCTGTCCAAGTTTGGCGAAATGGCCAAGGTGAAGGACGAGCCGACTGACTACACCAAAGCAATGACCGATTTTGCCTCCTCGCAGGCAGAGCTGGTTGCCGAGCACATGGCTTCCTACGCTGAGGTTGCCAAGAAAGTGCAGATGGAAACCGTCGAGCTGATGCTCGCCGCCGGCAAGGACTTCTCCGAAGACGCCACTGCCGCTGTCAAGAAGGCCACCACCGAGGTGACTGCTGCTGCCAAGAAGGCAACTGCCAAGTAAGGCAAGCCATCGAATTTGCGCCTCCCTCTCCCTTTAGGGCGCAAACAGGAAAGGACGTGTTCTCTCCCGGACACGTCCTTTTTTCATGCGCGGATCCTTCTGAAACCGCTCCGGACGGGCCGCAGCGCTCGGATCAGCCGCTTTTGTCGCGTTACGCGGACGGATTGGGCCTCCCAAATCGGGCCGTTGGCACTTTGCGCCCCACGGTTTGCCGCGCATTGCCCTGCGTCCCTGTCAGGCCCGGCGGTTTTCTTTCTGCACCGCAACTGGGCAAAGCGCTTTTCATTTCGGCGACAGTGTCCTAGCGTGTGTTGCACCGCAGCAGGGAGGACGCCGCGTGGCAGAGACAGACAAACCGCTCTTGATCAAGCGCTATGCCAGCCGGAGGCTCTACAACACCGAAACCAGCGATTACGTCACGCTGGAAGATATTGCGGGGTTCATCCGGGCCGGACGGGAAGTGCAGATCGTGGATCTGAAGTCAGGCGATGACCTTACCCGCCAGTACCTTTTGCAGATCATTGCCGAACACGAAAGCCGCGGCGACAACGTTCTGCCCACCAATGTGCTGACGGATCTGGTGCGCAGCTACACGGGCCAGGTTGGCTCGGTTGTGCCGCAATTCCTGGCGGCCTCCTTTGAGATGCTGCGCGACGGACAGTCGAAAATGATGGAAAACATGGAGAAGATGAATCCCATGTCGACCATGCCCGGCTATGAGGCGATGAAGGCGCAGCAGGAAATGTTCCTCAAGGCGATGACGGGCGGCATGTCCGGCAGCTGGGGCGCGCCCGGATCCGCCACGCCGGAGCCGAGCGACAGCGGGGATGATCTCAACGATATCAAGCGCGAGTTGGCCGAACTTCAGGCAAAACTTGCACGGATGGGCAAGTAGGCCCGGCCAGTTCCGCGCGCCACGCCCGATCTGCCTAGCGCCCGGTCTGCTGTCCGATCCTGTGGCGATACCCGGCTGTAGAGGCCGCTTCCGTAGGCTATCGCATGGTGGCCTTGCCGACGCCGCATATGCAGGTGCCATGACATCTGAGGCCGGAGGTTTCCCAACCCTCTGATTGCCCTTCAGCCCGGGCCCAGCCGCCCCGTTCGGGCCAAAGCCCGTCTGCGTTCAATCAACACGCTCGCGGCTTGCCGGGGGTCACACGTTGGTGAGCAGGTGCTGGCGTTCCCACGGGCTGATAACCTGCAGAAACTCCTGATATTCCAGACCTTTGACCGTGCTGTAAACCTTGCAGAAATCTTCCCCGAGCACTTTGTGCAGATCCTCGGCCTCGGCAAAAAGTCCGAGTGCTGCGCCGAATGTGCGGGGGATATCATCTGCCCCGCTTTCATAGGCATCGCCCACATATTCTGCGGTCGGGGCCGTTTGCTGCTGCATGCCCAACAGGCCGCAGGTCAGCGATGCGGCGATGGCGAGATAGGGATTGCAGTCCATCCCCGCCAGCCGGTTCTCGATGCGGCGCGCTTCGGGGCCAGATACAGGCACCCGCAGGCCGGTGGTGCGGTTGTCACGCCCCCAAGCCAGATTGATCGGTGCGGCAAGATCAGGCACGTAGCGCCGATAGCTGTTCACATAGGGGGCCATGAGGGCCGTTGCGGCCGGCATGTGCTTTTGCAGGCCACCGATATAGTGATGAAAGCGCTCGGTCTCGTTGCCCTGCGCGTCCGAGAAGATGTTGGCCCCGGTTTCTCTATCAACCACCGAATGGTGGATATGCATGGCTGAACCGGGCTCGGCCTCGATGGGCTTGGCCATGAAGGTGGCGTAGCAGTCGTGGCGCAGGGCGGCTTCGCGGATCATGCGTTTGAAAAAGAAGATCTCGTCAGCCAGTCGCACCGGGTCTCCGTGGGCGAGGTTCAACTCGATCTGGCCGGCGCCGCCTTCCTGCAGGATGCCGTCGATCTCGAAGCCTTGTGCCTCGGCAAAATCGTAGATGTCGTCGATGACAGGGCCATACTCGTCAATCGCCGAGAGGGAATAGGCCTGGCGCGACACCGCAGGCCGTCCGGAGCGCCCCATCGGCGGCTCGATCGGCTTGCCCGGATCCGTGTTCGGCGCGACCAGGTAGAATTCCATCTCCGGGGCCACGATCGGCTCGAGCCCAAGCGCGTGGTATTGGGCAATCACTGCGCGCAGAACATTGCGTGGGGCATAGGGCACGGGGCTGCCATCGTGCTGCTGGATGTCGTGGATGACCTGGATCGTCCAGTCGGCGGTCCAGGGTGCGGCTGTCGCGGTTGAGAGGTCGGGCACGCAGACCATGTCAGGCTCCGTAAAGGCGCGCCCCTCAACATCGGCCCAATCTCCGGTAATCGTCTGCAAAAAGATCGAATCTGGCAGGTAGAAGTGGCTCTGCCGCGCAAACTTTGAAGCCGGCATCGCCTTGCCGCGCGCAATCCCGGCCAGATCCGCGACCACGCATTCCACCTCATCGAGGCGGCGACCATCAAGGTAGGTCTGGGCGGCGGGGGGAAGTTGTTCGAGAAGTGTCATGATGCGACGGCCTGTGTTGTATCGGCGTGGGCTGATTTGAAGAAGTCGGCGATCGTGGCCGCAATCCTGCGATTGTCGTTGCGCTGGCCGAGTTGTGATTTCACATAGCTTAGCCTGTCTTCGGACAGCGCGCTGCCCCGATAGGTGATCAGCCCTTCCAGCATGGTGTCATCGAATTCAGGGTGCGGCTGCAGGGACAAGGCGCGCTTGCCATAGAGCAAGCCCGCATTTTCACAAAAACCGTTGCTGGCGATGCGGGTGGCAAGGGCGGGTTTGACAGTTACCTGATCCTGGTGCCATGCGTTCATGATGATCTCTTCACCGGCCATCTGATAGCCTTGGCGGCCCACAGACCAGCCCTTTTCAAACTTCTCGACTGTCCCGCCCATGGCCTTTGCAATGGCCTGATGTCCGAAACAAATGCCTACCATGGGCACTTCGGCGGCAAAGGCTGCCTGAATGAATTGGATCAGCGGATCGAGGAACATGTGATCTTCATAAACCCCATGCCGGGAGCCCGTGATGAGCCAGCCATCCGCTGCATGGACCGAGTTTGGAAACTCCATATCCACGACATTCCATGTGCTGAAATCAAACCCCTGACCCTCCAGCAGCTTGTGGAACATGGTGTCATAGTCGCCCAGGCTCGGGATGAGTTCCGCCGGGGCGTGGCCGGTTTGCAAGATACCGATATGCATGAAGACCCTCCGTTGGGCTGACAGTAGCGGGCGCAGGTGCGAGAGGGAAGCCGTCATCGCTGCGCGGAACCGCGCCCTGCGCCAGCAGGGCGCGTGGCCCAACGGGGCAAGCCGATTGGGATCGGCATTGCCCGGGCGGGAGGGCCGCGTTTTGGTTTAGGTCCAGTGCTGTGTGCCTGTGCCGCGCAGCTGGGCAATGTTGGAAAGGCCAGCCGCCTGCGCCGCATCCCGCAGCCCGGCATTGATGCGCGTGACAAGGCCCAACCCCTGATAGGACAGGGCCGTGTAAAGCTGCACGGCGGTGGCACCGGCCTCGATCTTGATGCGGGCCTGTTCGGCCGAACCAATACCCCCGACGCCAATGAGCGGTACTGCATCGCCGAGGCGGCGATACAGTTCTGCTAGAATGCGGGTGGATTTCTCGAACAACGGCGCCCCCGACAGCCCGCCCGCCTGCTGGGCATGCGCGTTTTTCAGCCCCGCCCGATCGAGGGTGGTGTTGGTGGCGATCACCGCGTCCAGCTTCAGTTCAAGTGCGATGCCGGCAATATCATCCAGCTCTGGCGCAGACAGGTCCGGGGCGATCTTAAGAAACACGGGGATCGGATGTTCCATCCCGTCACGCACGTCCAGCACACCTCTCAGAAGGCTGTCCAAGGCTGCCCGTCCCTGCAGATCGCGCAGTTTTTCGGTGTTGGGTGAGGAGACGTTTACGGTCGCGAAATCCAGATGCGGGCCGCAGGTCTCAAGCACGCGCGCATAGTCCTGCGCCCGGTCAGGGCTTGTTTTGTTCGCGCCAAGGTTCAGGCCGATCACTGCTTTGCGGGGCCGCTTCTCCAATTGGCGCGCCATCGCCGCCATACCGTCATTGTTGAAGCCGAAACGATTGATCGCAGCCTTGTCCTCGGGCAGGCGAAACAGCCGGGGTTTGGGATTGCCGGGCTGGGGCAGGGGCGTTGTGGCACCGACTTCGATAAACCCGAGCCCGGCCCGGGCCAGCGCGTGCATGGCCACACCGTTTTTGTCAAAGCCCGCGGCAAGGCCCACGGGATTGGCCAGATCGAGCCCGGCAATCTGCGTTTTCAATACGTCGTGACGCACGGGGCGGGGCAGGGGGGCCAATCCCATGCGCAACGCGCGCAGCGCCACGGTGTGGGCGGTTTCAGGATCAAGCTGGCGCAGGGCTGCCAGCCCGGTGCGCTCCAGCATGCTCATACCACGCCTTCGGGAAAGATATGGCCGGTTGCGCCCAGGGGCAGGGATTTATCCCAGACCACGTCCTGCAAGGTCAGCTCCCGGTACAGATGGGGAAACAAAGCCCCCCCGCGCGAGGTTTCCCATTTCAGGTCTGATTCCATGCGCTGCGCGGCGCAGGCCACCAAAACCAGATCGCTTTCCTCACTGAAATGTTTCGAGGCGGTTTCCGTCACCTGCTCGGCGGTTGAAAAATGGATGTACCCATCGGCCAGATCGACAGGCGCACCTGCGGTCTGTCCCGCTTTCTGGAAGGCATCCCATTCGGAACGGCGGAAAATCTTGAAGATCAGCATCCTGTGCGTGTGCAAGATGCGCCTCGCCGCGTCAAGGTGGCGTGTTGCGCAATATCGGTGCTTTCCCTGTCACATTTGCAGGGCTAATCTGTCTGCATAGAAAAAGCGCGCCAGAGGGGCGTGCATATCCACTGGGGAGTTTCCGGTATGATCCATCGTTTCTTGGGCGCGGCTGCCGCGCTGGCCGTGTCGGCGGGCATGGCGCAGGCAGAATACACGCTGCATGTTCTTCACATCAATGATTTGCACAGTCGGATCGAGCCCATCAGCCGGTTCGATGGCACCTGCGGCGCAGAGGATGACGCAGAAGGCAAGTGCTTTGGCGGTGTGGCCCGCCTCAAGACACTGATCGATTCCAAGCGTAGCGAATTGGCGGGCGAGAATGTGGTGACACTCGATGCGGGTGACCAGTTCCAAGGCTCGCTGATGTACACCACCTACAAGGGTGACGTGGAAGCCGAGATGATGGAAGCGATCGGGTTCGATGCCATGGCCGTTGGCAACCACGAGTTCGATGACGGGCCCGAAGCGCTGTCGGCATTCATCGACAAAGTGTCCTTCCCGGTGATCTCGGGCAACCTTGATCTGTCCGCATCCGACCTGCTGCGCGACAAGGTCTCCTCGACCGTTGTGCTGGAAGTGGGCGGCGAAAAGATCGGGATCGTTTCGGCCCTGGCCACGGACACGGCTGAAACCTCCAGCCCTGGCCCGAATGTCACCTTCCAGGATGAGATCGACGCGATTGCAGCCGATGTGGCTGAACTTGAGGCCATGGGCGTGAACAAGATCATCGCCCTGACCCATGTGGGCCTGCGCAAGGATCTTGAAATTGCAGCCGCAGTGCCGGGCCTCGACGCTGTGGTGGGGGGGCATTCCCACACCTTCCTGTCGGCCTCGAACCCCAAGCGCGCTGGCGCCTATCCCACATTTGCCAGCCAGGAAGACGGCACGCTGGTGCCGGTCGTGCAGGCCTATGCCTATTCCAAGTATCTTGGCCACCTTGAGCTGACTTTCGATGACGCGGGCAACCTCGTCTATGCCGGTGGGGACACCATCCTTGTCGGCCCCGAAATTGCCAAGGATGCAGCCCTTGAAGCCCGCGTTGCGGAGCTGGCCGGCCCGATCGAAGAGCTGAAAGCGCGCGTTGTGGCTGAAACCACTGCGCCGATCGACGGCGACCGGGCGAATTGCCGGGCGCGCGAATGCGAGATGGGTAACCTCGTGGCAGATGCCATGCTGGACCGCGTGAAGGATCAGGGCATCCAGATCGCCATCCAAAACGGGGGCGGTTTGCGGGCCTCGATCGACGCCGGTGAAGTGACCATGGGCGAGGTGCTGACCGTGCTGCCGTTCCAGAACACGCTGGCCACGTTCGAGCTTACCGGTGCGGATGTGATCGCGGCGCTGGAAAACGGGGTGTCCCGTCTGGCCGATGGCGCGGGCCGTTTCCCGCAGGTTGCGGGCATGAAGTACACCTTTGATGGCGCTGCAGAGCCGGGCGCCCGTGTCTCGGACGTGATGGTCGCCGATGGGGACGGGTTTGCCCCGATCGAGATGGACAAGGTCTATGGCGTTGTCTCCAACAACTACATGCGCGGCGGTGGCGACGGCTACAAGATGTTCTCGACCAATGGCATGAACGCATATGATTTCGGCCCGGGCCTTGAGCTTGTCGTGGCAGATTTCCTTGCTGCCAACGGCGCCTACACCCCGATGCTGGATGGCCGCATTACAGCAAAGTAAGCGGAACGCATCTGTAAACATTGAGAAAGGCGCCCTTCGGGGCGCCTTTTTTGTGGCTGGCTGCGCGGGCCACCTACGGGCCACCCATGCAATATGGGCGCGTGCCGTTCCAGGGCGGCCCTGCAAGGGTCATGGGGCTGGTGGCGGGCGGTCATGGCGCTAAACTTCGCTCATGTGTGGACGTTTCGCCCTGACCTTGCCTGTCGATGCCATGGCCCAACTGTTCGAGGCTGCGCCCTCGAACGATTTGCCAGATACGCCGTCTTTCAATATCTGCCCGACGAACACAGTGTCTGTGGCCGTGTCGGAGGCGGGCGCGCGCCGTTTGCGCCCCATGCGCTGGGGCTTCATTCCGCACTGGTACAAAAAGCCGGCAGATGGCCCTCTGTTGATCAATGCCAGGGCCGAGACCATTGCAGAGAAACCGGCCTTTCGCGCGGCATGCCGGTCGCGGCGTTGCGTGATCCCGGCCACGGGGTTTTATGAATGGACGAAAGACGCAGAGGGGGGGCGCTTACCCTGGTACATCGCGCCCGCCGACGGGGCGCCAATTCTGTTCGCAGGCATCTGGCAGGATTGGGGGCCGCAGGATGCACCCATGTCCACCTGCGCCATCGTCACCACAGGCAGCGGCACGCATCCCTTGTCTGCCATACATCACCGCATGCCGGTCACGTTGGGGCCTGATCAGATTGCGCTATGGCTGGGGGAAGAGGGCAAGGGGGCCGCGCGCCTGATGCAACCCGCCCCGCAGGATCGGTTTGCGTGGCACCGTGTGGACAGGGCCGTCAATTCAAACCGCGCCTCTGGGCCCGGCCTGATCGCGCCCTTGGGGCCGGACAGTGCCGCCTGATCAGCCGATAAGCCAGTCGGTAAATGCATCGTAGCTGTCAAAGGCATGCAGATGCGGAAGCTCAGCAATGGGCGCCTTGCGATAGCCCCGGGTGAACAGGGCAAACGGAACGCCAGCGCGTGCGGCGGTCTCTGCGTCCACCTCGCTGTCACCCACATAGAGCGGAGCCTTGCAGCCCAGCGTCTCAATGGCAGCCTGCAGGGGCGCGGGATCTGGTTTGCGCACAGGCAGACTGTCGCCGCCCAGAACAACGCCAAACTGCGACTGCCAGTCGAAATGGGCAACCACATTGCGCGTGGGGCCGATGGGCTTGTTGGTGACCAGACCCAGCGCAAACCCATTGCGCGCCAGCCTCTGCAACGTGCTCTCTACACCGTCATAAAGCTCTGTCAGGCTGACAGCTGTCTCATAGATGGCGAGAAAGTCCGCCAGCAACGGGTCCTGAAGATCGGGCCCAAGGCCCAGCCCGTTGCGCAGGCGCTCGATAAAGATTGCCGCCCCATGGCCCACATAGGCGCGCGCCTGATCGGCGGTGATCTGGGGCAGACCGCGCTTGGCCAGAGCCGCGTTCGCCCCGGCGTGGATATCCGGGGCGCTGTCGATCAGGGTGCCGTCGAGGTCAAAGAGGATGGCATCGAACCGCGGCGCGCGCTTTGGGGTTTGCAGATCCAAGGACTGCGAATGGGTTGGGTCTGCCATTACCTTGGGCCTACAGATCGCCTGTGGCGGCGCGGATAGCGCGGATGTTGTCGCCATAGGCGGCGGGTTCGGCGGCACTGCCCCCTTTGAACACGGCAGAGCCTGCCACAAGCACATCTGCACCGGCGGCACGCACAAGCGGGGCCGTGGTCGGATCAACGCCGCCATCGATTTCGATATGGATCGGTCTGTCGCCAATCAGCGCGCGCAGAGTGCGCACCTGCTCCACCTGGCTGTGGATGAATTTCTGCCCGCCAAAGCCGGGGTTCACGGTCATGATGCAGATCAGGTCTGTCAGATCGAGCAGCGGCTTGACCGCCTCGACCGGCGTGCCCGGGTTGAGGGCGAGCCCTGCCTTGCAGCCCGCCCCGCGGATGGCCTGCAGTGTGCGATGGGTGTGAGGGCCAGCCTCCAGATGCGCTGTCAGCACATCGGCGCCCGCATCTGCGAAAGCATCGATATACGGGTCGACCGGGGCGATCATAAGATGCACATCCATCACCGTTTTGATGTGCTTGCGGATCGCTTTCACGAGCGGTGGGCCAAAGGTCAGGTTGGGTACGAAATGCCCGTCCATCACATCCACATGGATCCAGTCTGCGCCTTGCGCCTCCACCGCTTCGATCTCACGGCCGAAATCGGCGAAATCGGCAGCAAGGATGGAGGGCGCGATCTTGAGGTCATGGGAAAAGGTCATGGCGAGGCTCCTGAAGCGATGGCGCCGACATAGGCCGGGACGCGCGGTGGAGCAAGGCTGGATTGCGTGCGTCTGACGCAGGGTCGTCAAAACGGGCTTCTGCGGGGCCTTAAATCTGTAGGCCGCCCGGGCGTGCCCCGATGGGGTGGCCGGACGTGCCTGCCCGGGCGTAGAGGGGGCTGCGGGATGTCCCGGTCTGCGCGCCAGAGTTGCCTTTCTGGCGTAGTCTCTGGCGTGGATTGCAGTTGAAAGCGTCGCTTCAAAGGCTGGCAATCTGATTGTTTGCGGCCTCAAGCTTCCCCTTGGCATCCAGTCCGATCGACAACTGAATCAAGGCGGCAAGCTGGCTGTTGCCGACACAGAGCCGTTTGAGGGTGTCCGCCCGCATCCGAAAGATTTGGGTGTCTTTCACAGCGGTGACCGTTGCGGTGGCAGGCTTTCCATTCAAGACGGTCAATTCTCCGAAGAATGCGCCACGCGGGATGTGCCCGACATCACGACCTGCAACAGAGACCTGCAGATCGCCATCGCTCACCCAGCCGAGCGCGCCAAAAACCTCGCCTTCCCGCACCACGACGGTTCCTTTGGGGATGGTTTCCCACATGCCACGGTCGAGGAACCTACGTGCATCTGCGCGGGAAATACCCGGGAGTTTGGCTTCCGTTAGAACGCGCTCATGGGGGGCAAGTTTGGTTGAATGATGAAGGATCGCGCGCCGCAACAGCCCAAAGAGGCTCATGAAGATCCAAATGATCTGAATGAGGGCGGCTGATTGATTGTAGGTTTCCATCAGCGAAATCAGAACAAGCGATGCCGCTGCCAAATTCATCAACGTATAGCTGTTGCCAGAGCCTGAGAGCAGCCCAAGCTGCAAGCCCGCATAAGACAGCACGTAGAAAGATACCCCGATCAAGCCCACATTTTGGAATGAAATGATGTCTTCTAGAAGCATGTGAAGCAGGCCCTTTGCGGTTCACGTCTCGCGCATGACTGCATCTTTCCTGCTCAGCATCAAGAATGACGCGTGCTCTGGCACGAGAATTCGCAAAGCGCGACAAGCGGAGGTCGCGGAACCTTGGTGCTTTTGCTCGGCTGTTGGCTGGAACAGCTCGGTGCACAGGGTGGACACAGAAAATGGGGCGGGGTTTTTCGCCCCGCCCCGTTTCAATTCCATCGGCGCGTTGTCGCTGTGGGCCCGGTCAGGCTGGCGTCATGCCACGCAGGCGCTCAGACCGCCGGCGCAGAATCTCCACTGTCGCCAACAGCAGGATCGACAGGGCCACAAGGATCGTCGCCACGGCGAGGATCGTCGGGCTGATCTGCTCTCTCAGGCCGGTGAACATCTGCCATGGGAGCGTTTTCTGGCCCGCCGAACCAACAAACAACACCACCACGACCTCATCAAAAGAGGTGATGAACGCAAACAATCCCCCAGAGATGACCCCGGGCAGAATGAGCGGCATCTGGATGCGGAAGAAGGTTGTCGTCGGGTTGGCCCCCATATTGGCCGCAGCGCGGGTCAACGATCTGTCAAAACCCACAAGCGTTGCCGTCACGGTGATGATTACGAAGGGGATGCCAAGGGCTGCGTGCGCCAGAACAACGCCGATATAAGTGCCCTGCAAACCGATGCGGCTGTAAAAAAAGTACATGCCCGCCGCAGAGATGATCAGCGGCACGATCATCGGTGAGATCAGGATCGCCATGATCGCCTGACGGTAGGGCACATGCGGCTGGCTCAGGCCGATGGCTGCCAGCGTTCCAAAGGTGACAGAGAGCAACGTTGCCATGGGTGCGATTGTCAGCGAATTCCACAGGGCATTCTGCCAGTCGGAATTGGTGAAGAAGTCATCGTAATGCTTCATCGAGAAACCGTCCGGATCAAGGCGCAGCATCTCAGGCGTGAAGGTGAAAAAATCCTGCGCGTTGAACGACAGGGGCATCACCACGATGATCGGTGTGATCAAAAAGACGAAAATGGCGCCACAAATCACGCGGAATGTGTAATGCCACAGCACTTGGCCCGGTGTCAGGTAGGGCACCAGTTTCTGCCGGTAGCGCCCGGTGGACAGCCAATAGATGAACCAGCCGAAAAACCAGCCAAACAGCGCGCCGATAATGCCGCCCATCAGCCCGCCCAGCGTGAAGCCCGCGAGCGCCATGAGCACGAACAGGCCCCAGCGCCCCGCTTTTTCCTTTTCCGACAAGGCTCCGGCCAGAAGCAGTGCGATGCCAGCCAGCAAGGCGGCCCCGGCCACAAGGCCCAGCAGGGTGGCGCCCTGTGCCGTGCCGACAAAGATACCGGCAAAGCCACCGGCGGCGGCCACAACCGGCACGTAGAAGGAGGCCGGGGTTGGCTTCACGGGGGTCAATGCAGCCATGGCCTCAGCCTCCCAGCTTGACGTTGTCGATGCCCACGATCTGATCGTAGCACCAGTAGAGCAGCAGGACGGCGGCCAGAAGGATGGCCCCCAGGGCAGCACCAAGCCCCCAGTTCAAAGAGCTGGAAATGTGGTAGGCGATCCGGTTCGAAATGAACGTTCCTGTGGTGCCTCCCACGAT
Organism: Oceanicola sp.; assembly: GCA_022447275.1. GTDB lineage: Bacteria > Pseudomonadota > Alphaproteobacteria > Rhodobacterales > Rhodobacteraceae > JAKVBK01. Next base: position 9,516 of record JAKVBK010000032.1, on the reverse strand, counting down.
CTCGGGCGTGATGTAGTAGCCGATGGCCAGAATGAAGACGAGGATCGAACCCGCGCCAATGCCCGGGATCGACTGCGGGAAGTAGACCCGCCAGAAGGCCGTCCAATTCGTCGCCCCCAAAGATTTAGCGGCGCGCAAGTAGGTGGGCGGGATCGTCTGCATCACCGAATAGAGCGGCAGGATCATGAAAGGCAGCAGGATGTGCGTCATGGCAATGATCGTGCCCAGCTGGTTGTTGATCATGATCAGTCGCGCGGTGTCTTCCACCAGCCCGAGCCAGACCAGCACGTCATTGATCACGCCTTGCTGCTGCAACATCACTTTCCACGCTGATGTGCGCACCAGAAGCGATGTCCAGAACGGCAAAAGCACGAGGATCATCAGCAGGTTGGCCGTCCGCATGGGCAGATTGGCCAGCAGCCACGCCACCGGATACCCCAGCAGGATGCAGGAGAAAGTGATCACCAGCGACATGAACATCGTCCGCTTGAACAGCATGATGTAGATGCGCTCGTCATCGTCCCGCAGGGCCGTGCCATCCGGGGTCTTTTGCATGTCGATGGCATTTAGGAAGTAGCCGGATGTGTAGTTTGGCGCATAGGTCTGGATGGTCGACCAGTTCGCGACATCCAGCCAGTCTTCGTCCACGTCTTCGAAAAAGGCCCGGTAATCGGGCAGGCTTGGCGCGACGTCGGCTGCGGCCTGCAGAAGCTCTGCGCCCGGTCCGGTGTAGCTGGCGATCTTTTCGATGGTGCCCGGTGTGGCCAGATCATGGGCCAGGGCGGTGTAGACGGCCTCCCACGGGTCTTCGTCGGCAGGGGCATCGCCATCGACGCGCGCGGTAAAGACGGCGAAATCTGCGTAGGCTGCGGCGGTGAGCGGCAGCAGGGCGCTGATCTCAGCGCCGGGTGCAAAGCCAATCTCGCCGGCCATGCTGTCACCCGTCAGGGCTTCGAGACGGGCGCGGGTGCTTTCCAGAAGTGCACTGTCGGAAGGGCCGGTGCCTGTCATCAAGGCGTGGAAGGCGGCTCCGTCGCCCAGGTCTTTGGCCGCTTTCTCGAAGGGTTTTTGATAGTCCTTGCCCAGATCATCCAATTTGCGGCCCGATTTGCGGAACAGCGAGGAGATGCCGGTTTGCTCGTAGTTCAGGCGGGTGCCCAGCTTGGTGTGTTCTTTGGCCTCGGCGGCGACAAACATATCGTAGTAAAGCGCGGCAAAGACGTCTTCGCCCGGCGCCTCGCCCGCGCTTCCGTCCCAGCCCTCCAGGGTGGTGATGGTTCGGGGCAGGGTTGTTGACACGATCTGGTTCTCGACCGAGCGAAACAGCATGTCGGCAATCGGCGCGATGAATGTGACCAGGATGAAGATCAGCAGCGGGGCGATCAACGCAAGGGCCCGCAGCTTTTGCATCCGAAGCGCCCGCGCGATCGACTTTTTCAACGGCGTGCCATCTGCCGCCAGCATCGGGCCTGAGGCAGCGGCCTGTTCGGCGCTGCTATCGGACGTGCTCGTCATCTATCAGACCCCTTCGACGCAGATGATCTGGCCATCGGAAATGGCCTGCCGGATTTTCAGATTTTCCTGATATTCCGGATCATTGTACCAGCGCAGGGCTTCGTCATAGCTCGGGAATTCGATGACCACGTGCCGGACAAAGCCCGTGCCCTCCAGATACTGGGACTGGCCCCCGCGCACGAGAAACTTGGCGCCGAATTGCGGCAACATCTCGTTGTTCTTCTGGGCGTAGGGTTTGTAGTCCTCAGGGTCGCCAGTGATGGTGACGTGACCAATGATATAGCCTTTGGGCATGGCTGCGTTCTCCGCGCGTGCATCGTGTTGGAGGGGCGGCGCACCGCCCCTCCGAATGTGTCAGGCCAGAGCCTTACTGGGCCAGCCATGCCTGGAACTTGGCGTCCAGGTCATCGCGGTAATCTGCCCACCATTCGTAGTTGAACAGGAAGGTGTTGGCTGCGTTCGCCGGATCGGTCGGCATATGGGGAGCCATATCGATGCCAAGCGAGGCGTGCTTGCCGACCAGCGGTGCAGAGGAAGCGCGCGCCGGACCATAGGAGATGTACTTGGCCTGATCTGCCAGACGCTGTGTGTCCGTGGCGAAGAACAGGTAGTCCATTGCCTGCTTGGTGCGCTCTTCGCTCAGACCGGTCGGAACAATCCAGCCGTCGAGGTCAAACACCTGCGCGTCCCACATCATGCCAACGGGCTGGCCCTGCTCTTCGATCAGGGAGAACAGGCGGCCGTTATAGGTGGAACCCATAAAGATTTCGCCATCCGCCAGCAGCTGCGGCGTGTCGGCACCGGCAGACCACCAGATCGTCTGATCCTTGATGGTGTCGAGCTTGGCCAGCGCCATGGCGATACCATCCTCGGTTTCCAGCACGTCATAGACGTCTTCCTTGGCAACGCCGGAGCACAGCAGCGCCCATTCCATGTTGTTGATCGGACGCTTTTCCAACGCGCGCTTGCCCGGATAGGTTTCCAGGTCGAACACGTCGCAGATGTCGTTGGGGGCTTCCACGCCGGCAGGCACCATGTCGGTGCGATAGCCGAAGGTGGTGGAATACACGATCTGCGGCACGAAGCAGTCGGACACGATCAGGTCACCGAAATCGTCGGAGGCGGAGGTGCCATCGGGGGCAGCCGCCAGAACCTCGTCATGGTCGATTTCCATGGCCAGGCCTTCGTCGCACAGGCGGATGGCGTCAGCGCCAACCACATCGACCACGTCCCATGTGACGTTGCCGGCTTCGTTCATGGCGCGCAGTTTGGCCACGGCTTCCGCCGAGCTGTCATCATTGATGATCTCGACGCCGGTCTTTTCCGAGTAGGGATCATGGTAAGCGTTCTTCTGGGACGCGGAATATGCGCCACCCCAGGACACGATGGTCATGGATTGTGCCGAGGCGACACCGGCCGACACGACCAGCGCGCTCGTGGCGAGCAGAGCAGTAGTGAGTTTCATAAGGGTCATCTCCCAGTTGTTTTCCCGTGTTGTAAGTTCAAGGTGATCCGGACGACGGGACCGTCCGACCACCGAAGTGCCGCCCCGCAGAAGCCGCAGGCCGGCCGTTCGAAAGCTTATGCGTCCAAGGCCCGGCAATCGCTGGGCAGCCAACCGATTTCGAGCTGCTCGCCCGGTTGCAGGCGGCGCTGATCCGGCGCGTTGCGGGTTTTGACGATGAAATCTTCGTTTCCGGCAACGCGCAGGCGCGTGCGGTAAATGTCGCCCATGTAGATGAATTCGAGCACTTCGGCCTTCAGGGTGTGGGCCCCTTTCTGCAGGCGTTCCGCGTTGAATTCGACGCGTTCCGGGCGGATAGACACTTTGGTGCGTTCGCCCGGCTGGCTGACATTGACGGGCTTGGCGTCGATCACTTCGCCGCCATCAAGCCGCACCGTACAGCTCTCGCCGTCGATGGTTTCGACAACGCCTTCGAGCGTGTTGTTTTCGCCGATGAACTGAGCGACGAAGCTGTTTTCCGGCTCTTCATAGAGGTGATCGGGCGGCGCCAATTGCTGGATGCGCCCATCGTTGAACACCGCGACCCTGTCTGACATGGTCAGGGCCTCAGTCTGGTCATGGGTCACATAGACAACGGTGATACCCAAGCGGTGTGCAAGATCGGTGATTTCGAACTGCATCTTTTCGCGCAATTGCTTGTCCAACGCGCCCAGCGGTTCGTCCATCAATACCAGCTCAGGTTCAAACACCAGCGCGCGGGCCAGTGCAATCCGCTGCTGCTGCCCGCCCGAAAGCTGACTTGGCCGGCGGCCCCCAAAGGCGCCCATCTCAACCATGTCGAGCGCGCGCTTCACCTTCTCTTCGCGCGTCGACTTGCCGATCTTACGTACCTCCAGCGGGAAGCTGAGGTTTTCGTTGATGGTCATGTGCGGGAACAGCGCATAGTTCTGGAAGACCATCCCAATGCCCCGCTTGTGCGGCGGGATATTGTTGATGGGATTTCCGTCCAGCAGAATTTCGCCATGGGTGGCGGTCTCGAAGCCGGCCAGCATCATCAGGCAGGTGGTTTTGCCAGACCCTGAGGGCCCGAGCATGGTCAGGAATTCGCCCTTGGGCATGGACAGGTTCAGATCCTTCACGACGAGGGTTTCCCCGTCATAGCTTTTCTGAACACGCTGGAATTCTACGAATGCGGATTGGCTTGCGTCTTTGGGCACACGCTTTCCTTGTTTCCCTGTGGTGTCATGCTGTGCCTCTGGCGGGCACATGTCAGGCGTCAGTTAACGGCGGCAATGCGGTGGGCCGCAAGCAATTTTCTCAAAAAACTGGCAGGGATTGTCGAATTGTAGGTCTCCGCGTCTCAAAAAACGGCAGTTTCCCTCAGATTTGCCCAAGCCAAACACTCTGAAAAACAAAGTGTTCTTAAATGCTGTCAGAGGTTTGCCGGCCTGCTGCAGGCGTCGAAATGGAAAAATGCGTTGAGTGGAGCAGAGCGCCCCAAAGCGCTGTGAAGGAAGGGTGGGGCAATTTGGCTCTTCACTTTCTAGCCACAAGTCTAGTTATCCTGTTCGTGGTGCATTGAGCTACGTGCTTGACGGCAGCCAAATTGCCGCGAGTATGGAAGCACAAGACTTGCCTCTTCTCCCCCCGGGGCGATGCTGACATCGCGCCGGTTCAAGTCCCCAACCACGTAATGTGGTCCGAAACCATCCTTCGGATCGCGCAATAGGACTTTGGTCGTCAATGAAGGGCGCAGATGTGCTCTGGATGAATGCGACCGTGAATTAAGGACTGCACTGACCATGCAAATGTCAGGGACCCGAACAATCGCCGCAGATCAAGCTACGGTCTGGGCTGCCATTCTTGACCCGGAGGTGCTGAAAGCGTGCATCCCAGGCTGTCAGGAGATCAGTGGATCAGCCGATGAAGGCTTTGAGGCCACAGTGGTGCAGAAGGTGGGGCCTGTGAAGGCCACCTTCAAAGGCGCCGTAGAAGTGTCTGACCGGGTGGAGCCCGAGAGCCTGACCATTTCGGGTGAAGGCAAGGGCGGCGCTGCGGGTTTCGCAAAAGGGGGCGCCAACGTCACCATGACGGCCGTCGAAGGCGGCACGGAGCTTTCCTACGAGGTCGAAGCCAAGGTGGGCGGCAAGCTCGCGCAGTTGGGTAGCCGCATTATTGATGGCTTTGCCAAGAAAATGGCGGACCAGTTTTTTGAGAAATTCCAGATAACAGTTGAAGGGCCAGAAGAAGCCGAACAGACTGGAGAGGATTCCACCGACGGTGGTGAGGAGAAGAAGGGTTGGTTTGGTCGCCTGCGCGGCTAAGTCACTAGGAAGCACAGCGTCGCGCTCGTTGACGGAGCGCGGCGCCGACCAAGACAGGCCTGTAAAAGGGCACTCAAGGGAGAGAGAACATGTCTGAAATCGAGATGAAAGTGAACGGGAAATCCGTCAAGGGGGATGCCGAGGGCCGCACGCTCTTGTCGTCTTTCCTGCGCGAAGAGTTGCGCCTGACGGGAACCCATGTGGGCTGCGATACGTCGCAATGCGGCGCCTGCGTCGTTCATGTGGACGGCGTTGCCGTGAAATCCTGCACCATGCTGGCCGCTGATGCTGCCGGAGCCGACGTGACAACGATTGAGGGCATGGCCAACGCCGACGGCTCGCTGTCTGTCATTCAGGCTGCATTCCAAGAGCATCATGGCCTTCAGTGCGGTTTCTGCACACCCGGCATGGTGATGTCTGCAGCGGCCCTGCTGAAAGAAAACCCCAAGCCCAGCGAAGCCGAGATCCGGCATTACCTGGAAGGCAATATCTGCCGCTGCACCGGGTACCACAACATTGTGAAATCCGTTTTGGCCGCGTCCGGCCAGCTCGACGAAAGCGGTGGAGCAATCGCCGCCGAATAAGAGAAGACCCAAGGCAAGCTAGCAGGGCATGCGCACAGAGTATGCCCACGCACGTGAATGATTTCGGGAGGATATCATGCCCAAGGACAACGGAATTGGCGCAGCACCTAAGCGCCGCGAAGACCTACGCTTTTTGACCGGTAAAGGCCGGTACACAGACGACATCAACATCGCTGGACAGGCACATGCCTATTTCCTGCGCTCTGATGTGGCTCATGGCACAATCAACAGCATCGACACCGCAGCCGCGGCCGGTATGGATGGCGTTGTCAGCATTCTGACAGCCGCTGATTTCGAAGCCGCCGGTGGCATTCCTTGCGGCTGGTGCGTCACGGACCGCCATGGCCAGCCCATGAAGGAGCCCAAGCACCCGATCCTCGCCGAGGGCAAGGTGCGCCATGTGGGTGATCCGATTGCGATGATCATCGCCGACACGCTGGAGCAGGCGCGCGACGCGGCCGAAGCCATCAATGTGGACATCACGGAACTGCCCGCGGTGGTCGACATGTCGACGGCGCTCGATGCGGGTGCAACCAAAGTCCATGATGAGTTTGACGACAATCTCTGCTACGACTGGACCTTCGGTTCTGACGATGCGGCCGTGGAAGAAGCCTTTTCGAAGGCGGCACACATCACCACACTCGAATTGGTGAACAACCGCCTTGTCGCCAACCCGATGGAGCCGCGCGTCGCTGTGGGTGACTACACCTCCCACAATGACGAAAGCACGCTCTACACCACCTCGCAAAACCCGCATGTGATCCGCCTGCTGATGGGCGCGTTCGTGCTGGGCATCCCCGAGCACAAGCTGCGGGTGGTTGCCCCGGATGTGGGCGGTGGCTTTGGCGCCAAAATCTATCACTATGCGGAAGAGGCAGCCTGTACCTTGGCCGCCAAACTGTGTGGGCGTCCGGTCAAGTGGACATCCTCGCGCTCTGAAGCCTTCATGTCAGATGCCCATGGTCGGGATCACATCACGAAGATGGAACTGGCGTTGGATGCCGATAACAACTTTATCGGCATTCGGACCGATACGCTGGCCAACATGGGCGCGTACCTGTCCACCTTCGCCCCGTCGATCCCAACCTATCTGCACGGCACACTGATGGCCGGCAACTACAAGACGCCGGTTGTGCAGGTGAACGTGAAGTCGATCTTTACCACGACGGTGCCAGTGGATGCCTATCGCGGGGCCGGACGCCCCGAGGCAACCTTCCAGCTGGAGCGGATCGTCGACATGGCCGCACGTGAGTTGGGTGTGTCTCCCATCGATCTGCGCAACCAGAACTTCATCTCGAAGGACATGTTCCCCTACGCCACCCCGGTGGCCGTGGAGTATGACACGGGCGACTACCACGCCACGCTCGCCAAAGGTGCGGATCTTGCGGATGTGGCCGGCTTTGATGCCCGCGCTGCTGCATCGGCTGCCAATGGCAAGCTGCGCGGCCTCGGCGTTGCACACTTCATCGAAGCCTGCGGTATCGCACCTTCGGCCCTCGTGGGGCAGTTGGGCGCCCGTGCCGGCCTCTATGAATCCGCCACTGTGCGTGTGAACGCCACCGGCGGCCTCGTGGTCATGACAGGCTCGCACAGCCACGGCCAAGGGCACGAGACAACGTTCCCGCAGGTCGTGGCCGAGATGATCGGCATCGATGAAAGCATGGTCGAAATCGTCCATGGCGACACGGCCAACACGCCGATGGGCATGGGCACCTATGGCTCCCGTTCCCTCGCGGTCGGTGGCTCTGCCATCGTGCGGGCGACCGAGAAGATCATCAACAAGGCCAAGAAGATCGCGGCCCACCTGATGGAAGCTGCCGAGGGCGATATCGAGTTGAAGGACGGCACATTCTCTGTGGCCGGCACCGACAAGTCGATCGCTTGGGGAGATGTGGCACTGACAGCATATGTGCCCCATAACTACCCGCTCGAAGATCTTGAGCCCGGCCTCGAAGAGACCGCGTTCTATGATCCGGCCAACTTCACCTATCCCGCAGGGGCCTATATCTGCGAGGTTGAAGTGGACCCAGACACCGGCAAGGTGGATGTGTTGAACTTCACCGCGGCAGATGATTTCGGCAACGTGGTCAACCCGATGATCGTTGCCGGTCAGGTCCATGGTGGCATCGTGCAAGGCATCGGCCAGGCGCTGCTGGAGAACTGTTCTTATGATGAGAATGGCCAGCTGCTGTCAGCGTCCTTCATGGATTACACCATGCCGCGCGCGGACGACATTCCGTTCATGACGGTGGATCACTCCTGCGTCACGCCCTGTACCCACAACCCGCTGGGTGTGAAGGGCTGCGGTGAAGCCGGTGCGATCGGGTCGCCCCCGGCAGTTGTGAACGCCGTGCTCGATGCGCTGCATCGCGGTGGCCACAACGTGCCGCATATCGACATGCCCCTGACGCCCTCGCGCGTCTGGAGCGCCATGAACGGCTGATGAAGGATCTGCCGGGGCGGGCCGCTTGGCGCGCTCGCCCCGGCTTCCGAAACTATGGAACCCGTCTTGCCGCAAGACACGCAAGGCGTAGATCCGGAGAAACTGAAAATGCACAATTTCGAGTTCGTAAAACCCTCGACCATCGCCGACGCCGCCGCTGCGCTGGCCGGTGACGAAGCGCAGGCCCTCTCGGGAGGGCAAACCCTGCTTCCGACGATGAAACAGCGCCTCGCTGCGCCTGATACGCTGGTGTCCCTCACCGGTATTCCTGAAATGCAGGGCGTCTGCATTGGCGATGACGGCGCGGTCTGCGTCGGCGGGGCCACCACCCACGCCACTGTCGCGGCTGAAGCTGCTGCCAGCTTTCCCGGCCTTGCAGGTCTGGCAAGCCAAATCGGGGATCCGATGGTGCGCAACCGGGGCACGGTTGGCGGCTCGCTGGCCAACAATGATCCGGCAGCCTGCTATCCGGCGGGTGCGCTGGGCACCGGTGCCACGATCGTCACCAACAGCCGGGAAATCGCGGCTGATGATTACTTCCAGGGCATGTTTGCAACGGCCCTTGAGGAAGGCGAAATCATCACCGAGGTGCGCTTCCCGGTGCCAGAGGCGTCCAGCTATCAGAAGTTCCTGCAGCCTGCCTCGCGCTTTGCTCTGACGGCTGTCTTTGTTGCGAAATACGCCGATGGCGTGCGGGTGGCTGTCACCGGCGCGTCTGAAGAGGGCGTCTTCCGCTGGACCGAAGCCGAGGAAGCGCTGTCTGCCAACTTCTCTGCGGATGCGGTGGACGGCTTGTCCGTTGCGGCTGACGGGATGATTGCAGACCTGCACGCCTCCAAGGAGTACCGGGCCCATCTCGTTAAGGTCATGACCAAGCGGGCTGTTGAAGCAGCCAGCTAAACGCTCTGACCTGAAATAAAACAAAACCGCCCCTGAGTTCGCTCGACGCATTCAGGTCCTCGGGACATACACCACACACCTACCGCGGACTTTTCGCGGTAGGTTTTTTTTTATGTGACAAAGCTGCGAGGCGATACGGACTGATTTTACGGAAAATTTTCCCTGAAGGGTGCTCCGCGTCAGGTGCGCTTCTTTTACGGTTTTGGCCAGTATCGTCAGTGTTTATGCCGCAAGCCCATCAAACCACGCCGATATCGCGAACGATGATTAGCTGACGTTTGAGGT
>JAKVBK010000031.1 GCA_022447275.1 Oceanicola sp. | reverse complement strand
ATCGATCTGGATGGCGATGTGACGGCGTCGGGCTTCCTGCTGCTCGATATGGGCGATGACCAGGACGACATCGACATCACCAGCACGGTTCAGGCCACGGGTGCCATCGACTTTGACACCCACGCCGGAGCGGACACGATCAACCTGACGGACGCCGGCGCGATCAGCGGCGCGGATATCGAGATGGACACGGGCGAAGGCCAGGGCCGGATCGATCTGGATGGCGATGTGACGGCGTCGGGCCTCTTCCGGGTGGATATGGGCGGCGACGCGGATGATGTGGATATCACCTCTTCGGTCACATCGGTCAGCACCTTCGACATCGCCACTGGGGAGGGCTTTGACACCGTAAACCTGACCAGCGCCGGCGTCTTGAGCGGGTCTGCCCTGACCATTGACACTGGCAATGGGGGTGGGCGCACGGACATTGACGGCTCCGTTTCGGCCACAAGCGGCGCCTTGACGATCACCTCTGGCTCCGGCCGCGATATCGTGGACGTCACCGGCAGCCTTACTGGCGCGGTGCGGCTGGATATTCTGACAGGCGCGGAGCGTGATGAGGTCTATGCCACCAATGCCGCATTGAGCGCCCCGATCATCGAAGTGCAAACCGGTACCGGGGCGGATGAGGTGCTTGTCACAGACAGCACCAGCACCGGCGCCATGGCCATCCGGACGGGCGATCAGGATGATTTCATCCAGATCATTCGGCCCGATAACCAGGCCGCAGGCGACAGCTTGTTGATCGATGGTGGCAGCCATGCGGATGACATCGTGATCCAGACCTGGGGCTCTACCGCAGGGATCGGTGTCGACTACCTCATCACGGTTTCCGATAGCGGCGGCATAGACCCGGCCAATGGGGCCGATACCCTCGAGATGCTGGGCACTGGTGATAATGATACCTTCCTCAGCCGTGCCGGTTTTGTTGCGCTGCTGCATGGCACCGAAGATCAGATCCGCGGCTTGGCCACTGGCCGGCCCGCTTCGGTGGAGCGCATCGACTACGATCGCAGCCTCAATGGCCGCTTCTCCATGATCGGTGGCGCGGGCGATGACCTGTTCATCTCGGACGACAACGCCACAACGATCACCATGGATGGCGGGTTGGGCGCAGACAGCTTCCAGATCGGCCAGCTTTTCGGATCGGACCCGGTGGCGGGCGGCACTTACACCGAGAACGGCCTGCTCATCTCAAACGGGATTGCGCTGGGGGATGATATTGCCACGGTCGAAACCACCCGCGGGTTCCTGTCGCGGGGCGGCACATTTGCGATCACCGCATTTGGCGGTGAGGGGGCTGATGATTTCACGGTCTATTCCAACAAGGCCGAAGTGCGCCTTGAAGGCGAAAACGGCAATGATGAGTTTGTTGTCCGCGCCTTCCTGCTGGCAGATACGGGCCAGCTGAATGGTCAGGGCAATGTCGGGGTGACGGCTGGCGGCGGCGATGACGCGATCCAGTACAACATCAATGCACCTGTCGACATTGACGGGGGCGAAGGCTTTGACAAGGTCGTTGTGCTTGGCACTGAAGGCAATGACACGCTGGTTGTCACCGAGGAAGGTGTCTTTGGCGCGGGCCTCAACGTGCGCCTTTCCGAGAACGAAGAAGCGCTCGAGGTTGACGCGCTTGAGGGTGATGACACGATCTTCGTGCAATCAACGAAGGATGGCACTGTCACCACGGTCATCGGCGGGTTGGGCAGCGACACGATCAACGTTGCGGGCGATGTCACAGGCGCGGTCTATTCTGCAGAGATCGAGGGCCGCAGTGCAGAGATCAACCACCTGTCCCAATCCGGGGACAGCGATTACCAGAATCTGCTTCTCAGCGGGCTCACCCCGATCATAGCCGATGCCGAGCAGGGCCAGATCGTGGTTGCGCAGACCGGTGAGGACACTGCCGTTGCAGAGGGGGGTGCGCTCGACAGCTATACGGTCCGTCTGGCTGACGTGCCCGATACGGGCAAAAGCGTGTTTGTGACGATCTCTGCCGGTATTTCGTCCCGTCAGGATCGCAGGCTGAGCGTGCCGCAGAAGGCAGCGGGGGATGCGATCACGCTCGTGGGCTCAGACCTCACCCGCCTCAGCGGCAGTTGGCTTGATGATGGCTTTGGGGATTGGCAGGGCCTCACCTTGTCCGGCGCGGGCGACAATGATGGCAACTACACCATCGCTGCGATCTCAAGCGACGGGCGTGTGATCACAATCAACGAGACCTTTGCCGTCGATGTCACCACGGCCACCACGGATATTGCTGTGGCTGGGCAGGAGGCCGCCTCGGTGCTCATCAGCGCGGATGGCAGCACGTTTACAGATGGTGTGGTGCTCGAGTTCACCGATGCCAACTGGGACCAAGAGCAGACCATCACCGTCAGGGCCGAGGATGATGCGGCACAGGAAGGGGATCGCGTTGTCATGATCTCCCACGCGGTGGACAGCGCGGATACACAGTTCGACAAAGCCAAGGTTGCCAATATCGTTGTCGAAGTGGCCGACAATGACCTCGCAGAGGTGAAGCTGGTTGAAAGCGGCTATGACACCTTCGTGCAGGAAGGCAGCGCCGCCAGCCAGATCACTGACACCTACGAAATTGTTCTCACGCGCCAACCCGCGCCGGGTGAAACGGTGACGCTGACCCTCACGGATACGTCCAACTCCGGGGATATCAGCCTGTCTGCCTCCACGCTGACCTTTACCGAAGCTGACTGGGATCAGCCCCAGCTGGTGACGGTGACGGCCATTGCCTTGGACGGGGTGGAAAACCCCGAGCGGTTCAACATTGTGCACGCGATCTCGACCAATGGCACGGTTTACGCCGCCGCGGAGAATAAAGATCTGTCGGTTGTCGTGTCGGATGGGGACAGCGCTGGCATTGTGCTGCGCGAAAGCGATGGCAAAACGCTGATCATCGACCAACCCGGAGAGGTGGACAGCTATACGTTGCGGCTCTCGAAGGCGCCTGCAGCGGGTGAAACGGTCAAGGTCATTGTTGTCGATCAGGGCCAGACCCGCGTTGTGGCAAGCCCGCGGGTGACCACCTCAACGCTGTTCAGCGGTGCGATCCCCCTGGAATTCATCCGTGATCCCGATGCTGCAGACCGGATCGTCCGCACCGATGGCGGCAACTTCCGCACCGATGGCTTTGTGCAGGGCCTCGTGATGGATATCACCGGCACCACGGACAATGACGGCGCCTATGCCATTGCAGAGCTCAGCGAGGATGGCTCTACCATCACGGTTGCCGCAGGGCAGTTCCTGAAGGATGAAACGGTCACAGCCGGCATCACGATCCTTGAGACATCGGTGACCTTTACCGATGCGAACTGGGATCAGGCCGTGACGGTAACGCTGGAGGCAGATCCCAGCTTTGTGCCCAGCCAGATTGACCGTATCACCCGCAGCTTCCCCGCCGAGCCACATCGCCTGGATCTGATTGCTGGCCCGCTGGTTATCGATGGGGGAGCAGGTTCAGGGCGCGAATTGAAAGCCGCCGTGATGTTGCCCACCGAGCGAGATCCGGGCCCCCTCGACATCACCACAATCGACGAAGAAACCGAGCAGAATGACCGTGTGAACCTGTTCAACGACGGATCGCTGATCGCTGACACGGGCCGCATGTACAATGACGCCAACGGCATCCTGAATGTCGATGGGCTTGGCATGGGCAGTGGCACGGTGACCATCGATCAGGGGCCGGGCTTGCCCGATCTGGAATTCGCACGGGGCATCTCGATTGATCGGACCGAGATCGTTGAGCTGATGCTGGGGCAAGGCGATGATACCTTCACCGTTGAGGGTACCAACATTGCCTCTGACTTCGACACCGCCGATGCCAACGCTGTGAATCTGCCGATCACTCAGATCCACGGGGGCGGCGGGGCAGATACGATCACCGTCAGTGAGATCACCAAGACCACGGGGGATGATCACGCGTTGCTCGTGATCTACGGCGATACGGACGCTGCCGGGGCGCGCTACAATTTTGAGGGCGGGGTGCCCAACGGGAATGCGGCGGTGTTCAACGCTGTCGACTTCCCGGATGATCATGGCGATCTGATCGATGCCAGCGCCGCGCTGGACCCAAGCGATACCGCGACCTTGGGCGTGGTGATCTATGGCGGCGTGGGCGAAGACACAATCATCGGCAGCGCTGGCCGTGATCACATTGCGGGTGGCAGCGGGGATGATGATATCTCTGCCGGTGCGGGCAATGATCTGATCTATGGCGACAATGGCTTCACCGTGGATCTGGTGGCCCGCACTCTGGTGCAGGTGGCCCTTGTGGATGATGCGCCGCAATTCCGCAGCGCCGACACCCGGCAAGGCGGTCAGGACATCATCAAAGGCGCGGCAGGCGATGACATCGTCTTTGGCGATCATGGTCTGATCACCCAGACCGCTGGCACGCATCTGATCCTGTCCACCGGAGATCTGACCCGGGCCGAGACGACAGATACCGGGCGGGGCGAGGATGACCAGATCACTCTGCTGACGGGCAATGACATCGCCTTTGGCGGGGCTGGCGAGGATACGCTGCACGCGACGGCAGGCGCGAACATCCTTCTGGGCGATCATGGGCTGATCGATTGGACAAGTTCTGACGGCGACACGGCTTCGATCGATCTGGTGGAGTCAATCTCGGATGCCTCCGGGGCCGATGACAGCCTCACAACGCAGGGCACAGGCGCGGACATCCTGATTGGGGGTGAGGGGGCAGATACGATCAGCGGTGCCGATGGCGACAACCTCGTCATTGGTGACACTGCGCGGATCACTGGATTCACCGGTGGTGCCGGGCTCGGATCCCTCGCGCTGGAACTGGCGACCATCGAGGCCACAAACAATGCGCATGGGGGCGACGACACGATCACTGTGGGTGCGGGCACGGATGTGGTCATCGCGGGCGTTGGCGCGGATAGCGTTGTCGCCGGGGAGGGCGACAACCTTGTTCTGGGGGACTTGGGCCGGATGCATTGGCACGACGGGGCCGGGGCTGCAAACCCGCTGATGCGGGTTGAAGGGGTGCAGGATAGCACGGGCGCCGGTGATGTGATCACAACGGGGACGGGGGCCGATCTCATCCTGGGCGGTGAGGGCGCTGACACCATTACTGGGGATGACGGCACCAACATTATCCTTGGCGATCTTGGGCAGATCTTTGGTCATCTGGATGGGGCAGCGTATGGCCAGCTGAACCTGACACCTGCACGGATCGAAAGCACGGATCCCGGCATCGGGGGCGATGATGATATCTCCACCGGCACCGGCACTGACATCGTGTTGGGTGGCTTTGGCAGCGACACAATCGTCACCACGGGCGGCGACAATATCCTGATTGGGGATCATGGGGTTATCGATTGGACGATCTCGGACAGCGATCCGGCCTCGATCGATCTGATCTCTACTCTGGCGGAAAGCGTTGGTGCGGGGGATACGATCACCGCGGGGGCGGGCGATGACGTGATCATCGGTGGCGCGGGCAGCGACAGTCTGACAGGGGGCGATGGCACCAATGTGATCCTTGCGGATGCGGGCCAGATCACCGGGCGGGCGTCGGGCAGCGGCATGGGCGCATTGGCGCTTGAACTAGAGCAGATCATATCCCTGCGGCCGGATATGGCGGGCGATGACGATGTGACTGGCGGGGTCGGCACAGATTATGTGCTCGGCGGCTCTGGCAGTGATGTGATCACACTCGACGATGTGGGCTCTGCCTCTGATGTGGTGGTTGCTGACAACGGGCTGATCCGGTTCCGCGTCGCGGTGTCT
The DNA here is from genome assembly GCA_022447275.1 of Oceanicola sp. Classification (GTDB taxonomy): domain Bacteria; phylum Pseudomonadota; class Alphaproteobacteria; order Rhodobacterales; family Rhodobacteraceae; genus JAKVBK01. Next base: position 27,584 of record JAKVBK010000031.1, on the reverse strand, counting down.
GGAGATGTTACCCCGGTGATCTTGCAGGCGCGGTCTCTGTTTGTGCGCAATGGTGGCGATGACAGCGTTACAACATCTGCTGAGGGCTCTGACATTATCCTTGGCGGTTCGGGCGGGGATACGCTCGCGGCAGGCGGTGGCAATGACCTGATCCTTGGGGATAACGGGATGCTCACGGGCCATGTGGCGGCCCCTGTTGGGGCGGCGCTTATCAGCCTTGCCCGGGTGCAAACCAGCTATGCCCGAGTCGGTGCACGGGATGTGATCACAACCGGTGCGGGGGCCTCCGTGATCTTTGCCGGTGCCGGGGATGATGATGTCGATACAACGTCTGTCGCCACGCTGGATGCCGCCGATATCGTCTTTGGCGATCATGGGCGCGCGCTCTTTGATGTGCCCGCCAGCGCAACGCCGCAACCCATTGCCCTGCTTCTGCAGAGCCTTGATCTGGATCAAGGGGGCGCGGACACCCTGCGCACCGGACTGGGCAGCGACATCGTTGTGGGTGGCTTTGCTGCGGACAGCATCGATGCCTCTGATGGGGCCAACATCGTGTTTGGCGATCACGGCGAACTCGAAGGCACCACGGATACGGCGCTGGCCCAGGATGGCTTGCCCATCAGCCTTGCGCGACTGGCCACATTGGCCCCAACCATCGGCATGGGCGATCAGATCACCACGGGCACGGGCGCAGACATCGTGCTTGGCGGAGCGGGTGGCGATCAGATCAAGGCCAATGACGGTGATGGACCGGCCGTCTTTGATGCCTCGAACATCCTGTTGGGGGATCACGGCGAGATCGTCTTCCTGAACCCGCTGACCGGGGCCAACCTGCCCACGCTGATCCGGTCTGTCGATCCGACCATCGGCGGTGATGACGTGATCCAGTCCGGCGCGGGCTATGACATGATCATCGGCGGCACTGGCGCAGATGAAATCTTTGGCCATGGCGGCAGTGATGTGATCGCGGGCGATCATTTGCGGGCCGAGGGCCTTGTCACGCTGACCACGCTGCCACTGACAGCGCAGGGCGTGGCTGATTTCGAGGTCATCTCGATCTTTACCGACAGCCAGTCAGGGGCAGGCGCTGATGTCATCGATGCGGGCGCAGGCGATGACCTTGTGCTGGGCCAACAGGGCGCGGATATCATCCATGGCCGGTCCGGGGATGACGATCTGATCGGCGGCCACAACGTTTCGGGCGGCCATGACACGGGCGACATGATCGACGGCGGCGCGGGCGATGACGTTGTTCTGGGTGACAATGGCACGATCTACCGCAAGACCGGCGCAAATGGCGCGGCCAGCCAGTTTGATGCGCGGATGCGGGTGCTGGAGGGGGAGGCGCTGTACGGCACCAACACCCATGCGTCTCAGGGCGCGATCAACGATGGCAAACCGCTGGTTACGGATGCAGAGCAGGTCAATGTCGACGGCACTGTGCAACGCACGATCCTGCTCCTCGATCACGGCGATGGCGTCGATCCCGCGCTGTACGGCGATGATTACATCGCAGGCGGCTCTGAGGATGACCTGCTGTTTGGCCAGATGGGCGATGATACGATCCAGGGCGATGGCAGCATTGACCTTGACCAAGACGGCGTCATTGACCTGACGCAAGGCACTGCGGTGGCGGCAGGGCGCGGGGCGGATGGCCTCCTCGACATCACCACCTCGATCGAGGATTTCAACGGCCTTGGCCGCGACGGGGATGACTATATCGAAGGCAATGCGGGCGATGATGTAATCTTTGGCAATCTGGGCCGGGACGACATCATCGGGGGCAGCTCGTCCCTTTATGGCCTGACCGACAGGACACTGCGGGCCGACGGATCGGATCTGGTCTTTGGGGGCGCAGGCATCAATGCCGGGCGCAATGATCTTGGCGATCTGGATGCCACGGCCCATGCCCGCGACAATGACGTGATCGCAGGGGACAATGCCAATATCTTCCGCATCGTGGGCACGGCATCTGCCCTGGCTGATGGCTATGTGACCTTCCAGTACGACACCTACAGCACCGCGTTGCGGATCATTCCGCGGGCGGTTGACCTGCTCGATTACACTGAGGGCGGTGCCGATGTGGACGCAGCTGCTGCCGCGCTGGATCGGGGGGCGGCAGATGAGGTCCATGGTGAGGATGGCGACGATGTCATCTACGGCCAGCTCGGCGGTGACGCGCTGTTTGGTGATGCCAAGAGCGATGACATCATCGGTGGCACGGGCCATGACTGGATTTCGGGCGGCTCCGGCGTAGACGGGGTCATCGGGGATGATGGCCGCATCATGACAAGCCGGAATTCCACCACCACGGGCGAGCCGCTGCACGGGATCGACGCTCTCGACGCCGTGGATCAGCTGGTTATCTCTGGCGATCAGGATGCGGTGCGGGCGGTGCTCAACCATGATGGGATGCTGGTCAAGCATGTGAACCTGACGCCGTTCTCAACCAATCCCACCAACCCCGACGATCAGTACTGGCGCGCCACGGAGGCCAACGACATCATCTTTGGTGGCTGGGGCTCGGATTACCTGCATGGCGGGGTGGGCTCGGATGCGATCTCTGGTGCAGAGGCCCTGCCCGTTGCCGCCAGCCCGCAGGATCACAGGGGCCACATCATCAGCTTTGATACGCCGATCAATCCGGGCACGACGACTGCCGTGAATGAGACGGAGTTCCGCAATGCCAGTTCGCCGGCCGTGCATCTCGTCTTCCTGCCGCTGCTGAACCAGGATATCGGGCGCGCCCATATCTCCTTCAACGCCAACAATGAGGTCACGCTGGAGGCGGGCAATAATCCGTTCTTCCTGAACTTTGATCATACGGAGGGGCAGCTCGATGCGCGGTCTGAGAACGGCTACCTGTCGGACGGGGATGACCGTATCTTTGGTGCGATTGGCAATGACATCCTGTTTGGTGGCACCGGCAAGGACCGTCTCTATGGCGGTTACGGCAATGACCTGATCAGCGCGGATGACAATCTGGCCACCACCGGCGTCGACAATGATGCAACGCCGAATGTGGACGAAAGCTTGGTTGTGGGTCTGAACGACAGCCCCGACGAGGATATCAGCTACGAAGATTTCGCCTTTGGGGGCGCGGGCCGCGACTTCCTGATCGCCAACACCGCTGGCGATCGATTGATCGACTGGGTGGGTGATTTCAACGAGTATTTCCTGCCCTATCGCAGTGCGGGCGCTCCCACTGTGATCACGGATTACTCGGTTGAGTTGGAAGACTTCATCGTTGCGCAAGCCAAGGCGGATGGGGTTGACCCGACCCGGGCGCGCGACGTTGACCCGACGCTGAGCGCTGCGGGCATACCCCTATCCCTCTTTGGTGAGCCCTATGGCGAGTTGGGCCTCGTGAACAGTGACAACACCAATCCCGTCAACCTTGAAGAGTTCCGCAAGCAGTCGGATGTGGATATCCTCTCTGGCCGGGGCACCGTGGATTATGGCGCAATCCTAGGTCCGCCCGTGATCCCCACAGGCGCCCGTCTTGCCGCCAGCACGATCGACAATTTCGGCATAACGATCGTACCGGCGCAGGCAGGGCTTTATACGGGCGATGCGTCAGACGTGAGCACACCTGTCACGGGCGACACCGGGCCGGACAGGCCGGGTGGCGCGCAGATCACCACTTTCACAAGCACCTTGGGCATCGTGGTCAATGCGGGCGCGGCCACCATTGGCGGGCTCAACCCGGACGCCGAGACAGCCGCCTATGTCTATGACGAGAACAACGATATCTTCATCCTTTCCAACGACGCTGCTGTGCCACAGGTGAAGGGCACCAACACGCTTCTGGAGTTCTTTGACGCGAATGGCAGCCTGTTTGCCTATGTCGATCAAACTGGGGCGGTCTGGATCATCGACGACATTGACGACAATCCGGGCGGTCAACCTGACAGCCCTGATCCGGTCTCCGGCCTTGATGACACTGAGGACGGCTGGCTTTTGGAAAGCACGGTGGCCGCCAATGGCGTGGCGGCGGTTGCGCAACCGTATCGCAGCCTGAGGGGCCGTGAACTTGATTGATAAGGTTTGAAAAGCCCCGAGGACCCATGAGCAAAAAAGACACGTCTGAAACAGGCGCAGATATCGACGCCCCCTTCGCCAGCGACAGCGGCACATCCCGCGCGCCGGTTGCTTGGGATGACAGCCATATGCAAACGGCCTTTGCCAATGTGGTGAACATTCAAGGCACCCGTGAGCAGGTTGAACTGTTCTTTGGCACCCATTCTTCGTGGAATGCGCTTGGGGATGGGCAGGTGAAGGTCGAGCTGACCAACCGGATGATCCTGACGCCCTATGCCGCCAAGCGGCTGAATACGATCCTCACCCGTGTGATGCGCGAATATGAGGCGCGCCATGGGGTGCTGACGATGGATGAAACCACCGGATGAAAGACCCCGCCGCCCCTTCAGTTGATCAAGGTGCTGCTGCTGAACCGGCGCAGGCGGCGGCTCAGCGAGGGAATGCACTGTGGCGCGCAATGGCTGGCCCGTCTGCGCCGCGCGATCAGGCCGCGGCCTGGGCGGAGCTTCTGTGGCAGCAATTGGAAGAAGAACCGGGGATTGAAGTTCTGGCGGTCGCTGGCATGCGGTTTGACCCGGTCTCTCACAGGATCACGCCCTTGGGCCTGCATCCTGCCAAGCGCGCTGCAACCCCGCTCATGATCCAAACGGCACAGCACGCTGGTGAGCAGGGTCAGCCGTCGGCGCGGGGGGCGCTGCCCTCAGCACAAACCCCTGCCGACAAGCCCATGTGCGCGGCGGTGCCCACGATCATCGACGGCGATGTCAAAGGCGTTGTTTGTGCCGAGTTTCGCGCCGAGGGTGAAGCGCAGATGCGACGCGCGATGCGGCGCCTGCAATGGGGCGCCGCCTGGCTGCGCGACCAGCTCCGCACGGAATGGGCCGAGGCGCAGGCGGACAGGTATCAGGCTGCTGTTGACGCGCTCAACGCCGTTGTTTCCGTGGCAGAGCGCGAGGATTTCATCACCGCTGCCGGGGCCGCTGTCACAGATCTTGCAACCCGGTTCTCCTGCGTTCGTGTTTCCCTTGGATTGCGGCGCTGGCGCCATTGCCGGGTTCAGGCGATTTCTCATTCGGCGCAGTTCTCTCGGCGGATGAAGCTCGTGCAACTGCTCTGCGCTGCGATGGATGAGGCCGTCGATCAACGCGTTGCTGTCCTCTACCCAGAGCCGGATGACGGGGCCGCCATCGCCACGCAAAAAGCAAGGGCGCTGGCGCGGGACGACAATGCCGGACATGTCCTGACTGTCCCGCTCTATGCCGTTGACAAGTTCATCGGCGCGCTGGTGTTCGAGCGGTCTGAAGACAATCCCTTTACCCCGCGCGATCTGGAGATTCTGGAGGCAGTCGCCACGGTTATGGCGCCAATCCTTGAGGAAAAACGCCGAAATGACCGGCTGTTGCTCACCAAAGGCATAGAGGTTTCGGGCAACCAGTTGCGCCGCCTGCTGGGCCCCTCGCATCTGATCCGCAAGCTGGTATTCGCAGCCTTGATCGGCCTTGGCATCTTTTTCTGGTATGCCGAGGCGCCCTTCGAGGTCAGCGCAGATGCGCAGGTGACGGGAACGATTGAGCGCTCGATTGTGCCCAGTTTTGACGGCTACATCGCGGCGGCACCTGTCCGCGCGGGTGAGATGGTCGCCAAAGGGGATCTTCTGGTGCAGCTTGATGATCGGGATTTGCTGCTGGAGCGGCAGCGGCTTGTCACCCAGCGCCAGCGTCAGCAGATCGAGTTTGACCGCGCCGTCGCCGCCAGAGACCGGGCAGAGACCAGCATTCGCCAAACACTGGTTGAACAGGCCGATGCCGAGATTGCCCTGCTCGACAAGCAGCTGGCGCGCACGCAGCTTCTTGCACCCTTTTCCGGTATGGTTTTGTCGGGCGATCTCAGCCAATCCATCGGCTCTGCTGTCAGCCGGGGCCAACAATTGCTGTTGCTTGCGCCGGCGGATGCCTACCGGGTGAAATTGCAGGTGGATGAGCGGCAGATTGCAGATATGGCGGCAGGGCAAGAAGGGGCGCTGCGCGTCACGGCCTTGCCCACCGAAACCTTCCCGATCCGCATCGAGAAGATCACGCCCGTGGCCACCCATGAAGAGGGCCGCACGACCTTCGAAGTAGAAGCGGTGTTCCTGCAAGAGGCCGCCCGCCTCCGTCCGGGTATGGAAGGTGCCGCGCGGGTCAAGATAGATGACCGTCGGCTGATCGTAATCTGGACAAAGCCCATGATGGATTGGGCCCGCGTCGCGCTGTGGCGCTGGTGGCCGGTTTAGCCATGTCGGTGCGCGCCTTCCTCTCTTCGGACTGGTACCGGGTTGCCCCGCTGAAGGTGCGCCTGCGCGGCCATGTGGAAAGTCACCGCCAGGATTTCAGGGGCGATATCTGGTACGTGCTGCAAGACCACCATAGCGGCAAGTTTCACAGGATTACGCCGGCGGCAAACTACATGCTGGCGCTGATGAATGGTCAGCGCAGCATGCAGGCAATCTGGGAAGCCGCTTGCACCCGCTTTCCTGAAGAGCCGCCCACACAGTCAGAGACGATCCGCCTGATGGCGCAGTTGCACCGTGCGGATCTGATTGTCAGCGACCTGCCGCCCGACATGGCCGAGATCGGCGAACGGCACGGCAAGCAGAAGCGTCAGACGATGCTTGCACGCATCCGCAACCCTATGGCCCTGCGTCTGCCGCTGTTTGATCCTGATCGGTTCCTCGGGGCAACGCTGCCGCTGGTGCGGTGGCTTTATTCGCCGCTTGGATTTGTCCTTTGGCTGGGGCTGGTGCTCAGCGGTCTGGTGCTGTTCGGGCTGAACTATACCGCGCTGACCGATGGCTTTCGGGATCAGGTACTGGCGGCAGAAAATCTGATCATCATTGTGCTTGCCTATCCGCTGGTCAAAGCGCTGCACGAGTTGGGGCACGGCTATGCCGCAAAGGCCTGGGGTGGTGAGGTGCATGAGATCGGCGTGATGTTCCTCGTGTTCATTCCGGTGCCCTATGTCGATGCTTCGGATTCAGCGGCCTTTGCCAGCAAATGGCGCCGCGCCGTCGTGGGCGGGGCCGGCATCATGGTTGAGTTGGCCCTGGCGGCCTTGGCCCTGATTTTCTGGGTCAATGCCGAGCCGGGCCTGCTGCGGGCTTTTGCCTTCAACGTGATGTTGATCGGGGGCATCTCAACCTTGCTGTTCAACGGAAATCCGCTGTTGCGGTTTGACGGCTATTTCGTGATGAGCGACCTGCTTGAGATCCCCAACATGGGGCAGCGCGCAAACAAGTACTTCTTTTACCTGATCCGCCGGTACCTGTTTCGCATCAAGGACGCCACCAGCCCTGTTACTGCCCGGGGCGAACGCGGCTGGTTTTTCTTTTATGCCATAGCCGCCTTTATCTACCGCCTCTTTATCAGCTTTGCGATTGCGCTTTTCGTGGCCTCGAAGTTCTTTTTCATCGGGATCATCCTGGCGATCTGGGCGCTGATCAACACCTTCGTCAGCCCGATCTTGAAGGGGATCAAATACATGGCGACGTCGCCGGAACTGCGCGGCAAGCGCGGTGCGGCGGCGGCGGTGGTCGGGCTGGTTATGGCGGGCATTCTGGGGGCGTTTCTCTATCTGCCAAGCCCCTATGTCACTGTCAGCTACGGCGTTGTCTGGCTGGGTCAAAACCAGATCATCCGGGCCCAAACCGATGGCATCGTCACCGAGGTTGCGCTGGCCAACGGGGCGCAGGCGCAAACCGGGCAAGAGGTTGTCACCCTGTCGGATGAAGTTCTGGACCTGCGGATTGAAGCGCTGCGCTCGCAGCTGCGCGAGAATGAGTTGCGGCTTCGGGTTGCCACGCTGACGGATCAGGTTCAGGCGCAGCTGCTGCGTGACCGCATGGCACTGCTTGAGGATCAGATCGCCGGTCTCGGCGAACGGCGTGCCGCGCTGAGTGTCACGGCCCCCGGCGCTGGGCGCGTCGTGATCGAGGATCCGCAAAACCTTCCCAATCGGCTTGTTCAGCAGGGCGAGGTGATTGGCTACATCGTTGGCGACGATGCCATGGCCCTGCGCGTGGCGATCCCGCAGGCCAAGGCAGAGTTGATCCGCAGCCGGACCGAGGCGGTGGAGATTCTGTTCTTTGACGATCCTGCAAACCCGGTGCCCGCGCGTTTGATCGCCGAGCTTCCGCAATCCCAGAACACAGTGCCTTCGCGGGCGCTGGCCACGGAGGGCGGCGGCGATATCGTGCTCAATCCCGCCGGGCAAACCGCCCTTTCGACATTGGAAAGCGTGTTCCAGTTCGAGGTTGCGCCGCTGCACGCCCGGGAGGTGTCTCATGTGGGGCAGCGCGCGCTGGTGAAGTTCGATCATGGGACAGAGCCGGTGGGCTTTCGGCTGTATCGCGGGCTCAGGCAAGTCTTTTTGAGGCAGTTCAATGTCTAGGGTGATTGGCTACGACACGGTGCTTGGCGGCGCATCGGTGCGCCCGCCCCAAACCATTGAGTATGCCGAAGCTCCGGAACGGCCAGAGACCGACCTTGACCGCGCTTGGGCTTGGCTGCAGGGGGCTTTTGTGGCGCAGGGTGCGCGGGCCCGGGCGCGGCGATTGCGCCCCATTTTGCGGCACACCAAGCGCCATGCAAAACGGTTTTCCGCAATGACAAACGCGGATTTGCGCGCGGCTGCCACGGCGCTGCGCCCGCGCCTGCGCAAGGGTGTTAAGGATCACACTCTTCCCGTTGCTCTGGCCGGGGAAAGCTTTGCCCTGATCCGGGAAGCGGCCGAACGGACACTTGGCATGCGCCCCTATGACGTTCAGCTTTTGGGTGCCTGGGCCATGCTTTGCGGGCAGATTGCCGAGATGCGCACAGGCGAGGGCAAAACGCTCTGTGCAACGCTGGCTGTGGCGACAACGGCGCTTTCGGGCCGGCAAGTGCACTTGATGACCGTCAATGACTATCTGGCGGAACGCGATGCAATGGAAATGGGGCCTCTCTATGATTTCCTGGGTTTGACCCGCGCCACAGTGCTGCAAGGCCAGGATGGCGCCACCCGTCAGGCGGCCTATGGCTGTGACATCGTCTATGGGACGAACAAGGAAATCGCCTTTGATTATCTGCGTGACCGCGCCGTGCTGCGTCGCGCCCCGGGCAATCTTCAGCGGAAGGTGGATCGGATTACCGGGGCCAACAGTGCAACGGATCTGAGATTGCGCGGCCTGCCCGTTGCCTTTGTCGATGAGGCAGACAGCGTCCTGATCGACGAGGCACGCACCCCACTGATCATTTCTGGCACGGGCGAGCTGGAAGGCGGCTTGCCCCACACGGTCTATTACAGCGCCATGCTGATCGCCCGGAACATGACCGAGGGGCGACACTTTCGAATCCCGAAGGGCGTCCGGCGGGTTGAGATCCTCGACGAAGGCTATGACTGGCTCGACCGCCGAACCCTGAATCGCCCCGACCAGCTGGGCGTGGAGGTGATCCGCGATCATACAGTCCTTCAGGCGCTCAACGCTTTGCATATTTTCCATGAGGGCGAGGCCTATATCGTGCGCGATGAGAAGGTGCAGATCGTGGACGAACATACCGGCCGCGTGATGCCAGATCGAACTTGGTCTGACGGGCTGCACCAGATGGTGGAACTGAAAGAAGGCGTCCCACTCAGCGAAACCCGCGAGACCCTGTCGCGCATGACGTACCAGCGGTTCTTTCGCCGCTATGCGCATCTGGCTGGCATGACCGGGACGGCTCAGGATGCCGCATGGGAATTGTGGTCTGTCTATCGTCTTGCCGTGTCGCGAATTCCAACCAACAGGCCCGATATCCGCAAAAAGAAGCGCGACCGCGTTTTTGTTTCAGAACGCCGAAAGGTGGCGGGTCTGTGCCGTCGCGTGGCGGGTTTGCATGATGCGGGCCAGCCTGTCCTGATCGGCACCCGCACGATCCTTGCCAGCCAGCATGTGAGCGCCGCGCTGACGAAAGCGGGGCTGAAGCACACGGTTCTCTCTGCCGAGCAGGATGCCCATGAGGCTGCCCTGATTGCCAAAGCCGGACATCGGGGCGCAATTCTTGTGGCCACAAACATGGCCGGGCGGGGCACGGACATCAAACTTGGCCCCGAGGTGGCAGCACTAGGTGGGCTGGCCGTTCTGCTCAGTGAACGTCATGACAGCCGGCGGGTGGATCGCCAGTTGGAGGGCCGTTGCGGCCGCCAGGGCGCGCCGGGACAGACCGAAGCCTGGCTCAGCCTTGAAGATGAGCTGATGACGGGCCCGGATGCTGCCATCTTGCGGCGGTTGGGCAAGGTTTTGGCCTTCTTGCTTGGGCCTTGGGCCGCCGCCTGGTGCATTCGCGCGCGGCAACGGCGGGTTGAGCGCCTGCATGCCCAAATGCGGCGCGATCTCATGAAGCAGGATCGCCAGCTTGGCAATGTCATGGCGTTCTCTGGTGAACTTGAATAGAAAGGGGAAGGGAAAAATGTTTTTTAACAGACAGTTGCTTTCTGTGTCTCTGGCGCTGACGGCCCTTCTTGCCCCCCCTGTTGCGGCGCAGGAGATGGGGCCATTTGATTGCGTGATGGATCCAAACCTTGTCGTTGAGATTGGCGCCCCCATCCCGGGTGTTCTGGCAGAGGTGGGCGTTGCACAAGGTGACGTGGTCGCTGCGGGGCAGCCCATTGCGCGGCTCAACAGCGATGTGGAGATGTCGACCATGGCCCTGTTGGAACTGCGCGCGGACTCCAAGGTGGCGATCGAGGCGCAGCGCGCTCAGGTCGAGGTGATCCAAGCCCAGCAGGATCGCATCATGACCCTCGTAGAGCGCAATGTGGCCAGCCCGGATCAGCTGGAACGGGTCAATGCCGAGCTGGTGACGGCCCGTGCGCTTTTGGCCCAGGCCGAACTGGAGCAGGAAGTGGCCGCGCTTGAGCTGGCCCGCGCCCGCATCCAGATGGAACAAAGAACCATCAAAAGCCCGATCGCAGGCGTTGTGCAGCACCGCCACAAATCAGCCGGGGAATATATTGCTGCAAACGGCGCCATTGTCACACTTGCCCAGCTCGATCCCCTGAAGGTCGAGGCGTTCCTGCCCGTGGAGGTTTTTCCCATGCTGCAAACGGGGATGACAGCACGCCTGACGCCCGCGCCGCCCTTTGAACAAGAGCACCCTGCCATCATTGCCGCCATCGATCAGATCTTCGATGCGGCCTCGGGCACGTTTGCGGTGCATCTTGAGCTGCAAAACCCGGATATGGCGCTGCCTGCAGGCCATCGCTGCCTTGTGAGCTTCGCCTCCGATGCAGGGTAGCGCGGTGCAAAGGCTGCTTGCCGCCACTGAGGGTTTGCCTTGCGAGCGCATATTCGAGCCCTCCGTGAAGCTGACGCATACGGGCGTTGCCTCAGATCGGGGGCTTGTCTCCGTGCCGCGGGCGGCTGTCACGGCAGATCGCATTGCCCAAATCTGCGCTGACCTCGGTGCGGTGCAGACGCCGGGGATCATCGCCCATTTGCCAAAGGCGCAGGCCGTGCATTTTGGTGCCGATGGAGAGATTGGAAAGCTCTATCTCGAGTTTGCTCCGCAAGATGCGCCCGAGCAGGGCCTCGTGTTCATCGCAGCCAAATGGCGCGGGCCAGACGCCGCAGAGGATCGCTACCACACCCTCACCTGCCTCTCCCGATCTGAGATGGCGGAAGAGGTTGCGCAGGGGCTGTCGGAACCGGCCTTTCATCCGGTAATGTCCGCGGTTTTGGAGCGCGCGCGGATGGGCGATCCAGATGGTGAAGCCGTTGTCTTGAAGGTAACGCAACAGGGCTCTGCGCGGATGTCTTATGACGTGTCGCTTGCCGATGGTGGACAGGCGCTGGAGCGATACTTCCCGATACTAAAGCCGCTTTTTGCCTGTCTGGGCCGATCCAGCGCAGAGTTGCCCACGCAGGCCAGGCAGGCGCTTCTTGGGCATATCGCCATGGGCAGTGCAAAAAACGGGGCCCCCTTTGCCACACTCTATTACGGGGCGCACGCAGTATGAGCGGGCCGGTTGATTGGTTATCCCGCGCGGCCTCTGAGCAAAGCCGCCCCTCCGATCCGGCGCTGGATTTCTGCCTCTGGCCATACGCGCCACCGCAAGAGGCAATCCCTGGTGCCCTGCGCAGTTCGGCCCTGCTTTTTGCCAGCTTTGCTGCTGCGGATGCGGGGCCTGAAATGGCGCATCTGATCCCGCGGTTGCAGGGCCGCTGGGGGCGGTTTGCAACGGTCTGGGGGCTGAAATGGGGGCAAGGACAGGCCAGTTGGGAGTTCTATTTCTATGACTACGCCCGCGAGCAGCGCCGATATGGGGTTGATGATTTCGTCGCGGTCACGGGCGATCTGCTCGCGTGTGCGCTGCCCAGCCCAGACAGGGTGCCCTATTTCATGTTTTCCGTCGAAATAGAGCCGCGCCACCTGACCGGCGCACCGCTGGAGCAGATCGATATCTATATCGGCAATCCGGGATCAACCGTGTCCTCGGGTATTTGCTATGGCCAGACACGCACGGGCCGCCATCTGCGGAACTTCTATTTCTTTTTCGATGCGGAAACGCAGTCGGAGGACATCCTCGACAAGCTGACAGAGTCGGCCTTCCTCAAACAGGAAAGCCTCCATATCCCCAGTCTGCTCTGGCCGGAAATGGAAGGCGCTCAGACCATTGTGGTGGCGAACAAGCAGAACCGGGATTCCCTGTATTTCAGCCGGATCAAAGTCGATCAGCTTATCCATTTCATGGAGCGGCTCGCCTTTCCAGATGCCCTGCAGCGCTATGTCTGCGAGAATCGTGATAGGCTGGCCCATCACCTTTTTGACGTCGGATGGGATTATGACGTTGGCCCGCAAGGGCAAATCGTTCCGAGCAAGGGCAGCATCTATGGCATCGTCTGAGTTCAGCCTTGAGAATGCGCTTAACGCGATTGGCCGTGCAGGTACGCGGCCCGGCGTTGTGCCCGAAGAGGCGCATTTGAACCGCAGCCCAAGGCACCATGATCGCTATGTCTCGGTCACGATGGAGTTTCGCTGCAACCTGAAATGCGTGCATTGCATGATCGAAGGCACGATGGACCGGCTGAATGCCGTACCGGATGCGGAGTTTGAGGCGATTTGCGCAGATCAGGCAGAGACCGGACGATGGACAGGGCTGATCTTGACGGGATCCGAGATCACCCTGCGCAAAGACCTTGACCAGATCGCAAAGAAGGCGCGCGCCGCCGGGTTCCGCCATATTCAGATCCAAACCCACGGCATGCATCTTGGGCGCACCGACTATGCCGACCGTCTGGTGGAGGCGGGCATTGATGAGTTCTTCGTGTCTGTCGCGGGCAGCGACCGGCAAACCCATGATGACATTACGCAGGTGCAGGGCGCGTGGGACAAGATGATGGCGGGCCTGTGCCACCTGGATCGTTACGATCACGTTCGGATCCTGACCAACAGTGTGGTTACAACCCGCAGCTATGCGCTGCTGCCCGGCATGGTGGCTGCCTTGTCCCATCTCAAGCGACTGATCCAGATGGAATTCTGGACCTTTTTCCCCATGCGAGAGGATGATCCGAAGGGCCTGATGGCCAGCTTCTCTGATATTCGGCCCTACCTGCTGCGTGCGATCGGTGATGCGCGGGCGCTTGGCCGACGGGTGGAGGTGAAGAACTTCCCTGAATGCCTTCTGGATGGGTATCGCGATACGTTGGTCAATGCGCAGGCAACCCTGATGATCGATCCTGCGTTCTGGGAGGAATTTGATCGAAATGCCTTCTACGGCTGCCCCCATCAGGAAAGCTGCCAGTCACGGGAATGTCTCGGCCTCACCCGCGCCTATCTCGATAAATTCGGGCCGGATCACGATCCATTGTCACCGCTTTAGGCCAAAGGCCCAGCCGCGCAGGGCGCGCAAGGGATGGGAACGCCCCGCGGGGTTTAGAAATGTCTTGAGAGCGACGCCTGACACTCGGTGGCTGTGTAATCATAGAAGGCGACATTGGATCGATTGACCGTGTGCGCGCAGACAAGTCGGGGTGTAAGCCCAAGAATGTCGATCCGTGAATTTTGAAGCCCGATGCTGATCTTGTAGAAATCATCTGCTCTTGGTGAAGGGGTGAGGGGGTAATCACCCACAAAGTCACGGGCACCGAATTCCAGGCCAAACTGGCTTTGCAATCCGCCGGGCCAGGCTTTTGACAGGCCGGCAAAAACCTTGCTGCCATCATATTGAAGGTGATCGGCTTCGGGCGTGCTGCGTTCCAGCCCAAGCCCGAAGCTGGCAGAAAGGCTTGGGCTCAGCTTGTGGCCCATGCTGATCACGACGGAGGTAAAGGCGCCGTCCTGATAATTCTGCACAGCATAATCGCGACGCTCATGGGACATGGACAGCCTGATCTGGTTGCCGTTCTGCATGCGATGGGCCAGCCCAAAGCGCAGCCCCAACGCTACATTGTCCGTGTCGTCTTCCTGCAAAGCCTTTCGGACATAGGGGCTTATCAACCAGCTGCCATTGGGCGTGATCTGTTCAAATGCGATGGCAAGATCGCCCGTGACACTGTTGTAGCTGTCTTTCTCATACCGCTTTGCAGAGAGGCCCCAATTCAGGGAAATGCGGCGCTCTGGGCCTATCAGATGCCGCAGATACCCGGAAATGCCCAGCTGCACCCCCACACCCGAATCCGCCTGAGAGCTAGGATCGACAACGAATTGCCCCAGGGTCGTGTCGAAAACAGTATTGGTGGTGCCACGATTGACATTTGTGGAGGGAAGAATGGCGAAGGAGCCGCTGAATCCAACCCGCTTGTTCCTGTCGATCACATTCAGAAAGCCGCGATATCCCGCGCGCATCTGTTCATTCTGATCGAGGATCAGAAGCGCTTCGAAGTGATAGCGTGCGGCGCTGTAATTGCGGTTCAGAAGAAGCGTATGCGCCAGCTCGCGGCGGGCATTGAGATAGTTCGGGTCTATTTGCAGAACGGAGCGAAACCCCCGGATCGCCTGAGGAAACTTGCCCTGGGCCTTGAGGATGCGCGCATCCAGAAATGCCCGATCTGCCCGGGATGGGTTGCGCGCTTCAAGAGCGGCGCGCGCCGCATTGAACTGTCCGGCGCTGATCAGCTGAGAAAGGCTTGGGCTTTGGGCCCCCTGCGCAAAACCCGTGCCACTCAGCGCAAGGGCCGCCATCAGCGTCAGGGCGCAGATTACTGAATGCAAAAGCCGGGGAAGGGCCGTTCTTTCGCCGCGCGTTCCCGCGCCCGGCGCTGAGGCCAGCAAAGCGGCTTTGGGCGTGGCCTCAATCGATATCGCGCCAAAGCCATTGAAGCCCGGTTTCTGGAAGGCGCGCATTCTCTACTCCTCTCGATTTCGGCACTCCAAGGAGCTTCCGTCACCGCATCCCCCGCACTCCTATCAGGGTTTTCTCAATGCCAGTTTAAACCCGCTTGGGTTCATCCCGGCCCTGTTAAGCGCGTTTGTCGAAAAACAAGAGCAGTGAGGGCGGCTTAAGCCCTTTAAATGTGGGCTTTCAGAGGGGTTAACCAAGTCCTCTAATCCTTCTGTATAGTGGTCACCTTAAAGCCCAGCGGATACCCTTTTTGCGGGAAGCCAACCGGTTTGCGCGGTGGCTACGGTGGGGGTTTGCGTTTGTTTTCCCAACCCCGCCCGCCAAACAAAGGGATGGCCATTCGTATGATCAGATTATTAACCGTCGCGACCCTGATGGGCGCATCACTCGGGCTTGCAACGCCGGCTGTGTCACAGGACTTCACGCAAGATTTTCAGGGCTTTTATGCCGGCGTGCATCTCGACATGAACACCTTCGTGACCAACAACGCCGATCTCAACAATCAGTTCAATTCAAACGCACCGGAGCAGTCGATTTTTGGCGCAACCGGCGGCGTGTCCTTCGGGTATAATCGCTACTTTTCTGGCGGGCTGCTGTTAGGCATTGAGCTGGACTACACATCCGAGATGGTGATCGAGGAATTCATTGCGAGCAACACATCCGGGACGACTGGCACTCAGGTGAACAATGCGCTGGAGTCCGTGATTGCGATCAAGGGCCGGGCGGGGATCCAATCCGGCAATGCCTTGCTCTATGTCCTTGGCGGCTATGCCATGGGGTCGGGCGTCTTTGAAACCTATGCGGTGGACTCAGGGAGCGGGCTTACCAGCTGTACCACTTCAACCTGCGCGTCTATTTCTGAGGATACCAACGGCGTCGTCATCGGTGCGGGTGTCGATTGGGCGTTCCGGGAGAACTGGATCGGACGGTTTGAAGTGCAGCACATGACGTTCTCGGATGTTGACGCACCTGTATTGGATGCAGGCGGGGACCCAGCATGTTCCAGCGGTGCGACGCCTCTGTGCTCAGTTGTTTACACGCCCAGTGCGACCTCGGCCCGGCTGGGGATCATGTACAAGTTCTGATCTGGTGGGACACGGGCCGTTTGGCGGGATTTTACCCCGACGACCCTCCCAAAGTACGGTTTGGAAGCGCGGTCAACTTACAGAAGCGGCCCTCCGCGGAGCGCGGACTCAAGATCCGCTATTGGGGCGAAGCTGCCATTGCCCGATCAAAGATGAACGTGCGCTCTTGGTTTCCGCGCCCAATTGAATCCCATCCATAGAACCAGCAGCACCGCCAAGGTTGTTGAAACGGATTTGAGAATTGTGGCTGAGCTGGTGGCATATACCAATGGAACAGAAACGTCTGGCCAGTTCCAGATCATGGTCAGGATACCGAGGTTCTCGACATAGTCGAACAGGGCGCTCGCAAGCGAAAAGGCGATGCCAAAGCGGACAATTTTCCTGTTTGGCATGCGCTGCCCAAGCCAGCAGATCGTGGCAATCATCGTCAATGCAAGCATCGCTGGATAAAGCGTGTCCAGGGCGAGCTGGCGCCTGAGGTAATAGTCGCGCCCGTCCCCTCCGAGGGCTTCAAGAAGTGCTGCTGCCTGTGTGGGGCCATAGCCGGCCGGGCGCATGTCGAAGGGGGTCTGCCCGGAGACCGCTTCAATATGCGCGAGCGTGACGCTTATCATCACCCAATAGATGGAAGCTGCGATCAAACCTGAGCCGATTGCAATCAACCCAATGTGCTTTGGCAGAACTCTTTTCGTCATTTTTAAACTCCCAGACCTGTGCCACACATGCCCGCAAACGGTGTGACCCGCATTATCATTTGATAAGGACAGCGAAGATGGATCTGCGAACTTTCCTGATGCGGTCACCGGACTTTCCAGACATCGCATTTACGGATGATTTCGCATCAGATTGGACAGCTCAGCGCCTCAGAAAAGGGATGCACCTGGCCCGCCAAGAAGAAACCGAAACAGATGAATTCATGCTTTTGGAAGGATGCTTGGCGAGCAGTATTTGTGACCAGGACGGCAAAGAAGTTTGCGTCGGATTTTATGTTGGTCCCTGTGTTGTGACGCCAAATATCGCCCGCACACGCAACGATCTGTCGCTTGTGTCCATTGTGGCAACGACCGATTGCGTGGTGGCGCGGATTGACAGCGATGTCCTTTCAGATTGGATGATTTCTTCCGAAGCGGTCCGGGATTGGGCCAACGGAGTTTTGCGCGATGCGTTGAGCAGGAAAGCGGATCGGGAGTGGTGCCTCGCCGCTCTCGGCGGGGCGGAGCGGCTTACGTGGTTTCGCCAAGCATTTCCGGGTTACGAGGGCATCTTTCCTCATACTTTGATTGCATCATTCTTAGGGATGACGCCGGTTACAATGAGCCGCTTACGCGCCCAGCGCAAAACCAGATAGGAAGCGGCCACTCCCGCCGCGCCCCCCCAAAAATATACCTCAGGCGGCCGCTGTTTGGCGGGCGCTGATCCGTTGCGTCATTGGCGTAAGATTGTTGAGCGATTGCAGATGCAAATAGCACAGCTCCAACTCATCGGTTTTGGCCATCTCAGCAAGCGTTTCTGCAGGCAGATTGCGCAGCTTCTCGCGGTTGATCGTCTTGAACCCCGTCAGCTGCGTCCGCTCGCCTCCGGCAAGGTTGAACTGAGCTTGTGCGGGCTCGAGCAGATCAAGTGAAAGGAGCCGTTTGGCAAAGGCTTGGGTGCGCGCGAACTGCGCCTGATATTCAGTTGAGAATGCCAGTACGTTCTCGAGATACTGTGTCCGCTCCCCGTCAGCATCGAAAAGCCGTTCGCCTTTACCTGTTTTGTTCAGCCCGCTGAATTCTTCGTCGATGCACAGGGTGAAGGTCTCCTGATCGTCGGAGACGGCGAAAACAAACGGGTAGCGTCGGAAATAGGCAGGCACGTATCGTCCATCCCATGTGCCATCCTCGTTCACACAGGCATTTTCACCCTCTTTCATGCCCAGGATCACAGAAGGGAACACCACGTCTCCCTCTCCGGCAAAGATGATCGTGTATTCCATCGCGGATGGCGCGAACTCGGCTGCCAGGATCGGCACGGAATTGACGTCCTTGGCAAATCCATAGGTCCCATCGGTTTTGACCGACCATTTCTTATGCGCCTCCACCGAAATTGGCACCGCGCGCTCGTAAATCATCAACTGCTTGGCCATCTCTTGGCACTCCCTCCAGATCGAGTCGTTGTGTGTATTGAATGGCCCATTGAAAGGCCAAAAGGATTACTTTCTGTCATCGGCAACAAAGATACCGAAAATTCCGCCGCCGCTTCCGTCCACTTGGAAGGCGCCGCCTGCCTCAAGCGGGCCGTTCTCGTCGCCCCCGAAAAAGGCCCCCGTTGCATCGAAACTGGTGGGATCGCCGATTGGTGTCACCACTGTGCCACCGCTTTCAAACTGGATGGTGGACTGGCTGTCAGCGGCAAAAATTGCGTCGCCGCCACCGTTGACGATGGACAGGCCGCCAATGGCAATCTCATCAATCGGGGCGCCCGTCCCGGCAAGGTTTTCCATCACCACATCCACCACCCCGGCTGCGAAATCCGCCGTCAGGCTGAGATCGCCCGATGCCTCAAAGGAACTGGATCCGGTGCCGCCGCCTGTCAGGATGCCATCCACGATCGACTGTCCCGTGAAGGTGGCACTGCCTGAAGAGGGCAGGTCCTGATGCCGCGTGGCGACCCCGATCAGATAGGTGTTGGTCAGCCCACCTGAGGTGACCTCGACGGGCAGCACATAGTCATACACGCCGCTGAAGGCGGGCGCGCCAGAGGCGGCGACTGTGGTTGTCCCGTCGGACCAAACACCGCGGGAACTCCCATCCGTATCCACGATCAGCCCCGCGATCTCGAGGGCTTGGTTCTCCCGTGTCAGGGTGCCTTGCATGTTCTTGACAACAATGCTGTTGCCGGCCTCTTGGGCCACCCCCACCGCGCGGACAGTGCTATCGCCTGAAACGGTGCTATCGATGGGTTGGTAGGTGAAGACAGTGTTTGGCCCGTCTCCGCTGCCGTTGCAGGCAGAGAGCCCCAGCGCGATACCAAGGCCTGCAATAAGTTTCTCTCGTACCATAATATTTTCGCCTCCAACGCTCTCTGGCCAAATGGCTCAGACCAAAATGAATTCGTCTGCTGTGAAATCCGCAGCAGCGAGGCCGTGGAAAATGATGGTTGTACCCTCGCTGCTGAATGTTGCGTGCCCGTTCACATCTGCAACGGCGGCCAGAGCATCCGCGCTGCTGGTCAGCGAGGTGAACCCGATCAGCTCGATCACGTCTGTGCCCACGACGAAGTCAGCCGAGAAGCCGGAGGCGACAAAGCCGGTTGTGGGCGAGAAATCGACCGTTTCGAAATCCGCGATGCGATCGCTGTCATCGCCGGGCCGGAAAACAAAGGTATCAGCGCCGATACCCCCGCGGAGCACATCATCACCGCCGCCCCCTTCAAGGGTGTCTGACGCCCCGAGGAAGGATGAGACGTGATCGCCATCCAACACATCTTTCCCGTCGCCGCCGGTCAGCGTGTCCGGGCCGATGCCGCCGCTGAAGAAGTTGCTTTCGCTGGCATCACCGCCGCCATTGCTGACGGTATTTTCACCGCTCAGCATCGTAACCGTGTCATTGCCTGCCCCGGCCGTAACTTTGTCGTCGCCACCGGGATCGGTGATTACGTCATCGCCATCGAGGCCCAAGATCACATCATCCCCATGCCCTGTATCGATCCGGTCGGCATGGGCGGAGCCTGTTACCTCCTCTGACCCGTCCGCCAGGAAGATCTCCCCCCCGGTCACTGGTAAGTCATAGGATTCCGGGGTGGTGGGGGCATCGGTGCGCCCCGCGATATCGAGGGAGAAGCTGACTGGAACACCGTTCGACGTCGTCGAGAATGTCTCGGTGACGCTCTGGCCGGCAGCCAGATTGGAGAGGTCCGCTTCGAGGAAGAAAGTGAAGCTGGCACCATCGGCGCTGATCTCAATCCGGCCATGGGTGCTTTGCAAGGTGGCTCCGGCGAGGTTCGGATTGTCGTTCTGATCGACGTCTACAAGGGAAAAATCACCTGAGTAGGAGGCGAAATCCTCGGTCAGTGGTTCGGTCAGATGCGGGCTGAGCGTGGCCTGTGCGGCGTCGTCTTCGCCCGTGATGGTAACGGTGACCTCCCGCTGCTTTCCGTTGCTGGCCGTAACGAGGATAACATCGTCAAATGTTTCGCCATTGCCGAGATAGGCGAGGCCCGCTGCGGCTGTCAGAGTGTAAATCCATCGATCCTGACTGCCGTTCTCGCTGATATCGATGCGCCCAAAACTGCCTGTTCCCTCTGGCGTGCCTGCGAGTTTGGTATCGAAGCTTGCGCTTGGATCTGTGGTATCGGTGATAGAGAAATCATCAGAGGCGGTCGTCTCGTTTTGCCGCAGATCAATGGTGCCGGTAAAACTGCCGGAATAGCTGATGTTTGCGGTGGTCTCCACGAAGGTGATGGCAGGCGGCGTGCCACCTGTCAGCGCTGCAAGGTCAATGACGCCATCGCCATTGCCATCCAATGCCTTGAGGTTTTCGAGGCCGCCCAGAAGGCCGACAACGGCCCCGTTATCCGCGGCTCCGGCGCTGGGCGCGCTCAGCGCAAAGTCATTGATCCCGTCATTATTTACATCGCCGATGCTGGCCCCGGTTGGGTCATCGCCCTGCAAGCCAAGGTCGAGGCCGGTCAGCCTGTAGCCCTCGCTCAGTGTCAGGGTGCCCAGATCGAGCGTGCCGCTGCTCAGGCTACCGCCAAAAATCAAATACCCCTCTGCGTCGCCTGCGCCGTCGGTGCCGAGGATCAGCAGATCATCCTGATCATCGCCGGTGACATCGCCCAGCGTTGTTGCCACCAACCCGGCGCGCCCGCCTGCCAAGCCCCCGCTGATCGTGAGGCCATCTGCGCCAAGGTTGCCGAGATCAAGACTGGCGGGAAAGCTGCCCGCGGATTTACCGTAGACGACATAGACCTCACCGGAATTTGCCGCGCCGGCGTCATGCTGCGGGGCGCTGACAAGCAGATCCGCGATGCTATCGCCATTGAGGTCGCCCGCCGCGGCGACAAATGCGCCGGCCTGATCCGTTGCATCGATGCCGGTCAGCGTGAAGCCGTTGGTGCCGTCCAATGTGGAAAGGTCAAGTGATTCCAGCGGATTGGTCGCGTTCTGACCAAAAACAACATACGCCGCGCCTTCGGCGCTGGCCGCGCCGTCAACACCGGGCGCGCCGAGGATTACATCCCAATTCCCATCGTTGTTGATGTCGGGCAGGCCAGAAATCTCTGCCCCGAGCGCGTCCAGAGCGGTGAGGCCATCGGTGGTTGATGTCGTCGCCGTGCCCGCGGAGATGTCCACCACCGTGACACGCCCCTGCCCTGCCGTGAGCGCATCGGCCCCGAAATCCGGCAGGCCGACGAGCAGTTCAAAGGTACCATCATTGTCCAAGTCTGCGGCCTGCAGGGCGGCATCGGCAGTGATATCGCTCAGGCTGACCACAAGACCAACCGTGCCCGTCAGATCGGCCTCGGTGAGATTGCTGTTCAGGGCAGTGACGCCGCCATAAATCACGTAGAGGGCGCTGTCGCTCAGCAGGGCCACATCGTCGATGCTGTCACCATTGACGTCTACGCCGCCGATCACCTCAAAACCGGCTTGATCCCCAGAAACAGACGTCTCAAATGTGATCCGCGCCAAGTTGGATCCATCGGCGAGGATGCCTGTCCCGACCCCGCTGTCAAAACCGGTAAGGATCGTTGCTCCGACAGAGCTGTCCCCCGCAGATCCAATGATGAACTCTGAGATGCCGGAACTCGCGGCATCAAAATTTCCCGCTGAGCTTATGGATGAGCCAAACAGGCCGGCATCGGTTCCGTTCAACAGAAAATACGCGGATCCAGGCATCTGGCACTTGTCCCATTTCAGCCAGCTCGGGAACCGGTTGGCACTCGGGAAAAGGGTATCTGTTGGGCTAATGTGTGGCCACTATACAGAAGGATTACAGGTCTTGGTTAACCCCTGTAGAAAAGGGTTAATTCATTGCAAAAATGCAGGCTGAGGCCCGAAAATCAGGCCCTGTCTGCGCCTGCGAACCCCTGCGATCGATCGATACCGTAGGGCTGATTCTTTCGGGCGATCGCGGCAGCTCTCGCACGGCTCTTGGTTCGGGAAACGGCGCAGGGCAAGGCTGGTGCTTTTGGGATCGGATGCCTAGATTGGAGCGGTAGCTTGCTCAAGGACGTGCCCCACCATGCAGGATATGGAGGAAACATCTCGCCCTGTGCCGGTCGTCCTTCTGACGCGGCCACTGGCGGCGTCCCACTCCGTGGCGCGTGCTCTGGAATCGCTTTCGGCGGAATGCCGTGTCGTGATTTCCCCAATTCTTCAGATTGAGCACTTAAATATGTCAACTCAGATTGACACATCCACTGTCCTCGCCCTGTCTTCCGCACATGCTGTCGCTGCGTTGCAGAGTGCGGGTTTGGCGCAGGGTCAACGGGCCTATTGCGTGGGCGACGCTACAGCACAGGCTGCCCGTGCTCTTGGGCTCGAGGCCGTTTCCGCTGGGGGCACCTCTGCGGATCTCACCCGGCTGATCACGGAAAAGGAAGCGCCTTGCCCCATCCTGTGGCTACGGGGGGAGCATGTTCGGGGTACGTTGGTCAAAGACCTTTCAGATGCCGGGTTTAAGGTAACTGAAACAGTTGTTTACCGCCAGAAAGAAGTGCCACTATCCGCTGAGGCCAGAGAGGTCTTGAGGGATCGTTCTGCAGTGATCCTGCCGATTTATTCGCCGCGAAGTGCTGCGCTGCTCGGGCGGGCTTGCGCCGATGCCACCGCGCCGCTTGAGGCAATTTTCATTAGCCAGGCCAGTGCAGATAGCTGGCAGGGCCCAACGCTGCGATCCGTTGAAATTGCCAGCCAAACGGATGGTTCGGCCATGCTCGACGCAGTGTCATGCCGCATTGCCGCAACGTCCCGAGGTTGAGGGTGCGTATCCGACAAGCTAGGCTGACACTCAGAGGCCTGCCCAGGTAATAGATTCGAGGTATGTTCGGTGGTGAATAACGAGCGTGACGACGCCAGAGACGATGCAGGCGAGGCAGAGGAACAAAAGCCCTCTGAGCCCAAGCCGCGCGTGCGACCTGAGGATCCTGCGCTGGAGGAAATTGCGTCGCTGGGGGCGTATGCCGCTGATACACCGCAGACCAAGGAAAATGGCGCGGCGCCTGAAAAGGCGTCAGACCCCGCCGCCGCTTCGCCTGAGACAACCGGTGATGAGAGTGGCGCAAGCGAAGCCGCTTCGCCCCAAGAGGACAGCGATACGCCCCTCGATGAGGCGGATGAAATGTCGCCGGAACCTGAGGAAGACCCGTCCCCTGTGTCCGACCCTGAGCCCGACACAGAGATGGACCCTGAGCCGAGTGCCGAGGCGGATCCTGAGTTAGACCCTGAGGCTGTCTCCGAGCCAGAGACAGAGCCAGACACCGACCCAGAGCCAGACACAGAGTTGGACACCGAGGCGGCCGCCGAGCCGACTTCAGAGGTGACCTCAGAGCCGACCCCAGAGGCCGCAGCGCCGCCCCGCAAGGAGGTGGTCGTACGGCAAGAGGGGTTGAAAGGCGGCCTGATCGGCGGCGCAATCGCAGTTGCGGTTGGATTTGCCGTGGCGCAGGTGACGATGGATGGCACCTCTAAGGAGACGGTGGCGGCGCTGTCGGCGAGTGTTACGGCGCAATCAGAGCAGCTCAATGAACTGGCGGCCCAAGTTGCAGAAATGCCGGCTGGTGGCGCGTCATCGAGCCCGGCACCTGATCGTCAGCAATTTGCAAATGTAGAGCGTCTGGCCGCGGAACTGCAGGCTGGTCTTGCCGCTTTGGAGGAGGCCCGCGCGGGCATCTCGGCCACGCGTGACGATTTGAATGCGCGGATGGAAGCATTTGCCGCTGATGTGACAGCCCGTCTTGCAGAGGTAGAGATACCGACGGTGGACTTGGGCGCAGCGGACGCTGCAATTTCGGGCGCGGTGCAAGCCTACAAGGATGAAGTTGCCGCCCTGCGCGACGAAACCCGCGCCCGCTTCGAGGCTCTGTCAGCGGATGTGCAATCCCAGCTGGGCGCGGGCAGCGCTGCCATTGTCGAGGCGCTGGAGGCCAATCAACGCCTAGAAGAAGAGCGCGCCGCACGGGAAGCGGCCGCCCAAGCGGCTGAAGCAGCGGCACAGCGCGCGGTCGCCCTGTCGCAGTTGCAAATCGCGCTCGAGAACGGTGCGCCCTTTGCGGATGCGCTCGCGCAGTTGCCGGATGTACCGGCGCCGCTGCCTGATCTTGCAGAAAGTGGCGTGCCCACGCAGGCGGACCTTGAGGAAGCGTTCCCGCCACTGGCCCGCGAGGCCTTGTCCAATGCTTTGCGATCCGCAGACACGTCGGGGGCTGAAAGCCGGATCGGCGCCTTTCTCCGCACCCAACTGGGGATGCGCAGCCTCGTGCCCAAAGAGGGTGACGATCCTGACGCGGTTCTGAGCCGCATTGAGGCGGCCGTGTCAGCCGGCGATCTGACGGCCGCTGTGGAAACTGCGGGCACCTTGCCCGACAGCGCCAAGGCTGTTCTGGCCGATTGGGTCGCTTTGGTTGAGAAACGCAACTCTGCGCTGGCTGCCGCTGCGGCGCTGGCAGACAGCCTGAATACGAACTGAGGATATACCCATGCTTTGGTCGATGCTGAAAATCCTTTTGTTCGTGCTGATTGTCGGGGCGCTTACCTATGGCGTTGGCCTGCTCATGGAGAACGGCCCCGGGATCACGATTGCGATCTCTGGTGTGACGGAATTCAACCTTGGCCCCTTGCAGGCTGTGCTTGCGGCGCTGGTGGGTCTGGGCGTGGTCTGGGGCGCGTTCAAGCTCGCCGGTTTGCTGGTGGCTACGGTGCGGTTCCTCAATGGGGATGACACGGCAATTTCGCGCTACTTTGACCGCAACCGGGAGCGCAAGGGTTTCACGGCACTGGCTGAGGGAATGATGGCCCTTGCGTCTGGGGAGGGCCGTGTGGCGATCCAGAAAGCCGCCAAGGCCGAGAAATATCTCAAACGGCCCGAGCTCACCAACCTGCTGACAGCGCAGGCGGCTGAGATGTCCGGGGACACAGCCCGCGCTACCGAAACCTACAAGAAACTGCTGGGCGATGAGCGCACCCGTTTTGTTGGGATTCGCGGCTTGCTGAACCAGAAGCTGGCCGAGGGTGATACGGAAACAGCCCTGAAACTGGCAGAAAAAGCCTTTGTTCTGAAGCCCAAGCATGAAGAGCTGTCCAATGCCCTGCTGCAATTGCAAGCCGGGGCTGACGATTGGACGGGCGCCCGTAAAACACTTGGCGCAAAGCTGCGCGCGGGCACATTGCCCCGGGATCTGCATCGGCGCCGGGATGCGGTTTTGGCACTGGCGGAGGCCCGCGAAAAGGAAGGCGATGCGGCGCACCGCTTGGCGATCGACGCCAACCGGATGTCGCCCCAGTTGGTGCCAGCGGCAGCGATGGCAGCCCGTGCGCATATTGCGCAAGGGGCACTGCGCAAGGCCAGCCGGGTGATCAAGGTGGCCTGGGACGCCGAGCCCCACCCCGATCTGGCCGCAGCTTTCGCAGAGATCGTGCCGGACGAAACACCAGCCGCGCGGATCAAGCGGTTCAATCTTCTTACGGCGGCCAAGCCGGATCACCCGGAAACGAAGATGTTGCTCGCAGAGTTGCACATCGCAGCGGAGGACTTTCCCGCCGCCCGTCGCGCCTTGGGCGATCTCTATGAAACAGACCCCACGGTGCGATCCCTGACGATCATGGCTGCCATCGAGCGCGGAGAAGGCGCCGAAGATCAGATCGTGCGGGCCTGGCTGACAAAGGCGCTGTCTGCGCCGCGTGATGCGCAATGGATTTGCGATGTCTGTGGCCACGTGCATGCGGTGTGGTCGCCGGTCTGCGAAAGCTGCAACAGCCTTGATACGCTGTCGTGGAAGCGTCCGGCGGAGGGGGAGATTGTGCCCGCCAGTGCCGCCCAGATGCTGCCCTTGATCGTTGGGCCGCTCGCAGAAGAGAAGGGCCACGATGTGGTCCTTTTTGAGGAGGCCGAGGAAATTGCGATTGATGATGCGCTGATGGACGTCGATGAGACAGGTCCCGATGGCAGCAGCGCCACGGATGTCGCCAATGATACAAGCGCTCCGGCGGAAAGCATGAAAGCAAACTGACAGGCATTTTGGGTCTATCAATTCGCTGCAACCCGTTGTATCAGCCCGCTCGAACGCTTCGGGACCAGCCCCTAGCGTTACTTGGTTAGCCGCTGTAGCTCAGCTGGTAGAGCACGTCATTCGTAATGATGGGGTCGGGGGTTCGAGTCCCTTCAGCGGCACCAAAATATCAATCTAAAACATTGATGTTGCTTAAGAAGAAATCTCCCCAGAGAACTCAATCCACCTTTTTGTCTACACTGCTGCCGACGCTAGGGAACGCTCCTTGACTGCCTGTTTGCGCAGCGCGGATTGCAGACTCAATCCTCAGGCGCAGTCGCCTGAAGTGTCGTGTCGCTCAGAAGACGGTTCTGCCTTATTGCAAATCAATGGGTTCCCGCGCGAGCGCAATGGCCTGCTCTAAACAGGGCGTTAGGAAAGGCAGGCGGGCAACATGATGTTGCTCTTTGAAAGCTGAGAATCTGATCACGTTAAAGATGAAACGGCGCAATGATCTTTGTTTTGTTGCGCTTTCGTGTACTCGGGCTTGTGATCGAAACTAGGGTTAGCTGGGCTCCAATGCGATAAAAAACTACAAAATTCCATAACACTAACGTTGAGAAGCGCTGTCGTGAGCGCTTGCGACCCAATTTACCTAAAGTTCTCATTGAAAACTCTAGGTTGTCCTGCCACGATTTAAATGGGTGGACAGGGATCGTGATCGTGGGTGGGACACAGATCGACCTGCTAAGTCTAAAGCGATCAGTCAGATCTTATCTGATTGGTATGTTAGGGGTGCGCATCATCCCTTCGTGCGCAGATATTTGCGCAAGTTTTTCTGCCCGCCAAGGCAATTTCTGCGGTCGATCTTTGCAATCATTAATGGCGTTTGTGGTGCAGTACCCGCAGGCGGGCGTCACCTTCTCCCGCGCC